>NZ_CBCSKT010000044.1:0-23415 GCF_965140895.1 Legionella sp. | reverse complement strand
ATACACAATCAAACTCCTGAGATCCAGGGGATACGCTGTTATTGGGGGCACAAATAACAGGAACGGAGCAAATCCCCAATTCTTTTTCTGCTTCTTTACGTGCATTACCTGCAACATTACCACCACGGCGAGCAACTTTTTTGTTATCAACCAAGCCATCCGGTTTTTCTACACCAGAAATTTCAGTAGTCATTTTTTCACCAAGCATAGTAAAGATAAGTTCTAAGTCCGTCATGTGGTCACGTAAATTGACTTTTGATTTTTATGGCAAATTTTTGTGCTGTTTATATTCGCTAGGTGTCATACCAAATGTAGCTTTTGAAATTTCCGCTGTTAAAATAGCATAGTCTCTTTGGCTAGTAATACCACGCTCTTGCGATTCGTCTGTTAGATTTTGACGAATCGCAATGCCTCTTAGACGCTTGTCTATCCAGTCTTTGGGATAGCCTTTTTGTTCATAGAGCTGTTTCATGCGTTCCTGTGCAAGCTCAGGATCTTCAATTTCTTGAATTCGTTCATATCCAACCTGAGCTAACCAAAGTTTAAATGGCTCTGCTTTGGGTGACGGGATTGATTGAATAATACGAAAGAGTCCCTCTGTATTGGCACAATTAAGTCTTTGCTTTCCGCCAATGGTTTCTACTGAAAGGGGGGTGGCAATTTGCCCCCACCCTTTGCTCAATTCTTGATCTCTACGTCTCATATCCTTGAGATAGCGTGAAGGATCTACTGAATCAGTAAGCGCAGCAATCACTGATCTTCCCTCGAATAGCCGGACACCTTGTTTACGAGATATAATCTCATCAACAAGGTGTAATCATGGTAAGACAAGTAGCCAGAGAGCTTGGTGTAGCAGAAAATAACCGATATAACTGGCGCAAACAATACCTTCTCAAACAAGAGAAAGTATTCCCAAATCAACCTCAATTAAATGAAAAAAATTTAGAATTAAAGCGATTGAAAGCTCCCATATACAAGAAGATAAACGTTTAGCACAAACACTTCGGGATGAATTGTTGCAATCGCGTCAAACCTACGGTGTGCCTCGATTACAACAGGCATTGCGTCAGTTGGGTAAATATCATGGGAAAGCGAGGATCAAACGCTTAATGCAGCAGGAAGGACTCAAACCTAAAACGGCAAGGCGTTTTAAAGTGACAACAGAGAGTCGCCACTCAAAGCCTGTAGCCGAAAATATCGTGGGAAGACAATTTAATCCTGTTGCTGTTAACACCGCTTGGACATCTGATATAACCTACATTCATACTGATGAGGGCTGCTGTATCTAGGGAACTCGGTTGCTTACAAGCCTTATTGACGTGTTTTACAATCGTCAGCGCATCCATTCAGCTTTAGGGTTTCAGACCCCGAATGACTTTGAGTTGGTTGCATAATGTTGGTGTCCGGTTTTTCGAGGAAAGATCACCCCAAGACTTTGCCTAATGTCCATACATTCAGGACCCCGCCCATGGTTTACAAATATTGCACACCCTGTTAAAATTTAAGCGCATTCCAAACACATTCCTAAAGTGACTCCATGGAGTAATAGATGACCATCTCTAAGCATGAAATCCAGCCTCAAGATAAAAGTGCGAATGAAGCGATTAACCAAGCAAATGGCATGATAGGCGATTTCATTACAGAAGCTCTAAACTCTCCTAACGAGAATGAACAGATCAAGGGAACTTTAGCCAGTTACGGCCTGGATCGTTTAACAATGAAAAAACAATATGAGCAAGCCAGATCAGTATCCCTAAACGCAGCTCAATTTACTTTAGATGGAATATTAAACAGACTTATCGATCATGAAAAGTATACGGAGATGCTCTCACATCGGGATTGCGACTCTGTTGAGCCATCCTTAGGAACATACCTTCGGAGATTGCAGCAGATTGACCACAGAATTAAACAACTTAAAGATTTTTTTGAAGCTGAATATTTCAAGATTGATCCTGAATTAAAAGTAATGCCTGATTACCTTCGTGAAAAAATTCGTTCATTCCAAACCCAAGCCCCCTGCGTAGAGAAATGCCAGGAACAATTACTTTATGCAACTGTACTGTTTTCAAATCCAGAACATCTGTCTTTTTTGGTTTACATTCCACTAAAAGAAATTGCAAATGCGCACAATAATTCCTACCTGGATCTTCTTCTAGGAAGAGAAGCGTTAAGAAGAGCACAAGACAGTGCGTCTTATGTAGAGCTGGCAACCGATCTGCTTATGTGCAAAAATGTATCTTATACTCAACAAACTAATAGGTTAGAACATGAGCATGATGTTGGGCTAAATAAAAAACGACTCGAAAAAGACATAAAGTCCTTTATAACGGAACAGGGTGAGTTTCACGTCAAAAGCCAATTAATTAAAGCAGCAATTGAACAAAAATTAATTGGATCTGACTCTTTAAGCCCCTGGACCTTAGGATGGACTGGTAGTCGCTCCAGCATAACATTCGCTGGAAAAACCTTTAATGTTCCACGGGGAATTTTTGAATTATATCAATTAGTACAATCACCTAAAGAAAATATGATCCAAATCAAAGAACTTATATCTGAAAAGCAAAACCCTATTCATTCGATGTATTCGTTCTTTCATTTTGTAACTGGTACTAGCCGTTCCGAAGAAACCCAAGAAACCTACGCAGAATTAAACTCCATTCTCTCTCGAGAATACTAACCAGCGGTGCATTGATACAACCATAGACCTAATCAAGGCTTTCATTTTGATAAATGCATCATAGGGTTTTGCGAGTAGTTTTTTAAACAAGGTTATATCCAAGATTAAGCATCAAAGCCACTGGCTTGTTTAACAAGCTCTGCATCATTAAAAATACATAAAATATCAAAAGAAAGCTTATTTTAAATTTTAAAACTAAGTTGCATGTCTTTATGAGGGATGCCTGCATCCAGGTATTCATCACTACAAACAACAAAGCCTAATTTTTCATAAAATGGAATTGCATAGGATTGAGCCCCAAGCTTTGCTTTTTTAACTTGCTGATTCTTTTGAAGCGTTTCAATTATAAAGTTCATTAGTACATGCCCCAGCCCTTGACCTTGATAGGCATCTAAAATAGCTACGCGCTCAATTTTAGCAAAATCATCGATATAGCGAACCCGAGCAGTGCCGGCAGGTTGTTGATTGAGAAACAAAAGATAATGCTCGCTCGTTGCATCTAGTCCATCAACCTCTTCGTGCAGAGGTACATTTTGTCCTTTGACAAAAACCTGATGCCGGATGGCATGACAAACTTGCATCTCTGCCGCCGCAGAAATTTTCTTTACCAAAACATTCATCTGTGACTTCATTCTCTACATCTCCTGGAGTGTGGATCCCCATTATATACTGCTGACAGCGACAGATCACAGGAGTCAAAATTGCAGTCAGTAAATGTTATTTTACTAAAAATGACCCCAGAAAATTTACATTGTTTGAATTGGCAATTTTGAAATTCAATATGCTCCAGCGGAACCTCTTCTAAACTGAGATTAGTGAATGTTTTATCCGTGTAAAGTTTAAGATCAAAAACAAACATGATGCGCATATTCCTTTCAGTTAATAAGACTTAATTGTCTCATAAGTAGAACAATTTAATTACTAGCCCCCCGTGATTAGGCTTGCGGCGGCATCAAAGCTAAGTGCTCCTATTTAAACGTGGGTTCCGCTGGCTGCGCATATTGGGTGTTAATGTCTATGCCATAGATCTTTTTCCCAAATGCTCTTAATGATTCCCAGGAGCTAGGGAATTTATAAGAATCAAAATAGTGGAGGAAACGATACGATAGGGAACCGTAACTGACCACCTCTCCGTTGACATCCGTGTTGACGTCAAAATGAAGTTGCAATGGCGTTTTAAACTCCTCTACGCGCTCTAAAAAATCTGGCAATGACTCCGCATTTTTAACATAGTCTACAATCGATTTTTTCAGCATATCCCATTTGTCATGGTCTTCTATGCTCCGTGCATGCAGTAATCCAGTTTTAGCAATATTTGGATCAATATCTGGAGCATGTACTTCTTGCGAATCGTGGTGCTTTAAAGCTAATTGCTCAATTTTTTTTACATCTGGCAAACCGGAATAAACTAAAGGCTTTTCTCCAGATAAAACCCGTTCCAGATTTCTAAATTGGTGAAATTGCTTGTGTAGCTTTATTTGTCCGCCCCTACTTCTGTACTCAATATGTTGTAAAAATTCATTTTCATCCCGGTAGGCCTTAATCAAATAAGCATCAGAATCGTGACCAATAATTTCATCGGCTATTTGTCTAAGATATTCAGCCGCAGTAAGTTCACGACTTATTTTAATTTTTTTCGTCTCATAAGCGCCATTCATTCCATCTTCTTTAGTAGAGGTAAAGCTAGCTTTTACATTAAAATCAACGCCATTTGCGATTAGCGCTTGAATCACTTGCAGACGCTTATCGAGCAAAGGAAAAAAATCATCCCGGTCATGCGTCAAATTATCTACATAAAAATGCAATAAGGACATATTGGAAGCAAATGTCTCTCTTCGTTTCTCATATGAGCGATGGCCAAAAGGATCAGAGGGAGCACTGTAATCAATGGTTTTATCGAATTCTAAACCTTTATTTTTGAGTTCCAGCAGCAGTTCTAAAATATCTAGGCCAACTAATCTATTTTCATACACATCGAATAATTGAAACAGTAAATAATAGGGTTTTGAGATGGCCCGATGATTTAAAGTGGCTGCATCAGCCTTCTCTAAAAAGGAAATAAACAACGAGTAGTAGCCCATACTCATAGCGGTCATCAAGGGATTCTTACCACTTTTAGGATTGATCACCTCTAATGTTGCGCCATAATTAAGTAGCAATTCCACCAAGATAGATGCAAGTTTATCTTGCTCATTAGAGAGGAAAAAAACCTGTGCAGTAAGCGCTTGCATTATCAGTGGTAGTTTTCCCTCATTCGATTTTTGGGTACTTGCTCCTTGTTGCAGTAAATATTGAAATATTTCCATGGCATTTTCCTGCCCCAAAAACACAGCATGAATCGCTGAGCTAAGAATACTCATCCGATTGATATCGCCTGCTGCTTGCGTGCTACCCGCAGCCTTTATCACTTCTTGAACTAAATCGATACGGCCAGCTTGAATCGCTCTATGGATAGGTAACACGTTCATTTGCAGCTGGTCAGGAATCAAATCTGCGATTATAAACGCTTGAACTAAACGCGAATGTTCAGCTAATTTGTTCCAGGTGAATAGAGGACTATCTTCAGCGGTCATTAACCATTCAAATGTTGCTTTTTCCTCAACGTTACAATAAGAAGAGAAATACTTACTTGCCAAAATGTCTATTGGAGAGCCAAGGTCTGGTTTGGGATTAAAGAAAGGATTTGCGCCTTCATCTATTAATAATTTGAATACATCAAGCGAGTCAATGGCTGCTTGCAGAGGACTAACGGCAAAAGAAGATATAGAGTCATAAGCCAAATTCAGTGTTTTATGTTCTGTAAACACTTTTTTAGCCTTGCCTTTGATTTCGTTTAGCTTCTTCGTTTTATTCTGGCTTTTATTATATTCATTAATAACGGAGAATAAGTTTTCTATACTTTTAGATTGTCCCATTAGGTTCTCCATATTAACCTATATATATATTTTATCACTATTTTTCATGATGCTCAAATAATGACCAATGACGAATCTATAAATAAACCATCATTTTTAATGCTTCTTAAGTAACTTTGTGAAAAAATTATTAATCCCTGTGGCTGGACCACTGGAATCTATTCAATCAAATAAAAGGTATAAAAATATGTCTATTGATAAGATAGTTTGTGTAGGGAAAAATTACCTTGAACATGCCAAAGAACTGGGTGAAGCCATGCCCGAAAAACCCGTTTTATTCTTAAAACCAGCCAGTGTTTTGCAACAAGCCTCACACTGGGGTGAGCAGTTAGTGCTTGATTTTCCTGATGAAGACAATGCGGTGCAGCCAGAATGTGAATTAGTACTGCGTATCGCTCATGATGGATATCGTATGAATACTGAAGAAGCTAAAAACGCGATTTCCGATCTTAGTCTTGGCCTGGATATGACTTTAAGAGCGCGCCAAACTGTATTAAAAAAACACGGTCACCCGTGGACTACCGCAAAAGTATTTAAAAATGCCGCGATCCTTGGTCCCTGGATTCCCTATCAACAATTTACTGATTATATGGAAACGGCTTTTCAATTGAGCATTAATGGCTCGCTGCGGCAATGTGCTAAAGCTAGCGAAATGATGATGAGCCCTGAAGATTTATTAGTTTATATTAGCCAATTTTTCCCCTTAAAAGCAGGCGATGTTATTTATACAGGAACTCCAGCAGGAGTAACGTCAATCGCGAAAGGCAGCTTGGCTGAACTACGTTGGCGTGATTATGCTTACAGCATAAAATGGGAGTAAGCTAAAATATGTGGTACCAACAAGATGGAAACCTGATTACGGTTAATGTGTACGTCCAACCCGGTGCCAAGCAGAGCGACATTGCAGGCTTCCATGGAGAAGCATTGAAAATTCGCTTGCAGGCCCCACCAGTAGACGGCCGAGCTAATGAAGCGCTAATAAAATTTATTGCGCAACTCTTTGAAGTCCCAGCCCGGCAGGTACTTTTAAAACGTGGTGAAAAATCACGCCATAAAACACTGCTCATCACCGGAAGCAAACGTGCACCCAGCAGTATATCTATCAATAAGTAGATTTGAAGAGAATGCACAGGTTCGCAGCCTAATCATAAATAGTTTTAATATCGATGCTCCTGACGATTTTATTATAATCAGCAAGTTAACAGACCGTTTACACTCATTCGGTAGGCCAAAGACCATAACACCATAAAAAAATGTAACCGGTTGCAAGCAACCAGGCTTTAAATAATTCCGTCAAATAAGGGTGCTTCATAGCCACCACGTACCCCATGTTTGGATAAAACAATTTGCCATAATTGCATGCTACGTGCACGAAAAGCCCCGGCGCAAGATAACAAATAATAGCGCCACATACGGTAAAAACGTTCGTCATATTGAGACTGTAAGGCAGGCCAATGCTGTTCAAAATTCTCATGCCAAGCCATTAAGGTATTATCATAATAGGCGCCAAAATTAGCCCAATTTTCCATCATAAACAGGCCTTCTACCGCGTTGCTAATTTGGCGCATGGAAGGTAGCATACCATTAGGAAAAATATATTTATTGATCCACGGCTCACAAAAAGAAGTAGTTATATTATTACCAATAGTATGCAATAAAAATAAACCGTCATCTTGCAAACAATCAGCGACCTTTTGCATGTAGGCGCGGTAATTCAAATAGCCCACATGCTCAAACATCCCTAAGGAAACAATGCGGTCAAATCGCTCGTGTATGTCTCGATAATCCTGAAAACGAATTTCAACAGGGAGGCCTGCACAATTATTTTGCGCATACTCCCGTTGTTCTTTAGAAATGGTGATACCTACAACAGAAACACCATAATTTTCTGCTGCATATTTAGCAAAAGAACCGAAGCCACAGCCTATATCCAAAACTCGCATCCCAGGTTTAAGCTTTAATTTCTGGCAACTTAACTCCAATTTATTGCACTGTGCCATATCCAAATCCGTGGCATTAAGCCAATAGCCGCAGGTATAATTCATGCGCTGATCGAGCATGGCGAGGAACAAATCATTCCCTAAATCATAGTGCCTTTGGCCAACAATGAGTGCCCGTTTTTTCGATTGATGATTGAACAATCGCAATAATAATAGCTTAGGCCATAACCATTGATTCAATTTCACTTTATTTTCAATATCAGCGACAAGGATGCGATCAAAAAACTGATCCAATTGAGAACAATCCCACCATCCATCCATGTAAGACTCACCAAGCCCTAAGGTGCCCTCATTGAGGATGCGGATATAAAATTCTTCATTATGAATTTGCGGATCCCAAGGCTCCTTGCCATTAGGTTTAACACCAGCCAATAACAACAAATCATCGATAACGTTCTGAGCAGATTTAGAGTTCATAAGTAGCCTCTTGCTACTATAGGTGCTTAAAGATTATGGCTCATAATTTTGCAATTATGCAAATTTAACCAAGGATAAGCGATGAGCAGCTCACCGCTCTCATTGATTGGCGCAAGATGAGAAAGCAGGCCTTAAATTGGCCCTGCTTCTTAAAGGCATTCCACCCTGGCAACAACTAAAAATAGAAAATTTTGCTTCGGGATTAACCTTATCGTCTCTTTTAGCCTTGGTTAATTTCTCTATTTCGCGGAAAAAAGAGCATAATTATTGTAAATCCTCAGCGTCAACGGTATTGTTTGATTGATTCATTGCAAGTGATAAAGGGATCCGATTATGACCGAGGTTTTAGCGGCAGCAGCTGGTGCGGAAAAAAATAATGCCTTTGGAGCACACTTATGAAAGCTTATCCCTCTAGTCCGCTGTCTTCGTTAACCTTATGGTTAGTCAGGCATGGCGAAAGCAGTATTAATGCAGGAACATGGAGTACCAATCCTGCGGATGCCCAGCTGACTATTTTAGGCCAAAAACAAGCGCAAACAGCTGCAACAAACATTACTGAAACACCGGATTTAATTATTTGCTCCCCCTTTATCCGAGCAAGAGAAAGTGCAGACTTCATCAGCAAAAATTGGCCCAAGGTTCCACTGAACATCTGGCCCATTCAAGAATTAATCTATCTTTCACCGGCCAAAATGTTTCCCCTAAGTCCTGTAGAACGAAAAGCACGAATAGCGGATTACTGGCAAAATGCGGATCCTGATTACTGTGATGGCGACGATGCGGAATCATTTGCCAACTTTTTAAAACGAGTACGCCAGTTTCATACGCAAGTAATACAACAACAAGGCTTTGTGATTGTGATAGGACATGGGCTGTTTTTCCAAGCCTTTCAACTAGGATTGACTCATGGATTTGAGCCAACTGCGGATTGGATACGCCTATTTCGTCAATACGAAACCAACCAACCAATAAAAAATAGTGAATGGTTAAAAATAAGGCGTAGTAGCGTTGGGAGCTTGGAGGTTGTGTCGTCTTAAATCTGAGCATCTTCACGTGCCCTATTAATTTAAAAATAATGCCGCCATTGCGAACAGAGTGAAGCAAACTCTGTACTGAGCTTAAACGGGGTCTCTCTCCCTGGGTTGCTTCACCGCGCTCACAATTGACGAAATTTACAGATACCGCAAAATCTTACCGTCTACACGCTCAGAGAATTATCTAACGTATGCTGCATCACGTCAGTAAAGTGTTTTAACGCCGTTTCACTTTCCTGTTTAAAGAAAATAAATTTACTGTTTTGCGGTACATGATTAACCCTCGTTTCCGTTGCCTTCAAGGTATTAACCAATTGCGTCTTCAAAATTTTAGTGTCCGGTTCTTCACTGGATTTGGCCGTATCAATAAGTCCATTCACCTGCTGTTCTAGTTGTTCGGCCTCTAGTACCAATAATATGGCGTCAAACATTAAAGGACGTAAAAATGTATGACTTAATAATTCAGTTATGGGTTTCAGGACGCTCGATAATGAAAATTTCGCAAAGCCGGTTGTATGTTCTATTTGATAAATAGCCAAGCATTGCTTTAAGGCAAGCAAGTGCTGGACTAAGGAGAGCTTATCAACCAAACCATTTACCTCGGTTGCACTCAATCGTTTAAAATCATTCGCGCCAATTTGAGCATCTTGTTGTGGATTTAATGAAGCGGCTGAAGTAGCGATGATTTGCTCGGCATGCTGAATTAATAAATTTTTCCGTTGCTCAACCGTTGAGGCAGGTGTTATGGCAGAAGTTAAATTATCCACCGCATTTGCCGCACTGACTGCCAATTCATTGACATAGTTCGGGGTAAAATGCCCCACAACCGTCTGCGTTAACGAGCTTAACATGCCCATAGCAAAACGTGCTACACCAATCACCGTGCGTACTCCAGTAATGCCCAGCGCCTTTTTCTTACTGATTGGAGGAATATGTTCATGCAAAGTCAGCCAGTATTCAGCAAAATCAGGATAATTATTTTTTAAACTGTTGGGTTCACTGAAATCATTAGGTAACAGCATCTCTTCATTTAATAATTCGATGAGCGTTTTATAGGCAGTGATTTCCCTTAGCGTGGCAACCTTCCCCTCTAATAGCTCATCTATTTTTGTAAACAGTGTGTTGATGTCTTCGTACTCAGCATCAAACTGTCCCACTATTTTTCCCGTGGCCTGTTCAAGTTGTTTCAGTAATTTGTCTACGACGGGTTCTGTGGCAAGCCACTGCTCTACTTGGGCTAATAAACCAAGACCTTGCAATAATACCATTTCAGGCCAGATTGCCTGGACTGTGGCAATGTTCTCAGGAGCCAGACAATACTCATCAAGACGTTGTTTTAATGCCTTTGCAGCATATTGAACGCCAGGTTGTTCTTTACGAGTCTGAGCGAGAACTAAAGTGCTACCTTGATCAATCGATTGATAGCGCAGTAAATGATGATAATAAGTTAGCGCAAATAATAAGGAGTCAGGAGAACTAATACTGGGTAAATGCACCATTTTCCCAAGCACTTCATTATAAAAAGGGACTCCCAATTTTTCTGCCGCGGCATTGATCTTGGCGGCATAGTGTAATCCCCAAAGAACATTAGCCTCAATCTGCGACCCTTCGGCGATCATAGCCCGTGCAGCAAGCCAAGGTTCTGTCCGTGAATCGCTAACTTTGGACGCTAATCCATCAAGATCTGCATCCCATGCTAACCACCATTCTGTCAGATTCATTTTGCCTTCCTCTCTTTAGGAAATCACCACTAAGCTCTTAGTCTAACGACAGCCCCTAATGAATATAAGGACTCATTGCCGCAAAATAAATAAGTATATACCAAGGTACTAAAAAACAAGTGACCCAAAATAAATCAATACGTCATCCCCAACAGAAATAGTAGATGACGTGCTTTTAAGTCATCTACTTATTAATAACGACCCGAAGCGCTTGCAACTGCAAAGCAGTACTGTCGATATAATGTTCACTGTCATTAAGCTGCTGTTTGAAAAAGTCAATTTCATCCTGACGAATTGCCGGATTAATTGCCTGTAGCGCTTCCAGTCGCTCCACTTCATAGCGAACACTTTTGCGCATCTCTACTTTCGCCTGCTCAATAATGTCTGCTAATTGCCCTTCCGCCACCAGCTTCGTCTTGACCAAAATGCTTTCCACCACTTCGTGTATCTGGGTAATGATTGGATAACCTAAATGGCGTTTAACCGATTGGCACATTTGATTCAATTGGGTGTAATCCAATACTTTAGACAAGTTTTTACCGGAAACATCCATAAAAATTCTAATGGGCGTTAAGGGTAAAAAACGATCTAATTGCAAATGTTTCGGCGAAGCACAGTTGACCGTATAGAACGACTCTAAAAATACTGTTCCTGGTGCAATACTTTTAACCGAAATAGTCGCTAAAGTCGCATTCCCCATTTCAGAATCCAGAATCATCTCCATGCTTTCACTGACCATAGGATGTTCCCAACTTAAAAATTCCATATCTTCACGTTGCAAAGCCTTAGGTCGGGCATAAGTAACCGTTACCCCTTCTTCCTTTAAACCAGGGAAATGGCTAATTTTCATATGATCCGTTGGATGCAAAATTTCAGTGCATTCAGAATGATATTCATGATCAATACCGTACTCATGAAACACTTGTGCCATGTAGTTTTCCAAATCCAGGCAATTCTCTTCAGCTTCGATGTCAGCAATCAGCGCCTGAGCCAAGGGAACATTACAGGAGTTCAGCTCCAATAAACGATCCCGCCCTTCGTGCAAGGCTTGATTTATTTGTTCAGTCCGCACTCGCGTATCCGCAATAAGCTGGTCAAGCAAAGCATCATCAGTAGCATTCATGGCCTGATCTAAAATAAGCAGTAAACGTTCTGCAAACTCTTCATAAATAGAAAAGCCAACCGAACAACTCTTGGCAAACAAATTAATCCCCTCATGATACCAACGGAATAGTTTTTCCTGGGCGGTACTCATTAGGTATGGGACATGGATTTCAATATCATGCTGCTGACCTATACGATCCAAACGACCAATGCGCTGTTCTAATAGATCGGGACTTATTGGCAAATCAAATAAAACCAGATGATGGGCGAATTGAAAGTTTCGTCCTTCGCTGCCAATTTCCGAGCAAATCATTACCTGTGCACCCTCTTCTTCCTCACCAAAGTAAGCAGCAGCCCGATCGCGTTCAATAATAGATAAGCCTTCATGGAAGGCGGTGCTGCGAATGCCTACGCTTAATTTAAAGTGCTGCTCCAAAGCAATCGCTGTTTTCGCTTTAGCACAAATTACCAATACCTTTTTCGGGAACAGTTCATTGATTTTATTAGCAAGCCAGCTAACGCGAGGATCTCGTCCTAACCAAAGCTCTCGATTCAAGGAGTTTTCTGGCGATAAATTAGTAAGCCCAGATTGTCCGGCAAGGGAAGAATAAAGTTCTGGCCGTTCCAAAGGATAAGCATGCACATGGCGCTGCGGAAAACCGTGGATTGCCGCACGAGTGTTGCGGAATAGTACACGTCCGGTACCGTGGCGATCCAATAGATTATTAATTGCCTCCTGGATGTCTTCACCTTTGGTTGCTCCCAAATAAGCATCCAACTGCTGCATTAATTCCGGCTTTAATTTACTTAAGGGGGTACTGGCATCATAGGCTAATAAGTCCTGCACCAAGTGATTAATTTGTTGATATCCCCCTTCTTCTTTCTTAAATACCGCAAGCTCATAAAATCGAGACGGATCAAGCAAACGCAGGCGAGCAAAATGGCTGGCAATCCCTGCTTGCTCAGGAGTTGCGGTTAATAAGAGTAGCCCCTTGCTTTGAGCGGATAAGGCTTCAACACATTCATATTCAGGACTTACATCTGTTTCCGACCAATGCAAATGATGCGCTTCATCAATAACCAACAAATCCCAACCGCTCGCAATCGCTTGCTCGCGAGCCTCATCATGCTCCATTAGAAAATCCAGGCTGCACAAAACCAAGGTTTCGGTTTCAAAAGGATTTGCAGTATTTGGTTTTACTTCTTCTTCGTCCAACTCATCATCATAGTCGTAATCATCCTCACCGTAAGGATCCAGCGACTCGTTATAACGACCTGCATCAATGATCGAAAAATGCAAATTAAAACGACGAATCATTTCCACAAGCCACTGGTGAATTAATGATTGCGGTACCACAATCATTACTCGATTAGCACGTCCAGTAACCAATTGATAATGTAAGATCATGCCGGCTTCAATGGTTTTACCCAGCCCCACTTCATCGGCAAGTAAAACGCGCGGTGCATGTCGTTGTGCCACTTCACTGGCAATATAAACCTGATGCGGCAAATGGCTAGTACGCGAACCCAATAAGCCACGAACTTTAGATTGCTGTAATCTACTGGCATGATTTAGGGTATCTATTCTTAAACGAAAGGAACTTTGCTTATCCAACAAACCACTAAAGAGTCTTTGTTGCGGTGTATTCAAGTCAATAAAGCAATTTAACAAAACCTCGCTAATGTAGATCTCGTCCCCGGATTCATCGATGCCGCTATAGAAAAACAGCCCCTGACGTTCCTCAATGCGAGTCAGTCGTATTTTTTGTTGCTTATTAGTGACTACTTCTTCGCCTTCTTTAAAAATAATACGACTCAATGGGGCATTATCCGTTGAATAAATGCGCTCCTCACCCGCCGCCGGAAAGCTAATGCTCACTTGTCTGCTAGTTAAATCTGTAATAATTCCCAAGCCCAATTGTGATTCGGTATTACTTATCCATCGTTGACCAATGCTAAATGCCATAAAAAATACTACCCTTTCTTAAAAAACAGCGAGAATAAACACAACATATCAGTATATCTTTTTTTAAGACATCTGTCCCAAAATTAGGGCATAAAATAATTAAAAAACACAAACAAAAGGTTCGTTAATCCATAAATTTGATATTTTTTTGACAATAAAGCGAAGAAAATCATTGTAAAAACAAAGTAATATCCTGATAATAGCCGCCCTTATCGTTTCAGCAAACACTAAAAATGTTTTACTTTTAAACTTAGTGCCTATATTGCTTATAACAAATTGAATTTAAATGAAAAATTATTTACTTGTTTTATCGTATTTTTTGGTTAAAAATAAGAATTACAGGGAAATTCTTAGTCAAAGGAACTGAATATGGCTACCAGAGAAGATGAAGTAATCAAAAAACATGGCGTAGGGCAAGAAGCACTCATCTATGTTGAAACAGCAAATGCTCCGCCAAGGGTCGTCACTACCCATGCCGTAAAGCAGGAAGTACTTATTACAGCAGATGACCTTCCAGAACTTATCGAAATTGAATCATTGATCAAAAGAATACAGGCCAATGAGAAAGATAATCCAGAAGGAATATTCATCACGGAAGATATTTTTAAAAAAATAAGAGAAAGCCTCGTCGTCATTATCAAAAGCATGGAAAAAAACCCCAGCATGATCTCGCGTGCAGCAGATTTCTGGGGCGAGCTGCCCCTATGGCAAAAAATTATGGGTGGACTCACGGTGACTGTCCCCACGTTAATTTTAGGATTGATTGCTAATGTTGGCTTTTTACTCGCACTCTGCGGCATAACCACGCTTGCATATGCCGGCGGTGGTATTGTACTTGAGGATCACCATAATCATACCATAAACATCACCGACAGTTTAACTAAAGGGGTTCTAGGACTTACGAACCTTTTAGAAATGACAATTACTGCATTGGATAAAATCCGCCAAAAATTAGCCGAAGAAGTTGAAAAATTTGGTAAGGAAAATACTACCCTCCAAAAAAGCAACGAAAAACTAACTGAAGAAATAGAATCACTTGGCCAGCAAATTCAAGCCGCTACAACATTAACGGAGTCCCTCAGGGAAACCAAAGAAAGCTTAGAAACAGCAGCTACCGCCCTGAAAGGGCAAATGGAAGAAAAAACTAGATTATTGAACAACAATCAAGAAAAATTGGAACAAATCACCCAAAATTATCAGGCTGCCCAAGAAAGTCTGGAAACCAAAATAGCCGAATTTGCGTTTATGGAAAGCAAATTCGAACTAGAGCTTGAAAAAATGAGAAAGACGGTGCTCACTTTGCAAGACACTGTAAGTCAGCTGGTTGATACGGTTATTGTTGGAGAAAAACAACAAGAAGAATTTAAAGCTCGTATGGACTCGTTTTTTGAAGTTGAGGGAAAGAAATTTAATTCCATTGCTGAACGTATCGGTACAACAGAACAAAAGCTTGCCGTATCCGAAGTCAAATTACAGCAAAACAATGAGGAATATCAATCACAAATCAAAGAATTAGGTCAGCAAATAGAACGGCTTACTCGACTTGCAGACCTCCGCCAGCAACAAATAGAAAACGGTGACACCTTATCAACAGAAGTATTAATTAACAGCCTGCAGAAAAGAGGATTTTTTGCAGTGAAGAAACCGCCGCAGGATGCTGCCACCAATGTTTTCGAGTCACAAGCAAATACCCCCCTTGTAATTTATTAACCTCTAATTCGGTAGCCTGGTTGCTTGCAACCGGGACTTCCTTAAACGGCCAGCACATCAGATTGTAGAGGGCATGAATTAGTACCATCAAAGCGACAAGTAACACCATAATTAACAAAAAACAAGCAGGTTCCATAATGCCTACCCCCAAATAAAGAGGAAGAGAATGCCAAACAACGCTCAAAAGACCCAACCCTGCCAACCCGCCGTAACTTATTAATCGATAGAGTGCTTTAATGGCTAACCTGACTACTACAGCTAATGGCGCTTACTTAAGGTGCTCGCTACCGCGTGACGTAGGCACGGTGGAACTACTGATCAGAAAATTTTCGTATTCCGGCAGGTAACTGATGCTGGCAAAAAAAATAGACCCGAATACTATCGCGATAATCCTTATTCGCCCTAGTATTGCCTGAAGCCCTAAAATTCGTCCACGATTTAAAGTATCAGCTCTCTTTTTAGTCTATGCTAAATAGGATAAGAGGAGAAATCATGAACATGGCTAAAAAAGTCGCAATTCTAGGGAGCTACCGTACCCCCTTTGTTAAATCGCAAACGCTTTATACCGGTAAATCGAACCAAGACTTATTAGGTGCTGCGGTTGCAAGCCTTATCAAGAAGAGCAAAATTGAGGGAGAGTGCTTGGGCGATGTAATTGCCGGTGCCGTTATCAATCACCCTTTTGACTGGAACCTGTCTCGTGAAGTAGTTTTGGGGAGCAACCTATCCCCAGAAACCCCAGGCCTCACCCTCCAGCGCGCCTGCGGCACAGGACTTGAAGCCATCAATCTGGTAGCGCTCAAAATTGCCAGCGGACAAATGAGCAGTGGCATTGGTGGTGGTACTGATACCAATTCGGATATCCCATTAATTGGCCAACGCCGGCTAACGCATTTTTTAATCAAATTTCAACAAGCAAAAGACTGGAAAGAAAAACTACGAATCAGTAAGAAATTTCGCCTCAGCATGCTAAAACCATTGTTGCCCGCAGTACGTGAACCACGTACCGGTTTATCAATGGGTGAACATTGCGAACTCATGGTAAAAGAATGGAAAATTAGCCGCGAAGCCCAAGATGAACTCGCCTTCAGATCACATAAAAATGCCGCCAAGGCATATGATGAAGGATTCTACGATGATTTAATTACCCCTATAGATGCCTTAACACGAGATACCCTTACTCGCAAAGAGACCACCCTGGAAAAGTTAGCTAAATTAAAGCCTGCCTTTGATAAATCAGTTAATGGTAGTTTAACCGCCGGTAATTCGACTCCGTTAACAGATGGAGCCTCTGCCGTCTTATTAAGCTCTCCCGAATGGGCCAAAGCACATCAGTTGGAAGTATTAGCTTATTTTGTCGATTGCGAAGTGGCTGCCGTAGATTATGTCCATGGTGCAGGACTGTTAATGGCACCGACAATCGCCGTAAGCCGTCTCTTGGAACGCAATAACTTAACCCTACAAGACTTTGATTTTTATGAAATACATGAAGCCTTTGCTGGCCAAGTATTATGTACTCTAAAAGCCTGGGAATCAGCTGAATATTGCCAAAAGGTACTACACCGTGATAAGCCTTTAGGAAGAATTGACCTACAAAAAATGAATGTTAAAGGTGGAAGCCTGGCATTGGGACATCCTTTTGCCGCAACCGGTGGGCGTATTGTCGGTGCTGGTGCAAAAATACTGGCTGAAGCGGGTAAAGGACGGATTCTGGTAAGTATTTGTACTGCCGGGGGAATGGGAGTCGTTGCTATATTGGAGCGCTAGCAGCTTCCTTTTCGTGAACAATTGCGAAAGTTGGTATTACTTGGCTTATAGACAACCAAATTAGCCGGCAAGAAAAGCAACCAGCCCCCTAATAATTTTCAGGCCCAAATTCCCTAAGAACTCTTGCTTAATTTCGCAGTTTAGTTAATGATAAAAAAAGACAAATGGACCTTCTTGCCAACCCCAAATTAGGGTCAGTCGATAAACAATAATAATAATAAAGATTGGATTTATGGACATTCATTCATTGATATCGACCCAGCGTGATCGTTATAAAAAATTCCCCCCTCGTCAGCAAAAGATAGTACAAATCACCGCTGCTCTTTTGTTCATCTTACTGCCGATCTTGTTTTATACCCTGGCGTTGCATAACCACAGCCAGCATCCTAAGCATGCGCTGATGCTCATTCGCGAAGGCGACACTATCAAAATTCCTGAACATTCACCACTACGGTCGCGATTAACTGTACAAACCGTCCACGTCTCTAATGCACCGCACATTATTAAGCTTGTGGGAATAGTTGAGGCAGAGCAAACACGTAATATAAGCATATTTCCTCCATTAACAGGGCAGCTGGTTAGTTTAAATACTCAACTTGGGGAGGAGGTAAAAAAAGGGCAAGTTTTAGCAGTGATGCAATCTCCTGCCATGGCGCAGGCCTATGCCGATAAAATTAAAGCTAAAAGTGCATTAAAACAAGCAACTGAAGCCTGGAGTCGAGCACAAAAAGTCAACCGTGCCGGTGCAAATGCCATTAAGGATGTAGAGCAAATAAAAAATACCTACTTGCAAGCACAAGCCGAGATGCAGCGTACACAAGCAACCTTGGAAGCCCTAGGCCAAAATAAGAAAAACTTATTGCAAATAATGGCCCCCATAGACGGTAAGATCACCACCTTAAATTACGGCAGCGGCGCCTATATTACCGATCAGAGCACGCCTATTTTTAATCTTTCAAATATTCATGCAGTATGGGTTACCGCCTGTGTTCCAGAGCAGTCCATCCACTGGGTCAAAAAAGGTCAAAAAGTAAAAATACATGTAGCGGCCTATCCGCAGCAACATTGGGATGGCAACATTAGCTTCACCAATAATTTCCTGGATCCAGACACTCGTTGCAATAAATCACGTATTGCCCTGACTAACCCCGATGAGCGTTT
Source organism: Legionella sp. (assembly GCF_965140895.1). Lineage (GTDB taxonomy): Bacteria > Pseudomonadota > Gammaproteobacteria > Legionellales > Legionellaceae > Legionella. The sequence continues at coordinate 4,943 of NZ_CBCSKT010000044.1, read as the reverse complement.
ACAACCTAATATGTTTGCAACGGTGAATACCGAGATACCTCAGGATAAACAACCTATAGTCCCGCTATCCGCCCTGCTCATGTATAATGACACGACCTCCGTTTTTATTGAAACCGCCCCCTGGACCTTCACCCAACGTACCATAATACTCGGCCCTGAAGATAAAGAGCATGTGCGTGTTCGCTCAGGACTAAAACCAGGCGATCGCATTGTGAGTGCTGGAGGGATACTTATTAATGATTGATAAGCTGATCGCGCTGTGCTTTCATCGGCGTCGCATTGCTTGGGGTGCGGCCATTTTGATTGGTATTTATGGCTATATTTCCAGCACCCAGATGACCATTGAAGCCTATCCCGAACTCGATGACGTCCGCGTTGTCATTGCCACTCAATTACCCGGATTAGCCGCGGAGGAAATCGAACAGCAGGTGACCATCCCACTCGAGCGCGAGCTGGTTAGTGTACCCTATTTATCTGAGTTACGCTCCAGCAGTACCTTTGCTCTGTCATTAATCACCATGATCTTCAAGGATGAAGCAAATGAGTATTTTGCTCGTGCCCGAGTCTTAGAAGCATTGAGCTCTTTGAGCCTTCCCGCCGGCATTCAACCAACGATGGATCCGCTCACAGGCTCTGGCAGTGAAATCTACCGCTATACATTAGAATCCAATACCAAAAATCTGATGGAGTTATCCGAAATACAACGCTGGATTGTCATACCTGCGCTCAAGCAGGTTTCAGGAATTGCCGAAATTAATAACTTTGGTGGTTTGACCAAAGAATACCAACTCACCTTAGACCCCATAAAATTACGGCGGTTTAATTTAGCCTTAGCCGATGTAACCAATGCCATTAACAATAATTCTGCCTTTGCTGGAGGCGGCCGCGTTTCTCGCGGAGAGCAAAGCTATATCATTCGGGGTATGGGACAAATTCGTACTCTGGATGAGCTCGGTGCCGTTGTGGTTAGGCAATATCAGGGAACCCCCATATTCATTCGTGATTTGGGACAAGTCGAATTTGGTCATAAAGAACGTGAGGGAATCCTCGGAAAAAATCACAATCCAGATACTATTGAAGGGATTGTTCTTATGCGCAAAGGACTCAATCCAGGAAAAGTTTTGGAGGGCTTGCATGAAAAAATTGACTCCTTACAAGAACGACTAAGGCCAATGGGAGTATCCATTGCTCCTTATATTGATCGAGATGATTTAGTCCATTTAACAATTCACAAAATAACGCATACGGTTATTGAGGGTATTGCCATCGTCTGCATTGTGCTGATGCTTTTTCTCGGGAGTTTTCGTTGTGCCATCGTCGTTACGGTTGCCATTCCCGCCGCACTGGTATCCGTATTCATTTTCATGAATTTAACGCAAATGCCCACCAACCTCTTCTCTTTAGGCGCAATTGACTTTGGAGTTATCGTTGATGGTGCGATTGTAGTAATGGAAACTATTTTACGCCGTCGCGAAGCACTTCCCAATGCCCCACTATCCGTAGATGACACCTTAGCTGCAACCAAGCAAGTAGCACGCCCTATTTTCTTTGCCACGCTTATTATTATTTCCGCCTATTTGCCGCTATTTGCCTTTGAACATGCCGAAGGCAAACTCTTTAGACCGATGGCATATACAGTAAGCTTTGCGCTTTTAGGTGCATTAGTCTGTTCTTTTGTACTAATTCCTGGATTAGCCTACACCGCCTTACGTAAACCGAAAAAAATACACCCTAATCATGCGCTCATCTGGTTAACCGCACGCTATCGCGACCTCTTGCGTGATTTAATTAAACGCCCGAGCATTGCCTATGCCTTGGGTATCATTACTTTAGCCTTGATCATTGTGCTTGGCGCCACGACTGGCCGTGAGTTTTTACCCGAACTCGATGAAGGAGCACTGTGGTTGCAAGCAGATTTACCACCTGGACTATCCTTGGAAAAAGGCAGTGAAATGGCCAGCACGCTGCGGGAAACCATCCTAAAGAACCCTGAAATTTCTTTTGTGGTGACCCAGCTGGGTAGAAATGATAACGGTACCGATCCATGGACACCCTCGCACATTGAAGCCCCGGTAGGTTTAAAACCTTATAGCGAATGGCCTGGAAAGGAATCAAAACAACAGCTTATCTCTAGACTTGCGGAAGAGTTCTCGCAAATGCCAGGCTTTACGATTGGGATTAGTCAACCCATTGTCGACAATGTCAATGATCTGGTCGGTGGCGCACATAGCCCGCTTGCCTTAAGGGTTTATGGCGCCGACCTACATGAAGCCCGCCGCATTGGCAAGGAAATCGTGAAGGTGTTAAAAACCATTAAAGGAACGGCGTCGGCCTCCATATTTCAAGAACCACCCATCCCACAAATTACAATTAAAGCCGATCGCGAAAAGATTGCTCGTTATGGAATCAATGTTGCAGAGATAACTAACTTAATTCAAACTGGATTAGGTGGTGCCCCCATTACTATAATTTATGTAGAAAACCGTAACTATAATGCAACAGCGCGTTTTCCCAAGGCCGAAAAAAACAGCACCCAAGTTCTGGGTAATTTATTTATAAACAGTGCCAATGGAGCAAAAATCCCCTTGTCTGAACTGGCTACCTTGGAATATCGTACCGGTGAAAGTAATATCGCTCATGAGCAAGGCGAACGTCAAGTCACGGTCCGCATGGATAATCGTGGGCGCGATCTGACCTCCTACCTTAATGAAGCCAAACAGAAAATTGCCGAAAAGGTACAGTTTGATAAGAAGCAATTCCGCTTAGAATGGGCCGGACAATTTCAAAGTCAGGAACGCGCGGAAAAGCGTTTGGTCTACATTCTTGGACTCATGCTCGTGCTGATGGGTTTGCTTTTATTTTTCGAATTCCAAAAGTTACATTTAGTATTTCTCATTCTTGGGGTGGTTCCCATGGCAACCTTAGGTGGCCTGGTTACCCTACATTTAACAGGGGAAACCATTAATGTTGCAACCGCGGTAGGCTTTATCGCCTTATTTGGCGTTTCCATCCAGAATGCCATTATTATGGTTGCCAATATCCGCCGTGTACGCAAATTAAATCCATCGCTTAATCGCGCAGTTATTGACGGGGCAGCTGAACGTCTACGTCCAGTACTCATGACCGCAACCGTCGCCTCCTTTGGTATGCTGCCTGCAGCCTTGGCTACAGGAGTGGGAACCGATGTGCAGCGCGGCCTGGCAACGGTCATTGTTGGCGGTTTAGCGGTATCGACCCTGTTAACCCTATTTATTTTACCTACGTATTATTACGCCTTAGCTCGTTTTCTTGAACACAGACGCCCTAAAGTACGTCGTTGGGGAAGAAAATCATGATGCATAATCTAGTACGTACAGCATTGCTGCTACTTTTACTTAATAGTTGCGCCGTAGGACCCAACTATAAACGGCCAGAGGCCCCACTGCCTCAAACTTATACCAAGTCGGCTCCAATTGCTAAAACTACCGTGAGTAAAACACCGTTTGGTGCAACACAATCTTTTGTCGCGAATCAAACGTTACCCGCACAATGGTGGCGATTATTTAACTCTCAGCCCTTGAATGAGTTAGTCGCAGCAAGCCTGCACTACAATCCTACACTTAGTGCCGCCCAAGAAGCACTAAGTTCGGCGTTAGAAAATGCCTACTCAGGGCGCGGAACACTGTTGCCAGCAGTCGGTGTATCGTTTAACCCAACCACGCAAAAAACTGCCGATCTTCTCACCAGCGTGCTGGCCAGCAACCAATATCAATATTCGCTCTACACCGGGCAAGTATTTGTGTCCTATACCATTGACGTCTTTGGCGGCACCCGGCGACAACTGGAATCATCAATGGCGCAAGCCGAATTTCAACGCTTCCAATTAGAAGCCACTTATTTAACCTTAACGGCCAATGTAGTAAGTGCGGCAATCCAAGAAGCCGCGTTACGGGAGCAAATTACTGCGACCGAAAAAATCATTACTGAACAAAAAAAGATCTTAGCGATTACGCAACAACAATTAAAATTAGGCGACACGGCTCTTGCCAATGTAACCGTGCAGCAAGCAGCCCTGGCCTCATCAATAGCCAGCCTACCTCCTTTGCAAAAACAACTGGCGATTCAACGAGATTTATTAAATTCACTAACCGGGCGTTTTCCTGATGATCCACACACTCCCAAAGTCTATTTGAGCTCGTTACACTTACCCACGCAACTGCCCATATCAATTCCCTCAACCCTCATTGAACATCGTCCAGATATTCGTGCCGCCGAAGAACAAATGCATGCCGCAAATGCACTGATTGGGGTAGCCATTGCCAATCGCCTGCCCAATTTTAAAATTGATGCCACCAACTTAGGAACGGCTGCAACTACTTTAGGCACCTTACTGCGGCCGGACACGCGCTTTTGGGCTCTCGCAGGTATTATTACACAACCAATTTTCAATGGCGGAGTTCTGCGTCATAAACAGCGAGCAGCAGAGGCAACTTATAGACAAGCGGCCGCACTGTACCGCTCAACGGTGATCAATGCTTACCAAAATGTGGCGGATACCTTAAAAGCCTTACACGCAGATGCTATTGCCTTAGATGCAGCCAATAAAGCAGAACACGCCACACGTACTGCCCTTCGGATTTATCAACGCCAATTAGCACTAGGAGATACCAGCCAAGCAGCCTTACTCCTTAGTCAACAGAATTATCAGCTGGCAAAATTAAATTTAATTCAGGCGCAGGCAAATCGTCTTTCGGATACGGTCGCATTGTTTCAAGCCTTGGGTGGAGGATGGCAGCAAAAACCGGTAGTGGAAAAATGAAGTACCCCCACCACCGACATCATTATTTACACCTGAAGCGTAAGTAAGGCATCCTGCTCATTCCCATCCTGAATAGAAAATACCGTCTTTCTTGCGGCTTTAATTAATCTACGATCACGCGCTTCCAATTCCTTTTTCGCAAAAA
>NZ_CBCSKT010000043.1:0-23420 GCF_965140895.1 Legionella sp. | reverse complement strand
AAACTGATTTCATTACTTTTCAATAGATTAAACTAAAAATTACTAATTCTTGTACACCTTAAGGCAGCGCCATTAGGCTGCTAAGCCCAGCCTACGGATTACCATGTTCTGTTATGTCGATTTTGATCAGTTCTGTCCAATTTTCTGAAATTGCGGTATAGTCGCGCGACGTATCTTCAATGGTCTTTTTATGATTCAAAGTATGACTGCCTTTGCTCGGGCACAAAAACAGATCAATGCCGGAACTCTTTGTTGGGAGATTCGCTCAGTAAACCATCGGTATCTAGATATTTCATTTCGTTTGCCGGAGCCATTTCGTTTTATTGAACCTCATTTACGTACTGTGCTGCGTGATAAAATAAGCCGTGGTAAATTAGAGTGTCAGCTTAAATATCAGGATGTTGGTTCTGATAGTCAGTCGATGCTTGTAAATACAGCAATGGTGAATGCCTTAGTAGATTTAAGCAATCAATTGTCTGTTTCTCATCACCTGGCAAATGATTTTGGGGTCAGTCGTATTCTTGCTTGGCCTGGGGTCGTGCAGCTAAGCGCTCCTGATGTTGACGAATTAGGTCATCAAGCAATTTCTTTATTCGAAGATGCCATCGAACAGCTTAAACACGTTCGTGCAACCGAAGGGAACGCATTACAGTCTCATGTGAGTAGCCGTTTGCAGGAATTAGGTAAAGAAGTAATGCGTTCACGAGAGCTTGTGGCAAATCAAGCCGAGCAAGTTAAAGATAAATTGTTTTCTCGTTTACAGGCGGTGCAGATTGAAGTACCGGAAAATCGCGTTGAGCAGGAAATCGCGTTAATTCTTACCCGTTTGGATGTGAGCGAAGAATTAGATCGTTTACAAACTCATATTAATGAAGTGAGTCGGACTATAAATTGCGATAAAATAGCGGGAAGACGCCTTGATTTCTTAATGCAAGAGTTGAATCGAGAGGCGAACACCTTAAGTTCTAAGTCAGATTCTGTGGAATTAACCCAGAGTGCTGTGGAAATGAAAGTACTAATTGAACAAATGCGTGAGCAAATTCAAAATATTGAGTGAGTTATATTGTGGGTAATTATTCGGGTAATTTATTTATTGTTGCTGCACCTTCAGGAGGGGGCAAGACGAGTTTAGTGAGAAATTTAATCGAGACTCTTGAGCAGATTGATGTTTCTATTTCTCATACAACTCGTGTGATGCGGCCAGGAGAGGTTCATGGAGTAGATTATTTTTTTGTTGATGAAAGTCAATTTACTACCATGATCAATGAGGGAGCTTTTATTGAGCATGCGCAAGTTTTTAGCCATTTATATGGTACTTCCAGGGCACAAATTAGTGAGCGTTTGGAATGTGGCATTGATGTGGTTTTAGACATTGATTGGCAAGGGGCTGCGCAAATTAAGAAAAACTTCCCTGAGGCAGTAAGTATCTTTATTATTCCGCCATCAATCGAGGCATTGAAGGAACGTTTAACCAATAGAGGCCAAGATAATGACGAAATAATTCGCGGCCGAATGAAAAAAGCCCAAGATGAACTTAGTCATTATTCAGAGTTTGATTATCTTATTGTTAATGATACTTTTGAACATGCAGCTGCAGATTTATGCACAATTGTGCTGGCTAATCGTCTGCGTATCGAGCGGCAGGTAAATAAACAAGCAAAATTACTTTCATTCCTGATGTCATCGCAGTAAAATAAGAAGTTTTGGTTACCGGAGAAGGCAATTATGGCACGAGTTACAGTTGAAGATTGTTTAGAGCATGTAGCAAACCGTTTTGAATTAGTTATGGTGGCTACAAAGCGTGCACGACAAATTGCTGTGCGCGGTGATCAACCCATGGTTGAATGGGAAAATGATAAGCCAACAGTTGTTGCTTTACGTGAAATTGCTGAAGGTTTGGTCACAGCAGCTATTCTAGATAAAGAATAAAAATTTTGTAGCCCGTATTAGCGCAGCGTCATACGGGTAATCGTTCGCAGGGTTTTGTTATTTTTTTGAATTAAATAAAACCCCACCGTCATTGTGAGCGCAGCAACCCAGGGTTCAGCACTTCGAACTCTTGGGTTGCTGCGCTGCGCTTGCAATGACTAAATTTACCTACAGCGTGAACGTGTACCATACGAGTTACGTGTTTTTAAGCAAGTTAAAATGGTCTATTGTGCAGGTGCACCATTTTTTATGGTTTGGGCTATTATTTTAGTATAGGGTTCAATTTTTTGCTTGGATGTAAGGGGCTGTTTCCGTTATCTTAGCCAAAATGAGGTATGACCATGTTGGACATCAGGGAGTGCTGCGTGAGCTATTTTAAAGAGCTTGATGAAGAGCTGAAATGCTATCTCGAGCAAGCTCAAATAGAAAAATGTTACCAAGCTTATTTAGTTGCTGAAAAAGCACACCATGGTCAAATGCGTCGTTCAGGGGAGCCTTACATAACTCATCCTGTTGCCGCTGCCTTGATTCTGGCTCGAATGCGGCTCGATTATCAAACCATTATGGCGACACTACTTCATGATGTCGTTGAAGATACCACTGTAAGCAAAGAAGATTTAACCCGCCAATTTGGTGAAGACATCACCGCCTTAGTCGATGGAGTTACCAAACTTACCAAAATCAAATTTGAATCCAAAGCAGAAGCTCAGGCAGAAAATTTCCGTAAAATGGTTTTGGCTATGGTCAAAGACATCCGCGTAATTATCGTAAAATTAGCGGATCGGCTGCATAATATGCGCACCTTAGGCTCCATGCCGGCAGCAAAACGACGCCGTATTGCTGTTGAAACCTTAGAAATTTATGCCCCAATTGCCAATCGCCTGGGGATGCACTCCATCTACGTTGGCCTTGAAGATCTGGGATTTCAAGCTCTATATCCTATGCGTTATCGCGCAATTAAATCTGCCGTAGAAAAATCACGCGGTAATCGCCGTGAATTAACTCAAACCATCGAACGTGATTTGCAGCAAGCTCTGGCGCAATTAAATATTCCTTATGAGCAGGTATTTGGTAGACAGAAGCACTTATATAGTATCTATCGCAAAATGCGGCAAAAAAAGGCCTCATTTACAGAAATTACCGATGTATTTGCATTTCGAGTCATCACTGAAGATATTGATTCCTGTTATCGTATTTTAGGTGCTTTGCATTGCACCTATAAACCAGTTCCTCAGCGTTTCAAAGATTATATTGGGATTCCTAAGGCGAATGGTTATCAATCCTTGCATACCACTTTGTTTGGTCCCTTTGGGGTTCCTCTTGAGGTGCAAGTTCGTACACGAGATATGGATAAAGTTGCAGATAATGGGGTTGCGGCGCATTGGATTTATAAATCTTCTGGATTGGAAGTAAATGAAGCACAGCTACGTGCTCGTGAATGGGTACAAAGTTTATTAGAAATGCAGCGTAGTACCGGGAACTCCCTCGAATTCATTGAAAACGTTAAAATTGATTTATTCCCTGACGAGGTTTATGTATTTACTCCCAAAGGTCATATTATGGAGTTGCCTAAAGGGGCTACAGCAGTTGATTTTGCCTATGCAGTGCATTCGGGCGTAGGGAATAGTTGTGTGGCAGCCAAGGTAAATCGACGTTTAGTACCACTGAGCATTCCTTTATCGAATGGACAAACCGTAGAAATTATTACTTCCTCCAGTGCTCATCCTAACCCGGCATGGTTAAATTTTGTGGTTACTGGTAAGGCGCGTTCAAATATACGTCATTTCTTGAAGAGCCAGCAAAATGAGGAATCCATTGTTTTAGGAAAACGATTACTGGAACAATCTTTAGCTGAATTATCCAGTGATTATGCCAAAGTACCGCCAGAGACACTTCACGTGCTATTAAGTGATTTACACTATAAAACTATAGATGATTTACTCTTCGCTATTGGTATTGGTAACCAAATGGCCATGGTGATTGCGAAACGCTTGGTGGTCAGTCAAGACTTCCATGAGTTGGACAAAGCAAGCAAAGTTCGACCCTTTGCCATTAAAGGCACCGAAGGGATGGTGGTACATTTTGGTGAATGTTGCCAACCAATTCCTGGCGATAGCATCATAGGGGTCTTCCAGCAGGGTAGAGGAATCATTGTACACAATAGCGATTGTGCAAGTTTAAAAACTTCACGTATGAACCCTGAACAATTTGTTCCTTTACGTTGGGATGAGAAGGTTGAGGGGGAATATTGGGTCGATATTACTGTTGATGTAGCGAATGAGCGCGGAGTATTAGCTGTTTTAGCGACCGCTATTTCCGAAGCGGGATCAAATATTGGTAACATCAATGTAGACCCTCGCGATGGACGTCATAACGCAGTAACATTTTCAATCAGCGTGATTGACCGGACGCACCTGGCGCGAGTAATGCGTCGATTACGCGCTAATAAAGTGGTGATGCGTCTGTACCGAAAAAAACAAGGGGATAATTAATGCAGCCTGTACATACGAAATTAGCTCCGGAAGCTATTGGAACATATTCACAAGCAATTCAATGTGGTAATACCATATACCTCTCAGGTCAAATACCGCTAGACCCTAAAACCATGCAAATGTGTAGTGACGACATTAGTGAACAAATCACGCAAGTTTTAGAAAATCTATCTGCAGTATGTGACGCTGCGGGTGGTAGTTTGGCAAATATAGCCAAGCTCAATGTGTATTTGACTGATTTAAGTCATTTTCCCTTGATTAATGAAGCCATGGGCCGTTATTTTGTAGAGCCTTATCCTGCTCGAGCAGCAATAGGTGTTGCCGCATTGCCTCGAGGGGCACAGGTTGAGATGGATGGGGTATTGGTATTACCTGAGTAGGTTGTTATTAACCCTCTCTCCCAAGACGTGTTGGTTGGGCCTATGTCCCCAACCAACAATGTATAAATAAAATCCATTAACTTAATGGCATTGATTATGTGGGAGATGCCCACAAATCAAACCAAAATGTTTCAATTTTTAGAGTTTAAAGTATGAGTATTCTTTCCCTTCATGACGTAAGTCTTAATATTGCTGGCAATCAACTGTTAGATCAAGCCGATTGGCAAATACAGCCACAAGATAGGGTTGCCCTAGTCGGCAGAAATGGGGCAGGGAAATCAACTCTTCTTAAATTACTGCAAGGAGATATTGTTCCTGACAGCGGACAAATCAATCAATTATCCGGTTTACGAGTCGCAGGCTTAACTCAAGAAGTTCCTATTACTGGGGATGACTCCGTTTATCATTTTTTAGTGAAAAGCTTAGGTGAAGTTGGAGAAGTTTTATCTCAATTTCATGAACTATCCCAACAAGGGGATATGGAGAAATTGGTTCGTGTCCAACAGCGAATGGATAACCTACACGCTTGGGATAAATTGCCGCAAATCGAAACGATGGCCAGCCGTTTGGGTATTGCTACTCAGGAGCGGATGAATAATTTATCAGGGGGAATGAAACGTCGCGTTCTGTTGGGGGCGGCACTGATCGCATCACCTGATTTATTATTATTGGATGAGCCAACCAACCATTTAGATATTGAAGCGATTGAATGGCTTGAGGCTTATCTCAAAAGCTTTAAAGGCGCGGTATTATTGGTTACCCATGATAGAGAATTCCTAAGCCAGGTGTCAAATCGGATTGTGGAAATTGATCGCGGAAAATTACACCGGCATGATTGTGATTACGAAACCTATCTGGACCGACGTGAGACAATTCGTCAGAGTGAACAAAAGCAAAATGAATTATTTGATAAAAAACTCGCCGAAGAAGAAGTCTGGATTCGTACGGGAGTCAAAGCTCGACGTACACGTAATGAAGGGCGAGTACGTGCTTTAAAAGCGTTGCGTGAAGAATATAAGGAACGCCGTAATCAATTAGGAAAAGTTAAGGTAATTTCTTTAGATGTTAGTCGTTCAGGTTCTGTAGTTATCGAAGCAAGTAACGTGAATTACTCTTTAGGGCAAAAAAAGTTATTAGAAAACTTTTCTTTATTACTGACTCGTGGAGATAAACTTGGGGTTATTGGGCCTAATGGTTGTGGTAAAACAACTCTAGTGCGTTTATTGTTGGGGGAATTGCAGCCCGATTCAGGAGACATCAAACAAGGTACCTCCTTAAACGTGGCTTATTTTGATCAGCTACGTCGACAATTACAAGAAGATAAAACAGTAATGTATAACGTGGGTGAGGGCGCAGATTATGTCACGATTAACGGCAAACAAAAACATGTTGCCAGTTACTTACGTGATTTTCTGTTCTCCGCAGAGCGTTTTAATCAACCGGTTTCTGTATTATCAGGTGGAGAGCGTAATCGTTTATTGTTAGCTAAGTTATTCGCTAAACCAGTTAACTTTTTAGTGATGGACGAACCTACAAATGATTTAGATATTGAAACGCTAGAACTTTTGGAAGAGCTGTTAGCTGATTATCAAGGTACGTTAATATTAATTAGCCATGATAGAGCTTTCATTAACCAGGTGGTAACCAGTGTCCTAGTGTATGAAGAAGCCGGACAATTTAGTGAGTTTGTTGGTGGCTATGACGATTATAAGGCGCATAAGAAGCAGCAGCAACAACAGCAGCGTGAGCGTGATACAGCGGATAGAAATCCAACCGTTAAGCGCAGCCCATCGACAAATAAGCTAAGCTTTAATGAGCAGCGTGAATTATCCCAATTGCCACAAAAAATTGAGCAATTGGAAAAGAAGATTTCTGAGTTGCAATTACAGATGGCTGACCCCAAATTTTATCAGCAGGATGCATTGGCTATTGCAAAAATAAATCAGAGCCTGGCCGAGGATGAATCTGTATTAATGGAGTACTATGCGCGTTGGGAAGCTTTAGAGGAACGATTATAAAAAGTACCCAATTGGTTTGTTAGATTTATGTTTTAGGAACAAGTAAATGTTATTCACACTGACTTTGGTTATCCTGTTGGGGGCTATTACGGTATTTTTTTCACAGGAGTTTCTTGGAGTTATTAAGAAAATTTTTGCGGTTAAAGGCGTTAAATTATTTTTGCCTTTATTGGCGGCTTCTTGGTTTGTATTTAGTTATGGTGATTGGGTTATCTTGACGCTCGCTTATTATCGTGAAACTCTAGTGAAAATATTAACGTTTATCGTATCAATCATACCATTTCCACAAATAGCCGAATATGTGGCCTTAGTGATTGTATTAACCCTCGTTTCAGTACTTCCTGTATACCTGATTGATTTATTCATGCGTAAACGAAGTTATAAGTCGTATAATTATCCTCAGATAACCAGCCTGCTAATTTTCATTGTAAGCACCTTTATTTTGTTAGGGCTGTAATCACATAGTCCCTATTAATACCGCGTAATACGGGGATTTGTAGTACAAAAAACCGTATTACAACATTATAAAAATACGCGGTAGGGACGGACAAGACTGCTGCAATTCTTTTTAAGGTGCAGAAATCGGGAGAATGCTTTCCGCTCTCATATTGATTGATGCGAGGGTTGGCTGAAAATTCATCTATTCCTGCAGCAATACCTAATTTTTTTTGTGAGATTCCCGCGGCAACACGAGCTTCTTTTAATCGCTTGGGTAAAGGCGAATCGGTCATTTTAATTTACCTACTAATGCTTCATAAAAAACTAAGGATCACTTAGTATCCGCTTATCAATGAACCAAATATGATCATTTGGTTTTTTATGGATTCATGAAGTCTAAATAAAAAACGAAACTGGTACTAACCAGTTAAATTTTATCAATTTTGTTTAGGGGCTCCTAATGAAATTAAGAATATTGTTAGTCAGTGTGTTTATTGGTCTTTTTAGTTCTTCTAATCTTTTGTACGCATGGGGTAATTATCACCATCACCATAAACGCCGGCATCACCACCACCATCATTACATCCAACCTCATTATTATCCAAGACCACAGGTGCATGTGCATCAACATTATAGTCCCAATCGCTATCCTAATTTGCATTGTCATAATAATATATGTGAGTAGATGTACTAATAATATTGTTCTAAAGACGTTACTGTGAGAAAAAAATGAAAAAATTTATCGCCATTATTCCTGTTTTATTACTACTTGTTAGTTGTGCTACAGGTTATCATCCAATGTCATTATCGGGAGGATTTGAAGATTTCCGTTTAAGTGAGGATACGTATTCGGTAAAGTTTTTAGGGAATGAATACTCAAGCCGCGATCAAGCTTATCAATATGCGTTAAGACGTTCTGCTGAAGTAACTAAGATGAACGGTTATCGTTATTTTAAGATTCTTGATTCTGCATCAACGGTAAATAAAAGAACCTATCAAACACCAATAACTGAAACTACGACAACGGACTCGACTTCGGAGCACCATCATCATCGCCGTCATAATACAACCACTACAAGTACGACAACTATTTCCGGTGGGCAATGGGTGACGGTAGAGATTCCAACAACATTTATGAAAATTAAATTGTATCGTACGAATGTTGGTGGGGTAATGGATGCCGAGGCTGTTTTAAGTAACTTCAAAAAATAATTTTAAAACCTGGTTGCGTGCAACCAGGTTTTCCTCTTAACCACAGACTACAGATACTGCTTCAAGTCCACACGTCCACCAGTGGAAATGAGATCTTGGTTATAATCTTCCCAGGAAGAGGTTGGTAGATTAAAGAGACGAACGCGTTCATCAAATGATTTATGTGCATCGGGATTAGGATCAAGGAATATATGACGATGATCGAAGGCCGCTAGGAGGCGGCTATTTCTGGAATAGGTAAGGCCATTACCAAAGACGTCACCGCTCATATCCCCAACACCAACTACAGTGAATTCTCGCTCTGCGAAGTTAATATCTAACTCACGAAAATGTCGTTTAATTGATTCCCAGGCTCCACGCGCGGTAATTCCCATTTTCTTATTCCTGCTTGATGCATGTATTTGGCGTAAGCGCGAATGATGTTCAACTCTCGCCAGGATAATCCTGCACCCAAGACGAGCTTATTAAAGCCATCATCGTTTTCTAGCATGGGTAGGATATCTGATAAAGGGATAGGGTTACCAAAGCGATAAATTTTCACATGCAAAGGATATTCAGAAAGGGTCGACTCATAGAAATTGATAATTATTGAACGCTGAATAGATAACTTATCAAGCAGTAACATGTCACTTGCGGCCTCTTCAACCGTGTGCTGTTCACAATAACTCATCGATAGGGCTTTAACGAATTTTTTGGGCATCAATATGTTTTTCTAGTTGCTGATTTAACTGTTCTTTCCATGAATGGTCCATTTTAGATCCTAAGATGAAAAACGTTATTGTTTAACTACAGTATAGGTGATGAAAAATTTCCGTCCATTTTTAATGCATAGCCGGTATTTGAGCGAGTCTTAATAGGTGGTGAAAGAAAGCCCTAGACACTCCCTGGAACTAAACTTACAATGATGAATGCACCGTTATTTTTAATAAACATCAGTAACTTAATTAATGATAAAAAAAACACTATTCTTAATCTCCATACTAATAGGATTATGGGGCTGTGGTAAGGGAGTAAAGCAGCAAGTTGTTGCGCCAAAGCAATTTCCCTCCAGTACAAAAGCTTATAAACCTTTAGATAATTTGCCTTGCTTGGCATGGTGGCAACAATTTCATGATGAGGAATTGAATCATTTGATTGAGGCTGGTTTGCGTTATAACATGGATGTCCATATTGCTTTAGGGAACTTGCAGCAAGCACGCGGAGAATTACTGCAAGTCCAACTGAGCTGGATTCCAACCATTCAATTATTAGCGGGATATTCAACAAACCCGGCATTGGGTGTTCCTGGAGGCTTTTATGGTATTTGGCCATACTACGCGTTGAATATGATGAAGCTGTATACGCAAGGAAAAGAGGCTCGCTATAACGTACAATTTCATCGTGCGGCCGTTGATGGAGCACGTTTGACGGTTATTGGGCAAATAGCGTCCGCTTATTTTACCCTGATGTCCCAACAAGAACAAATCAGACTCTTACGGCAGTTAAATAACGATCTTAAAACGCTAATCACCTTAAGTGAACACGACATTAAAATTGGTTTAGACAATGATATGGCATTAGCACAACTGCAATCTGATGAGCGTTTGATTGCTGCTCAAATTGAACCAGCTTTACATAACATGGTGTACAGTGAAAATGCATTGCGCTTTTTAATTAATGAAAATCCCGGGCGAATAAAAAATAAAAACAAGTTTGCTCAATTGAATTTTTCTCGCTTTAAACCAGGTAGCTTGCCAGCCTCAGTACTTAATAATCGTCCGGATATGCACATGGCCATCTATGCATTAAAGGGGGCACGTGCCAGTGAGTGGGTTGCCTGGAGTGATTTCTTCCCCGCGCTACAACTGGATGATTTGGTAGGAAGGGCACATCTGCCCGGTGGGGTCTCGATCAATGTGACCGATGCCTATGCTAATTGGGATTTAATGCCAGGTTCTTTAGGAAAAGTGGCCCGAAGTAAAGGCATACAGCAGGCTAAATTAGCGGAACTTTATAAAACAGCCAAACGAATTTTGCGCGAGGTAGATACTGATTATTCAGCAAATAAACGCATGAATGAGCAATTTAATGCGTACATGCTCGCAGAAAGGGAATACCGCCGTAAATATAAATTACAACAGGGCTTGTTAAGAACCGGGTTAATTTCGTATAAAGAGTTATTACAAAGCAAAATTTATTTAGATAACTTGGCACTTAGAACGAATCAGGCTAAGTTAGAGCTTGCCATGTCTTTAGTTGTTTTATACCAAGATTTAGCCGGAGGCTATGCGGTAAAGCCAAGTGAAGAAAAATAACCAGACGACACCAAGAAAAAGTAAATTATTTGAGAGGGATATGATTAATTTTACCAAGCTTCGTAGCCAATTTAAAAAACGTTTTGCTAGGGCGAAGCACAGGGTTACTTTGCCAAATACGATTATTTTTATTGGCATTTTCACCACATTTGTTTACCTGTTTTCGTTTTTATTTCCCTTTACTGATAATGCCTTTGTGATGAATAACGTGCGTCCGGTCGCGGCCCTTACCAGTGGTTACATCACCGGTCTTTATGTGCAAAATGGTGATATAGTTCAAAAGGGACAAAAGCTCTTTACCGTATTCAAAAGACCTTATGCTTACGCCCATGACCAATTTATTGCGGACTTAGCAAGTGGTGAAGCCAAATTAGCAGCCTTCAAAGCCACCTATGAACGCGACCTAAGACTTAGCCGCAATGAAGAGCGCAATTACATTAGACTAAAACAAGATGATGAAAAATACCAAAAAGGATATCGCTTACGCTCCGTTTCTTTAATCACGTTACAAAATTCTGAACAAGACACTATGGCCGCTAAAAACCGCTGGGAAGCGTCTTTAAAACAGTTAGAAATTGATAAGTATCAAATTCAAGGTCAAGAAAGTGAAATTCAATCGATCAGCGCACGTTTACGAAATGCTAAAGTAAATCTAAACCTAACCGATGTGTATGCTCAAGGTAATGGGGTAGTGCAAAATTTATTTTTTACGATAGGTACTCCAGTAAACATCAATCAACCCTTGTTTTCTTTAGTTGATACCGAGAATATTTACATTCAGGCAAACTTTAATGAAACGGATTTAAGTTCAGTTCGCAAAGGCTCCAATGTGGTGGTGTTTCCTCGAATGTATTTAGGACGAAAAATATTTCATGGGATCATTGAATCAGACTATTGGTCTGCTAATCGCCAATTAGTTGATCCACGCACGCAATTGCAAAATGTTACTAATGAAAACCAGTGGATTTTATTACCTCAGCGTTTGCCAGTAATTATTCGTATCACGGATCCTGATCCTAAATATCCACTTCGTCTTGGCAGCAGCGCCTATGTTTACATCAAGGTTTAAACAATGGCTTGAGGAATATGATCCTTACGGTGCACAAAGGGTCATTCTCCCTAAAGCGCTTTTTCTTGCTACCGTGGCGACCTACGTCTATTGGATATTTCAGCCATCTAATTTTCAAAGTTACATCATTCCTTTTTTGGTGATTGCTTTTTATGAGGCACCAGTATTAGATTCTTATCCAGAAAAAGAGCGTTTATTAGTTTTTATCACCATTGCACTCATATTTATTACGGTGTCTTTTTATCTGGTTTATCCCTTTAAAGGGACTTTTTTCTTTTTCTCCGTGCTGGTTTTAGCACTTATTTACTTTTCAATACTCAAGTATTTTTATGCACTAAAGAACTTAACCATGCTGCTATTGGTTAATGGGACGGTGGTTTTAAGTACCCTGCCTTTAGGAAGTGTTCAAGTCGCGTATACTTTTATCTCGTCAACTTTATTGGCCATGTTCACCGCCTTTATTTGCCTCAAAATTTATCCAACTAACTATTTGCGGATTTGGAATAAGGCCGTACAAAAGTTTATTCATTGCTTGCAAGATGGGATTGATTACGCCATTAGAAAGGAAAAGAAAAGTTCGGCACAAGAGATACAACACTTAGGTATGGCACGTAATTACCGTAAGTTAATCCCGATCAAATACCGAAGACAAACTTATCGTATTGCGGTTAATTTACGTAATATACAGCACTGTATGGATAGTCTTTATTATGAGGACAAGAATGTGGCATTTTGGCATGATATTCAGGCAAATTTTGAATTACTTCGTTTGAATATGGATATTTATGCTCCTTGCGGTATGCCTCGCATGACTACTGTAGCAGAAACACAGCTGCAACATTATATTTGTCGTTGTTTAAAACAAGTTTTTATTCACTGGGATAAATTATGTTATCTACAGCACAAATGAGAAGACGACTTGATTATGCTCGTTTTACTCATTTAGCGGGCATGTTCATGATTGCCATGTTCATTTATTTATTTTCAACTATCCCACATAAGTTTTGGGTTTTACTTACCGTGTTAGTGGTGAGTGCAGGGATTGAGCCAGGGCTAATTACGAGACGAGCTATACATCGTGTCGGTGGAACCTTTTTTGCGCTCGCGATTTTGCTGCCTTTAATCTACTTAATGCAGTTTAATTACCGATTTGTTTCTGTAGTGTTTATTTTGGCCCTGATTGGTTTATCGATTTCAACTTTAAATCCACGGCGTTACGATATTAGTGTGTTGTTTACGACAATTATGATTTTTTTATTGTTAGCACAGACCTCGGAGATCAACTCACCAGAAGGCCCCTTTGATATGGTAGTTAACCGTGCGATTTGTACTTTAATCGGTGTCGTAATTATATTGGTCGGCGATTATTTTTTATTTCAAGGTTATCATTATTCGCAAAAACTTTATTTATTTCATCAGCGATTGGTTTTTAATTTTTTTAGAGATAGCGTACAAGAGGTTATCAAGACTAAACCCGAAGAGATAAATACGTTCATTTTTGTGGAAAAACTTCGGGCTAATGTAATTGATAATTGTGCCCCCATCGCGATAAGTTCTGAAAATTTATTACTGGAAAAAAAACTTAGCCAAAAAACAAAAAAGAAAATAGATGAATTTCAAGATGCGCTTTGGGACATGCGACGATTACTTTTTGCCTTAACCATTTCTAAGTTTGTTCTGCACACGGATACTACTACCGAGAAGCATTTGCTACGATTTCAGGAGTTGTTGCAGAAAGCTAGAGATAATTTCATATAAAAAAGCGTTCCAACCCAACGTAGGCTCTTTTAGGGGGAACCCCACGATTGTTGATAAGTAATCTCTCCTGAGTACGCTAAAAATGCTTACTCAGTCTATTTAAAAAATACGTAAACAATGAACTATAATAATGCATAACGAGCTAATGTATTCTAATCCTTATGGAATATTCATTGTTAGAGGTTCATTATGTCTAAACCAATAAAAGTCTCTGAATTATTAAGAAGTGGTGAAATTGCATCGTTAACAGCATTATCGGATTCAATTGGCCAAGCTTTTGAAATTGGCCATAAAAAAAGGTTTGGGTTAGCCCATACTAAAAACATAGCTGTATATAGCCAACATGTACAAAGCATTAAGATGAACATTCAGGATTTAATAAGTCTGCACAATGTCCTTAAAAATGAAGGAATTGAGAACGCACATGATATCTTTGAACAAAGGGCTAAAGCGATACAGGCCTCCATGCTTATTTTATCACAAACCACAAAAGACCCTGTAAAAAAACAATTTTTGATGAATCAGATGACTGGAGTCATGAACGCGCTGAGTTACGCGCGAAGTGAACTCGTAAGAGCCCCCTTAAGAGCTGAGTTTGCAGAAGTGAGAAAGGAAACCAAGTCTGCTTATATGCATGGAAAAGATGGGTATTATGATGCTTATGTGAAGGATAACTGGGGAAAATATAGTGCAAATTATGGAAAACAGCTTCAAGAGCATGTCGCAAAAGTACATCAAAAAGAATTCGAGGTTGCACTTGAGAGCAAAGTGCAGGAGACTATAATTACTGGCCGTTTGCGATTAGAGCGAGCGTTTCAGGCGAATTATTTAGAGAGTTTCACCCGTGCCAAGGAATCTGAACTTAACGCGCAAGGGAAATCATTTAAAACGCTAACTGGGGCAGAGGTAAAGGCGATTCAAGCCGAGTTTGATGCACAGTTTAAGGATTGGGTGACAAATCAAGTTCTAGCTCAAGGATTTAAGGAAAGCTTTCAAGGAACTCCGCAAAAAGATTTAGAAAAGGGGTTTAAAGCAGAGTTCGATAAAAAGTTTCAATACCAATACATACGCCACTGTGAGGATCGGATTAAACATTATGAAAATGAAATTAAGGTTAAACTTGATCCTAATGATCCTAAGTTACAACAGCTACAACTAGGACATATGAAAGATGTGATAAAAACGATAATGGAAACATCCAAAGGTACTAGTCAAAAATCAAAAATAGCCGAGGCTCAGGCTGCTGGTTTTTTAAATTCTATTCAGGATCTTGAGTCAAAAATAAATTTGCTAACTAAAGGAGGTATATCGCCTAAAGATGCGGGGGACGCAGCATTAGGCATTAATATGATGCCTCAAGTATTGGCCTCGCTATTAAAGAATTGTGAGAGTCCTAAAGCGAAAGATCTAATGGCACGTGAATTTCCGGTATTTTTCCAGCAGATACAAGGAATTAATGTAGGCATTCAAGCAGCGCAAATGAAGTGTGAAATGGGTGCGTTACAACGAATGCAAGATGAAATTTCTGGGAAAAAGCGACTTGAGCAAGATGTTATGTTGGGTGATGAATTAAATGGTGGGCCTCTGGTTGTTGAGCCGGCCGTAGTCTCGAGTGCGAAAATGGATAATTTTTCTAAAATGAAAACCCAACTTCAGGCTCATAAGAACGATTCGGAGCCTGATGAGGGTAATGAAGACCGTATTAGGGTTCATTTGTAATTACCGTTTGAGGAACAACATGTTTAATGATGCGCAGTTAGGTCTATACGAAACCTCAAAAGACTTTGGTTATGTGAGTTGTTA
Organism: Legionella sp.; assembly: GCF_965140895.1. Taxonomy (GTDB): domain Bacteria; phylum Pseudomonadota; class Gammaproteobacteria; order Legionellales; family Legionellaceae; genus Legionella. Next base: position 8,027 of record NZ_CBCSKT010000043.1, on the reverse strand, counting down.
TTTTGTGCACATTGTGTTTTGTTGGGATTTACTTGGCTCTTAATGGTATTTGTAGCATTCTGCATTGGACATTGAGGAAATTAATAACAAACATGGAGTGTTTTTATGAAAACAATTAGCAAAGAAGATCTGAGTAAAATAACTCCAGACCAAGCTATTGATTTACTTAAAAAGGGCAATGAGCGGTTTATAAATAATTTGCGATATAATCGTAACTTTCTACAGCAAGTGAATGAAACTGCTGAAGAGCAATTTCCTTTCGCCTCAATTTTAAGTTGTATTGATTCTCGAACTCCTGCCGAATTCATATTTGACCAAGGTCTTGGTGATATTTTTAGTATTCGAATTGCAGGCAATGTTGTGAATGACGATATTATTGGAAGTCTGGAATTTGCATGTAAAATCGCTGGCTCCAAATTGATTGTTGTACTTGGCCATACCAATTGTGGTGCAATAAAAGGGGCCTGTGATGAAGCTCAATTAGGTTATTTAACACAGCTCTTAGATAAAATCACACCCGCAATTGAGCAAGAAACCTCGTTTAAAGATAATCGCAATGGAGCTAATTCCGCATACGTTACTGAAGTGACCAAAATTAATGTGGATAACAGCATAAAAATAATCTTGGAGAAAAGCAGTATCCTCAGGGAGTTAATCAGTAAAAAAGCCATTAAAATTATTGGTGGTTTATATGATATTGGTTCAGGTGAGGTTTCGTTTTTTGATGAGTAAAAGTCTAATGCTTTCAAATTAAAAAATTATCCAAGTTACATCGTTTTGGATACCGCGCATAAAGCGCGGTACGTAGAGTTGGTTATTGAGGTATTATCAGTAGGGGGATGATCACGATTTCGGAACAGAGCGTCCTTCTTCAAAGAAGGTTATTTGACCTGTTTTAATATCATGCATTCCTGCGACAATACCTACTTTGTTACTTTCTACTAACGCCTTGAGGATTGGGCTTTTTTCTTGGATCTCTTTTACCATATTTAATGCATTAGTTCTTGCAATCGCATCAACTAATTTGGGATCCGAGCAATTCTTGCTTCCCTCGGCTTTCATGCTCATTTCAACCGCTGGATGAATTTTATCTAGCACATCAGTTAAATGTCCTAGTTTTACTCCATTACATGAGCCAGCAACCGCACCGCAAGACGTATGAGCCAACACGACAATCAAACGTGCTCCCGCTGCTTTAGTTGCAAACTCCATACTTCCTAAAATATCGTCATTAACTATATTTCCTGCCACACGCAAGGTAAATAAATCAGCCAAGCCTTGATCAAAAAGAAATTCAGGAACGCTACGTGAATCCATGCAATTCAATACCACAGCAAAGGGATATTGGCCATAAGAAGATTGATAGGCTTGTTTTAAATAGTCTCTGGTGACGAGTTTATTATTTAAAAAACGCTGATTACCATCTTTTAAACGTTGTAATGCTTGTTTAGGAGACATCTCTTGCTGTTTCGCCTGAGTCATCGTCTTCCCAAGAAGTGGTATTTCTGCATCAGTATTCGCAAAACTATTAATAGAATAGATAACACCACACGCTAAAAAAATTGATTTTAATAAATGGTTCACTGAAAGCTCCTTCTTTCTTCGTTATTAGTTTTCTTCCTATCTATGATGATAGCCGTATTTATATTCTTTACAACAGAATTATTGTCCGTTTAATCTTATGTGAGGGGGTGGGGCTTTATTTGATCAAGGTGATTAATTAATGTATATTTATGGTGTTTCTGCTAAATAGGAAAACCAGTGTTCCAATATACTCAATTAATTCTTTCGCTACGAGAGCGATTAGGCTATCCAATATCGGCAGGATGTTGTAATGGATTTGCGATAAGGTGGATTGAGGCACATCTAGCTGATGAGGAACGGTTATTTGACGAGCGTATGCATCATATTGCTTCTTATGGCGAGGACTTAATTAGCTTGCTTAATGCAGTAAAAGAGAAAAATGGACTTAATTTAACGGAAGAGGATGAACGACTACTGGATATACATGGTTTTTTAGATCATTTGGAGCTACAACACTCGCCAGAAAAATACACATCTCTTTTTGGCCAATATTTACATCAATCTGATATTGAATCTATTTCACATATTGCTACATCAGATACCATACGCCATCGTGGGGGGATATGTAAAATTTATTCCCAACCCGGGGTTTATTCTCATAATGAAATTCAAAAATACTTGAGTGAATTACAAACAACTATAGATAGTTCATCTGCTATGTTAAACGAAACATGGAGACTGATACTGGCAGGTATTGACCATACTGTTGCATTGACTTATCAGGTAAAAGAGGGCTGGCGGTTAACAAGTATTGGTTGTTATCCACCTATAGTATTTGCTAAAGAAGAAACCGACTTACTCGCAGAAAAACTCGTAAACTTATTAAAATTGCCTAATTCAACCAGTGAGTATATTGGTTTTAACACATCGATTTTTACAACAGGTGATAATGTATTCCGCGCTGAAATGGCCTATTTTCTTGAGCAATTTCAAGAAAAACAGGTTTTAACTCAAGAAATGTTTGAGCGTGATGTGGATCAATATGATTTAGCCTTCATTATGGTGCAAAATAAACAGGCCTCAATTTTAAAAGAGCATATTGCAAAGAGGAGTATTCGTTTAGACAAGTTATATCACCATGGTGAATTAATTCATTTCGCAGTTATGACCGGTGCTGCAGATATTATCGAGCTACTTTGCTTGAATGGAGTTGACCCTGAGTTATCTGCTTCGGGTTATACGCCAGTTTATTTAGCTGCAATTAATGGGGATGTCAACACGATACAGTCTCTTGTAAAATATAAGGCAAATTTAGATAAAAAACAGGGCCGGAAAAATACTACTCCCCTTTATGAGGCTGCCTGTAATGGACATATTTTTGCTGCTATCGAGTTAATTCAGCAGGGAGCTGACGCTAATTTAGACGATGATGAAGGAATAACGCCACTTCATATTGCGGTAAAAAATAATGACATTAATATGGTTGTAGCGCTTGCCAAGTGTGGCGCTGATGTAAGTTTAGGCGATCATAAGGGATGCACCCCACTTCATAATGCAGTTACTCAAAATAATATTTTGATGATAACCGAGTTATTGAATTATAAAGCAGATCCAAATAAACAAGATATCTATAAAATGGTTCCTCTTCACATTGCCGCAGCATACAATGATGTGCATATTATTAAAGAACTTGTTTGTTATGGAGCAACACTGGATATCTGTGAGGAATATGGGTTTACTCCTCTTCATTCTGCCATATTAGAGAACTGTATCGAGGCGGTTTTTTCCTTGGTCGAATTTGGAGCTGATGTAAATAAAAAAGATGGAATAGGGCGTCCCCCTCTTTTTTTGGCAATTCAGCGAGGTTCTCCTGCCGTGGTAAGCAAATTAATTTCAGCACATGCTGATTTATCTTTATCTTGGGATACTACGAATCATGATTTAATTAGACTTATTTCCGAATATGGTGGTGAGTTCGTTGAGCGTGCAAATAACGTTTTAATCAATATGGCAACTCAACATGGAGAAAACATATCGATTTCTCCATATCAATTAGCATTTATCATGAATAATGAAGAAATAATTGGTTTACTTGCTCCCAATAATAAGAGGAAGTTTGTTGAGTCTGGAAGTATTTTTTTTCTCCATGAAGCCTCCAAGAAAACAAAAAATGAATCGCCACCCACGGATGATGAGACTCCTAACCCTACCTATTAAACCTGATAAAGGGCCTATGCGAAACATGTGTGGTAAATCAAGCATTGATACTTAATCGAGAAAATAGAAGTGTCGAATTAAATTTAATTTGAAAAATGAGAAGTAAGGGTGTCGCTACCTCGTATATGGACTCATCCGTTTTTGCAAGTAAATGCTCGTGAAAAGTGAAGTATTTGCATTCGCATATCCGGCAATGTTAGTAGTTTTTAGTTCACTTGTGCCTTGATGATATTCGCCCTCTGTTTCCTAATCGTTATTACGAACCTAAAAAGTTCAACGAGTTAGTCAGGTTTTTACAGAGTAGGTTTTACCATTTTCACATCAGCTGTTAGTTACAAAACTCGGGTAAGTAATTATCTCCATAATTAGTCATTAATTCTTATACTGATATTGCCTTTCTTAGTTCGAAGTTACCTCTTATGCACAAAGATTTAAATGGTCAACCTACTTATCCTCATAAGCCATAATAGCCCACATAAGCGCGTTTTTTGCAATGTAAAAAGGCTGCTGAACAGTTTAAAATCGAGCTTTTAAATATTAATGTATTCGATTTAGAACAAGTAGAACTTCTAAAGCAAGCGTTAATACACAATAATAGTTCTATTTCAGTTATCAATGTAACCAATCTTTATGAATGGGATGCAAATAAAAATGCTCTTGATTGTAAAAAAAGTGGGGAATGGCAGCCTAATAATAATGTCTCTAATATGCTAAATCTTTTATTGGATAGTCCTTCTGAGTACATTATTTTATATTCAGCTTATGAAAAAAATGATGATCTGCTTTTGGTCGCAAAGATACACACATCGATTAATGATTACTTATATGACGCGGAGCAAGCGGTTCAAGCGCAAATCTCGACCTATGAAAAATCGTTACAAAAATTATGCGATAGCAATGTTTCACAATCCAAATCAACGCTTTATGGTAAGCGTTCTTCCGTAATTCAGGCGCAGCCCAATGAACAAACTCAACCTATCAATAAACGATAGAACCCATTAGAAAAAAATTAATTGTTGTTGCAATAATACAGGATTTTACTTTCTTCTCTATAAATAGAAAATATTTTTGCGTTTTAGAGGTGGTATATTAGTTCATTCTCCAGTTCATGAGAATTTGCCAAAGTAATTCCGGCATAAATGGCTTCTTGTTTTCCTTTTAAAAATGCCCATAAACGATCTCCATATGAAAAATGCCACCATTCACGCGGATAATTAACAAAATCATGCTCGTACATTATGTCAAGAAGGATTTTTCTATTCTGGAATACTTCAGCTGAAATATTCTGAGAATATGTTTCACAAATTTCTGGATCGACTTTGTACCAATCTTTAATTGCCATACCAAAATCAATTAAATTTCCATTGGGGTCAATAACTTCAAGATCTACTGCACCTCCAGTACTATGAGGAGGTATATTTGGTGCTCCTTTAAAAAAGCTTATGGGGGCAATTAACAAACTGGCTTCTTTGAAAAGTTCTTCCTCAGATTTATTGGAGTTTTTTAATCTCAAATTGTTATAGTGTTCATCAAATAGAATTTTTTGAACATTTAAGCTTCGTAATCCTTCATAAATTCTGAATTTCCAACCATGTGGGAGTTGCTTTTGAGCAAGACATAGTTTCTCATATACGGTTTTTCTTAATTTAGTGTAATCATTTTGGGTTAAAGGTGTATCTGGAGGAGGGCCATAAGCAAGTTCTTGCTGTTCTTTTAGATCGATTAGAGGCTCATTATTTTCACGAATAGAAATACTACTAATTTTTTTTTCGTTAATAACAGGACCTTTTTTCATCATTTTTAACCTAGGCGTCGAATTTTGAGAATGATAGTTTTTTTAAATTCAAGACTCAATAGTTCTTTCACTTATCAATGTTGATTATTAATCAAAAAATCAATAGGTATAACATCACATAATAATTTTAAAAAGATATAATTTTACGCTCAATTTTAAGGAGAAAGTTATGAGTTTTGAAGTTAAATACGTACCTGTAAGTATGGCTGGTAGCGCGGTTCCATATTAAATTGACTGTTTAATATCCTAGATGTCTTCATTAAGATTTGTATACCCTAAAGTAAAGCCCTTTGTGGAATTTTGTTGGAGAAATGGTATCGTTTCTTTTTTCAAAATCCCAGGGCTGTCAATCAATCTTAATGATGAAGCAAAGTTTATTTATAATGTTTGTTGCATGATGGATGGGGCAACACATTTGGATGTTTTAAAAGAAAAAATATCACTTATTTATCCTACAGAAAGCCAGTTTATAGAAGACTTATTGACAGTTCTAGATAACGAGTATTTGATTGAGGATTCTTTTTATACATCTGTTGATGATAAAGAGAGATGGTCTAAAAATACGGAATTTTTTGGCTCATACTGTCGGGCAAATGAAAATAAATATCAAAAACAGAAGTCGTTAAGTACAATAAAGGTTAGCATTTTAGGGCTTGGTGGCGTAGGTTCAAATGTATTACTAAATTTGGCTGCTCTCGGTGTGCAAAATTTTAGGATTGTTGACTTTGATGAAGCAATTCCTGTAATCATCACTGAAGAACAACAACCCATCGAAACACAAACTGAAACCATTACTTACACACGCACCAAAAAGAACACTGGAAGAAAACCACTTCCTCAATCACTATCTTATATAGAGCACGTGTATGATTTAAGTGATGAAGAAAAACTGATCCTGATTAAAAAAAACACTAAAGAGAAGTTTAGATACTTGTTTTTGATAAACTTTTTAAGCATTTAAAAACAGATGAAACATAAAAGAAAATGAGTGTAGCATAAAAATGAATTTACTCTTCATTTAGTTATTAAAGCAAGGTTGTTATAATTTTCCTTTTTAAGAGTTTTTTCATGCAAAAATTAGTACGTGCTGCTACAGTTGAAGATCTTGATTTTATTCACTCTTCTCTCCAAGAAGATTTAAGTGAGCAAGGTGTTCTCCATCGATTTAATTATTCAAAAGAAGACTTTAGAAAAGCTATATTTTGTGATAGTCCTTTGGCATTTTTTTTAATATTAATAATGAATGGGGAGCAGGCTGGATTTGTAAATTATACAATGGATAATAGAAATTTTACTGTCAATTTTCCTTCAAAAAACCTTTATATTAATGACTTATATGTAAAGAAATCGTATCGGCGCATGAAAGGAGCTACTTTATTGATGGAAAAAATAAAGGACATTGCGATTAAGAATGGTTGTGGCAGAATTGAAGGGTTCGTATTGGCAGATAATGCCGTGTCTCTCGCATTTTATCAAAAATACATGCAGGCAAAAATTATAAGTGACGGTCTACATTACATGCGTTTAGAAATAAATTCTTCCAGCTATGCGCCTACATAGTGCTACTTGTGGTTTTTTTGACAAATAGGTTGTCTGAATATTTCTCTTCTGGAGTGATGAATCATTTACTAAGAATTCCATTTGAATATTTTGAACGAAGGCATAAAGGCGATATATTATCCAGATTCCACTCAATACATGAAATTCAAAGTAAGATTACTACTGATTCAATTAATACACTTTTGGATGGTGTAGTTATTATACTAGCACTAACGATCATGTCATTTTATAGTATCTAATTAACAGCGATGGTTTTGTTCGCCTTAACTTTATTCTTGGTCTTAAGAATATTGTCTTATCGTCATCATAAAAATCAAACTGAAATTTCTGTGGGTGAGCATGCAAATGTAAGCTCAAAATTTCTTGGAAATCCTACATGCTATTATGCCCATTAAGCTCTATTCCAAGGAGCCGCTTATGTATCGTGATTGGAAAAATTATTTCATTAAAGCAATGAATGCTGATATAAGAATTACATTTATGGATACAAGGATCAATATAGACCGAGTTTATGAAGTTGCAAAAATCGCACAAATTCATGAAGATATTTTAAATATGCCTATGAATTATGAGATTTTAATTGGTGACATGGGAAGTTCCTTGTCCGGTGGTCAAAAACAAAGAATATTGATTGCCAGAGCTTTATATAAAAATCCTAAAATTCTTTTTTTAGATGAAGCCACCAGTCATTTGGATGTAGATACAGAAATAAAGATCAATAATGCATTAAAACAACTAAATATTACGCAGGTAATAATAGCACATAGAGAAGAGTCTAAAGACTGAAAAAGATCTATACCCATTCAACTTGAAGGTACTGGGTTTATGATCTGAAAATTATCATTAATGCGTCCACGGAGGGATTGAGCTATTTTTGATATTTTTGTATCAAAGAATTCCGCTATTGCATCGCGAAAATGCTTTGCTGAGT
>NZ_CBCSKT010000042.1:0-4782 GCF_965140895.1 Legionella sp. | reverse complement strand
AAAGAGGGTGATGTTCTTTGGTTTGAAAAGGGAGTTTAACGGATGTTAGAATCTTTTTTGATTAAATTTAAAACACGGCTGTGTTTTTTAGGCTGGCATACTATTTAAGCGGGAATCGCTGGACAAACCAGTGCTATCTGGATAAACCCTCTATAATGGAGTAGAATACAAGCTCTTAGTGTATCACGGAACAGGACAAGTCGCCGACTTTGTCGGCCTGAGCGCCTACGGCGCCTTGACAGTGCCGGTTCGTTTGGTGCAGATTTAAGGATAGGTTGGTGAGGACCTTGCTGGATGAGCCCCTTTATCGAGCAAAAAATCATACAGCTCCTTATTATTTTCCGGATCAACGAGATCCAGGGGGGTTTGCCCGGAGCTTGTATCTGGATTAACTTCTATCTTTTGTTCATCAACCAACCAGCTTACCAAGTCTAAGCTAGCTGATTGTACGGCATAGTGGAGCACTGTATGCCCATTGCGATCACTTAAATTTGTCTGAGCTCCACATTTGATGAGATGTTGTATTTCCTGAAGAAGGCCTCGTTGTGCAAGGAACATGAGCGGGGTTCTTTCTTCCTTATCTGTTTTATTGATATCTTTCGTTTTAGCACAGCAGGCCTCTATCATTTCTCTATCACCATAGAGACAGGCATAATGTAATGCATTTTGACCTTTGCTATCAGTTAATTCTGATGAACCTTTGAGTTCCAGTAATAACCAGATGCGCTCAACTGGGGCATTTAAAATAGCCGTGTGTATAGGATAACTGTGGGCATTATTAGCGATGTTAGCGAGGTCGGGATAAACCTCTAAAAAATGACTCATTAATTTGGAAAATTCATTGTTTTCCTCTTCTGTGTCAAAGGTATGGCTTACCATTTGATGTAATATAGTATTTCCACTTTTATCTTGATGTGCAATATTTTTTTCTTGTTGTAATAATAATTGAAATAACTTAATTTTATTGGAAATGAATTCTGGTGAATATTGCATGGGTATCACAAGGGTGCTAAACAAAGGATGTTGTTTTTGTTTATTTTCTAGCTGGGAATCTGCACCCAAATAGAGTAGAACTTTCGCAACAGCAGTATTTCCTTCTAAAGCAGCTATATGCAATGGGAGCTGCCCATTAGCATTAGGTGCATTAAGTAATGGTCTATTTTCTCCTATATTTGGTTTTGAGGTTTTTATTTTACGAGAGAAATTTTTTTCAAACCAGGTATTAAATAAAGTCCAATCTGCTTGGTAAGGTTCCATAGGTTTTCCTTTTGTTGTCAGTGGTAAATCAGCGTTCATTGCTATTATCTCTTAAATTCATTGGTTTGTATTTCTTCCGAGATATTTTCTTCTGGTTGTTCACATTGTTCTTTAAATTTATTTTTAAAATCCTTAAAGCTCTGGGCTGCTTTTTTCTCATCAATGTCACCTTTATCTGTAAGGTGTATTTTGCCATCGTGGAGTAGTGAGCGTCGTGAAGCAAGTTGCTTTAGTACATTATCCACTTCTGGGGTTTGTTTATTGCTTACAAAGTGACAACGAGCTTCCAGAGGAACTTTAGCCATTTCTCCTTCTATCCTATCGGCTTTTGCATTCATACCTATGGTAAATAGATTTGCTTCTTCTCGGAAATTATTAACGATGCTTCTTATTTTTGCTACTGCTGCATTTTTTTGCAAGTTTTCAGTCATTTCCTGTATTTCTGTGATGATTTTTTCTTGAGCTGCTGGAGAGAGGGCTCTTATAAATTTTTGCTCTTGTTTCTCAATGTATTCTGTCATTTGTCTGTCGTTATTTCCAAACTTTAATTTATCAAGCTCGTCTATCGCTACGTTATATCTTTTTCTCCGTTCTATAGAGGGACTTTCGTTGCGTAAAATTTGGATGATTTGTTCTCTTTCATCTGAGTTAGCTGTTTTAAATTCCTGAGCGCTGTTTTGGATAAACTCATCTATTATTTTATTGGTTTTTTGACCGTTTGATTTTAAGGAATGAAGTGTGGCAATAACAGTTTCATAATCTAGCCTTTGTTTTACGTTCTGAGCTAGTTCATCAAGTTTTTTGGGGTCTGCATTTCTAAGTAGCTTTTGCTCTTCTTGTATATAATGCTTTATTGATTTCTGGTGCTCGCGGGAGCCAGTTTGTAATGTATTCAAGGTAGTTAACTGGTCAATAATTGTTAATCTGGTTAAGGCCTCATTGACTGGCATACGGCTTTTAGGATCTGGTTGTGCTAATCCTTCAATAAGCTGTCTGTAATCTGTGCCAAAACGGCTCTTTTGAAAGAACTCATAATCAAACTCAAAATCTGCACCGTTGTCTTCGTCTACATATTCTTCACCTGTAGTATAGAGGTATAAGTTTTTTCCTAAGAGGTAGGAATGGGTTTTACTGGCATCAAAAGTAGCACTAGAAAATTCAGGCGGAATAAAGCCTTGGGTACTTGTTAATCCATAATATTTATAGGGTTCCCTGCGATCAGTACGAGTAATTTGTCCGGCGTTAGTAAAAAGAAAGCTTTTAGTATCTGCAAGGCGCACGTTACCATTGTCGTCAATTAGCCAGTTAGTCATTTTAGCGTCAGGAAAGGCACAACCAGCTTGTTCAATTTTTAAAAAGGTAGAAGACATTTGGGTAAAAATTTTTGCAGTATTCTGCTCTATTTGATGTAGAGTAATGGGGCGTTGATCTATCAAATTACCATCAGAATAAAATTCAGTTACTTGCAGGGTTCTACCTATTATAGCTTTAGAGTTAGAATCCGCATAAAAGACCATTCGTTCTGTATGTATAGGGGCAAAAACCTCAGGGATACTATGACGTAATTGGGCTTCAACTTCTCTAGGCATATTGAGGCGATTATCTACTTTGAGTACGGCTTCATAGCCATCAGCCAGGCGCGTTACTTTAAAGTTTTGAGAGTTTCCTCCTCCTAAAAAACTGAGCTGATGGGTATTAAGAAAGACCATAAAGTCTTGTGCTTCCTTACTATTATCAGTGGCGTCATATAAAGTTTTTAATTCAGAACCTAACTTGCTGTTTCTTCCTTTGTTTAAAATGCTCAACAATTTATTGGCTTTTTCCGGAGACATATTCGCAATGACTTCGTTCAGCAAAGGTTGCTCTGTTGTGGTATTAAGTAAAGAGGTTTGTCCAAGACTTGCATATTGATACTTGATTTCCTTAAACAAATTTTCTTGAACTAATCGAAAATCTGTGGCTTTTTCAAACATAGTCATTGGGTATTTGTAATTAAACTCTTGTAGTTTTGTTTTTATATTTTGAAGATGGTCTAGTTTTTTTTCTAGCGTAGGGGCTCCATTATAGTGCTTTATAGAGGCATTTATAGCGGTAATGAGATTGTCTACAGCATTTTTAGGAAATGAGCTGGCATTGCAGGTTTTAATTTCCAGCATCTTTTTCATGGGATAAGAGATGGGGGATCTGTTAGGCATAAGTTTTTCCAGAAGTACTAACTCTTTTGTTTAGTATAGTTGTTTTTTAATCTTACTGCGGAAAAACGGACACTAATTTGTTAAGATTTATGAACTAACAAGGGCTTTGTCGCAAAAAAATAAGGGCTGGTTTACAATCGGTGCCATCAATACCAAGGGTGGTACTAATATGATTAGTTTCAAATGGCGTCATTTTAAGCAGGATATTATCTTAATGCTGGTCAGATGGTATCTGGCATATTCCATGAGTTATCGTAATATTGAAGAGTTAGCTTTGGAGCGTGGTCTAAAAGTAGACCACTCCACCGTTAATCGCTGGGTTATAGACTTTTCCCATCAATTGGAAGAAACATTTCGTAAGCGCCACAAACGCCCTGTTGGGTGGTTTGTTCGTCCAGATCACTGTGAGACAAATTAAATACCTCAATAATATTGTGGAGCAAGACCATCGATTCATTAAAAAAATTACCCAGCCAATGAAGGGATTTAAATCATTTCATTCTGCAGAAGCCACCTTATCTGGTATTGAACTACACCACATGCTCAGGAAAAACCAGCATACCCAATCGGCCAATCAAACTATTTTTGAACAGTTCTATGGACTGGCGGCATAAACTCGCCCAAAATAAATCCGGCCGTCGACTAAAAATATTTTTGCGACAAAGCCCTTATCATTGGTATGCACTTCATTCAATTTAATATTCTCTTTATTATTTTAAGATGATCCACCAGCCCACTTAGGGCTGGAAAGGCTCATTTATTTCCGCATCATTTCTGTCCACCCAAAAAATTTCTTTTCCTATTTCCTGGGCCATTTTATTGCTGTATTTATAGAGTTGAATTTCATGAAATTGAATTAAATGGGCAAGCAATACTGATTCTAAATAAATCCAACTAAGTTTCCCATATTCATTGGCATTTTTTAAAAAGTCAAAAGTGGATTTAAATTCTTCATATACTCACCTTTGAGATAATATAATGCACATAGTGGCCTGAGTGTGAATGGTGCAACAAAGTGGTTTCAAATACCACTATTAATTTTGGCTTTGCACAGGACAATTTTTTAAATGAGCAAAATAAAATAAGAGATAACTCGCCGATTTCAAGATGATTTCATATAATCCACTTCGACTAAAAAGAGGGGTGTGTTAGTTTTAAGGAGCTTTATCTTATTACATCTGTTGCTTATCAACTATTATTGTTTTGGTTTGTTTATTTGGATTTTGCTTAGCGCATATAAATTGCGCGATTGCAGTTATTGTCAAATCTGGTGTACAGCCTTAGGCGGCCTTCCTGTCTGATTGCTCGACAACCTGTACTCCATCTTTAA
>NZ_CBCSKT010000041.1:547-4837 GCF_965140895.1 Legionella sp. | reverse complement strand
GAATAACCATAGCGACTGGCTATCACCGGCCCTATAACTAAAGCAAACATACTACCCAAGTTAATGGCCATGTAATACAAGGTGAATCCACCATGTAATCGTGAATCATGGGGCTTATAACACTTAGCCAATAAATTAGATGGATTGGCTTTGAATAAACCATTACCTACGCAAACCAATCCTAGAGCAAGAAATACATGCTCTTTATCAGTAATTGCCAAGGCAAAATATCCTGCTGATAAAACCACTAAGCCCAGCACGATGGTTCGCTTAATCCCTAAGATGGAATCCCCTAAATAGCCGCCAATCACAATCAGACCGTAGACTAAAGCGGAAAAAGCACCAAAAGCATAATAAGAATCCAAGTCGCTATAACCTAAATAACGAATGAAATACAGGGTTAAAATCCCTTGAACGGTATAAAACCCAAACCGCTCCCATAATTCCAATAAAAAAATCATGTGAAATGCTCGTGGCTGTTCACGAAGTAGGTTCAGCATGAGTCTTCCTTCCCTAGAAGATAATATTTAAACTTAAAATAATTTTTTGCTTTTTGCAATGCATCTTATTACAAGACTAAAACCAAGGTTTGCAAACAGCCTTAAAAAGAGGCCAAGCGGTTTTCCTCTACAGCATCAGGTAAATCATCGGTCACCGTCATTGTTTGCTCATAGCTCAGGCTGGCAATAACTGCTTCTCTGGAGCGTTCCAGCAGCGCGGTTAACGCGGCTCTTCCCCAATGAAATCCATGATTAAGGTGAGCAGGTGTCTTCATGCCTGGTATTTCGGTGAATGAACTCCCTACATGTATTGCCTTATCACCTAATTCACTGGCATTTTTAACAAATTGTGATACAAAGAGAATCCTATTCAAAAGCGGCACAGATACTGTCGGCTTTTTTAAATCATAACGTATTGGTGCTTGCATTTGTGTTAGCAAGTCGTTTGCTTGTTCGACCGAAAAAACAGCATTGCTCTCCTGCCCAGCCCCCATAGCGCACCTAAAAAAACTTTCTTTATTGTTAATATAGCAATAAAAACTTAAGAAAGTCTGATGATGCTTGCTAATCAACCAAGATCTCAACTATATTTTCTCTTATAAGTCATTAACAGTAGCAAAAATAATATGACGGCTAAAAAAGCCCTTTATCTAGCAGGTGGTGGTGCCCGTGGTGCATATCAAGCGGGTGTTCTTAAAGCTATTGGCCATATTTTACAAGTTAAAAAACTGCCTTTCAGTCTTATCAGTGGCGTTAGCGTGGGCAGCATTAATGCGGCCGTTCTTGCCGAGAATGCGGACGACTTCCCCAGAGCCCTAGACAAATTAGAGATGCTTTGGAGTGAAATCCATTGTCAGCAAATTTATAAAGCCAGCAATTATGAGCTGAGTAAATCCGTGATGCGTAATGTCAGTACGTTAATTGTAAAACAGCGTGAAACGGGGCATTTGCTGGATACCACCCCCCTAAAAATTCTCATTGAGGAAACACTGGATTTTTCTCGCATTGCGAAAAACATCAGTGAGGGGCATCTTAATACCTTGGAAATCATTAGCAATTGCTATCAAACCAACCAGACCATTTCCTTTTATGCACACAATAGCCCCGCTTTTACAGATTGGCATTATCCACGACATAGCAGTCAACGGACAGAAATTAAAGCAGAACATATCTTAGCCTCCAGTGCATTACCATTATTCTTCCCAACCATACCATTGGATGGATTTCATTATGGTGATGGCAGTGTAGGCTTGGCATCCCCCCTACGAGGGGCCATTCGCTTTGAGGTGGATAAAATTATGATTTTAGGCACTCGTGCATTGCCGACTTTTGCCGATGCCAATGAGACGCCTAATCATAGTGACATTCCCTTTGCACATATCCTTGGTAGCATGTTGAATGGTTTGTTTTTGGACAACCTGGATCGAGATATTGAAATGGTTAATCGTATGAATGAAATCGCTATGCTTTTATCTATGTGGAAGAAGCGCCATTCCCCTTGGCGACCAATAAGTACCCTGCATTTACGTCCGAGTAAAGATGTGGCGTCGATTGCGCAGGCGCATTTTACTTCATTGCCGGTATTACTGCGTTATTTGCTTAATGTTTTAGGTGCTAAAAATCATTCAGGTGATCTCTTAAGCTTCCTGTTATTTGAGCGTGAATTTACGCGGGAACTGCTTGAATTGGGTTTTCAAGATACAATTAATAATGCGAAGACGGTCGCTAATTTTTTTGAGTAGCATGTAGCATCATATGTGATATATGCAATCTTAAGGAAAACCTGGTTGCTCACAACCAGGTTTGTTTTTATGTTCTTAATTGTTTTAGCACTGCTTGAGTTTCTGGTTTAAATCCATGCCAAATAAGAAATGCTTCTGCGGCTTGTTCGACTAGCATTCCTAAACCATCTACAGCCTCACATCCCGCCTCTTTTGCATAATGTAAAAAAGATGTATCCTCTTGTTTTTTATAGGATAAGTCATAGCAGAATGGTTTTGCAGCCAGGCATTCTTGAGGTAAGGAGGGTAGCTCGCCCACTAGACTGGCAGACGTTGCATTGATGATTAAATCAAAGACTCCGCATAGCTCATTGATGCTTTGCACTTGGATTTGGGGAAATCTTTGTTGCAGTTCCAGGCCCTTGGCTGGAGTGCGATTGACAACAACTAATTCAGCAAGCTTATTTTGCAATAAAGGGTGAATAATCCCGCGGGCAGCCCCTCCTGCACCTAAAATGGCTACACGCTTTCCGGGCAAGTTAATATAATGGTGTAAATCACGAATCAAGCCCACCCCATCGGTGTTATCCGCATGCAATTGATTGTTATTCATCCATAGAGTATTGGCCGCTCCGGCTTGTTTACAGCGTTCTGTAGCCTGCTGAGCCATCACAAAAGCACGCTGTTTAAACGGTAAGGTAACATTAACACCCCGCCCTTGCTGGTGAAAAAAATCCGTTAGCTGCTGTTCAAAGGACTGTTCATCTGCTTTAATTTTTGCATAAGTAAGTTGTATACCGGCTTGCTTTGCGAAATACTGATGAATTACTGGAGATAAGCTATGGTCTATAGGATTACCCATCACTGCAAAACGCTGAAACACTACACCCTCCTCTTAATCTGTTCTTTTATTGCCAGTACATCCATCGCAGGCAGTCAATCAATTAATGTTTATCTTAAATTGAAACCAGACAATAATGTAGCAACCCTGGTTAAAGACTTTAACCATTTTTTAGCCCAGGAACAGGTTCTTGATACATATCAAATCAAGCCCCATATTGAAAAAAGCCCTTTGCATGTCACTTTATACATGGCTAATTATAATGATGCCCAAATTCCCGATATTATTAAACGTACCGCAAATTTAGCGAAACAAGAAAAGCCTATTCCTCTACTTACCTCACGCCTGGTACCGTCTACCAATGGCTATGTTATGCTTTCGGTGACCAATGTTCCACAAATACAAGGCCTAAGCAACAAAACTTTAGAGGCTTTATCGCACTTACGTGATAAGCAAGCCCCCATCCCGGCTTGGGCAACTCGAGACGTAGAACGGCAGATCTTATTTAATCAATACGGTAGCCCAACGGTTTTAAATTATTATAAGCCTCATTTTTCCGTATTTACGGCGAATCATTTGAATAAATATGAAAGTGCGCAATTGTATCAGGAATTGCAAAAACTAATCCCTCAATTTGCTAAAAATCATCAGATTCAGGTGCGTACTACGGCATTTGCCATTGGGGTGGGAATTGCTGATTCACAAGGGCAGATTGTGAAAGAATTGAAATCGTTTAATTTAGAATAAGTAACAGGCGACAGATTCCAGTTCCTCCCTCGGCAAGTCCACTTAAGATAGGCCGGGCTTTTCAGCCTGGCCTATGCTTTACCGATTACATTATTTTATTTCTGCCACCAAGCTTTTCGATACTACCTCAGCCAAATCGCGCGATAAAGACTGCGTGGCTAATTGCTCTAGCTGTTGGCGCATTAGCATTTGGCGTGGCTTATCGTAGCGTTGCCAGCGGGTGAATGGGCTGGCCATCCGCGCGGCAATCTGCGGGTTAAGCTTATCCAAAATCAACAACATCTCGGCTAAAAACTGATAGCCGCTGCCATCGGGAGCATGGAAGTTACGTGGATTAGCCATACAAAATGCGCCAATTACTGAGCGTGCTTTATTGGGATTCTTAATGCTAAAGTCAGGGTGTTTTAATAATTTACGCACCTGCTCTAAGGCATCAGGAAGCTCACTGGCGGCTTGGATTGCAAACCATTTATCCAATACG
>NZ_CBCSKT010000041.1:0-537 GCF_965140895.1 Legionella sp. | reverse complement strand
AAAAATCATTAACCGCTTGTTCACGCATTTTTTGGTTTGAACAATTAACCAATAGAGCAAAGCTCGCAATTTGATCGGTCATGGTTTTGGCATGAACAAATTGTTGCTGGCAAGCATCTATCGCAGCCGCCTCATTCACCTTCATTATTAACCACAAACATACATTGCGTAACCTCCTACGGCCATAAGCAAGACCATTCATACTATGGTCCTCAGCCTGCCACAATTGCTGATAGAGTGCGTGGATTTCTGCATATAAATGCGTTCCCAATTGGATGCGGAAATAATCACGAACGGCCTCCACCTTACTCACGTCCACTACCTCTAATAGCGTAGCAACCTCTTCAAAACCAGGCGGAGTGAGTAATTCAGCGCGTAAATCCGCATCTAAAGAGTCATCTAATAGCACATGTCTCAATGCAGCAATTAACGCCGCTGATATCTGCCACTTATCTTCAGGTACGTTGAAGCATTCATTCATACAATTCAACACTAAACGTTGCGCGGCATCCCATTTTGCATAACCATCGGTTTCAT
>NZ_CBCSKT010000040.1:0-23597 GCF_965140895.1 Legionella sp. | reverse complement strand
ATTCACTACGTCAACCCCTAAGTGCTTTACCGTAAATTTTACGGCGGGATGGCTCCAGGTAATGGTTGAAAAATTCAAGTTACGCCGGGCTTCATTAAATGCCTTATGCACACTTGGAAGCTCTTTTTTTCGTCGCTTAATACAAAGGTGTCTGAATTGGATGCAATTCGGTGGCCATGTTTCAAAGCGCTCATCATCAAACAACGCTCGTAAACCCAACGCAATTTCTTCCTCACTCACATCACAAAGCGCTTGAAACCACACACCTGAGTCTTTAATGCCATGTTTAGTGATAAAACATGGGCCGTATATATCAGTTAATTGCAGCCACAAAGTCGCAATAAATCCGCTGCTCTTGTTCGGCTTTTGAATCGAATCGTCTTGTCTCTTCGCAGAAGGTAAAGTCGTTTGCATAGGCTTGAATGACGCGTTCACGAACACTTGATGTATTGGTTTTGGTTTTGTTGCGGTGTTTGTTTTCATGATTAAAACTCCGTGTATTATTCATTTGGTTTCTTTGTTGTTGGCGTTCCTGGCTTTGAGCCAACCAGCGTAAGTAAATTGGATTGAAATCAGCCCATTGCGCGCCGCAGGCTTTGTTGTACTCGATAAAGTTTTGGATTTCTGTGGGATCTTCTACGTTGCTGTAGCCTAGAATCTTAGCTCGTGAAATGGTTTCAGCGTTGGGTGTGAAATTATTGCTGATGCTTTGTTTGTTGTTATTGTTGTTATTAATATTATTAAAAATAATATTCTTTACAGCATTAATCGGTGTGTTAAGTTCTATGTTAGCTTCTGTGTTATCTTGTGTGTCAGAATAGTTATCTTGTTCAGTATAGGCAACGGTTTCTGATGGTTTAACTTCTGTGTTAATTTTTCTGATTTCAAAGATTTTGCTAAAAATTTTAGGGAGTTCAGGAAAAAGGAATTTGAGTGATTGGCCTTCTGAAATGACCTTGAAATATTGCCCACATTCTTTTTCAATTGATTTGATGTAGTTACGAATAGTTTGTTTGCTTGGGGTGCCACTATTCTTTCTTCCAGGCATTGGTGTGACTGTAAGTAGCTTTGCTAACTCGTTGTAAGTAATATTTTTAACAAGTCCTGTAGATGAGTCAGCTAAAGTAATCAGGGATTTAACTATTAATAAGGAGGCATGTGGAAGTCCGATAAATGCCTTCTCAATTTCTCTTATATATCTGTTATAACAATCTATTCCTTGCACAATGAATGTCCTTTATAGAGCTAAACGTGTTTGTTTATTTTTGTGGCAAAGCAATTTATAATAATGATTAATACAACTCTATTCGCCATATATGGTGAATTTATTATAAATGGCGAATTATGTCAATTGCTATCGTGCTTTCTGAATTAATAAAAAAATTTGACTTAAATGCGCTCGAGATAGAGCGTTTAACAGGGGTTCCAGCGAGTACGATTTATAGATTATTGAAAAGTGATGGTAATCCAACTATTGAGGTTTTAAAAAAACTGTCGAGTTTTTTTCAAATTACAGTTAGTCAATTAATTGGAGAGGAGCCAATAGGGTGTAAGCAAATTCCATTAGTTCCTGCCTTTGAGGTTTCAAATTTCTTTAATTTGAAGCCAGAAGAAAAAACTAAATTTGATAGTATACCCGTTGATTTTCCATTAAATCAGAGAAGTTTTGCAAGCATTTGCCAGGATAATACTATGGAGCCATTTATCTTAAAAAATTCTATTGTCATTATTGATCCAGATCGAGAAATTGCGAATAAAGATTTTGTTTTCCTAATAAAAAAAGATCAGGGCCAACCTAGGATAAGGCAGATTATAAGTGATGGGGATAGTTTTTATTTGAAAATGTTGAATTCTGATTTTCCCGTTGAGCCGACTAAGGTTGTTAAGAGTGAATATGCATTTATAGGTGTTATTGTTCATTATAGAACAAACTTATTTGATTTTAGCCGGTCTGGGTGGGTTGAAAATTCTCAACATTTAGTTAAAAGAAAAAACTGAACTAAGGCGCTAAATTGCTTCCAAAAAAAATTTTATTAAAATTGTCCGCGTATTTCAAAGGATTAGATAAGGAATGCTACTTAATTGTTATAGGGATGCTTTATATAACAATTTTTTTTGCTTCATTTGTAATGGGGTATAAGACAGTTGAGTTAAATGGCAGGATCTTATGTGCTTCTGTTTTTGTTTTTCCGTTACTTTTTCCAATAAGCGATTCGCTTACTGAGCTTGCTGGTGAAAAAACATCATATGTGATGATTATTGCTACAATAATATGTGAGTTTTTATTTAGTTATATTACATATTTTTTAGCTTCCCTGCCTTCTCCTGCTTTATGGAAAAACCAAGAAATTTATCCTTTGTTAACATCAGGTTTCTTGCATATTGCTGTTGCTGACTCAATATCTCTTGCGATTGGTTTTGGTGCTAACACCTATGTTTTATCAAGATGGGGTGTAAAAATATTTGGTAAAGGTTTTTTTATGCGAAGTCTTGGTGCTACAGCTGTAGGTGAGTTGTTATTTACGATCTCCACTAATTTAATAACTTTTCACTATTTTGGAGTTGCAAACATCGGGGAGACTTCAAATATTATTATTTCTGACTATGCTTTAAAAATGATTTACTCACTAATCATTTGCATTCCCAATGCATTTATTGTTTATAAAATAAAAAAATTGATAAGTGCAAATGATGTGAATAAAGAAAATTTGTCTAATGTGATGAATATTAACCAGTTAAGGACGAAATATCGAACTTAACTACATTATTCTTTTTATGTTCTCGGCAAAATTTATAATCTTTCTCTGCCTCGTTGCATCCGACTATGTTCCCTATACAGGCACTGTCTTCGGAATTGAATTGTTTTAATTTTTCTATATTGTAGTATATTTCCTTGGCGGGCTTAATAGATATCTGATTTGTTAGTTGATCTTGATAGACAATTAAAGGTTCTTCCAGCTGCTCTGAAAATTGATGATTAATTAGGCTAAACTGTTTTTTGTACTTCCTCTCAATGATTCTTTTCTGATTTTCTAACATCGTATCCAATGCCCATGCAAAATGCTCTTTTGAAAAATGGTTCTTGGAGCCACTTTCTTTAAGCAAAATTAGAGGATCTTTCGGAATGGGAGGCGTGCATTTTCCTGCTATCTTGACTGACAAATATATAAGACCTGATTCGGCGTCTTCATCTTCTGATGTTATTTCTAGGTTTTGAGATTTTATTTCATTGATCAATATAAATATTTTTTTAAAAACTTCCTTGAACACTATTTATCCTCTTTCTATTCAAGCATATCGCTTCCACTGTGAAGCGGCATTGTATCAAATAAAAGGTATTGATGCTCGGAATTTTACCAAAACTGTTCTACGAACATGTTGTATTTGTGGATTGTGATATAAATAAACTCTATAATGGAAATTTTCTATATATGGTAAATTTATAAATGCCGGTACATATTTTTAAGAATCCTGAGCTTTATAGTAAAAGTAATGCTCTACAGTATAACTTCGCAATGAAGATGCTAAGTAAAATTTCGTTTAACTCAACCTCAAGAATTTTAGATATTGGATGTGGTGATGGGGTTATTACAAATGAAATTGCTACGATTGTAGCCGATGGTTGCGTTATTGGAACAGATATTTCCGACGCAATGGTTGAACATGCTGCTAAAAAGTATGCTGAACAGAGAAATCTTCGCTTCATTCAGATGGACGCCACCCAAAACTTTTTCCGCCATCAATTTGATATCATTACGTCATTCAATTGCTTGCATTGGGTAAGCGAGCAAGAAAGTGCAGTTATTGGTATAGCGAAGGCTGCGGTGGACGGAGCCCAGATCGCTTTATTATTTTCGCATCGAAAATCGCTATATCACTTAGTTCTTGATAAAGTTTGTGCGAGTGATAAATGGGCGGTTTTCTTTAAAGACTATATTAGTCCGCGCTCATTTTTTGATGTTGCAGATTATAAAGATTTACTCGTTAAATCCGGATTAAAAGTAATTAGCATCGAAGAAGAGGAAATGACTTATTATTATCAAACACCGAAAGATCTTAAGGAGTTTTTTAATGCTGCTGGTTCTCAAATTAAATTAATACCGGATGATTTAAAAGAAAATTTTCTAAATGACTTTGTAAATGAATTTCTCAATCAAGTCACTTTAAATGATTTTGATGAGATCCCTGTTAGTTTCTGGTGTTTGCAAGTTGTTGCAAATAAACCTTATCCAACCAAAGAACTGATACAAGAAGTAGATGAGCTGGAGTTTGCTCAAAGGAAAGGGGCGCATATCTAATTAGAATTAGCGCGGTTAGGTTCGGTAAATCGCTAGAAATATAAGCTCCAGTGGAGGTTAATTCCCCACTGGACTTCGAGCTCCCTTAGATGGGTCCGTTCATGTTTAACTATCTGAAGAACTCTTTATGTTGAATTTCTTTGATTATTTCAGAGTGGATTTTATATTTTACCCATCCCCCCCTGCCCACCTTTTGATCTGTCCGTATAAGTACACCATTGTTAGTTAATCTGAATAAAGTATTTTTAAGTGATTTTTGATTTACCCCTGTGATTTTTGAAATCAATTCAAGGGTTAACTCCTCAGTTGAATCTGATTTATTAATTTTTATGTTTTTGTATAGAGCAATTAATATGGCTCTTTGATTGCCTACTAATTTTGAAAAGCTGACTTGAGGTGTTTTTTCTAATTTTAAATATTGATTTCTCGTTAGCTCATTCTTTTGCTCTTCCTCGTTGCGATTGAACCAATCGTGAACCGAATGTGAACCAATGTTTTCTTGATTTTCTACGGCATCATTGCCATGATTTGGGAGTTCAGTGGCTTGATCCATTTTGCCTTTTGTGAACTGATCGTGAACTGATTGTGAACCGTTGCTTATCTGACTTTTTGCAGCATCATTGCCATGATTTGGGAGTTCAGTGGCTTGATTCATTTTGCCTTTTGTGAACTGATTGTGAACTGATTGTGAACCGTTGTTTATCTGGCTTTCTGTTGCATCATTGCCATGATTTTGAAGTTCAGTAGTTTGTTCCATTGTTCCTTTTGCGAACTGATTGTGAACTGATTGTGAACCGTTGTTTATCTGTCTTTCTGCAGCATCATTGCCATGATTTGAAAGTTCAGTGGCTTGTTCCATTGTTCCTTTTGCGAACTGATTGTGAACTGAATGTGAACCGTTGTTTAGCTGACTTTCTGTTGCATCATTGCCATGATTTGGGAGTTCGGTGGATTGTTCCATTTTGCCTTTTGTGAACTGATTGTGAACTGATTGTGAACCGTTGTTTAGCTGACTTTCTGTTGCATCATTGCCATGATTTTGAAGTTCAGTGGATTGTTCCATTTTGCCTTTTGTGAACTGATTGTGAACTGATTGTGAACCGTTGTTTATCTGGCTTTCTGCAGCATCATTGCCATGATTTGGAAGTTCAGTGTCTTGTTCCATTTTGCCTTTTTCGAACTGATTGTGAACTGATTGTGAACCGTTGTTTTTGATAAAAACATCATCAAAAAAGTGGCTTTTTTTTATTGGATTTTTTTCTCGTTTCTCAGGAAGTTTTCTTTCTTGAGCATATAATTCAAACGCTCCCTTTTTAATAGCCATTAGATAGCCTCTAGCTCGTTAGTTAGAAATAAATCGACTACGCTATTTTCATTATTATTTACCCTTGCCCAAAATTCAGTTATAAGATGGTAATATTCTTCCGCCTGGGAAGATCCAAGAGCATATTCTAAAATGGTTTGCTTGGACATTAGTGCTTCTTCCCATTTTACAGACTTACGTATAGGGGTAGTTATCATGTAGTCAACATAACGACCTAGATACATGGCATTTATTTGTTGGCTAAGAGAACTTCGTTCAAGGGTAGTGCTAAACATTATTAATCCTTGATCTGTGAGTTTCATCACATCCTGGAAGTCCCATATGTTTTGCATGTTTGTAGCTGATGCATTATATGCTAGAAGATTGCACCCTAAAGGCATAATAACAGAAGAAGAAACTAAGATAGAGTTTTCAACTAGATGATTCCATGTAGGACTATTATCAAAGATGATTACATCATAATCTGATAGGAGAGGAATTAATTTATCCTGAAAAATATATTCGCGACGTTTTTCGAAGGACATCCATTTGTTTAATTTTACTAAGTCGTGTGTTTCAGGTATAAAATCAAGGGTTGGTAAAGATGTGGGGCGAATTATTTCTTTTAAAGGAGTGTTTTCAACGAAAAAATGAAATAATCCTTTTGCTTGCTCAAAATCATCTAATCTATTAAGTTCTTGTTGTGGAATTATAATGTCAGAAACGGAACATTCAGGATCTAACCCAATTAAAATAGACTTAATACCATTTAGTGCTAAAGTTCGTGCCTCGTTATAGCTAGACGTCGTTTTATAAACCCCTCCTTTTTGCATATATTTGCATAATATTTTTTGTTTTTTTGGTGGTTTTAAAAATCCAAATCGCTTACCGATTTCAGGAAGTTGCTCTAAATCCCATACTCTAGTTGAAACTTTCCCGCGAGCCTCTCTTTTGGCTGTTGGTATCTCGCCACGATCTTCAGCGTTATATAATGTTTGAACTGACTTGAAGCGATTATCCATTTTAAATAATTTGCGAATGTCTGAGTTAGTCCAGCTTGTTTGTTCCATTATTGTTGCCTTGTATGTTTGTGTTTGTTTTTTCTATTTATACATACAATTACATACTCTTTTGCATGGGTCAATGATTAAGATGTTAAAATACATAAAATATTTTTTTATATGTATAATTGTTTTTTTGTGTGCCTTTTGTGAACCAATAAACCCACCTCAAGGTGAACCAATCATGAACCAATCATGAACCATTCGTGAACCATTCGTGAACCATTCGTGAACCATTATACGAAGATAATATAAGTTGCCTAATAAAGTGAAGCTGCTTTTAGATGGAATGATGCCGGATTATATGTTGGCCCTCATGCAAACTTAATTTATATACATGGTATATCAGCGTAGTATATTAACGGACATGGCCTATTAGCCCATGTTTCTAACCAAAAAATATTGCTTTAACTCCCTTACTTCTGTGAATCAATTATTAATCGGGTTAATTATAAAAACATAGATACATGAAAAATTTGAATAGAATTCAACCATTCAGAGATCATAATAAAATCTACTTCGTAGAAAAATATTTCGGTATTTCGTGAACCAATCGTGAACCATTTTCACACTTAAAGTGTAAACCGATTGTGAACCATTTATGGCAAAAAAATTTTTTATTTCAGCTAGATATAAGAAAAAAAGAAGTTGACTGGTTTAATAATAAACGATAATTTCCTATTAATGATTTTAACTCAGGCAAAAAAAAAGCCCGTTGGCGCGGGCTTTTCTGATTAACGCTAAAATGTAACCTAATCAGATACATCTTAGCGTTAAGTAATTGATTAGTCAATAATTAGCTACTGCTAAGGATATTCTACGCATGCAAGAAAGTGCGTTAATGATGGAATGCATTGATTTCATAGACAAATCAACCATCGACAACAACTACAGCTCACGACGAGATGGGATGGTGCGCCAGGGCAATTGGTGTGGCCATGATCCCACTTCCCCTCGTTTTTTTCAAAAGCCACAACAGCATAAAGAGCGCCCTAAAATCATTACCTGGGCGATGGAGGCTTGGCAGCGATTTTATATGCTTCCACATTCTTATTTCAAAGAGCTGCGCATTAATCGAAACTCGCTTCGCCAACAGCGCAGTGAGTCACGAGAGGCGTTAGCGAGTATTGCGCAAGTCTTGTTGCACTACACGGAGCTTGCCAGTTTGCGGGTTGGCATTCCTCATGCAAGTTCTGGCTTTCGTTCGCTTACGATCGAATTCCTTGCCAACAAAGCAGGGATTGGCTTAAAGAGAGCCCAGCGTGCAGTTAAATTATTAGTTCGCGCGGGCTATTTAAACATGATTGAACGTTTTGATATCAAAGAGGAGCGTTTTATTGGTCTTGCTGCGGTCAAATCACTAACCCCTTCTTTTTTTAAAGCCTGCGGCATTAATTTACAGGCCTTATCGGCACAGCGTGGTTTAGCGCGTAAACGCTTGAATAAGAAACGAAGTACCTTTATTGAGAATGCTCAAGAGTCGCAAGCGGCGGCACGTAAAATCCTTGATTTTATAGCCCCCAAAGGGAATGCTAAAACGCACATTGATGTGATGAATGACATCCTTAATAACAAGTTAAGAGCCGATGAGGATTTGCGCGAGAAAGAACGCCGAAGAAAAGCATCGCTGGAACATCGCCATAAACTGTGACAACCCCCTTTGTAACCAATCCCTTTACCTTCGCCTTATAATGCTTAAAAACAACGTCTAGGCGCCGTTTCAGGTATTATTTTACTACACGATGGAATGAGTCCCCTAAAAGGGCATCTATTAGGCAAAAAACCTGTGAATTAGAAGGAATAAACGTGCGATTTGACCTAAATCGATTGTTCATTAATTGACAGTCTTTCATTTAAGTGTCTATGAGTATCGAGTTTAAGTGTCTGCTCTTACTTATAGTCCCATTTAAAACTTCTTAAAGATTATCCACAGACAATCCTTGTGGATAATCTTATCACTAAGGAATTCGTTTCACTCATCACCTGATTACTCCGTTAAAAGGAATTGTCCTTTGGACAATAACCTCATTTGAAAAAAACAACGCATCACATCAACATCTATTGCCTCGTATTCATCACTTAATCGCAATAAAAGATAACTCCGTACAAACTCCATCACAAGGACTACTCACTCGCTACACTCGCTCCGTTCCTCCTTGTGATGAACTTTATACTCCATTATTTTTATTTTTGCGACTAAGCGATGAATGACGAGGCATAAATTAACATCCTGCTGCTTCTACTGTGATAAATGAATTCGCTTCGCTCATGCTGTTTGATGCAACACGCTCAAAAATCAAAGGCATGGGGTTGGGTTCAGCAGGATGTTGGCGTTACAGTCCAATTTAGCTGCATTTAAAAAAATGATAGTATCACCTGTTGATACTATTGGCCATCCACAGTATTCTGTCTCCCTATAAGATTAGGGTAGGTGTTTATGGCCAATAAAAAAAGACGCTTGTCTGCTCAGGACGTGGTGCTCTGTCATGCGTATTTTCAGCGTGCGATTCAAAATCATCAATTCAGAAGCGATTGGCACGATTCATACCGCGCCCATGCCATCGCGGAATTTTTTAAACTCAACGTCGATACCGTCAATGAGGAAGCCATCGCGCAAGTGCAAACCTGGGTGGATTCCTTTGTGGATGCACCCACATGGAAACGGTGTTATCGCACGTTAAATCAAAAGAAATACCTCGATAAAAACAAACCTAAAACCCTCTCCATTCGCGGTGATGCTTATAACGCATTAAAAGAATATGCTGCGCAACAGGACATGAGCTTTTCGGATGCCCTTATCCAGTTGGTGGAAACCCATCACGAATCGTCAGTACCGTCGGCAAACCCAGAGCCCTTACCCACAATCGCCCCGAAAGTGAGTTCAGAGAGAACGTCAAATGTGATTTCCCTTGTTGATGATGAGGAAACAGAATTCGATACGCTCTGGGGTAGGGTGCCTCATTGGCCCCGTAAACCGGATAATTATCAGGTGAAACACAATGAATCGTATAAAAAATACCGCAACCACCTGAAACAACTCACCGTTAAAAACCCCGATGAGGCCCTACTCACTTATTTTAACCAATCCCTGAATTATGATTTAACGCAAGACAATTGCCATCAGGTGGGTGCGCAGCTGTTATCCATTCAACAGGCGGGCCTGAAACAAAACAAATTCTCACGTCACTTTAATCCCGAACTCTTTGCCGTCAGTCAACGCTTTTTCATCGCGAACTTCAGTATGGAGCACTATGCAGACGAGCTGCTCCTTTTTTTAGGGTTAGTTTTTGGCTGTACCACCGCCTCCATCACCTCGGGAAGCAGAACACCCTTTGTTTTTACAGGACCGCCTAATCAGGTGTTCATGGCGTATAAAGCCTATCAGTTCCTCGATGCTTTTTTAAGCCAAGAGGTCAAACGCTTTGAGCAGTCCTGCCATAAAAACACCAAAAGGAAAAACAGGCGCACGAAAGCGCAATGGCATGGCGGTCATTTGGTGACTGCGATGTTTCATTCCATTGTGGATGATGAAGAAACCTTTAAGCTCATGGAGGATGACCAATATGATTTATTATCCAGTCATTCCTTCAAAAAAGTACACGTCTATTATGATGAGAATGAACCGATTGGCGGGTGGTGGACTCCGGAGAAAGACCGCTTTCGATGGGAATGACGTTATTCTCATGCGCCTCCTGGATGCGGACGAACCCGGCTGTTTCTTGTTTATTTATGCTTCAGGTGCTCGTTCACGAACACCTGAAGCAGATACCTCATCCGTTATTGCCCAGGATTTTTGATGCCATTGCTGCCTGGCTTCGGGCCTTCTGATGTCGTTGATTGCGGCTCTTTATAGTCAAAAAATTTAAATAGGCTCTTGATGTCGTTACTGGTTTGTTCGACAAGTTGCTCCATGAGTTCTTGTTCTCGTTCCTGGTGTTTCCTCGCCAGGCCATGGGCGGCAAGAGCAAAGGTAGGATTCGTGGATATTTGCTGTTTGATGTAGGTGGAAAGGAATTCATGGACTTTAAGCTCTGGGTGGTCTTTCACTAAATCCATCGGGTAGGTTTTATCCCTCAGCGGATAATACAGCTTGGCGCCCGCATCCACCACCCGTTGCAGAAGGGTCGGATCGTCTCGTTTAATCGCCTCATGCACCGTCATCTGCAATAAAATGGCCAATACCTCTCGGCGAGCTGGAAGGGATTCATAGACCGAAGACGATTGCTCCAGGGCGGAAACGTTGTTGGCTTGTACCTCATACATTAATCTTTTTCCGAAAAAAAGCACCTCTAGGTTGCGGAGGTCTTTATGCTTTATCATTAGTTCGGTTAACGTCGGATCATCGCCTTTGGATGCACTCATAGAGGGTGTGACGGCTTTGCCGTCATAGGGCTTATTGGCGTGTTTAAACTCGGGATTGCTTAACAGCATCTCGATAAACGTGTAGCACTCAGGAGATTGTTTGGTGCTATTCATTACCGCTTCCATAAAAAAGGAGCCGCCTTCCTCATTTAAGGCATTCACGTCGATATTGGGATTTTGTTTGAGTAGGGTTAAGGCAGCAGCGTACTCGCGTTTGTTCAGCAGTTTAAATAGGTCGGTTTCCAGGGACATAATGTCCTCCTTTGCATGGTAAAGTTCCGTATTATATCGATACTGTATTTTAATAAAACATTTTTTGTTTTCTATTGCGTCAGTCCTTGCCCCTCGTGAGTTATATTGGGTGGTGGCGTTTCCAGTATGGACGTGCTCATTTGATTCTTTAACGCCGTGCAGGCTTTGGTCAAGCTGCGATTGGACTCCAGGTGCGGCAACGCATCGTCCAGGTGTTGCTTTAATGCATCCCATTCTTTGGTGCTGCTGCTGGTTTTGGTTGATAGCTCTTCTACTTTGGAATGGAGTTTTTCTAATGCTGCGGGAACCTCTTTGGCCTCCAATTCTAATCCCTCAATAAATTGTCCTATCTGCTTTTTCAGAGCACTCAGTTGCTCTTTGAGTTCGGCACTGAGCGTCACCTCGGTATCGGCAGGGGCTTGCAGTTCGCTTTTGAATTGGTTCAAGCGGTGTTTTACCTGAGAGCTTGCGTGTAATAAGCCCTCGCTGTCGGTTTGAGTGGTTTTACTTTGCGCAACCGATTGCTCTGTCGCAAATTCTTTCATGTGCTGAACCAGGGGGGATTTTGAATAATCGTCGATGGATTCCAATTCATTGAGCGCATGCAGCATTTGCGTGCCAAACGAGCGACGCATCTCATCTGAAAGCGTTTCTGAGTTTTTAATTAACGTGTCGATTTCGCTCAGGGTATTGAGGTGTTGTTGAAGCGTTATCTGTTGGGTTTCAGTTAAACCAACCGTGCGTCTCAGGGCTAATTGAACATGTTTGCTGAGTTCGTGCACGCACTCTTCCAGCGCCTCCTTTTGGGCTTGCTGCACTTTAGGCAGCAGCTCTTTGACCTGAGTTTCATACGCTAAGTCATTTTGGTACAAGCCATCCAGCGTTTTTTGGTAGGTCTGGGCCGTTTTCATGTACAACGCAATGAGTGCCTCACATTCGCTATTTAGAGCCGGAGATTTTCTTAACAGGCGAATGGCGGATTCGGTGCGCTGCAAAAATTCGTCATGGCTTCTGATTAAAAACTCGGTATCGCCTGAATGCTCTTTGAGCTCCTTGCGTCCGTCAATCCATCCGTTCTGAAGGTAACGTTGGTATTCATTAAGTTGCGCTTTATCCTGTTGGGAGAGCTCCTCGGCGTTAAAGACTTGCTCCATATCGATGAGGGGGACGCGTTGTTCTGGGGGCTTGGGTTGCGTATTTATTTTATGGCTTGGGGCATTCAAATTCATCTTAAGAAAGTCTTGCCATTGCGCTATTTGGTGTGGCGGTTCACTAAACGTTCCTAAGTGTTGGTTGATGTAGCCCTCATCCGGGGTAATGGACATCCCTTCTGGAAAACTAAATTTGAGGTGGTCATACCGTGGGCTTGCTTCTTTTTGCAAATACAACAACGCTGCATGGAGTTGATGAATGTTTTTATCCGAGCCGTGAATGTGGATTTCTTTTTTATCTGCGGGAAGGTTCAGTAAACATTGATAGCTCATTTCTAAGGCCAGGTCCCTGCTTTGTGCTTCGGTTAAATTCTTTGAGGTTGCAGTAAAGGCCCCATTTTTAGCTACGATTTTACCGTAGCTGCCCTTGTCTTCTGAATAATAACGGGTGGCGGTAAATGCCTCGCCTTCACTGATTGGGAATCCATGGACTGTTTCCTGGGGCGTAGGGCGGGGTTGGGTCGTCGATAATGAGGCATCGGGACGGGATGTATTGGGTTCTGAATAAGCGCTAATGTCATAAAAATACGGCGATTGACTCATCCGGGAATGAAAGAATTGCGCGGGCGTGGTGGGCTGTATTGGGACAGGCGGGTTTTGTGCTCGCGTTTTGCTGTAGCTGGACAGCGCACTGTGGAGGGCCTGCTCCGTTAATTGCTCTAAGTCTTCAAGTGTGAGCTCAGAGGTTTTATTGAGTTTCCTGAGGAGCTTTAGGTTGCGTTTTAATGCGTCGGGCTGATGTTCGTTGAATAGAAACCAAGGGGTATGCGCGTCTTGATTAGTCAATAATTCCTGTAAACGGTCATTCGTTTGTGGCATCACGACATCCTAAACAATCCTTTTTGTGTTTATTATAGACAAATATTTCGATTTTTCCACACGCTTAATTGAGCTACCTCCCAACAACACGATAAAAATTCAGTGCCTGGGGATTGCCTTCAGTGCGTTAATGGACAACCTGTACCTTTCTTAAGGCCTTTAAAATACCTTAATTTCTGAATCGTGCGCAGGTTCTTCTTGAAGCACCGGAGCAACGGGTGTTTTTTCAGCAAATAAACCAAATCGGATTGGTGCCTCAGTGCTATGTACTGTGGGTGGCGTTGGCGTTTCAAGGGCGTCGAATTGTTCTACGGCAGTTTCTAACTTGTTGACGAGTTGTTTTTGTTGGTTTAATAAATGATGAAACGCGTTTGTTGCTTCCGTGTAGCGTTCTGTGGTGTCACCAATGTGGGTGGTGCTCTGTGAAAGAACCTCGTTTAAGTGTTCAAATCGTTGCTGATTATTTTCAATGAAATCCGTCATTTTTTTCTCAAACACGCCTCGTTGTTCTTCACTAAGGGTAAGCATGCTCGTGAAGTTGCTTAAGGTCTTCTTGAGAATGTGTATCGTGCTTTGGTGCTTTGCTCGCTCAGATTCCATATCAGAGCCCACCTGGTCGATTCGCTGCAGGTGTTCTGTTAATTGAGCTTGGGTTTGTGCGTATTCGCTGCGTACTGTTTCAAGTTGCGCCAGGGTTTGTTCATGTAACTCAGACTGAGCTTCAAAGGCAGTTCTTAATTGTTCAGCCTGAGTTTCTAAATCGTGAACTAACTTGTGTTGTTGTTCTCCCGTTATTTTTAATCGTTCTATGGTTAATGAGAGGGTGAAGCGTTCTTCCTCGATGCGAGACACATTATCGGTTAACCTGGTGTTTTCGGTATTTATTTTTTCTATTTCTTGTTTGAGCTGTTCGTGTAATTCAGCAGTGAGTTCAATGAGTGAGGTTTGCAGTGTATTGAGTGTTTTAACAATGCTTTTGAATCGTTCTGTGTTTAATAACGCGTGGTGATGATGTGACGTCAGTAAATTATCACCCACCACATAAATCGCTGAAATAAATAAGCTAATGGTCAGTAACACCGTAAATTGCATTAAGATACTGATGAGCAATAAGGGGACAATGACGGTAACGCCAAGACCAACTCGCCACCACAGCGGCTGATTCCCCCAATAAGTGGCCATTTGTGTGAGTTGGCTGTGGTCTCGCGCAAACGCATCCAGTGCCTCATCAAGGAGTTGTTGTAATTCAATTAAGCGCTCCTGCGTGGCTTTAATTTGTTCTTCTTTAGAGGCTTTGAAATCCGTTGCAGAGGTTGTTTGAGGGGCGGTACGTGTCATAATCCTTTTCCTTGTTTGATGACATTAAAACCATGTAAGGTAAAAACGAGCGAATGGTGATTTAAAAATGTTCATTATAATGCATCATAAATAACCGGTCATCAAAAAAATACACACTATGATGTTTGTGAATCGGGTTTAGTGGGTGCGCAACCAGCCTTCTATATAGGTTTGGGTTTCTTCAATTACGGTGATTGCTTGCTGATAGAGGGCTGAAAATAAAGTACGCTCTCCTGCTTTCCAATACCGCTCCACATATTGGCAGGCGTATTTCATGCGATGAGTCCCTAAATACACCGCTCCACCCTTAATTTTATGCGCTATTTGTTCCACCCGTGGGAAATTTTGCGCTGTAAATGCCTCTTTCATTTGTGCTAAATCGTTAGGAAGTTCTTGATGCAATAATTCCAGCATGCTTTTTACCGTATCCATGGTGGCGCAATTGCGCAAGGCTTCTGCCTCATCGAGGAGCGAGAATTGATTTAAATGAAACAGCTCCGCATCATTATCAGGTAAATCCCGGCGGATACTTGGGGCAGGTTCTGGTGTTTTCTCGATGGGGGATGGAATGAAGGAATTAATGATTTCTGCTGCATTGTGTTGGGTCAATGGCTTGGTTAATACGGCATCCATTCCCGATTCGATGCAGCGTTGTTTGCTTTCATCAGCCCCATGAGCTGTTAGGGCAATAATTGGGATGTGGTGGGTGGCGTTGATTTGACTGCGAATGGTTTGGGTTACCTCATATCCGTCCATACCATCGCCTAATCCAATATCCATGAAAATTAAATCATAGTCTGTGTTTTTGCAGCGATGAATAGCATCCATGCCACTAGCGGCAATGTCTACTTCACATTGTAAGGACCCAAGAAGGCTTTTCGCTACGGTTTGGGCAATGAAGTTGTCTTCAACGACTAATATTTTTTTAGATGTTTCTGTGTTCGGTTGCATCCCCGATAGTTGCTGGGTTGACGGCCCCCTTAAGGAGGTTGGGCTTTTTAGCTCCTCTTCCCGGTCAACGCCTGCATCATTATCAATTAACGGGATTTGAAGGGGAATAAGGCAAGTAAATACAGTGCCTTTATGGGGCTCACTGTCCACATAGATTTCCCCACCCAATTCATCAATAAATTGTTTAACAACATAAAGACCTAATCCCGTACCTTTGTAAATTCCTTGATAGGATGGAGTGAGCCTTTTGAATTGGACATAAATCTCTTGTTGTTTTTCTTTAGGTATTCCCATACCCGTATCCGTTACGGTCAATTGAAGAATTAACGACTTCTGTTCTTTTTTGGCTTGAATGGCGTGAATCGTCACGTGTCCTGACTCGGTGAAATTAAGAGCATTTCCTACCAATTCAAGAACAATTCGATGAAGGCGAACGCGATCCCCAATTAAAAAGTGTGGGAGTTCGGGATTGCACTCAAAGGATAGGGCTAATTTCTTTTCTGCAGCTTTGGCAGCGTAAAGTTTAACTACGTGCTCCAAGGTATCTGCTAAATTAAATTTCTTCTTTAGCAGAGGAATTTCACCCGAACTGACTTTGATGGCATCTAATACTTCGTCCATTAAATCCAGCAACGCATGGCTTGATGCAATTAAATTGTCCGCATATTCTTTAACTCGTGGATTGGTCGCTTCGGTTTTTAAGATTTCACTAAAACCAACGATTCCTGATAACGGCGTTCTGATGTCATGACGCATGTTGGCAAGAAACTCGGTTTTAGCCTGGTTCGCTAGCTCCGCGTGTTCTTTGGCCTGTTTTAAATCCATCAATAATTGTTTTTGTTTCGTAATATCCACGGAAATCCCCACGACCCCGATGACTTCGTTGTGCGCGTCATCAAATAGGGGTACACGACTTGAGGAATAGTAGGTTAGTGTCCCATCTGCATTAAAAATAGGAGGCTCTTCGCTGTTGAGTTTCGGTTTTCTGGAGGCCATAACCTCTAAATCATCGTGCTCATATAGTTGGGCATGTCCCTGAGTCCAGCCTGCAATTTGACCCATTTGCTCATAGGTCATTCCGATGAACTCATTGCTGTTTTTTAAGCCAATAAAGCGAAGCACGTTGTCATTACACCCTTGAGTGATGCAATTCTTATCAAGCCAATAGACATTATTGGGCATGCAACTGATGATTTTTTGATAGTAGTCATGTACTTCTTTAATGGTGGTCATTTGTGCAATAGCCGAAGGCAATGAGTTGCTCTCAGTTGTTGGATCTGATTCGTTATCTTTGGCTTTTTTGCTCACGAAAGCATCCTTTTTAAGTGATTAATGAAATTATATATTAATTTTCATCAAGTGCTCCTGCACCATGCGAGCCAAAGAGTCGACGTGAGGCTCTTGAAACATGGTTTCATGATTTCCTGGTGTCATGTATCGGCTGATTTCATTATTAGAAAATTGCTCCCAATGATTGAGTGGTGCATCGATTTCTGCGAACGCGGGGAGTAGGTTTTGTGATTTAAATAACGCCATAGGGGACTCTATCAGCTGCATTTCAAATTTCCACAGCAGATTAAGACGAAACCATTGGATATCCAATAAGATTTCTGGTTTGGGTAAGCCATATTTTTTAAAATCATTAATCAGTTCGGCGTGCTGTCGTGCCATCGAGGTTTTGAAATAGTGATCGTCCAGCAAGGTATTGGGGTACACGCCCCATCCATCCAGTACAATCAGTGAAGCCACCTCTTCGTTTTCACGCTTTAGCTCATGGGCAATTTGCGCGGCAACACTTGCGCCAAAAGAAGCACCTCCAATCAAGTAGGGGCCATGGGGTTGTATTGCCTTAATGTGCTTCAAGTAGAAGGACGCCATTTCTTCGATTGAATTTAATACCGGCCGTTCTACATCGATGCCTGGGTCTTGAATTCCGTAAATGGGACGTTGCTTTTCTAAGGCTCGGGCTAATTTGGTGAACCAGAAAATCGTACCGCCGATTGGATGAATTAAAAATAAAGGCGTTTTATGCCCACTAGGCTGTAAACAAATGATAGGGTTGGGAATATCATTTTGATTTTTAATGGGTTTGTTTGCGGCCTGTTGCCTTTGCTTAATTAGGTTCATTTGCTCTTTGAGCGTGGGGTGGGTATACAAATCACGGATACGCAGTGTGACCTTGAATTGGTCTTGGATGAGCGACATGAGCTTGAGTGCTAAAAGGGATGCACCACCTGAATCAAAGAAATTATCGTTAGGGCTGATTTGATTGGTTTCCAGTACTTTTTGCCATAAGAGCATCAGTTCGTGCGTTTCTTCGTTGGTATTGGGTGCTTCGAGTACGGTTTGAGTGAAATCAGGCTCAGGCAGGGCATTGACATCGACCTTACCGTTCACGGTCAGAGGAATATGGTCAATGATGATAAATACCCGAGGCAGCATGAATGCTGGAAATTTTGCTTTTAAATCTTTTTTTATCGCCGCTAGATTAATTTGAGTGTGCTTTGGCTTTAAGTAGCATGCCAGGTAATCATGCCCATGGGTGTCACTTTTCTTTACCACAAAACAATCTGAAACCTCAGCGTGGTGAAGCACCGTTAAGATTAACTCTTTAGGTTCAATACGAACGCCATTGATTTTGACCTGGTCATTGTTTCTGCCTAAATACTCCAGGACTCCTGAGGGGAGCCATCGTACCCAATCTCCCGTTTTGTAGATGAGTTTAAACCGATGAGGTTCAAAGGGATTAGGAATGAAATGCTCTTGAGTTAAGGCCGCTCGATGATGATATCCTGCGGATAAGCTCAAGCTGCCGATGTACAGCTCGCCTTCTTCACCTAACTTGGTCAGGTTTCCTTGAGTGTTGACGACGTATAAACTGGTATTGTATATCGGTCTGCCGATGATGTTGGTGTTTAAGTCTTTGGATGAGGGGGACACATCTTGGGCAGTAATGTCAATGGTGGCCTCAGTCGGGCCGTATAAATTAACGAGCTGGCATCTTAATTGTTCAAAGAATAAGGTTTTGATTTCAGGGCGCAGCGATTCACCGCCTACAAAGACATAACGTAACGAGGAGCAGCTACGTATCCGTTTATTTTGAAGCAGTGTTTTCAAAATAGAGGGAACTAATTGCAGGATGGTTACTTGGTGGTGATTAATTAAGTCCATCAGTGACTCGGTATCTATATGAGTCCCTTGGGGTGCGATGACCAGTTGTGCGCCAGTGAAAAAAGGGAGAAACAGTTCCCATATTGACGGATCAAACGATAACGGCGTTTTTTGAAGAATGATGTCTTGATGGGATACCTCAAACCGTTGACTTATCCATAACATATGATTTAACAACGCCAGATGCGTTATTTCCACTCCTTTGGGAACCCCAGTACTGCCTGAGGTGTACATCATATAGGCCCGATTGGATGATTGGGCGCGCGCCGTAAATAAAGGAGATAAGCCTTCTAACTCATGAGTTATTTTATCCAATTCAATCAGCACTAAATCTAAAGCACCCACCAGGTCTTTTAAATGAGACTCGGTAATGAGGACTGTGGCCTCACTGTCTTTCACCATAAATGAAATACGCTCTATTGGATACTGTGCATCAAGTGGGACATAGCAACAACCGGTTTTAATTATCGCAAGTATTGCAATGAAGGTAGAAATACCGGGCTCTAAATACATTGCAATTTTATCTTGAGAATGAACACCACATCCTAAAAGGTAGTGTGCCAAGCGATTGCTTTGCT
Organism: Legionella sp.; assembly: GCF_965140895.1. Taxonomy (GTDB): domain Bacteria; phylum Pseudomonadota; class Gammaproteobacteria; order Legionellales; family Legionellaceae; genus Legionella. The sequence goes on along the minus strand of NZ_CBCSKT010000040.1, from coordinate 4,253 downwards.
CATGGACTTCCTTAAAGGTTAGTTGAGATTCTTTGAAATGAAGCGCGATTGCATCCGGTGTTTTTTGGGTTTGTTTTTCAATAAAGGAGCATAACGTCTCTTCATGATTGAACGATACCGTATCCCCATGCCCGATGTATTGGCCATCCTGCTTTAAGAAATTTAAGGAAGTCATGGCGATTTATCCAATTTCCAGAGAAAATAGAGCATACAATTGGTCCCATGGTCTCAGATAATGGGTATATCCTGTTCCTTTGATCATCATGACGGTATCCTCTTGGGGCGCTCTCACGGCATCAAACGGACTCAGACCCTGAATACTCTTGGGATTCGAGGCGGGGACATCCATAAATACCGGAGCGTTTTTTGCAAATACAAGCAACTCTGCCATTAATTGGGTCGCAATTTCGGGTGTGTCCGCAACTAAGGTCCCGATGCGAAATCCACGCACACAAGGACGTATAAAGCCAAACCCTTTGATGAGGTTGTCGTCCATAAAAACCAAACCTTTAGTTTCTGGTTTGAGTAATAGTTCGTTAAATAATAACTCTCGGTTAGTCCCATCCTGTTTTTGGTAATAGGTGCTGACCGAAGGAATTAACTGGCTTGTGATTAATGAGCATGAATTGCTGCTCAACGGGGCGTTTAATGGGTTGGAGTGAATATACCAGCGTTGAACCGCCATCACCGGTTCAAATCCGGCTTTTTTATAACGCGCGACTTGTTCTGATACAGCGTATAATGCAATGAGCGCATTCGGTTGTTCTTGATTCATTCGGCTCATTGCCTCATTCCATAGGGCTTCTCCGATTCCTTGCCCGCGATAGGATTTATGCACAATAAATGGCCCTAAAGTAAAAAAAGAAGGGCTGTGCTTCATCAAGGACAGGGAGGCGATGCTTTTGTTTGTTTTGACAATATAGTGACCCATAGGGTCTATTTTATAGTAGATTTCACTGTCGTGGAGGCCTATATTCCATCCCTCATCGATACACCACTCATTAATTTCTTTAAAATCAGTACCCTGCATCCGCGATACCGTAATGGGTTTACCCAACAGCTCTAGCGTGGAGTTGTTCATATTTTTCCTAGTTAAGCACCGAGTAGATGCCGTAAAGTGTGTCCATCATAGCGATGTGTTTTATTTAGTCAAATTAATTCCATGAAGGGATTAGGGCTGGCTCGTTCCTATCGAATCGCTTCTTTATCAAAGATGTTTCTTTCTGGCTCATTTGCGTTCACGAAGATAAAGCGTGTTACTTAGGGCTTTTCACGTGCTACACACAGAGTTATCCACAGAATTTGTGGATAGTTTTTTTCTGGATTAGGATGGTGGAGGGCATGAACACGGTATTTTTGGAACTAAAGAATGGGTCGCAAGGGATTTTTCATCAAGTGTTGAATGGAGTTATTCACAGGAAAAATGTGTTTTATTACATGAGCCTAGGCGATGATAGCAAAAAATAAAATTAAATGACAGCTTGAAATTTTAGATTTTTATACTATGCGCTCTAAGCACGAAAAAAGCGCGTCCATTTTGATTCATCTCGTTAATGGATTACACTGCAAACCCGTTTTTTGATGAGTTTGATTCATGCGTTATTTGAGGTTTATTTTACTGTGTTGCTGCAGTGTTGTTTTTGCAGACTCTCCCAATTCATTTGCTCAAGCAAAAAAAATCGTAACCCAATTATTTGAAGCACATCCAAGAACAATTTATTGCGGTTGTTCCTTTAAGGGAAAAACGGTTGATCTCAACTCCTGCGGAATGCATCTAGCGGATTCAAAGCCGAGAGCGCACCGAATTGAGGTCGAACATGTGGTAGCAGCAGAGCACTTTGGCCAGCAGTTTGCCTGTTGGCGCGAACCACTCTGTACCGATAATAAGGGGCACCCTTTCAAAGGGCGTAGGTGTTGTCAAAAAATTGATGAGCGCTTTCGACATATGGAGGCTGAGTTGTATAACTTGTGGCTCGAATCAGGTCTTGTGAATCAAGCGCGCTCGAATTATCGTTTTGGTGTCGTACCAAATCAGGAGGATTATTTTGGTTGTTCGATCAAAATTGATAAATCGACTCGCAGGGTAGAGCCTTCCGACCAAACTAAAGGCATTGTGGCACGAGCTTATTTGTTTATGTCCGACCATTACGCACTTCCCTTAAGTAAACAACAAGAGCAATTATTTCGAGCCTGGAATAAGCAATTTCCGCCTACAGAGTGGGAACACCAATGGGCTAATCAGGTCGCGCAGATCGAAGGGTATCCTAACCCCTACATCACTAAGTGGACAAAAGATGCCGCATAAAAGGCTGACCTATGATTCAAAAACAAGGGCCACTTAGTGACCTTTGTTTGGGTTTGCGCGAATAATTGAAGAGGCAGTACACCAAAGCGACTATCCCACTTTTTAAATTCACACGCATAATCAATATCCAGGGCATTCATAGAGGCGTCAACACGCTGAACTACGCCTACTCTTTTGAGAGGGGTAGTGTTGCTTTGAGTTGCAAATTCGTTCAGATTAGGGGGGCTGTGGAAGAACCCCCAAAAGTGGTCGTTCTGAGGTTATAGCTAATCTATTTAGTATTAGTAAGCCTTTGCTGTAAATCCACACTGGTTCTGATTTCACCGTGTTCAGAATAAAACTGGTGGTAGCAGTACCTGTTCTCCTCTTACAGGAAAAGCTTTTTCAGTATAAGGTGCATACAAACAAGTTAAATACTTGTGCCTTAGTGTAACACGGAACACGACAAGTTGCCGACATAGTCGGCCTGTGCGCCATGGGCGCCTTGAACAAGTGGCGAGAAGAATCTTCCACCGCTTGCTGTCACAAACAACCCCGCCTGCAATAAGCACCTGAGATTGGGTGCATGTGCACCTGTGCTTGCTAACCTAAGTTATCTAACCAATAATTATTGGTGCAGATAACTCAAGGATTGAATAATGATAAAATTCCCACTTAAAAAAACGACTTTACTTCTATGCTCGGCATTGCTTCTTGGCCAGGCCTCAGTAAGTAATGCATGTACTCGAGCTGTATATATAGGTTCTGAAGATTTAGTGATTACAGGCCGCTCTATGGACTGGATGGAAAACATGCATTCAAGTATTTGGGTATTCCCCAAAGGCATTAAACGTAATGGACTGGCGGGACCTAAATCACCGGAATGGACTTCAAAATACGGTTCCATCGTTACCTCTGTTTATAATCTTGCATCGGCAGATGGGATGAATGAGAAAGGGCTGGTAATGAACTTGCTGTATTTAGCCGAATCCGATTACGGGAGTGTGAAAGAGGGGCATCCTCCGTTATCAATTAGTCTTTGGGGGCAATATGCCTTGGATAATTTTGCGACCGTCAATGAGGCAGTTGAAGCGATGTCAAAAAATATATTCCAGATTATTGCACCTAATCTTCCCGATGGAAAAGCAAGTACAGTTCACTTGTCTTTATCCGACCCAAGCGGTGATTCAGCTATTCTGGAATATGTTCAAGGTGAACTGGTCGTTCATCATGGTTCCCAATATCAAGTAATGACTAACTCTCCAATATACAGCAAGCAATTAGCTATCAATGAATATTGGCAGGAAATTAATGGCTCGGTATTTTTACCTGGAACGAATAGGGCAGCAGATAGGTTTGCCAGAGCGTCCTATCTGATTCAGTCCATTCCCAAGGAGGTTGATAAAAAATACATTCAGGGGGTACCAGCCCAAGCCTATACTTATCAAGCTATTGCGGGAGTATTAGGTGTTATGCGTTCGGTTTCGGTTCCTTTAGGAATATCAGATCCGATTAAACCGAATATCGCATCGACTATATGGCGCACCGTTTCGGATCAAAAAAACAAGATTTATTATTTTGACTCATCAACTTACCCCAATACGTTCTGGATCAACCTTAAAAAGATTAACTTCGCCCCTGGCGCTTCAATACTGAGTCTTGCAGTAGAGGATGGAGCGGTTTATGCGGGAGATGTATCAAAGCTGTTAAAGCCTACCAAGGCGTTTGATTTTATGCCAGCACAATAAACATCATTAGCCTCTGCACTTAACTGCTATGTTAAGGCGGTTCAGTGCAGGATTTTACTCAGGGAAAAAAGTCAACTTCATAGGTAAAATGGGCTGATTTTTCCGCTTCGATTTTCCTAAACTTAAAACTCAGTTCCTGTGCTGAAATTGCGGGCGAACGATATCACTTCGTACGCATCACGGCAATTTCATTCCCTCATTCTTGGTTTCAATCCCGTTTC
>NZ_CBCSKT010000039.1:0-4870 GCF_965140895.1 Legionella sp. | reverse complement strand
ATGCAGAGTTTAACTCGTGGATTAGTTTTACATTCAATCGGGGCAATCAGCATCATCTCATTTTGATTCGTTAAACTAATAATCTGTGAATTAAAAAGATAAGATTCTACCGCATCTTTAACACCCAGTTGTTCTTTGCTGATTTCAATAATTGATAAGGGAAAAGATGCTTTTTCACGTAATTCATTCAAAACCATTTCTTGGTTATGGAATGCCTGCTCATGGACAAGAAATACGGATTCATTCGCAACCGAAATAACGTCATTGTGAAAGACGCCTTGATCAATCGCAAAAGGATTTTGGCAAGCGAAAATAACCTGTTCGCTTGGTAATCGATGATTACGAACAATGGCTTCAGATGCCTCCAAAGTTTGACGAGCAGGGTATTTGCTTGGACCTATCGAGTGCTCACCTCTATTTAACGCCTTTCTTCCATAGACAAAAAGATGAATCCCCGATTGCGAGTGGTTTTTGCAGAGACGACTGTGATTCGCAGCTCCTTCATCGCCAGTAGCCATTGAGCGAGGTAATATCGGATGATGGCGAAAATAGTTCGCATCCGCAAAGATAAATTGCAGCAATTTTTGCGAAAAATCGGCTTCTTGGTGGCGATGTAAATTGCCGATCAGATTGGCTGCCGTAAAATGAGTTTTTTGGTCCAAGGTATCGATACTTGGCGAAACGGTTGCTGCATTGGCAGTCCACATGCTGGATGCTGAATAGCTGGCACTAAGAAGCGCAGGCGCTATTTTAAAGGCTTTATTTATTTGCTCCGCAGCACTTCCTTGAAAACCTAATTGTCGGAGTAACTCAAGATTTGGGCGTTGATGAGGAGGTAATACACCTTGCTTTAGTCCCATATTATGCAACAGTCGCATTTTTTCTAAACCTTGTCTCGCGGCTGCTTGTGGATTAGCCATGCTCAATGCATTATTTGTTGATGCAACATTACCCTCAGCCAATCCCGCATAATTATGAGTTGGCCCAACCAGACCATCCATGTTTAATTCATACATTGTCATTTACTAATCCAATATAATGCCAGGTAATTGCTGGGCTGGCGTTGTTAATGATGGCTGTTCCATGCTCGCTACTGGATAGGCGCAATAATCTGCAGCAAAATAGGCGCTAGGTCGGTGATTGCCGCTAAAACCAACTCCGCCAAAGGGTAGGTTGCTTGCAGCCCCTGTTGTTGGTCTATTCCAGTTAATTAATCCCGCACGAACCTTTTGATAAAAACGCTGATAATTTGCTTCATTATCGCTGAGCAAACCTGCAGCCAAGCCATAGCGTGTTTTATTCGCTAAACGAATTGCCTCATCAAAATGTTTGTAGCGATGAATTTGTACTAGGGGTGCAAAAATCTCTTCATCCGCAGGATTAGAAACTTTAGTCATATCAATAATACCCGGGGAGAGCAAACCCGTATTTTCTGCCAATAGGTTCATGGATAATAAAGATTCACCACCTGATTCAAGCAGCTTTTTTTGGCTTTGTAGATGTTTTAATGCTTGGTCATGGCTAATCACTGGACCCATGAATGGCTCTGGCTGTTGATCATAGGGGCCTACTTTTAATGATTTGCAGGCTTTGATAAAGCTTTTTAGAAATGCATCGCCTTGTGCTGTATCAGGAATCATAACTCGCCGTGCACAGGTACAACGTTGCCCCGCAGTAAGTAGGGCGGAGAGCAGGGTATGATATACTGCCGCATTAATGTTACTGATTTCATCAATCACTAAGGGATTATTTCCCCCCATTTCCAGGGCCAGAATAACTTCAGGTCGCTCACTAAATTGTTGATGAATGCGTAAACCGGTCGGATAACTGCCTGTAAAATAAACTCCCTGAATATCTTGGGACAAAAGCGCTTTGCCTGAAAGTGCATCACCCTGGATGCAATTGATTACTCCAGCGGGCAATCCACTATCATGCCAACATTGCATAATTAATTCAGCTACAGCAGGGGTCTGTTCACTGGGTTTATAAAGAATCGTATTCCCTGCTAAAAGTGCGGGAACAATATGCCCATTACTTAAATGTGCGGGAAAATTAAAAGCACCCAAGACGACAACAACACCTTGAGGTTTAAAACGCAGGCAGGCATTTGCTTCGGTTGTAGCATGGTGTTTTGCCGCGGTGCGTTCCTGGTAAGCCTGAATCGATATATTAACTTTAGCAATTACAGAACTTACTTCTGTTTGTGATTCCCACAACGGTTTTCCTGTTTCCTGGGTGATGAGTAGCGCGAGTTGCTCCCGCTTTTTTTCGACTTGTTCAGCAAATTTTTTGGTGTATTGAGCTCGTTGCTCAAAATCAAGAACTGCCCATGCGGGTAATGCTTTATGAGCTGTTTCTGCTGCTACAGAAATTTCATGTTCTGTGGCACTAACTCCTTGCCAGAATACGGTGCCGTAACTGGGATTAATGGACTCTAAAACAGAACCATTGCTTTTTACCCATTGCCCATTAATGTATTGACCTTTGCTGTGCATCATAATTTAAGCTTCCTAAAGGGGGGGCACAATTTGTAAGGGAGAAACGCGTACTACATCTCCTCGATTTACCTGCAATAGGTCTGCAGTTTTTTTACTGAGAATGCAGGTATTTTGTTCTTTATTAACTAAAACAGTATTGATAGTGGCACGAAAATTTAATTGGGCATTTGTTAATAGGTAATTCAAGCTGCTTACTTCGTCACTTAAACTGCCTACGGTAACTAAACGACTTAATTTAACGGTTTTTATTTCGTTTAATGGCACTTCCAGTGTCGGGCCTCCATCAAAAATATCAACGTAATTGTTATAGCGAAAACCTTCTTTCAATAAAATACTCATTGCAGGTGCTGTTAAAGGATGTGGCTGACCAATGACTGCCTGCGCTTCTGCTGAAAGTAATTTGACGTAGATTGGATTACGCGGCATTAAATCAGCAATAAATTGTTTATCTGTTGCTAAGGTCAATCTATCGGCCTCGGCAAAAGGCATTTGGAAAAAATGGCTGCACACATTGTCCCAGAAGGGTGAGCGTCCATGTTTATCGGAAACACCGCGCATATCGGCAATCACAATCGGTGCAAAACGCCCAGGAAATTGGGCCATAAAAATAAAACGCCCTTTAGAGAGTAAGAGTCCATTATTATCCTTTCGGTATTTAGGATTCAAAAATAGGGTGCAGATTTCACTGCGCCCTTGATTATCGTTTACCAGGCTTAATACTTCATACTCACTGCGTATATTTAAGGTGCGAGATATTCGTGTGCGTTTGGACAGTTTGTATGAATAAAAGGGCGTATCATGGCCTATGCGCGCCTCGATTGCGGATACGCCAACAATTTCTTTGTTTTTCTGATTTTCCAACACGAAAAGATAGTATTCACTATTGGGATGGACTATCTTTTTTTTATACGATGCACAAGACCACTCGATCCGTTTTTTTAATAAATTAATATCCTTAGGAAGCGTCGTCATCCCTATACCGCTTTGTTCTGCCAAATCATGAATTGCTTCTAAATCAGAATCAAGCGCGCTGCGAAATAGCATCATTTTTGTAAGTCCTCTAAACCACCTCGTGCCAAATCAAGCAAAAGCAAGGCACTTAGCGTGGCTCGCTCAGCTAAACTATCCAGTAAAATATATTCATCATGGCTATGTATATTGCCGCCTCGTACTCCTAATGTATCTAAAACAGGTAAGCCATGGCGGGCTAAATTATTGCCATCACAACAGCCACCACTGTCGTTCCAATCTATAGTTAGACCCAGTTCTTTACCTAGATGTTGAACTCGTTGAAATAAACGTTCTGTACCTGAGCAGACTCGTTTGACTGGTCTACCAAAAGTCCCCTGCATAGCTAAAGAATAATCAGGGCGTTTTAATTTCTGGCCAATTTTAGCAAGCTCATCTTTTACCCACATCTCATCTTCAGGTTGGCTAATGCGGATATCGAGTTTTGCGACGGCTTTATCTGGAACGACGTTTAGTGCGTCACCACCGGCAATTTTTCCAACATTTATAGTAACGCCTTCACGCTTACCATTTAGGGCATGAACTTCGCAAACCGCTTCTGCTAGATAGCAAATAGCATTTCTCCCTTCAGCAAATGCTCTGCCAGCATGGGCTGCTTTGCCAGTGGCAATTAATGTGTATTTCGCGCTACCTTTTCTATTTTTCGCTAATGTTCCTGTAGGTGTCATTGCTGGTTCATAAACTAAGGCGGCTTGATAGCCAGAGGCTAACTCATCAAAAAGAATGCTGGATGCGGGCGAGCCAATCTCTTCATCAGAATTAATCAGCACATCCCAGCCTAATTGACTGGCCTGTTCTGTTTGCTCAAAAGCAGCTAATGCATGCAGCATTACAATTAGGCCACCTTTCATATCGGCAACACCGGGACCATTTACATGGTTATCGTTAATATAGGTTAATTTTTGAAAAGAGCTATTCGCTGGATAAACAGTATCCATATGTCCGCTGAGTAAGATTCGTCGCTTTAGATGAGGACGTTTCCTAATGAATAAGGCATCACCACAACTTTGTACGGCTTCATCTCCAGACATATTAATTACTGACAAAGGAGTTAATTTTTTAACCACAAGCGCATCCGCAATGGGTTTGTACGCGTCACTAAGTGCCGTAGCGACTTGCGCCAGTCCTTGTAAGTTTGTAGTTCCGGAATTAATCTCACAAAAATCGTGTAACTGGTGCACCATAAGTTCTTGATTATTGCTTATGGTACTTATTAGTTGTTTGTATGATTCCATCATGATTTCAAACTCTAAATCTTAATTTTAAACGATAGCTTAAATTGAAAAGATTCACAACTAGGGTGCTTGCCATATTCCTGGGACCCGCAGGCAGGCTGCAGAACC
>NZ_CBCSKT010000038.1:0-77527 GCF_965140895.1 Legionella sp. | reverse complement strand
TTATCACCCAAGGATGGGGCTTGAAGGATTGGGGGTAACCTGCGCCATTTATCCGCGCTTTTATACCACTGCTAACATATACTACTGCCAAGGCATTATACGAAGAAAGTTTAATACCGGAACCACTAATTACTGAAATAGTTATCCAACCAAGCATTAAAGTAGATACCCTCTCTGTTGCAACCAAGGAAACTACGGATTTGCAAAAACTAAAATTAACCCAAGAGGCATTAAAACGAGCAGTAGATAACTACCAACGATGGTATCAGGGAGAAACCCTTCGTGGCCCTAATGGTTTTTTTAGTTGGTTACGTCATGGGACAACAGGACAAAATAGAGCAAAGGAATTAAATGCCGCAATCCACAATGACACCTCTTTTACGGATGCTGCAAATAGGATTAATGATTTTTTAACAACCCCATCAACTCGTTACCATCGCCATTCATTAGCTTCATTTTTACTGGATGAGCTGGTTCAAAACGATAAACTTGGGTGGAAGAGTATAGTGCCTAACACTTCAAATATTTATGATGCAAATGAAGTAAAAGGTTGCGCAAAATTCTTTGATCTCATTAACCCCTGCCTCTAACCCAACCACTCAGATAGTGATGTGGTTCAATAGATCTGAACGCTCCAGTTAAGCGATAAGATACTTAACTGGAGAAAAACATGAAGCAAAGGACTCCAATGTAATGAACCATCCCTCCCACAGAGTTGGCATTTAATAGTAACCAGCGTAGTATTCAAATTGACTGTTTGAAACTGGATGGAAGATTCATAATAAATCTTAAGGTATTAGGCATAGATATATGCTAAAAATATTTTTCAACTTCTCGTTGGGTAAAAATAGCAATTCGAGTGCTCTATCACGTTAATCGTGGGAAGCCTGAATTAACACGCGTTCACCCCACCTTATTGATTAGCCACATTCATCGCCTGAACCATCAACTGTAAACGCGATCTACCTTGATAAAAATTAATATCTAATTTATAAGCCATATGAACAAACTTTGCGCGGTGATTTGGCCATGCGTTTAAATCCACATTAAAGGCAATTGCATCAACCTGTTGCCCGCCCTGATTAGAAACCAAGGTCATTTTTAAATGATTCTTTCCAACAAGTCGTTGATCCAAAACCTCAAAAATATTATCAAAGACAGGCTCAGAAAATTGCTGTCCCCAAGGTCCTGCCTGTTGGATCAATTGTGCTGTTTCCAAAGTCATTTCATTCGGCGCTAACGGACCATCCGTGAGCAACTCACCTTCACACTGAGATAAATCAAGATGCTTACCTACTTCAACAACCAATGCGTCACGAAAAGCTTTCAACGCGTGCGGATGAATACTTAAACCAGCGGCCATTGCATGGCCACCAAATTTAATGATCACACCGGGATGGTCGCGATCAATAGCGGCTAAGACATCACGAATATTCAAATCAGGCACTGAACGAGCGGAACCTTTTAGCTCATCATCCCCCACCTCCGCAAAGGCAATAACCGGCCGATGATAGCGCTCTTTCATACGTCCAGCCAAAATACCAATAACTCCTTGGTGCCAGGTTTTATCAAAAAGACATAAAGCAATAGGCAAATGATTGCCTTTATAATCATTGCTCGCCGACAGTTTGTCCAAGGCCAACATGGCTTGCTCTTTCATATCCATTTCGATTTGCTTGCGTTCTTGGTTTAATTCATCCAGCTGCTGACTGTAATTTCTGGCTTGCTGAAAATCTGAGGAAATCAAACACTCAATTCCCAATGCCATATCATCAAGTCTTCCCGCCGCATTTAAGCGAGGCGCAATAGCAAACCCTAAATCAGATTCCCTTAATCGAGAACATTCACGTCCAGCAACTTCAATCAGGGCTTTAATTCCATCTCGGCAATTTCCCTGACGAATACGGGCCATTCCTTGATTCACCATAATTCGATTGTTTTGATCCAAACCGACCACGTCAGCAACAGTACCTAAAGCAACCAAATCAAGAAAACTCGCCATGTTCGGCTCAGCAATTTGCATTTCTGCAAACCAACCCACATTCACCAAATGTCGACGTAAAGCAAGCATAACGTAAAAAATTACCCCCACTCCTGCAATCGACTTACTGGGAAAGGCACAGTCTTTTTGGTTGGGATTAACAATAGCACAAGCCTCAGGAGTCTTATCTGCTGGCAAGTGATGATCGGTAACTAAGACATCAATTCCCAATTGATTCGCTCTTTCCACCCCATCAAAACTAGCTATCCCATTGTCTACCGTAATAATTAAGCTCGGGCGCCAATTACTCGCAACCTCCACAATTTGTGGCGTGAGTCCATAACCAAATTCAAAGCGATTGGGAACTAAATAATCAATGAATCTGGCTCCCATCGCGCGCAGTGCAGTAATCGCAACAGCAGTTGATGTAGCTCCATCCGCATCAAAATCCCCAATAATCAGAATGCGCTGTTGCTCACGCAAAGCCTTTTCCAGGCGTAAGCATGCGACATCAATCCCTTTTAATAAATTAAAAGGCAACAAGGTTTGTAATTGTTTATCCAACTGAGCGATATCAGTAATCCCTCGCGTGGCATAGATTCTTTTTAACACCTCAGGTGTATTCGGTAAATTTAAAGGATGCTCCGGTTGAGCACGACGCTTAATTAGCATGAATCAATTTTCTCCATAGGCGAGTAAACCAGTTGTCACAATGACTGCTGTAGGCGGTATTATTCCAATACCATTGAACCGGTCGTTTGGTTAATTCATCTTGATGTGGCTGACTAAGCATGGAATATTCACTAACTAATACTATCTCATGCTCTTTGAGGTTTACTTCAGGACTGTATAAAGTAACGGTGGTGCTACATTGCTTTGCTAAAGGAAAAAAAGCAGCATCAGCACAAATTGCCGTTGTTTTAGGTTGAGTAAGTTTTGCATTGCCCCAAGGCCATAATCCATTAGCAGTGGACGAATTAGGCTTTGATGCAAAAAGCATTTGTGACTCCGTAACAAAGCGCTGCCAAAATAAGTTTTCGTCCAATTGCGCCAGCTCAGGCATTAATGATTTATTCACTAATTGATAAACTGGTTTGGCTTTGAGGATGCGCTGTTTATGGTCTTGGAGAAGCCAGGTTTCCGCATCATGATAATGCAACGCAATCCCTTCTTCAGAAAAGTAGTTGGCAAAGAGTTCAAACCAAGGTTTAGTTTCAGACTCGTTGAGTTCTAAGTCCTTTCCGGCAGCTAAAATCAATGCATCATTATGGCTGGCTTGCCAGTAAACTGGGCTAATAATTAGCCAATCTCCATCAAGTTGATGAATTTTTCGTAACAAGTCACCCAAAGGTGGATCGGCTGGATCGTATCCAAGACAACATAATAAATTAAGTAAAGCAGTTCCTTCTGAGCTTAAGGGTTTTACTCCTTCAGGAATAGAACTGCACTCAGAATTAATAACAAGGTACATGTAATGTCTCTTACTAAAATGTTAGGCGCTGATTAATCCATCTCGGCGAAACATCGCTTTTAAATTCCTTAAAGCTTGGCGTGTGCGGTCTTTATTTTCAATCAATCCAAAACGAACGAAACCATCTCCTTGCTGACCAAAACCAATACCTGGTGATACAGCAACTTGCGCTTCTTTTAGCAAGTATTTGCTAAACTCCAATGAGCCCATAGATGCATAATGAGCAGGAATCGGTGCCCAGACAAACATCGTTGCTTTGGGTTTAGTGACTTCCCAACCGATTGCATTTAATCCGTCACAAAGCACATCACGACGTTGTTCATAAAGGGATCTAATTTCCTCAACACAATCGTCAGAACCTTCTAAAGCAGCAATTGCAGCCACTTGGATTGGAGTAAAAGTTCCATAATCTAAATAGGATTTAATGCGCGTTAATGCAGCGACTAACTCGGTATTACCACAGGCAAAACCAACACGCCAACCTGGCATATTGTATGACTTAGACATTGAATAGGTTTCTATAGCAATGTCTGTTGCTCCTGGTACTTGTAAGATTGAGGGTGCTTTATATCCATCAAATACGATATCAGCATAAGCAATATCATGAATAATCCAAATACCATGCTTTTTACCTAATTCAATGACTTTCTCAAAAAATGAGTAATCAACACAATGAGTGCTCGGATTTGCTGGAAAATTGATTACCAGCGCTTTAGGTTTTGGCCAACTGCTATTAATCGTCTCTTCAACTAACTCTAAAAACTGCATTTCATCAATTAATGGAATTTGTTTTACGTTGGCACCAGCAATGATGAATCCATAGGTATGAATTGGATAAGCAGGATCTGGAACTAATACGGTGTCACCTGGGCCACTAATCGCCAAAGCTAAATGTGCCAGGCCTTCTTTAGAACCAATGGTTGCTAAAATTTGAGTTTCACTATCTAAATGAACATCATAATTACGATGATACCAAGATGCCATTGCACGTCTTAATCGAGGTATTCCTTTGGACATAGAATAACGATGCGTATCTGGTCTTTGCACCACTTCAATCAGTTTGTTCACGATATGAGGTGGTGTCGGTTGATCGGGATTCCCCATACCAAAATCAATAATATCCTCGCCGCGCGCTCGTGCTTCCATTTTTAATTGGGTCATCGTATTAAAAACATAAGGTGGTAAACGTTTAATGCGGGGAAATTGACTCATAATATCGACCTCTGTAGTATACTCGCAGCCACTATAACTCAATGAATCATCGAAAACCATGAATATTAATTTAGAAGCAGCAGAAAAAAATGCAGTGCAGGCTTACAGTGAAAATCAAGTTCAAATTAATTCGATTACTTATGAGCGAAGTCTAATTGTTTCTAAAGAAAAAGTCATCTCCGATCTGGCAATTCATGATATTCAAGCTATTGATGATCGGTATTTACAACAATTACTTCAATTTAATCCAGAAGTCATTATTATCGGCCATGAACACACCGGAAAATTCCCACCGATGTCCATTATCAGCGCCCTATCACAGCATAGAGTTGGGATTGAATGCATGTCAATTGGGGCCGCATCCAGAACGTATAATGTCTTATTAGGTGAGCAAAGAGCCGTTGTCGCAGGATTTATTTTTAAATAGCACCTGGTTGCTCACAACCAGGTTTCATTGCACAGAAAACTTACTTCATAATATTGATGTAATCTTCCGAAAACACGTTTAAATCAGGATTGGAAAAAAATAGGAGAAATCGCTCACAAAATAAAAGGAGGCGTAATTTATCTCGGTATCCAACAAATGTGCTTTGCCTGTCAATATTATGAACAGTGTTATAAAGCAGGACACCGAGCATTATTTGAGTCTCTTTATAAACAGATACTTTCAGTGCATGACAAAACCAACGAGGAACTACGGAGTTGGCTTGAGATAAATGCTAAATTATTATGAGTATTTAAATTCAAATAATTTAGCATCATCAGAGTGCACCTTCTAGTGCGCCAAGCCCAATAGCGTAATCACTTTCATGGACGCGGAAGTGTAACTACACTTGCCTTCTTGCTTCCAGAACATTAGGAATTTGCATCAACTTCGCTAAAAGCCGTGACAAACTACTTAAGCCATCAATGTCAACAGTTAAGGTAATAAACGTCATGTTTTCATTCTTATTGCTTTGCGTTTGCAAGGCATAAACATGTGCTTTTTCATTCGCCAGTAATGAGGTCACATCCTTCAATAACTCGGAACGATTAAATGCCTTAATCAAAATGTCCACGACATAATTTTCACGAGTAGCACTTCCCCAGGTTACCTGTAAAAAGCGTTGTTTTTGTCGTTCATTCGCATGAATAATGTTAGGACAATCCTGACGATGCACTGACACCCCACGTCCAATAGTGATGTAACCAATCACGGTGTCTCCAGGCACAGGCTGGCAGCAACGCGCCATAAAGGTCAGTAAATTGCCTACGCCTTCAATACGCAGATCACTTCCAGTTACCTCTGGCTTTACTTGCGTTCTGATAAATTTCTCAAGATTTACTTCAGACGTTTGCGGAGGGGCGAGCTTATTAATAATCTGCCCAAGTTTGATATCCCCTCGTCCTAAATTAGCATAAAGATCATCCAGCTTTTTGAAATGAAGTACATTAACAACTTCATTAAGTTTCTCTGATTTGATCCCTAAGGACTTCAATTCTTTGTCTAATAACTCTCGGCCCTCTTGCAGATTACGCTCATAATCTTGCATCTTAAACCAATGCAATACTTTGGCCTTCGCTCGAGAAGTTTTTAAATAATTTAAGTGTGGGTTGATCCAGTCGCGTGAAGGCTTAATTTGCTTACCCGTTAAAACCTCGACCTTATCACCTGTTTGTAATTGATAAGTAAGCGGCACGATATGCCCATTAATACGGGCTCCTCGGCAACGATGTCCTAAATCACTGTGTACATGATAAGCAAAATCCAAAGGAGTAACACCTTGTGGTAAATCTAAAACATCACCATCTGGTGTAAATACATAAACTCGGTCTTCCAAAAATTCGGTGGTCGTGCTTTCAGGAACCCCTTTATTGCTGGCCATTTCTCGATGCCATGCTAATACATCACGCAGCCATTCAATCTTGCGTTCATGGCTCTCTTTATGAGTAGCGCCACCTTCTTTATATTTCCAATGAGCAGCCACACCCATCTCGGCCAAATCATGCATATGGAAGGTTCGAATTTGTACTTCAAATACTCGCCCTTCAGGGCTTTCTACCGCGGTGTGTAATGACTGATATCCATTCTCTTTAGGATTAATAATATAATCATCAAACTCAGCAGGAATCTGTTTCCATAAGGTATGCACCATCCCCAATACTTCATAGCATTGATGGTCTGTTTCCACCAGAACACGCACCGCTGTAGCATCATATATTTCATCCAGTGCTACATTCTTACGCGCCATCTTTTTATAAATACTATGAATATGCTTGGAGCGACCATACACTGCAAAATGTTCAACTCCGCTGTTTTTAATCTGTTCATTTAATTGCGCGACAATGTCATTAACAAAACTATCGCGTTCCAGACGCTTCGCTTTTAATCCTTTGGCAATGGCCTTGTAATCAGCTGGATGCAAATGGCGAAATGCCAAATCTTCCATTTCCCATTTTATGGCCCCTATTCCCAAACGGTTTGCTAAAGGAGCATAAATTTCCATCGCTTCAGTAGCTAATTGGATGCACAAAGCTTCGGGTAAATGA
Organism: Legionella sp.; assembly: GCF_965140895.1. Lineage (GTDB taxonomy): Bacteria > Pseudomonadota > Gammaproteobacteria > Legionellales > Legionellaceae > Legionella. Next base: position 70,334 of record NZ_CBCSKT010000038.1, on the reverse strand, counting down.
GTACTGGCTCTAAGAATACATAAACGTTCAGCCAATTTGATCAAAACAACCCGTACGTCATCGACCATAGCCAATAACATTTTACGGATGTTATCAATCTGATGTTTATTTTGTGGGTATTTATTCAAGGCTTGAAAGCTATGCATCGCGCTCATGCGCTCAATGCCCTTCACAAGCTTAGCAATGTTGGGACCCAACTGCTCCTCAACATCATCAAGTGATAAATCAGCATAGTGAACATTTTCGAAAATAATTGCTGCGGCCAATGTTTCCGGATCGACTTCAAGATCCGCAAGCAGATCCGCCATTTCCAATCCTTGCTGCAAGCAGGAATGCCCCGTTTCTGTAGCATGGTCCTGCCCTGACAATTGGCTTAAAGCACAAGCACTTCGGATGAGTTCAATACTGTCCAAATAACCTTTTGCACCAAGTTGATGTAACCATAAATTAACATCAATGCTGCCATCCGCAGCCAGGGGAACAGTATCTTTGACTCTAACCATGAGTATTATCCTTTTTCAAACAACGCAATTGACTCGACATGAGCAGTATGAGGAAACATATCCATCACACCCGCTTTAATCAAAACATAACCTTTTTGATTTACTAAAATATCAGTATCTCTTGCCAATGTTACGGGATTACACGACACATAGACAATACGTTCGGGATTTAAGGCATCAATTTGCTTCACAATTTCCAATGCCCCAGAACGTGGGGGATCAATTAAAATCTTATTGCATGTTTGTTGTACTAATTTTTGCACCTCTTGAACATCATCTAAATTAGCGGCATAAAAATCGACATTACTCAGCTGATTTAATTTGGCATTCATATAGGCTCGTTCAACCATTGCCTCACTGCCTTCAACACCCAATACCTTGGCACAAGATTTAGCCATAGGAAGCGAAAAATTGCCTAAACCACAAAATAAGTCTAGCACGATATCTGTACTTTTTAAGTCCATTAACTCCAGCGCAAGCACAACCATTGAGCGATTTAAATCAGAGTTCACTTGCGTAAAGTCAGTAGGATGAAATGAATAGGTTATTTGATAATCAGGCAAACTATAGGTCAAATAGTCACTTGAGTTAGGTGGATAAAAACAATAAACACTATCTGGACCTGCTGGCTGTAAGAAAATCTTATACTGATAATCTTCTGCGAATTGCTGAAGCCGTAATTCATCAGCCTCAGTTAATGCTGATAAATTACGAAAGATAAGGCCAATCTCCTCATCCCCCGCTGCTACCTCGATTTGCGCAATACAGTATTTATCTTCCATAGAATTAATTAAATTTCTTAAGGGGATAATATCTTGGTCCACTCGATCATTTAAAACAGGACACTGGGTAATTTCAGCAATATAACGTGGATTATTTCGCTCTCTAAATCCTACCATTGAAGATTCCTTCTTATCGACATAGCGCACACTTAAACGAGCCTTATTTCGATAATTCCAATGGTTGGCAACTAAGGGCGGCAATATAGTTTGCGCTTGGGTATGGCCATAACGCGCTAATAAATCAATCAATTGCTCTTGCTTAAAATGAATCTGCTCTTTTTCGCTTAAGTGCTGTAATGAGCAACCACCACACATCGCATAATGTGGGCATTTAGGTTCAACACGCAAAGCAGAAGGCTCAATCACTGATAATAATTTCCCTTCATCAAAATCTTTTTTTATACGGGTATATTGAAATTCTACCGTTTCACCAGGCAATGCACCTTGAATAAATGTAGCTTTCCCATTAATACGAGCTATCCCTTTTCCATCATGGCTTAAATTAACGATTTGAGCGGTTTGTGGCGTGGGGTTGGGTTTTGAACGAGTTCTTCTCATGAATTTCTTCTCAACAAATATGTTTTTTAATCAAGGAAATACAAGTTGTAAGGGTATCATATCCCCTTCCTATTTGTCATGATAATTTGGCGATCACTAATTCATTATGAATAATTAAATGTCATTTGTCCTCATCCAATTTATCTTAAAAAGATAAGTGATGAATTTTGACACAAGCCAAAAGCAGACTGATTAATCAAGTAATTCACAACACTATACACAAGGTTATCCACAGATTTTGTGGATAAAAAATAAATAGTTTAACCCTAGGATAGAATATAAAAACCGCATTACCAAAGGGGGTACTCAAGAAATCGAACGTATTAATTCAGAAAAGTTGGAGCGGTAGCTGAAAAAGTTATTCACAGGCTGTGGTGGGAATGATGGGACGCCAGGCTGCACATGATAACAAAGAAAAAAATAAAAAACAGTCTTGACTTGGTATTTATAATTAATTTTTTTGTATTTAAGGGGCATTTCCATCAACTTGTCACAAACCGTTGGCTAGACTTAACAGCGTAGCCAACAACCACCTAAAAAAATCTAGACACAGTAAACTCATTTTATTTCATAACGAAATTTCTCAACGTGGACTAAGCGCACTATTAGAAATTCCACATCCCCTTTCGCATCGTTACTAACAACTTTAAACATCCCTCCAACAGTCACAGAAACGGCGTGTTCTTTTTTATCGAAAGCATACTGTTTTTCGAACTCATCCATACTTAATCCAGTTTCTCACATACCGTAATCTTTATAAAAGACATCGCATCATCCTAAATTAGGATAGAGCCTTCTCGATATAGAGTTATCAATAATTATAACTTTATCGCAGTGGTGGTTAAAATTAGCACATCATTGTAAATGATTGGTTTTCAAATAACTCACAGATCTATACACAAGGTTATCCACAGATTTTGTGGATAACCGATTTTACCAAGAAAAGCATAGAAACATAGAGTAGGCCTTGGTCTTAAAAGGATTTTTCATGTCAATATAAGGATATAGGTCGGGTGTATTAAGGATTTTTCAGAAAAGTTATCCACAAGGGAATGAGTGGACAGACTGGAAGTCTGTGGGGGGTATGATAACAAAGAAATAATGAAAAAACAGTCTTGACAGGCTACTTTTACTTAAATTTTTTTGCTTTTTACATTACGCAGTTCCTCTTGAGAGTCTACCACGAAGAATGCCTGAATGAGAGGTCCTTATCCTCTCGCTGCGTTCGAGATGAAGTGGCGAGTACACAAGATTTCCTAAATCTGTAAAAATTTCATTAAAAGAATGGCATCCTCTACTTTGTCATTATCTTTATAGTAATCTTTCTTAATTTCTGCTTCATTAAATCCCAGGCTTTTATAAAGATGCAGCGCAGATGCATTACTTGGCCGAACTTCCAGCATAACTGAGTGCGTATCTTTGGTCTTACTTAACAAATCAAGCACGTGCCCTAAAAACTTACGTCCATAACCTTGTGACTGTAAATGTTTGGCAATGCAAAAATTTAAGATATGACAAACATGGTCCCTGCGCCTACAAATCATGTAGCCACCAAGTACCCAATCGTCATTTATTCTGGTTTCAAGTGCGAGACAGTCATACCCTACCAGCACACAGTCTCTTAAAATGGTACGACTCCAAGGGGCAATATGAACCGTGGTTTCAATTGCATAAACGTTATCTATATCAGATTCGTGCATACAGCGGATATTCCACATCATTCATTGTGCTCCTAAAGAATATAGCCCGTATTAGATGAAGTCGTAATACGGGCTACGGATTACATTTTAATCTTTCTTTTTCTTTGGCAAATAAAGATCAGTAATCGTTCCTTCAAATGCTTCAGCAGCCTGAGCAATTGTTTCTGATAATGTGGGGTGAGGATGAATCGTTAATGCGATATCTTCGACATCACAGCACATTTCGATTGCTAATGCAGTTTCAGCAATTAAATCACCGGCGTTAACGCCAACAATACCAGAACCAAGGATACGGTTCGTGTCTGGGCAGAACAACAATTTAGTCATCCCTTCTTCACGCCCCATACTTAATGCACGGCCACTAGCAACCCAAGGGAACGTTGCTTTTTCGTAACGAATGCCCTTCTCTTTGGCTTCTTTTTCAGTTAAACCCGCCCAAGCCAATTCAGGATCAGTATAAGCAACACTGGCAATACAATTAGGATCAAAGAAATGTTTCTTGTCTGCAATCACTTCAGCAGCCACTTTACCTTCTGGGATTGCTTTATGTGCTAACATTGGCTGGCCTACAACATCCCCAATGGCAAAAATATGAGGTACATTGGTACGTTGTTGTTTGTCTACTTTAATAAATCCACGCTCATCAACATTAACGCCAGCTTTCTCAGCATCAATCACGCCACCGTTAGGCTTTCTACCTACAGAAACAAGAACTTGCTGGAAGCAAAGTGGCTTATCAGTCTTGTGTTCGCCTTCCATAGAAACGTAAATGCCATCGTCCTTCGCTTCAACAGCAGTCACTTTGGTCTTTAACAAGAATTTTACGCCTTTTTTAGTCATACGCTTTTGTAATACATTGACTAAATCAGCATCAGCACCAGGAATTAATTGATCCATAAATTCCACAACGGTTACGTCTACTCCTAAAGCAGAATAAACAGTTGCCATTTCCAGACCAATGATTCCACCACCTAGAACTAATAAACTACCGTTAATATCAGCAAGCTCCAGAGCGCCAGTTGAGCTAAATATACGTTTGTCCTCTGGAATGAATGGTAAGTTAACTGATTCAGAACCTACAGCAATAATTGCATTTTCAAATTCAACGTCTACAGGACCGTCTTTAGTATCAACAGTAACTTGATGTGTGCCAGAAAACTTACCTACGCCAGTAACTACTTCAACTTTACGTTGTTTGGCTAACGCTTTTAAGCCTCCAGTCAATTTACTAACAACTGAGTTTTTCCAAGCAACCATTTTTTTATTATCCATGGTTGGTTTGCCAAAGCTCACACCTTGATCTTCCATCTCATGAGCTTCTTCAACAACTTTAGCAATGTGTAATAAGGCTTTAGATGGAATACAACCTACGTTTAAGCAAACACCGCCTAATGAATCATAACGCTCAACTAAAACAACTTTTTTTCCTAAATCAGCTGCTCTAAATGCAGCAGTATATCCCCCAGGCCCACTTCCTAATACGACAACATCAGTCTTTATTTTACTAGCCATTGCAAAACCTCTTTATTTATTAATCAGTTATTAAAGCAAAATTCGTCGGATATCACTTAAGCTATCACAAATAAAACGCGTGAAACGTGCAGCTTCAGCACCATCGATAACGCGATGATCATACGATAACGATAAAGGCAAAATCAGTCTTGGTTGAAACGCCCCATTCTCATAGACAGGTTTTATCTCTGAACGAGACAAGCCTAAAATCGCAACTTCTGGGCTATTCACTATCGGCGTAAATGAAGTACCGCCGATACCACCGAGACTAGAAATCGTGAAGCAACCACCAGACATATCCGCAGGCATTAATCCCTTATCACGAGCTTTAGCACTTAAACGTCCCATTTCAGTAGCAATCTCGGCAATACTTAATTTATCAACATTCTTAATCACAGGAACAACCAAACCATTTGGCGTTTCCACTGCAATACCAATATTGCAATATTTTTTATAAATTAAGTTAGCACCACTGGCATCCAAAGATGCATTAAATTGTGGGAAAGTACGTAATGCTTTGCTCACTACGGCACAGACAAAAGCCAATAAAGTAAGTTTATAGCCTTTATCTTTAGAACGTTCAGCTTCTTCTTTTCTAAAGGCTTCAACATCAGTAATATCTGCCGAATCAAACTGAGTCACATGTGGGATAGTGATCCATGAGCGATGAACATTCACCCCAGTAAGTTTTTTAATTTTATTGAGTGGCTTTGTTTCAATCTCACCAAACTGAGTAAAATCAATGATTGGAGCCGCTGTAATTCCGAAAGATCCAGAACCAGAGGTAGGCGGTTGGCTCAAACGCGCTTTAACATAAGCTTGAATATCTTCTTTACCAATACGACCCTTACGTCCACTTCCTTTTACATCAGCTAAATTAACACCAAGCTCTCTTGCCAATCGTCTAACTGCAGGACCTGCAGAAACTAATGCTGCGGAGGCAGAGCTATATTCAGTTGTGGCTGACTGAGCACTTACAGGTGCACTAACTGGGGCAGAAGCGACAGCCGGTGCTTCGGCTGTCGGCCTAGCTTCTTCTTTTGGAGCTTGCTCCGCAGCCCCCATTGTCTTAGCAATAAGAATTAGCTCCCCTTCGGAAACCTTGTCACCAACCTTAATACTTAACTTCGTTATGGTCCCGGCCACTGGAGACGGTATCTCCATACTGGCTTTATCAGACTCTAAAGTTATCAGTGGCATATCAACTAAAATTTGGTCGCCAACTTGAACCATCACTTCAATTACATCAACTTTGGCACCACCAATGTCGGGAATCTTAACTTCAATTTCCTTTTCTACAGTTGCTGTAGACGTTGCTTGAGCAGCACTTGACTCAGGACTACGTTCAGCTGCTGGCTCACAAGGCTTAGTCTCTTCTTTAGGAGCAGTGCTATCATTATCTACTGTAGCTAAAAGAATCACATCGCCTTCAGAAACCTTGTCTCCAACCTTAACTTTTAAGCTAGTGATGGTTCCTGCAACCGAGGAAGGTATCTCCATACTGGCTTTATCAGACTCTAAAGTAACCAATGGCGTATCAATTTCAATCTTATCACCAACTTTAACCAAAATTTCAATCACATCAACCTGCGTAGAACCACCTATATCAGGGATCTTTACCTCTATTTCATTTGCCATATCTGCCTCTAATCTAGTCTGGATAAAGGCTAGAGCTTATTGCCCTAGCCTTTGTTGGGAATCTCTTAATGAGTTACTGGATCCAGCTTATCAGGATTAATGTTGTACCGCTTAATTGCATCAACTACTTTAGACTTATCTATGCTGCCTTCAGCAACTAAAGCATTCAATGCGGCTAACACGATGTATTTTGCATCAACTTCAAAGAAATGACGTAGACGTTCGCGAGTATCACTTCGTCCATAACCATCAGTACCTAAAGTCACATAATGATTGGGTACAAATGGACGAATTTGATCAGCAAAAAGACGCATGTAATCTGTTGCTGCAATGACAGGACCTTGTTTTCCTTTTAATTGCGCAGTCACATAGCTTTCTTGAGCTTTTTGTTCTGGGTGCATCGCATTGTAGCGTTCTACCGCTAAACCATCTCGGCGTAATTCATTAAAGCTGGTTACACTCCAAATATCTGAAGTGATTGAGTAATCAGCTTCTAGCATTTCAGCGGCTTTAATTACTTCACGAAGAATAGTTCCACATCCCAATAATTGAACATGCTGCTTTGATTTCTTCTTGCTTTCTTGTAATAGATACATTCCTTTAATAATGCCGTCTTCAACTCCTTCTGGCATATCAGGTTGTACGTAGTTTTCATTCATTACGGTGATGTAATAAAACACGTTATCCATTTTTTCATACATACGATATAAACCGTGCTGAATAATTACTGCCAACTCATAAGCATAAGTTGGGTCATAGCAAATACAGTTAGGAATCGTCGATGCCATGATATGGCTATGGCCATCCTGATGTTGCAAGCCTTCGCCCGCAAGTGTAGTTCGTCCCGCAGTACCGCCTAACAAGAAGCCTCGAGCTTGCATGTCACCAGCAGCCCATGCCAAGTCACCAATACGTTGAAAACCAAACATAGAGTAGTAAATATAGAAAGGAATCATCGTCAATTGATTGGTACTGTATGAAGTCGCAGCCGCAATCCAAGAACAGAAAGCACCGGCCTCATTAATTCCTTCTTCAAGAATTTGACCATCTTTAGCTTCACGATAGAACATAACCTGCTCATGATCCACTGGCGTGTAAAGCTGACCAACTGGTGAATAAATACCGATTTGGCGGAATAATCCTTCCATACCAAAGGTTCTACACTCATCAGGAACAATAGGAACAATTCGTGAGCTCAGTTCTTTATTCTTTAATAAAGTCCCAAGAATACGTACAAAAGCCATTGTGGTAGAAATCTCACGCTCTCCTAAGCCTTTGGTAACTGATGCAAAATCAGCCAGCTCAGGAGCTTTCAATGGCTCCACTTTAGTTGTACGTGAAGGCAAGTAACCACCTAATGCTTCACGTTGCTTTCTAAGATATTTAATCTCAGGGCTATCTTCTGCTGGCTTGTAAAATGGGATGTCAGCAATTTGCTCATCAGTAATCGGAATATTAAATCTGTCTCTAAATATTTTTAACTGATCTGCAGTCATTTTCTTTTGCTGATGGGTGATGTTTTGTCCTTCACCAGCAGCCCCCATGCCATAACCCTTAATTGTTTTTGCAAGAATTACGGTAGGAGTTCCTTTATGGGCAACTGCTTGAGCGTATGCAGCGTATACTTTTTGTGAGTCATGACCACCGCGATTTAAGCGCCAAATGTCATCATCAGAATAGTGCTCAACCATTTTCTTTAACTCAGGATATTGATTAAAAAAATGTTGTCTTACGTAAGCACCATTATTTGCTTTATAAGCCTGGTATTCACCATCAACACATTCTTCCATGCGTTTTTGCATCCAACCATCTTTGTCCACTGCAAATAAAGGATCCCAACGACTACCCCAAATCACTTTAATTACATTCCAGCCGGCACCACGGAACACGCGCTCAAGCTCTTGAATGATTTTGCCATTACCACGAACAGGACCGTCAAGGCGTTGTAAATTACAATTCACCACAAAAATAAGATTATCCAGTTGCTCACGCGCAGCGATACTTAAGGCACCTAAAGATTCTGGTTCATCAGTTTCACCATCACCTAAAAACGCCCATACTTTTCTACCGGTTTCTTTAATAAGGCCACGGTGTTCCAAATATTTTAGGAAGCGTGCTTGATAAATAGCTTGTAATGGCCCTAACCCCATTGAAACGGTTGGGAATTGCCAAAAATCCTGCATTAACCAAGGATGTGGGTATGAAGACAAGCCATTTACTTCAACTTCTTGTCTAAAATTGCTTAATTGATTTTCATCTAAGCGACCTTCAAGAAAGGCACGTGCATAAATACCTGGCGAAGAATGGCCTTGGATGTAAAGTAAATCGCCACCACCTTCACTGTTTGGGCCTTTAAAAAAGTGGTTGAAGCCAGTCTCATAGAGTGTGGATGAAGAAGCATAAGACGCAATATGACCACCAAGCTCAGCAGCATATTTTCCAGCACGCAATACCATTGCAACGGCATTCCAACGAATTAGGGCATTAATGCGTTTCGCCATCCCCTCATCCGGGGGGATTGGTTTTTCTTCATAAGTTTTAATCGTATTTCGATACGGTGTATTAACTGAGCTTGTTAACTTTACTCCTTCAGTATTAGCTTTATTTAAAAGCTGCTGTAAAATAAAAGCTCCACGCTCAGTACCATCATTGGTTAATACAGCTTGTAGGGCATCCAGCCATTCACGCGTTTCAATAGGATCCAAATCTAAATTAGTTTCATTTGCCATGAACATGTCCCCGACATTCTTTTTAACTATTAAACACAATTAGGTATCGCTTGTAATCTTTTATGGATTACACCAGAACAACTTTGTTTACATGCTGTTAAGTCAGCTATGCAATCACATGTAACTTTGCGGCATTGTAGTGGATCGCGGTAAGAATTCAACTCACGCATTACCTTTTTACCCTCTACTTTCCGTTCATTCACATATTTTGAGAAATTTACTGCAGATTGGCGTGTCGAATTCCAAGAACAGGTAGGACAATTATCAACACAATTTTGCTTACAAAACTCAAAATGCTGTGTGCATATTGCATTGCATTGAGCTAAAGCCTGTCCTCGAAGTCCCGCTTTAGATACACAGCCAAATAGACTAAGTAATAGCACAAAAAAACAAATACGTATTAAAAAATTCATCGACTAAGGATCCATCTAATTAAAACATGATATTCCTGTCCAACATTCTGCGATTAGGTAGCGGAGTCCAGTATCACATCAAGATACTTGATCTCCGATGTCAAGCCGCGGGAGGTTGGTGTAGGCAGGCATCACCAGTGATTGTTATTACAACCAAGAAATCAATGTGAACAAAGCAATGAGCACCAAGGTAACAATAATTGCATGCTCTACCAGCCCTTCAGCTACAGGCATTGGCACTTCGTCTGAGTCATTAGCGCGCGCAGCCTGCAAACCACATTCGCGGATCATTTCATTATTGAAATCTGGCTTGGCTAAAAAGTAGTTAGAAAACGATTTAAAACCACGTTGAAAATTTCCAACCAATAAGAATAAGAGGACAGTCAAACGCGCTGGTATCCATTCAAGTAGGTCAGCAATTTCATTTGCTTGAAAACTAACTGGAGCAATGGTTCGACACAACGCAATTAAACGGTAAGTCACCATTACAATTGGGCCACCAACAATGTACCAAAAAATCACCGAGAACAACTGTTGGTTTACCATAGACAGATAATTACCCGCGAGTTCATTGCTATTTTCGGTCTCCGAAGTGGTTACAGGATAAAAGACATTCTGTGGGCCTAAACAGTAAAAAAATAATGCGATATTTAAGAGCACTCCCATAAAGCCGTAAAAAACTCCATGGAGCAGCAAATAAATAAAACCTGTTGCAACAATAAGTGGTAATACAATTAACCCCAGCAAAGCCCACGGATTACTAAAAACCCCATGTTTGTCCGCAATGTTTTTGATTGATTGATAATAATTACCAAACCAATAAAACCGCTGATAAGAAATGGTATGAACCAAAAAACGTTCGCTAAACAAGCACAATAATATGACCAATAATTTCATTATAATTAATCCTTACGCATTTTATCAGACAGTGCTATAGGGGTTGGGTATTTCAGCACAACCAAGTAGGAAGAAGCAATAAAGGTTAAAATAGTTGTTGCCTGAATTAGATTAGAAGCTAACTCTGAAATAAGTTTAGAACTTAATGCAATACTTGCAACAAGCAAAGAGAATTCACTAGCCTGCCCCAATCGAAGGCCCACCTCTTTGGAAACCTGCTTCTTTTCACCAGACTTTTCTAATAACAAGTAAAATAAAGCTGGTTTAACAATTAAAAGTAGCGCGGACAGAATAAGTGCGGGAACAATTACTTGTCCTACAAAACCAAAGTTGAACGTTGCGCCAATAGAAAAGAAAAACATCACTAAAAAGAAGTCTCTTAAGGGCTTTAAACTTTCTGCAATAAAAAGAGAGATCGGGCTTGCTGCTAAAGCTACACCAGCAACAAACGCACCAATGTCTTCAGAAAGGCCTATTTTTTGAGCCAAGACCGACAAGCCAAGACACCAGCCAATGGACAGTAAAAAGACATACTCTTGGGTTCTATCAAAGCGAGCTAATAATTTAATTAAAACATGCTTCTCAACCGCAAATGCAAACAGACATAATGCGGGTAAAGCAAGACCAACTAAGAATAAGTCCTCCCATGAAAGTCCGCCGGATTTTTGCGCTCCATTAATCAAAATCAGCACTACAATAGCAATGACGTCTTGCATCAACAGTACACTGATCATAACTTCACCGGTATGCTGATGATGCAAAATGGTTGTAGGCAATAATTTTAAACCGATAATCGTACTGGAGAACATCATCGCCCCACCTAAAATCCACGATTCAGTCACTGAAAGTCCAAAATAACGGCCAACACAATAAGATAGGACCGCAAAAAGAAGCGAGCTGACCAAAGCAATCCAAGTTACCTTCTTAAGCATATGTACCAGATTTTGCGGTTGTAAATGCAAGCCTAACAGGAACAAAAGGAACACGATCCCGATGTCTCCTACCTGCTGCACAGTAGTCACATCAGGTACAAGCCCAATCCCCCAGGGACCAAGTATGGCGCCAAGCAAGATATAGGCTACTAATAATGATTGCTTGGTATACAATACCAGAGTCGATAGAAATGCAGCCCCTGCAAAAATTAGAAATATTGTGTAAAAGACAGAGCCTTCATGCATTGACCGACCACCTTATTATTAAAGTTAAACTAATTTGACATCACTTAAGCACGTCATCCCGAATGCAACGAGGACTCTTCTGAATTTAGCATAAGCTTTATAATTTACTTATGTGCCGTCCTCAAAAGATTCTTCGTAATAAACATCGCAGGATGACGTTTTTTTCAAGTTCTACATCGATTTATGCTGATTATTCCATATACCGCTGCTAAATCAAAACAGAAAAAGAACCTTTTACACCATTACGTGCTAATTTTTGTTTTAAATTGTCTGCCATATTCTTATTACTAAACGGCCCTACTCGAACAATATAGTGCTTTTTATAGTGTTCAATAGTAACCGGAGAGCGAGATAGGCGATCTAATTTCGTTTTCAATTGCTTTGCCGATGCCGACGTTACAAAAGCCCCTGCCTGGATAAAATAGCGTCCTTCAGTCGCAGGACCAGCCAATGCCTCGATCTCAACAAGAGCAGTACCTTTAGGGAACACTCCCAGCTTTAATGCTGCCGCATAAGAAAGATCGATGATTCGGTCAGAATGAAACGGGCCGCGATCGTTTACTTTGACAATGGCAATTTTCCCATTAGTCAGGTTTTTTACACGTACATAAGTAGGCAAAGGCAAGGTCTTATGTGCTGCCGACATAACATACATGTTATAGGGCTCGCCACTTGATGTACGTTGTTTATGAAACTTGGTTCCATACCATGAAGCCGTCCCTCGCGCTTTATATCGGTGTGTATTGGTCATCACCTGATAAGTTTTACCATCAACATAATACTCAGTAGGGTTTCCATAACGGCTTAGAGGCTCTTTAGTCGGCACAGGCTCTTTAAAGCTCATTTTACGACCTTTAATCGGAGCCCCATCCTGCGCTTGAGTATAGCGATTTCCTTTATTCCTGTATCGATTATAAATCGATTGGTTTCTATTCTGCTGGGTATTTTTTGCAGCGTGCTTGCTTCCTGACACCCCAGAGTTAAGAGACTGATTTGTCGTTTGGCAACCCGATAATAAGATTGCTACAGCAATAAGTATCTTTCTCATAAATTTCCAAAATTGAAATAAATGTTTGCAGTAATATACAGAAAGATTAGGGAATTTCGAAGGATTAACTGGAAAAAAAACCGATAATCATAAAAATCAAGCCCAAAGAGTCTTAATATAAACCGTATAGAGCCATATAAACTCCATGTGTATTAATAACACAAATATTGTACCAAACCACATTAACAGCCAATGTCAGAATACGCCCATTTTTATAAAAATAATTCAATATTTCTTAATCTGTTAATTGGTCGCCTGCACTAGGCTGTGGTAAGATATGACATTTTGTAACTCATATCAGGTAAAAACATGACACGTGCAACGTCTTTTTTATTGACTACATTGTTTCTTATCACTTTATTCGTTCAATCAACAAATTCTTTTGCTGATGATACGGACACATTGGAAAGGCCAACGCCTAATGCGGATCTGGAAAGACCATCTCCAACAGTAACCAATAAACCATTGGTTACTCCAGCAGCCCCAATACTGAACGCTAAAGCTTATATTCTCATCGATGTAAACAGTGGAAAAATTATTGCGGAGAAAAATAGCGAAGAACGCTTGCCACCTGCCAGTTTAACCAAAATGATGACTTTATATGTTGTATCAAATGCGCTCCAACATGAGCAAATTCATTTGACTGACTTGGTTCGTGTGAGCAAAGAAGCTTGGAAAATAGGCGGCTCACGAATGTTCATTAAAGAAGGTCAGCAAGTTCCCGTTGAAGACCTACTCAAAGGAATTATCGTTGACTCAGGTAATGATGCGTGCGTGGCGATGGCAGAACACGTTGGAGGAACTGAAAATTCATTCACTGACCTGATGAACCAACAAGCACAAAACCTAGGCATGAAAAATAGCCATTTTACAGACAGTACCGGCTTACCTGATGCAAACCTCTATACAACGGCAAAAGACTTAGCAATTCTTGGTAGAGCCTTAGTTGTTGATTTCCCACAATATTATGAGTGGTATAAACAAAAATGGTTTACATACAACGGAATTCGTCAACCCAACAGAAACCGTCTTTTATGGCGTGATAACCAAGTTGATGGTTTAAAAACAGGCCATACTAATGAAGCAGGATTTTGCCTGGTATCTTCAGCGAAACGCGATAATATGCGCTTATTAGCGGTTGTTTTAGGTGAGCCAAGTGACTCATCACGTGCAGACGATAGCGAAAAATTATTAAACTATGGCTTTAGATTTTTTGAAACGCACCAGCTTTATAAAAAAGACCAATCAGTTACCGAACTTCCTCTTTACAAAGGAACTACAGATAAAATATCTGTAGGCTTGAATGATGATCAATTCATTACGATTCCTACTGGTCAATATCAACGCCTTAGTGTATCAACCAAGATCCCTTCTTATTTAGAAGCACCGATTAAAAAAGGCGATAAAGTTGGTGATTTAGTTGTACAATTTGATAATAACGTTGTGACGACTCGTCCTGTTTATGCATTACAAGATGTCGAGTCTGGAGGCTTCTTTTCGCGTATGAAAGACTCTATTCGCTTAACATTTAGAAGCTGGTTTGGTTCTTAAGGTTAAAGGTTATCAGATGACTAAAACAACATTAATCGAGTTTCCCTGCCATTTTCCTATAAAAATAATGGGGAAAAATTCCCCAAATCTTCTTGAAGAAATTAGGGAGATAACGCTAAAACATTTTCCTATGATAGAGCAAGAGAAAATTACTCATAAGCCAAGTAAGGAAAATAACTTTTTAGCAATTACGGTAGTTGTTTATGCAGAAAATCAGGCGATGCTTGATGCCTTTTATCATGACGTGACAAAGCATCCCGATATTAAAATGGTTCTATAATGCAAATACGACAGCTTGGTATTCAAAACTACAGTGATGTTTGGTTACAGATGAAAGAGTTCACGTTAAATCGAGATGCCCAGACTCACGATGAGCTTTGGCTCTTAGAGCATCATGCTGTCTATACCCAAGGTCAAGCAGGAAAACCTGAGCATATTTTAAACCCTGCCTCCATCCCAGTCGTTCAATCCGACCGAGGCGGACAAGTAACCTATCATGGCCCAGGCCAGTTAGTTGCTTACGTATTAATGGATATAAACCGAAAAAATCTAGGTGTTCGAACTTTAGTTTCTCAATTGGAGCAAACTTTAATATCTGTCCTAACTCACTATGATATTGAAGCATGCATTCGTTGTGGTGCTCCTGGTGTTTATGTCAAAGAACAAAAAATTGCCTCAATTGGTTTACGAGTCAAAAATGGATGTACCTATCATGGAATTGCGCTGAATGTTGATATGGATTTAAAACCATTCTTAGGAATTAACCCTTGTGGATTTGCTAAAATGGAAATGACGCAAATCAGTCATTTTTATCCTCAAGTATCATTAGAAGAAGTTAATCAACAATTCGCGCAATATTTTCTACAACAATTTAGCCAATGAGCCCTTATGAGTTTGTTCGTAGATTATGTAGCACCACTTAAAGATTGGTTACAGCACTACCCACATTGGGCTCTGCTCATTACTTTTTTAATTTCATTAGCTGAATCTTTAGCGATCATCGGTAGCATAGTCCCTGGAAGCATCACAATGACAGCGATAGGAATGCTGGCAGGCTCAGGGGCTATGCGTATTGATTTGACGCTCATTGCGGCAACTCTTGGTGCGGTGGCCGGAGATAGCCTAAGCTATGCTCTAGGCTATGTTTACAGTGATCGATTAACCGATATTTGGCCTTTTAAAAAATACCCTTCCTGGATCAAATACGGCAAAGATTTTTTTGAAACACATGGTGGCAAAAGCGTGTTAATTGGTCGATTCGTTGGCCCATTACGCTCAATTATTCCAGTCATTGCTGGGATACTGCATATGCCACAATGGCGTTTTCTTATCGTTAATTTCTTATCTGCCATTGGTTGGTCGCTGCTTTATATCATGCCTGGTGTCGTTATCGGTGCAGCCAGTCATGAGCTTTCGGTAGACTCGGCAACCCATTTATTTGTCATAATTCTCATTCTCTTGGGATCTCTCTGGCTTTTGAGCTTAATGATAAAATGGCTTGTTGTGAAATTAAGCAACTTCTTTAAAAGTAATTTACATAGTTTTTGGCTTAACCGATTAAAACGGAAATCCCTGTTCTCACCTATATGTCGAGCTATTACACCCAAAAGTGAAAAAAATCACGACACCACCGCTTCACTTGTTCTGATAATACTATTCTGTTTTTCTTGCTTGATTATCCTTACTGGATTAACGCTCCAGGGACAATGGCTAGATGCAATAAATACCCCGACTCATTTATTTATTCAAAGCTTCCATTCCTTGGTATTAGCTGCATTTTTCATTTTTTGTACCCAACTTACCTCTACAATCACAATAGCTTGCCTATTTATTGTGTGCTGCGGCTGGTTTATTTATGGCAAGAATTATAAGGCGATAATTTATAATAGTGGCTTAATTCTTTTCAGTGTCTTATTAGTTTTTATACTGTCTCATTTTATATATACCCCAAGACCACCTGGGTTATTAGTTCTCATGCCAGGCTCCTCTTATCCAGCAGGCCATCTTCTCGTGGCTTCTGCTTTTTACGGGTTTATTTTGTTTTATATAGGTAATATCTACACCTTATTCACCAATACACTAAGAACTTTTGTGTTTAGTATTCTTGGATTAAGTGGTTTTGGAGCTCTTTATTTAGGTGATTATTGGTTAACTGATGTACTGGCCTCTTATTTTGCCGGGGCATGCATCAGTTTATTTTGTTGTTTACTTTATAGACGATGGTCTATAAAGCCAATGACAGTAAACAATGCCGTTTATATGATTTTGTCCCTGTTTGCTTGCACCCTCTTTGCAACCATAGTTTCTACTTACTGTAATTTTCATACTCTTTCGTATAACCACACACCATATCATAAAGAGTTTGTCCTCGATGAGGCGGCTTGGTGGAATCAAAAGAAACCCGCATTACCCATTTACAGGCTGAATCGAATTGGAAAAAGAATTAGCTTGTTTAATATTGAATATGCTGGAGATATCGCAGTCCTTGAGAGAAATCTTAGCAAAAAAGGATGGACACCTCATACTGAATCATTTTTATCTAATTTACTAACGTGGACAAACAGCCAACTCACTAATGTTAAATTACCATTGTTAACGCAGTTGTATGAAAATAAAGCACCTTACTTAAATATGATTTATACAGATAGCAAATCAAATTTAACTTTGGAATTAAGAATTTGGGAATCAAATTATCACTTATCCAAATCGAAAAAGCCCTTATGGATTGGCAGTCTACATCCGAGAAATCCTATCAATAGAGCGCATAATAACAGGGGTTCTACTCCTAATTTGATTAATCCACTAGACTATCTGGCCAGTATTCAGCACTCTTTTGATGTACGAAAAATTGTTCTTCCAGGTGAAATGATTAAGTCTACAACTTATCTAACACAGCCCTATGTTATTTTAATCAGACAAAAGCTTTAGCCTGATTAGTTGGACACTAATAACACCATAAATATTACTGGACTTAGGTAGCTTATTACGTGACCTATAGAAGACCGAATTACCGTGACTTGACCATGTTAATTCGAACATATTATTTAGCAAGGGAAACGTAAGTAAGTGCTATTAATTGCCCACAACCCAGCTACGTCTAATTTAATAAAACCAACCCCATATTCTTTTAATCCCACGTCTAGCCAATACTTTAAAATCCTGATATAACTATGTAAATCTAGGAAGAATAAGCTTTAATTTAAGAAATGAACTTAATGTACACGCTGGCTCAGGTTATTCAATATTTTTTTCCCTTAATTGCTTTGGTGCATCTAATTATTGGAATTAAGAGAAAAACGATTCAGTATGTTATTTCTTCTCTTTGGATTAGCCTTATTGCTGTGCTTATTCACTTCCAGTTTTCTGGAAATCAAATTTTTAGTACTTATTTTGATTACACGAATGCAGCAATTTATTCCTTTACCCTATTGGTTCTACTGGTTGCTCTGATTCGTGTCATCATGCACTTAAGTAGTGGCCACCCAGTATTTAATTACATTGCTACCTTTATTAATGCTTTAGTAGTTGTTGGTGCATTTTTGGTTGTAATCAATGTGTGGATTAATGCATTCTTCATTGAAAATAAAAAACCAGGGACACCGGTAATGCAGGTTGCTCTATTTAACAAACCAAGTTATTGTGGTTATAAATATGTATTTTATAAAGTTATGCCCGATGACACAGTAATGTATTTGTGTCCTAATTATTATGGATTAGTTGCCTCTGTAGGTCACTTGTCAACAACTCCAGGTTTTGTTACAAATCAGTTACACTTGTTGTCAACGAAAGCGACTAAACCAGAAAAAAAGTAAGTAAGGTTATTGATACCCAAGCATTTTTAGGGGCTGTTTACGTTCCCTGCCTGGGAGTTTTGAATTGTTCTACGGACTATTATTTGATACCATGCCTATAATTTATCATCTTAGTGTTTTTATGAAACGTTTTATTACTTTGGCGATTATGCTGTTGAGTTTAAATAGCTTTGCGATGTCTCATAAGCTTGATTGGGATCAAGCAATTGATCACGCAATAAAACGCTATGGCTTACGTGTCGAGCCACAATTGAAGTCTTACTTTGCCAAAGCCAAGGTAAGCTATCCCCCACGAGAAATTGCACTACTTGCATTTAAATCAGAACGCAGAGTGGAACTTTGGGCAAAAAATACCGATAAAGACTGGACTCATGTTCATAATTATCCATTAACTGGCTTTAGCGGTCGTCTTGGCCCAAAATTACGTGAAAATGACAAGCAAATTCCTGAAGGGGTTTATAAGTTAGTGAATTTTAACCCATTTAGCAGCATGCATTTATCCATGATGATTAACTATCCTAATAACTTTGATAGAAAAAAAGGTTATGAAGATGGTAGAAGACAACTAGGTAATAACATTTTTATTCATGGTAAAAACTTATCTGTAGGTTGTTTGGCAATTGGTGACTTGGCAATCGATCAGCTCTTTATCTTGGCTCGCCGTGTTGGCTTAAATAATATCCAAGTAATTATTGCCCCGAATGACTTACGTCACGGAAAACCATCTACAACAACCTTTGCGCAACCACGATGGTTACCTGAGTTGTACAAGCATATTGCCGAATCACTCAAGCCATTTGGCAAGAGCACCTATACCACTTAGCCTCAACAAAAGCATCCCGTATTAGATGAAGCCGTAATACGGGATATCGTAGCACAAATGTCTACCAAAACCCTATGCACGAATCAAGCTTCCATCCTGTATTACGCTACTCTAAGCTGTAAAAAGCCTAGCTGAGAGTGGGCTTTACAGCCCAGCCTGCGAGCTATATTTGAAAAATATTATTCTTTAGGCAACGAAGCTAAGAAATCAGTTACTTCTTTAGGTGTTAACTCATAAGTCTGCCCACGAGCCAAATAGCGTGGCATAGAAATCATACCATAACGAATACGTATTAAACGGCTCACTTCAACACCTTGAGACTCCCATAAACGACGTACTTCACGATTACGGCCTTCGTTTAGCGTCACATGGTACCATGAGTTTGTTCCCTCTCCACCTCGAGATTCCAGGCGAGTAAATTTGGCAACGCCATCTTCAAGCTCAACGCCTTTTAGTAAATTTTTTAAGGTTTCAGGGCTTACTTGACCATGTACACGCACAGCATATTCTCGCTCTAACCCATATCTAGGATGCATGAGCTGATTGGCTAATTCACCATTATTAGTAAAAATCAGTAATCCAGATGTATTCAAATCCAAGCGCCCTACTTGCACCCAACGACCTTGTCTTAAATGTGGGAGGTTATCAAACACCGTTTTTTCAAATTTAGGATCATGGCGGCTTGATATTTCACCAACAGGCTTATGATAAAGTAAAATTCGCGTATTTTGTTTCACTTTTAGTGGGTTGGCTATTAACTTACCTTTTACTGTAATTTTATCCTCACCAGTAGCTGAATCACCCAATTTTACGGGCTTACCATTAACTTGTACCCAACCATTTTCAATCCATCGTTCCATTTCACGACGTGAACCAAGTCCCGCTTGGCTTAATATTTTTTGTAACCGTTCGCTGCTCATTCAGTAGTACACTCTTCAATAGGATTATCTAGGGTTAATGTTTCCAATACTTCTGGTAAGGATGGAAGTTCATTTAAATTTTTAAGGTTAAAATAATTTAAAAATTCTCTCGTTGTTGTATAAACCGCAGGTTTACCCGCAACATCCTTATATCCTGCAATACGAATCCATTCCCGTTCTAATAAGGTTTTCATAATCTGACTATTTACAGACACACCACGTAACTCTTCAATATCAGCGCGAGTTACTGGCTGTTTATAGGCAATTATTGCCAAAGTTTCCAGAAATGCTCGTGAATATTTAGCTGGCTTTTCAATCTGCAAGCGCGCAACCCAAGGACCAAATTCTTTTTTAGTTTGAATTGTATAGCCTGTAGCAACCTGAACTAGCTCAAAGGCACGTGAAGCATAGTCTGCTTTTAACAGATCAATAACACCGTGCAATTGCTCCTTAGTAGGTTTTTGCCATTCCTCGAAAACCTCTAATAATTTATCCAAAAACAGCGGCTCAGAAGAACTTAATAATAAAGCTTCTACGATATTTTTTAATTCAGTTTCATCCATTTTAAGCTGCCTGTAGATGTATCGAAGAAAATGCTTCTTGCTGTGTAATAACAATTAGCGATTGCCTGGCCAATTCAAGTATAGCTAATAAAGAAACAACCAATCCCATGCGCCCTTCTTCTAAAGTAAATAACTGTCGAAACTCAAGTAAGTTATGCTCTTGTAACTGCAGCAATACCGCACTCATCCGATCGCGAACCGACATTGCTTCACGTGATATCTGGTGATGACTAATATGCTCTTCACGTTGCAATAAAGTATTCATTGCCGCAATCAATTCAACTAACTCTACCTCCGGATGCACTTTTATTAACTCCATTTCAGGAGCTTCTAATCGAATTGCAAAATTATCCCGATCTTGTCTGGGTAAACCATCCAATAATTCAACCGCAAGTTTGATCTGTTCATAGGCTTGTAATCGACGAACCAATGTCATGCGAGGATCTTCATCCTCCTCCTCATCACCGCTTGGCATAATCGGTAATAACATCCGCGATTTGATCTCCGCGAGCATTGCCGCCATCAACAAATAATCAGCAGCGAGTTCCATCCTTCGGTATTCCATTAATTGAATGTAATGCAAATATTGCTTTGTAATACTAACAATAGGAATATCTAAGATATCAATATTTTGCTTACGAATAAGGTATAACAGTAAATCCAACGGACCGCTGAAGGAATCCAGCAAAACCTCCAGCGCATCAGGTGGGATGAATAAATCATCTGGAATTTCAGTAAACTCTTTACCGTCAACAACGGCTTTAATTTCTGGTTTACTGGATAATTCAACTTCCATTAATAATCAATTCCCATCACTTCTCTAACCGTATTCATTGTCTTACAAGCTTCTTCACGTGCAGCCTCACTTCCTTCTGTCACAATACGTTTTACTGAACCCAGATCAGATTCATAATCGACAATAGAAGCTTGTATCGGTTGAAGCTCTTTATTGATTGCATCAATTACTGGTCTCTTACAATCAATACAACCTATTCCCGCAGTACGACAACCAGTTTGCACCCAATCCTTCACATCATCCGGAGAGTAGATTTTATGGAACTGCCATACTGGGCATTTCTCTGGCTCACCTGGATCAGTTCGCTTAATCCGCGCCGGATCTGTCGGCATCGTTAATACTTTCTTTTCTACTTGTGCAGGCTCTTCTCTTAGCATAATAGTGTTATGATAAGACTTGGACATTTTTTGCCCATCAGTTCCTGGCATTTTTGATGTTGCAGAAAGCAACGGTTGTGGTTCGGTAAGGATGATTTTACCACTACCTTCTAAATATCCTAAAAGACGCTCTTTATCACCAATCGATAAATTGGCTTGATCTTCAAGTAAAGCTTGCGCTGTCTTAATTGACTCATGGTTGCCATGTTCTTGGAATTGACGACGTAACTCACTGTAAATTTTACTATTTTTCTTACCCATCTTTTTAATGGCTTCGGCAGCTAACTCTTCAAAATTAGCTTCTTTACCATAAATATGATTAAAACGACGCGCAATTTCGCGAGTCAATTCTATATGAGCAACCTGATCTTCTCCCACCGGCACATGGTCAGCGTGGTACAATAATACATCCGCACTCTGCAATAAGGGATAACCTAAAAAGCCATAGGTCGAGAGATCTTTTTCTTTAAGCTTTTCCTGTTGATCTTTAAAGGTTGGTACGCGCTCTAACCAGCCTAATGGAGTAATCATGGATAAGAGTAAATGCAGTTCAGCATGCTCAGGAACCCAGGATTGGATAAATATGCGTGATAATCCGGGATTAACACCACAAGCAAGCCAATCAATGATCATATCCCACAGATACTTCTCCATAAAGCCAGGCTCATTATATTGAGTTGTTAAGCCATGCCAATCTGCAGCAAAAAAGAAGCAATCATATTGATGTTGTAATTTGATCCAATTTTTAAGTACGCCATGATAGTGTCCAAGATGTAATCGTCCACTTACACGCATACCAGAAACAACCCGTTTATTGGAAGTAAATAATGCTGACATCAATATCCTCTTTTTTGTTATTTAAATATAAACTTAGTGTAACTAAAGGAGATGAATCCGTTTCAGAATTATCTAAACGGCTCCGGGTCCCCTTTTCCTTCCCTTAAAATCACCGGATAATCACCCGTTAAATCAACAACTGTAGTCGGCTCTTGCCCACAATTACCGCCATCAATTACTAAATCAAGTTGGTTACCTAATATATCTCTGATTGCTTCAGGCTCACTCAATGGTGCCTTAGCTCCAGGAAGAATCAAGGTACTACTCATTAAAGGAGCGTCTAAAGCATCCAATAAGGCAAGTGCAATCACATTATCAGGAACTCTTAGGCCTAATGTTCTTTTCTTTGGATGCAACATTAAGCGTGGTACTTCATGAGTTGCATTCAAAATAAACGTGTAAGAACCGGGTGTTCTTGACTTTAATAAACGAAATATTGGGTTTGAAACACGAGCATAAGTACCTAGTTCCGATAAATCACGACAAACCAAGGTCATATTATGATTTTTATCTAACTGTCTTAACCGTCTAATCCGTTCAAGCGCCGCTTTATTTCCCAAGCTACAACCTAAGGCATAACCCGAATCAGTTGGATAAACAATTACGCCACCATCTTGAATTATAGATACAGCCTTTCTCAATAAACGAGCTTGAGGATTATCAGGATGTAATGCAAAAAACTGACTCATAAAGTCCCCTGTTTTACGTTCCATTCATGCCAAATAGGCACACAGTTTACCGGTAATTGCTTCTGACCACCAAGGTTTACACGAGATATACCATCAGCATGAAAATCAGAGCCAGAAGAGGCTAATAGATTAAATCTTAAGCAAATTCCTGCCATCTCATTGATTTCAGTTACAGTCATCTCTCCTGAAACCACTTCAATACCTACACCACCAGCTTCTTTAAAATCTTCAATTAACTCATGCAATTTAGATCGCGTCAATCCATATTTCAGTGGATGTGCAAGAACCGCTTGTCCACCTGAGGCAACAATGCCTTCTACGGCTTCTTGCACTGTTAGCCAAGGAGTAGGAATATAGGCTTTTCTTCCGCGAACCAAATATTGTTTAAACGCTTTTTGTAAATCCTTAGCTTTACCTTCATTAACCAATACGCGAGCAAAATGAGGACGAGCAACACGAGTGTGTCCGGCTAAATCACATGCTTTAGCATAGGCATCGGTGACTCCAACTTCACTGAGAGCTTCACCAATCAGCTTTGCTCGTTCAACACGACTTTCAACTTGGCGCTCTATCAATGCAAATAAACCATCTGTATGATTGATTTGGTAACCTAGGATATGAAAATCATGTTTTTTCCAGCGCGTGCTCAATTCAATACCGTTAATAATCTTAATGGAGGTAGATGCCGTTGCCTGTACTAATTCAGCATAGCCCTCCACCGTATCATGATCCGTAAGAGATAAGCACTGAATTCCTTGTTTTTGCGCTCGTTCTATAAGTTCTTTAGGACTTAAAGCCCCGTCTGAAAAATGACTATGACAATGAAGATCGATCATGTGTTTTTCATTTTGTTAAAAATTTAATTGTATCATGAATATTAAAGAAATGAATTAGATCAAGCCTTAATACGGGTATCGTGGTAGGAGCTCCTGTATCGCTAGGCTAATACGGGTTACATTTTTAGGTGGCAGTTACTTTGCCGCGCACTATATCCTTACGTAAAAAACGTGCTGGCGATAAAGCTTGTTGTAAATTTCTGGGAAGAAAAGTCATTTCATTATTAATAAGTGCAGCTAACCATTCAGCACACAAGGGAATGGTGGTTAATCCCCGAGAACCAAAGCCGGTGCAAGCATAAAGACCTGGATAATAAGGTCCTGCTTTGGCTATCCAGCGTTTTGCATTACTTTCGAGTCCTGCATAGAGCGTATTAAAGGCCGTCGCATCAGCTACTCGCCCTACTATGGGTAAATAATCAGTTGTCGTTGCACGCACTCCAGCCCAGTGGGATTTGACTTCATCAGACCATGATACATCCGGAGCGATGTTCTTTAGTTTATCTAAATTAAGCAAATCATCCTGTTCTTTAATGGTCGCATGATCTGTTTTTAGCTCATAAGAAGCGCCAAGATAATGTGTACCTCGATGCACCGGCAATACATGACCATCAGCACATAAAGGCATTCGCAAAGCAGAAGTTTCTGCTGTCGCTGAAATCACCGTCATCTGACCTCGGATGGGTTTGATTGGTAGTGACTTAGTCTCAGGGAAAGTAGTTACTTTATAGCCATTAGCCAAAATCACAACATCGGCTTCATAATTATTTACTCGCCATCTCTTATCAAACACTAATTGATCTACTGCGGTATCCTTAATTAAGGTAATCCCTTTTGTTCGGATCAGGATCTGGCATAAATCAGGAGAATTAATCCATCCTGATAAAGGTATAAATAATCCTGATTGCTGTAACGGAATCCCCGCAAGCTCTGAGGCTTGTTGCGCATTAACTAAAGTTCCCAAAGATGGGTATTGATTGAGCCAATCCTCAAGGCCTGTTTGTGCCTGTTGTTCTTTTTGATTGTAGGCTAATAAAAGAGAGCCATTGAGTACGCCTATGTTATGTTGGCTTAAAATAGCTTGATACTCGCGACTTGCATATAAAAAAGACGTCAGCATAAATTGAGTTAATGGCGAATTGTATGCAGATAGCTTCGGAAATAAAACGGCCTGTTGATTTGCAGAAGCCCCCTGTCCTACTTCATTGAGCTCATCAATTAAAGTAACTTTCCAGCCGCGTTTCGCTAAACAATGGGCAGAAAAACATCCAGCGAGTCCCGCACCAATAATTAAGGCAGAACGCTCTTTATAGTGCTCAGGCTGGCCTACATGCCATGGTGTATGCCTTTTTTTCAGACTAGCTAATTCACTTGGGTTAAAATAAGCGCTAATCATATGGCGTTTGGGGCCGAACCCTTTTTTCTTCTCGACTATAAAGCCATATTGGCGTAAATTTTCCTTAACTATGCCTGCTGCAGTATAGGTCGCTAATGTCGTGCCCTCTTGCGATAGCATCGCAATCACCTTCATTAACGAATCAGACCACATGCTTTGATTTTTAGCTGGGGCAAAACCATCAAGATACCAAGCATTAATATAGGTAGTACGCAATGAACGCTCCAAATTTGCCTCGCCGCAAATTAATAACTGCTCATAGCATTCCAGTGCGTCTCCAAGCATCAAGGTTAAACGGACGCGTCCATTGGCAAATATTAAATGGTGATAACCTGGAGTTAACACCGGATAATGCTCAATAAGCTGCATCGCTTGCTTTTCCAATTGTGGCCAGCAAGCCAATGACTTGATTAAATCATTACGCGTTAATGGATGTTTCTCGCAGGAAATGAAATGCAAACAACTCTGCTCTGAAGCATATTGCTCCCAAAGTTGCCAGGTTAATAGAAAATTTAAGCCCGTACCAAATCCTGTCTCAGCGATGGTAAATTGGCTTTGTTCTGGCACACTCTGCCATCGGGGAATTAAATTATTTCCATCAACAAATACATAACGACTTTGTTCAATCCCACTCGTTGAGGAATGATAAACATCATCATATTGAATAGAAAAAGGCAGATCCTGATGCCAATCAAGCTCTGCTGTTTTAATAGGTACAAAAAGATTACTCACATACAACCACTCGTTCAGAAACCGAAGCTTTAGCTTCTTGCAATCCAGACTCGCCGTTTTCTTTGATTAATGCACGTAATTTAGGAACGAGCACAAACAAAATCACTGCCGAAGCCACTGCAAATAAGCCCAACATTAAAAATACGTAACTGTAGCCGCTATTTGTCGCTAGTGGAGAATCACTGCTTTGTCCGGCTATCATCCAATTGGAGCTGTAGCTGGATAAAGTTCCTCCAATACCGGAAGTTAGCATCCACATGCCCATCATCATACCTTGTAATGATGTCGGTGCCAAATAGCCAATCATAGCATAACCAATCGGAGAAATTAAAAGCTCACCGATACTTTGTAGGACATAGCATAATACAATCCATGACGGGTTAACTAAACCCAGATCATTCGCATAAGCAATTCCAATCGGTAATACAATGAAGGCAAAACCGATACAAAATAAAGCAATTGCAAACTGAGTAGGAATATTAACCTGGATTCCTTTTTTACGCATTCTCAGCAGGATAACTCCAAGTAAAGGCCCACCGATAACGATGCACACCGTATTGATATTTTGAAACCATTGTGGGGGGATAATCCAGTCAGCAAATTGTCGTTGAACATTATGATCGATAAACGTAGTCAGCCCCATAGGTGCCACATGATAGAGCATCCAGAAAATAGTCCCAACAAACATCAATACAGCAAAAGCCAACATTTTATCTTGAGCAATTTTTTGTTGTTGTTGCTTTGCAAGATAAACAACAACGCCAACCATCAATATGCCTGTTAATAAAATCAATTTTTTTGCCCATTCGGCATTTTGTAATAATTGGCTTAGCACGACGGGAAGTGCCAGGATGAACAACATCCCCCAAATATTTGATTTTTTTTGTGCTGTTTTATCTTTTAGAGAATACTGTGTTTCACGATCTTTCAATTGACTCCAGAAATACAAACAGATAATTAAGGCAGCGAGATTTCCCAGGCTACTTAATAAAAACAGGCGCTCATAGTTTTGGCTTAGCTGAAATACCCCACTTAAGCTAAAACCAATAAAAAAACCAATATTCATACCCGCATAATTCATTAAAAATGCGGTTTCACGTCGGGTGTCTTCGGGAGTGAATCGTTGGGTCAGCATGCAATTGATGCAAGTAACATTTAAGCCTGATCCAGCTAGAAATACAGCCAAACCGTAATAAAGTAGGTTTACATCACAGAATGATAATAAAACACAGCCGATGACTTGAAGAACCATACCTACACAGAATAAGGCCCGGTTAGATAACAAGCACCCGCCCCAAAGGCCGCCAAGAAGATGCAAACCATAATTGAATGCGACAAAAACCCCCATGACGCTGTGTGCGGAACTGGCTTGAACCCCTAATTTACCTTCCATGTATAAAACTAAAGTTGAATACAAAACACTAAAGCTTAAGGTAGAAACTATCTGCATAGCAAAAAGGGCAAGAATCCCCTCTGGCATAGAACTAAATAAATCCTTTTTTCTATTCAAGATGCCGGTCCTATTAAGCATAAAACGTAAAATCACTATGACATGGGGAAAAATGGCTGTCTAGTATTTTAAAAATTAATTTTGGACGATGAAAATTGGCCTGGATATTGCATGAATAGGGTTTATAAAAAGTTGGGCATGGCTCATAGAGCCGAATTACCGTGGTCAAGCTTCGGTAATTCGAGCGCATTATTTAGCAAGAAAAATTTTAAGCAAGTGCCCTTAATCGCAAGCACCAGGTGACACTTATAAAATATAATAAGATAATGCTCAACCTAAGCGAAACTACGTAAAACCTGCTCTGCAGCTTCCTGGGTTTTAGCAATCTCAGGCTCACCATGAGCAATAGACACAAATCCTGCTTCATACATTGATGGTGCAAAATAAACGCCTTTTTCTAACATGGCATGGTAGAATTTCTTAAACAGAACCTCATCCGAAGCAGCAATATCCGCATAATCAGAGATATGCTTTTTCTCTGTAAAACAGAAACCAAACATACCGCCTAAAGATGCAGTAAACAATGGGATTTTTGCAGCTTCTGCAGCCGTAGCTAACGCTTGGCTTAAATTTTGCGTAGAACGACTTAACGCATCAAAAAAACCTGGCTTTTCAATTTCATTCAAAGTCGCTAAACCTGCAGCCATAGCCAAGGGATTACCTGAAAGAGTTCCTGCCTGATAGACTGGTCCTTCCGGAGCTAAATGAGACATAATATCCGCTCGTCCACCTAAGGCCCCCACAGGCATCCCCCCACCAATCACTTTACCTAAAGTCGTTATATCAGGAGTAATGCCAAAAACACCTTGTGCGCCGTGTAATCCAACTCTAAAGCCAGTCATTACTTCATCAAAAATAAGTAAGGCCTTATATTGATCACATAATTCGCGTAAACCCTTCAAAAAATCAGGGTCTGGTAAGACAAATCCCATATTTCCAGCAACAGGTTCTAAAATAATCGCGGCAATCTCATTTGGATATTTTGCAAATAAAGCCGCAGTCTGTTCTAAATTATTAAAATCAGCAGTTAACGTATGTTCTGTAACACTTTGAGGAATACCTGGCGTTGCGGGAATACCTAAAGTTAAAAGACCAGAACCTGCTTTAACTAATAAACTATCGCTATGGCCATGGTAACAACCATTGAACTTAATAAATTTGCTTTTACTCGTAACTCCACGAGCCAGTCTAATTGCGGTCATAGTGGCTTCAGTACCTGAATTCACCATGCGTACTTTTTCAATGGAAGGAATTAACGAAATAATTTTTTCTGCTAATTGCACCTCAAGCGCGGTAGGCGCGCCAAAGCTCATTCCACTATGCAGCACTTCAGTTACTGCATCAATTACTGCAGGATGACAATGTCCTAAAATTAGCGGCCCCCATGAGCCCACATAATCAATATATTCTTTATTATCTTCATCAATAAGGTAAGCACCTTTCCCTTGTTTGAAGAAAATAGGATCTCCACCTACACCTGTAAATGCACGTACCGGAGAGTTAACTCCTCCTGGGATAAGTGTTTGAGCCTGGTGGAATAGATCAGATGAGCGGGTCATAAAAGTCTCCATAATTTTTGCCGGTATACTACAATACAAATGTTGAATTTGGCAAAAAAGTCTTGACTAATACATGGATTACGAAAAACTCATTATGTACGTATTTATTTCTTTATTTTACTCATCAATCAAAACCACAACACAGAAGCATAATTTAAAAAATGATTTACCTGTCTATATTTTAGACTTTTAAGATTAAATGAAAACAAAAAACAACATATGCCTGTCCTTATTTAACACATACAATTTAATTAAAGAGCGGAACTCATGTGCTCAGAAACTAATGAGAGATAACCCTATGGGTGACGCCGTACGATGCTACCAAGCCTCGACGAGATGAATTGGCGCATTTCGAGGCGAGTCAGGATACCTGTAAATTTGACCAATTTGATTTTCAAAATGATACTTTAGCCCTTGTCACGCCTAGGTTTTTTGGCTTTTTATTTAAATCTAAAACATACTCCCCAAATCGCTTAAGATGCTCAGTCATGTAGGGACTCATGTAACTCACATCTTCTTTAGTTATTTTATAACCTTCTTCTTGCAATTCGTGGAAAATGTCAGTTATATCAATAACATTTTGCAGCATAATACAGTTTGCAATCAGCGTATTATATTTTATGGATTTTTCCATTTCATCAGGATCATTGCTGGCTACAAGTTGTTTGGAACCAAATCTTATCCAATCAGATAAGCCATTATAAGACTCTACTTTGTTTGTGGTCGTAGTGATGATTTGTCTGAGTTCTTTATCAGAGATATATTCCAATAAAAAAGTAGTCCTGATCACTTTTCCTAGTTCATGAAAAGCTTTATATAGCTTATTTTGATTATTGTATGAGTTAAGTTTACTTAATATAGACCTCTGGCCGGGATCTTTGTAAAAAAGGGTCATGTCCATATTTAGACCCTGCAAGTAACTAAACCCTGATGGAATTCGCTATTGATCTGGGCAATTCTTTCTGCAGAATAACCAATCTCTATTATAGAAACCCGGAAGGAAAAAATTGGACGTAAATAGAAAATAAAAAAACAAGGTACCCCTACCGTGTAGAAGGCATAATTTGATTTAAATTTGACCATAGCCCTTTTTTACAAGGATCCCGGCCAGAGGTCTAAACTCGGTATCTTTATGGCCTTACATACCTTTGGTAGAACCCTCAACTGGCATGTACATCTTCACATCTCTGTAACTCGGGGCGGATTAACAAACGACCTGCATAAGCGTGTCGCTACCGCGAGCACTAACAAATTACACATTGGGCTAGTTGATATACTGATCGCGTCGGCATAAGCTCTTTAAGTTTTAATTTTTTGTTCAAGATAAGTTCCTCAAACGCCAAACCGGGCCATCTTGAGCCACCCGGATGCGGAACGATGTTGATTTCGCCTACACCATCGACGGCAAAATCCGAACCAAGGCCAGCAAGAACATCATCGGACGCAATAATCGGAAAATCACTATCGCTATTTTCAAATCTATATGAACGAGAATGAGGCTCTTGTTCTTCTATTATATAACAAAGACCCTGCGCCATCACACATCTATCAATACCAGGCAAGCGTCTCATTTCAAAACCTATCAATTGTCGCCACACCAAAATAATCTTGTCATAAGCATTCGCATCTGCTTTACATAAATCTTCCCTCACACGCTCAAATATATCAAAAGCATGTCGAAGGCTAGCATAATTATAATGCATGCAGGGTTCAGTCAAAATTCGAGGCGCCCAGTCCTTTCGAAACTGGATGATGGCTTCAGAAAGATCGCTCTTGCGAGCCATATCTTTATTGAGTAATGCTTTAACATCCTCAGCAGAGGCCTGCATAATAAGGTCAATCAACGGCGTTAAATCATAAGGTTTCTCTTCAAGCAATCCTTCAATATGCGGTTTATACCGCTTATATTGACGCATCATTTGCTGTTGACCATCGTTTATTTTTGAAAAATAGCCCTGTACAATTCTTGCCAGCTCATAATCTCCTGCCCCCAATGCAAACTCATAAATGGTTACATCTCTTATTTCATCGCCACCAGGTGTTTTCACATCGGCTGATTGACGCATTAGTGTTGGATTCTCATCTAACATTTTAAGTAGCGCGCTCACATCTTCTTGTCGTGCGTAAGCTGCATACTGCAATGCCTGTGCAATATCGCTATTTGCCCACCCTCTGATTTCTTGAATTAACTCAATTGGTAATGTAGAAAAGAAGTTGTTTGCGCGCCTATGTAACATGAGCATGGCGTATGTTTGTTTACGGTTTAGCATGGATTTATACCTGGCTTTTGTTAAGAAATATTAACGTACTTAATAACGACATGCCATTATAAATCCATATTGGATTATATTCAACCTAATTGTGGGATGGTTCATTACATTGGAGCCATCTTAATTGATGTTATAATAATACAGGTAGTGTTCAATTAAATCTCGATTTGGGTTTTATTGCACCATAAAAGACAAAGAAGGAAATAAGAAAACTCTTTATCTCAAACGTGCAACGGACACACACATAAGACGTCATATAAAAGTGAAAGCAGAGGCAAATCCATTTGACCCCCGTTTCAAAGAGTACTTTAAGGAGCGGGAGAAGAAAATCAGAAAAGCAAATCTGCCAACACACGCTGCAACTGCTGGGCTGAACTCAATCAGCCTTATGAGGGCTTGAGCGATGTGCTGGGAAACTAGCCCGCATCGTTCTTAGAGGGCTGCTCCTCAGTAATGGGGAGTGGCTACTCGACATGTTCTATTTTTTAATCTTTATTATTTACAAGCATTCATCTCTAAAATATTACGTTTAATGTCTATTAATTTATAACTTATTCGAACCACGATAGAAAATATAAGCACATTGTGTTGAAATAAGTTTCACCATATAATCGCCACTCTTTAAATCTGTTTTACTTATTATGAGGTATTCATGCATTCATCTGTCATTACAAAACTGTTACTTTTAAGTGTTGTACCGCTCCAGCTTTTCGCTGCAGAAAGCCTCTCGGTGCAAAATCATGTACCTTCGAAAATGAAATCACTGATGCCTCTTTCAGCGCTACAGCTTGCTGATATTGCAGCAAAAAAACAAAAGCAAAAAGCCCCAATAAAAACGATGGGTTCCAATACATCTTCTCTTTCAGAAAAAAATAATTTCAGTCTTGGCGGTGGTTACGGCGGTAATGAGCAAACATCCATATTAATGTATGATGGTCTACCCAATCACCTCGCTGCATTTCTTGTACGACGTGACGCTACAAATCAAACCTGTTATATGGAAAATCAGAATGCAAGCGTATATCACTATAGTTTTTGGGGATTCCTGAACCTCGTATCTTACAGTTGTGCCTCATCCAACAAGTACCACAATGGTGTGTACTGGAATGAGAGTCTGGATATGCGAAATGGCGGATACGCAAGCGATAATGATGTATTGTATGCTACCACTATCATCAGTAAGATGTTTCAAGAATGGTTTGGCATTCCTGTAGCACAAAATTCAGATGGTTCTCCTTTGGCAATAAAGATCGTGACCCATGCTTTTGAGCAAGATAACGCATACGTATATGAAAATAACCTCGTTGCCATAGGTGATGGTAATCAAGATTATTACCCCTTCACATCTCCTGATATTCTTTCATTGCTGCTGTCTTATGTATTTACAGATCAACATTCGCATCTTGATATTGCCGATCCAAAGGCCGGCGCTATAAATGTAGCTTTTGCTAGCATGACGGCTCAGGCTTTACAATTTTATATTAAGGGACAAAGTGATTGGCAAATTGGTGCTGAAGTTTCCAAAACAGGCCAACCTATTTCCTATATGGATTGGCCTAGTAAAGATTGTGGCTCGCGTGCACCAGGAGATAATTGTTCCATAGATCATGCATCCCAATATGATGACCAAATGCCTGTTCATTACAGTAGTGGTATATACAGACGTGCCTTTTATTTGCTTGCAACAACCCCAGGCTGGGATGTTAAAAAAGCATTTTCTGTTATGGTACAAGCAAATCGCGTTTATTGGACTCCAAAAGAGGATTTTTCCCATGCTCTTTGTGGAGTTATCAAAGCAGCACGTGATTTGCAATACGACGAATCTGCCGTAGTTAATGCATTTGCCCAAGTCGGTGTGGACTCACAAAGCTGTCATATGTAATGATCTTAAGGGAAAGTACTCACTTTCCCTGTGACTCCTGCCGTTTTATGGGTTTGGAGGGCACCGTCAAGTTAACTATTGAAAGAGCAAAAAGTATTTTTTGTCGAATTTTAGGCGCAAAGAATCTCAGTTGCTGCGGAATTCCAAATTTCTTTGGCTTTATGAAATTGTATTTTTCGATGAGAAGCGGAATGGGTGTAGCTTCCAACAGCGATGGCGATGAGGCTCTGCGCCCCTGCTGGTGATTTAATTTTTCTTTTCTACGCGTGGGCTGATGAGCATTTTCAACCCGATTATTGAGCCTTTTATGCGAGCGATGCTCGACTCCTTTGCACATCTGGCGAATTGGTCTCAAATAGCTTCTTAGCGATAACCATTGGTTTGGGATAGGCGTTTAATAAGCGAGACAGGAAGCGGATGGCCGCCTTTTTATTACGTCGCTTTGGCAGAAATACATCCAGCTCATAACCCTCATCATCCACAGCACGCCATAGATAATAAGTCGCTCCTCTAATACGTAGTTGTTGTTCATCCAGGTGCCATTTATCTGATGGCTTGGACTCTCGTTTCTTCATCACGCTCTTAAAATAAGGACCAAATTTAAATCAAATTATGCCTTCTACACGTTAGGAGTACCTTGTTTTTTTATTTTCTATTAACGTCCAATTTTCTCCTTCCGGGTTTCTATAATAGAGATTGGTTATTCTGCAGAAAGAATTGCCCAGATCAACAGCGAACTCCATCAGGGTTTAGATACTTACAGGGTCTAAATATGGACATGACCCTTTTTTACAAAGATCCCGGCCAGAGGTCATTATTCATTGCTGTTCCTATAACGGTAAGAGCTGGAACTAGATTGATATATTTGACGGTATTTATATCCAGATAACAGCCAAATTTACTGATTATCTCCATCACAAAAGTTAAATCGGAATTTGCATATCAATGACAACTTTACTTTTGCGTCACAGCGCAAGTTCCGGAGCACAAGGCCTATTATCATTCCTTCTGTTCATATACGGGCCTTTGCATTGTTACCCTACCACCCTTCCGATAAGGATTTATATCTTTATATTTTATTATCAGTTCATTTGGAGTAATTCCCCATAGATAATCAAGAAACTCTTCGATCTTTGCAATGTCATCACTCCCTATTTCTATGGGACCCTCGACTCTTCTTGGATATCTTAATAAAAAATACTTATCTAGCATTTCTAGTGTACCCTTGAATTGCTCCGTCAATTCTATTTTAGTAAGTAATTCAGTTAACTCAATAAGATTATGTGTATTTGAAAATATATTGAAATAATGGAGATGCCATGCCTTAAAAACCTGCTCAATTCCTAGATGGATTAAAGTTCCTGCCGAATCAAATTGCCCAGGCTCACCTGATTTTAATAAATCCAAGCCAGTATCTATATGATCATATCCAAAATGGAGAAAATCCTCCTCCAAATAACCATCTTCCTTTTTAAAATTTTTTATCATTTCAATCTATAAAAAATTTCTATAATCAATTTTAAATTCTTCAGCTATGCGTTTTGCTAATTCCTTTCCAATAGCCCGCCTACCATTCTCCATCGCAGATAAATTAGTTTGAGAAATATTTAAAATTTTAGCTAATTCAATTTGGCTCAAATCTTCTCTATGGCGTAAACTTTTTAACAAAAGACCAGGCTCACCATGTTCTTTAATTAGATCACCAAAAACATCATCAATAGATAAATGAGTTTTGTTTTTTTCTTTAACCCTATATTTTTCAATAACACCTACTGGCAAAGCATAATGTGCACCATGCCAAGTAACCATAGCAATATTTTCAGTATGGGGCTTTTTCATGTGTTCCGACATAATACACCTCAATAAGTTTTACTTGTTTATCGATAACTTCCCAACAACAAATATAAGTCGGTTTTCCTTTCATTAAAATGAGCAATTACTCCAGGATGGATTTAATCAGTACGTTAGGCGCACTCAAGAGGTGCTGGAAGAGCACCAAGGTAAACAAAATGTGCATACAAAACGTGATCTAACCGTAAGACAACAACATGAGTTACTAAAATTAGCGGATGAATTAAGCGTCATAGGCAAACCTAAACTGCTTATTCCATACACGACAGAAGAAAGCCATCGTAAAGCATCCGATTTGTCACATAATTTAAATAAACTAATAAGCACTTATCAAGTGCTCTTGGTTTAAATCGACAGAACGTACAGAGCAAGCAAGCACAGATGCTCAATATTGAACTCGCAGGGCTAACTGCAGATACTCCCCA
This sequence comes from Legionella sp., assembly GCF_965140895.1. Taxonomy (GTDB): domain Bacteria; phylum Pseudomonadota; class Gammaproteobacteria; order Legionellales; family Legionellaceae; genus Legionella. The sequence continues at coordinate 34,547 of NZ_CBCSKT010000038.1, read as the reverse complement.
ATATTACGAAGTGCTTCAAGCAATTAGTCTCGCTAAACGCGTTGCCATTCAAAATGATGAAGAACAAAATCAAACTCGTTGGTTTAATATGAATAACAGTGGCCAAAGTCGTTACTTTAATACCCTGAACCAAATGGAAGACCAGGTCTTAAGTAAATGGTCATTGGATGCTAAAGAGGCACATAGCTTTAAACGGTTCACTGCCCATAACCAACATGAATTCATTGAATTAGTTCGATGTTTGCAAAATGCCTCAATCAGTTATTTTGATGAGCACTATCCAACACCAGATAACGCACGCTTCCATGAAACACGGCATAAATTAGGTCGGTTCTTCGGAAATGTGAAAAACCAAACTAATATTGAAACATTAAATACAATGCTGGCAAACTTTGATGAGCAAATTGAGTTGGGCAGATTTACCCCAAATATGGTCAATGATCTGATGGCTGAATTACGTACAAGCGTTTCAACGCTTCCGGGGCATTTAGTAACCTTGGCAAATGAAGTTTTAATTCGCGGGGATGCACTGGCTCTAAATCTTACTGAACATGCTAATGCCAAACAATTTAGAGAGGATATTCACATAAAATTACTATAAAAGCTTGATAAAAAACACTACGGCATAATCTGGGTAATTTACTAAAATTACCCAGATTACATATTAAGAAAGCCTCTGTAGCAATGAGTTTTTCGTAGTTTCACTTTACATCTAAGCCTACAGCCGATAAATTATGCATTTTTAAATGAGTAGAAACGACTATGCAAGAATATAAAAAATACATCTGTGTCATTTGTGGATTCATCTATGACGAAGCCGATGGTTGGCCTGAAGATGGCATTGAGCCAGGCACTCGTTGGGAAGATGTACCAGAAAACTGGTTTTGCCCTGATTGTGGTGCAGGTAAAGAAGATTTTGATATGGTGGAAATGGATTAAACACAAGCTGAACTGTTATATTTTAGGTTGAGCCAATGGCCGCTATCGGCTCAACCTAAAATTCTAATAGGTTCGTTATTTCACTACAACTAATAAAACGATTCCTACCAGTAATAGTGTTGGCGCTTCATTATACATACGAAAGAAACGTGAGCTTTTTTGATTTTTACCCTGAGCAAAAGCCTTCCTATAATGCCCACACAACAAATGATAACCCCATAAAATGACCACTAAAGTCAATTTCGCATGCATCCACCCTGCTTTCAGATAGTAGCTTGGGTTATAACTTAACAGCCACAACCCAAGAACTGTCGTGAGTATCGCTGCAGGCCAGGTGATTCCATAATACAAACGACGCTCCATAATTTTAAAACGTTCATTACTAATTTCATCCTGTGTATCTGCATGGTAAACAAATAATCGCGGTAAATAAAATAACCCGGCAAACCAAGCTACCATGGCAATAATATGAAAAGCTTTAACGTACAACATAAATTAATGTCCTGAAGTTTTTTTGCCTCGTTTTCGAGAGCGTTTCATTAAATTCAAAGATTCTACAGCTAATGAAAATCCCATTGCAAAATAGAGATACCCACGAGGAATATGGAAAGATAAGCCATCAGCAACGAGTACCATACCAATCAAAATTAAATAACTTAAAGCCAACATTTTAATGGTTGGGTGTTTTTTTATAAACGCACTAACCCATTCACTGGCAAAAATCATAATTAAAATGGCGCATGTGATTGCAAAAGCCATAACCCAAAACCGCGAAGTTAGCCCTACCGCAGTCAAGACGCTGTCTAAGGAGAAAATAATATCCATCAGCGCAACTTGAAAGATCACGATGTTAAAACTTGCCTTGACAGAAGTCGTTTCACTTTTTTCTGATTCGTCATCGTCCTCGGCTACCACATCCTGATGAATTTCATCCGTAGCCTTCCAAATTAAAAATGCCCCTCCAAGTATTAAAAATATATCTCGCATTGAAAGAGAAACTTGACTAATCGTAATTAGAGGCCTGGTCAGCCGAATCAAGTTAACCGCTAATCCCAGTAACAGTAATCGTGTTACCCAGGAAAAAGTAAGCCCCCAACGCCGTGCTTTTTTTCGTTGGTGAACGGGTAATTTTTCCGTCAAAATGGAGAGAATGACCAAATTATCTATTCCAAGGACAACCTCTAAGATCACTAAGACAATTAAACTTGTAATAATATCTAAAAATTCCATCTATCTCTCTGATTAATAAATGATTTAATTGTGATACCCAACTTCGTACTCTTCGCTGCGAAGATATTCTTTAATAAGATATCATAAAAAACATCTGAACCTTTATTATCTTGCAAATAAGCTAACAAAAATCATATAATTATGATCCATTTTTGACCTCAATGACGCCTTGGAGGGCATTTCATTATGTCAATTCGTTATGATTTACTTTTTAAATTCCCCACGCATTTATTGAGTTATCTTGTATATTATCCTGATGTCATCCCTTTTCAACATAATGAAACACAATATTTTCAACATTGGCATTCATTAACTACAAGCAAATACATTTATACCAATGGCTACGTGATAGAGCCTACTAACTGGTTTATGTATGCGTTTCAAAGTTTTAAAGGTTGGTTTGGTCTTGATAATCACTGTCAAATAGAAAAAGTTCAATTTAGTTTAGAAAAATTAGCGTATTATGGATATTTACGTGCTTATGACCAATCCATTATTAAGAAAATGCGTCATTATCCATTACCCGCCGATTATTTAGATCTTGTTGATACAAACACTCGATCTAAAAATCCCACAACTACAAATACCCTACAGCGCAGACTCATAGTTGACTATGATAATCTCATTGTCCCGTATACTTCGCAGTATCTATACGCAAATGGTGCTTTCGGCAGCACCCTAAAAAGCCTGAGCTTGCCAGAAGAAATTCCTTTGCTTGATCCACAAGATATGGGATTAGTTGAGTCTACTATTGCAGCTCTTGAACAGATAGAAAATATCAACCTTAGTCACTTACAAAAACATTTAGCTGAACCCAAATACATCTATCCGAAACACAGTCTTTATGCTCAAAAAATGGCAGAACACTATATCAAAGTAGCAAAGACCGAAAAAAGACGGTTCTTTTATGGGATGAATTTTATTAGTTCCGCGCAACGCAAGGCGCAACTTCTTCTTGAACGAGCACGACAGATTGACTCTGTTGCTTATAATAAAGAATTAAATTTATATATTGAGCATCATCTGGAACACAATGAATTAGATGAGGCATTTAATTTGATCAATCAACTCTCAGACCTGGATAAAGCGCTGAAATACTTATTTGAAAAATTTACAGCACAACAACGTGCTAACTATGTTGTAAAAGATACACCTTTGGCATTAAAACTAGCCCAACATATTCTTCAAGAAAATAATACCGTACAAAATATCGCACTTGCCGAACATTATGATTCACACTTGGCAGAACATAATCCTGATAAAGCATTTGCTCTTTTCGTAGAAACTAAAAAATATGATGCGGCATACGCATTATTTGAAAAACATGACAAGGTAGTTCCATTTACTCTTCAGCAAGTAAAAATTTTAGCCCAATATTTTGATAGTGTCGGTGAGGGACTTTATATAAAAGGCTCAGGCGAACGAGGAAATGAATTATGGGACAAAGCAGAAAAAAATTATCTGAACAGCCTATGTGCAAAGAAAAAGGCAGCTGCTTTATTACCCGATTCCTATATCGAAGATTATTACACTCATAAAAGACTTTATGCTCAACTACTCATTGATTCTGATGAAAAAAAGCCAAAAGGTCTTGAAGTAATCAATAAAGCAATTCGCCTATTAGATGCCTGTTTTCCCAAAACAGATGAAGAAAAGATGTTTCATAAGAAAGCATTAGCCAAAGGTCTCATGAGCCAAATAGCTTATTTAAGCGCAAAAATAAAGGTTGGTGTCACTTATGACTGTGATTTTGAGGAGCAAAACAAACACAATAGAGAACATCAAGCTACTTTTTCTCAAACTCGCTCATCGCTGCTTCGAGTTATTGAATTATTGACATCTACGGAGGATCCAGAGCAAAAACTAGTCCTTGCTAAAGCTCATTTTATGCTTGCAGATATGATTCAGTTTTTCAGCTTAGGTGAAGAATATAAAACTCATTTTGAAAAAGCAGCGCAACTAGCGCCAGAAAACCCTATCTATATATTTAAAGCAACAGAACTTATATATGGAATTAAAGGAAGAGAAGATGAGCATGAGCTATATCGTAATGATGCGATTCAAAAGCTCAAAACAAAAGGCTATCGAGTAATAGACTTTTATTATTGGGATACAGAGCACTGGACTAATAATGAATTAGCGGCTCTCTACATTCCTGATATTCATATATTGAGTAAGAATAGCGCGGTTTTAGAAGAGGAAGATTCCTCTCTACTCTGGTTTCGATTATAGCTCGTTAATGACATGCTTGATAAGGTGCCGTCAATTTAACTTTTGCTCTACACTGTAATTTATTTAAAGGTAAATCAGGATACTTGAAAAGAGACCTAAAAGATACCGTTACCCAATAGAGTTCATAAGCATTGCAATTTAGTTCCCGATGTCTTGGATTTACATTAAATATCTTGATTAAATATTGCAGGTATTTAAATGGATATATTAGCATACAAATGAATACAAAGAGATCATGGTGCTCTTTTTGTGCCTAAGCGATGACTTCTTTAATTTTCTTGCATCTGTTTTAAAATAAATTTCACATTTGGGCATTGTTTCTAAATACAAAAGATTCACTTTATTGATTGGCTTCGCTATAATTATCTAGTTTTGTCTAATAATGTGAGAAACTACAATCATCAAATTTATCAAAAAGCTGCTTAAGAGAAACAGGGCACATCCAAATCCTGTTAGCACAGCTTACATCATTCCAAGGAATCATCATTCCATATCTAAAGCGGACATTAGCAGTAATGCATTAAAAGTGCTTAACCGTTTAAATAGTAGTGGATTCCAAGCATACATTGTTGGTGGCAGTGTTCGTGATCTGTTACTTAATAAAGCCCCCAAAGATTTTGATGTGGCAACCAATGCAACACCTAATCAAATCAAGAGCTTGTTCCGCAATGGGCGTATTATTGGCCGCCGATTTAAGCTAGTCCATGTGCTTTTTCATCGTGAGATTATTGAAGTGGCAACCTTTCGTGGCCATGCCTCCCTTGATGAAAACCAGCAGACAAATGAGCGCGGTATGCTAGTCCGCGATAATAGCTTTGGCTCCTTGGATGAAGATGCTTGGCGGCGCGATTTCACCATTAATTCACTTTATTACAATATAGTGGATTCATCTATTATTGACTTTACTGGTGGTGTTAAGGATGTTGAGGATAAACTTATCCGCATGATTGGTGATCCAGTAACCCGCTATAAAGAAGATCCAGTAAGAATGCTACGTGCCATACGATTTAGTGCCAAACTGCATTTTAATCTGGCTCCAGAGACAGAAGCACCATTTCCAGAAATCAGTTCATTGATTACGCATGTGTCCAATTCTCGTTTATTCGATGAAATGACTAAGCTGTATCAATGTGGCAATGCCGAAACAGTACAGAAACTGCTAATGCAATATGGCTTATTCCAGCATTTATGCCCACAAACAACCGCCCTATTTGATAGTCAGTACCCTGTTAATGCCTTGTTAGCGATTGCGCTTGAAAATACGGATACACGAATTCAAGATGACAAACCAGTAACGCCTGCATTTTTGTTTGCAGTGATCTTATGGTTCCCCATGATTGAACGGTCTAAGCAATTACAAAGCACAGGTATGGACCCCTTACCTGCTGTAGAAAAGGCAATGTCTATTGTTATTGCAGAACAAAATAAAATCATCTCGATTCCAAAGCGCTACACCCAAATTATCCGTGAGATATGGTTATTACAATACCGTTTTGGAAAACGTTTAGGTGGTAGAGCATTTAACTTATTACAGCATCCACGATTTAGAGCTGCTTATGATTTCATGGCGTTGCGTGCGCTTGCCGGTGATGAGTCAATGGAACTGGCGCAATGGTGGACCTCATTCCAAGAAGCAAGTGAAGAGGCACGAAATCAAATGGTGGCAGAACTTAATGCTGGCTCACCGGCAAAAAAAAGCAAGCGCCGTAGAAAACCTAAGCCTGCTGCACCACAATGAATATATGCTATCTCGGGTTGGGTTCAAATCAAAAATCACCTGAACGCCAACTCCGACGAGCCATCAAAGCCATCCGAGCCTTAAGATCTACCTCACTAACGAAAGTGTCGAGTTTTCATTGGACCAAAGCTTGGGGTTTACAAGGCCAACAAGATTTTTGTAATGCAGTAGTCGAAATTAATACTACCTTAGCCCCTTTGCAGTTATTAAGAGCCTGTCAAGAAATTGAAAAACAACAAGGCCGGGTACGTAAAAAACGCTGGGGGCCTAGGGTTATTGATATAGATATACTCACTTATGGCAATAAAACGCTCCAGATTAATAATCTGACCATTCCTCATCCGTATATTACATCAAGAGATTTTGTGCTTCAGCCACTTTCTGAGCTGTCTGGCGTTAATATAATAAATAAACTACTTAAAAAACAACCACCTACTACTGCGACTCATCCCTTCATCCTCACAGATGATAATAAAGCAAGAAACGCTTTGTGAAGAACAGGTATAAAACGTATCATCAAAGAAAATGATTAGGCCTGTAGGCAGGGCTTTCAAGCCCCTGATCAGAAATAACAAAAATTATTACTCTAAAATTTTCTCTTAAATTATGAACACTTACCTCAGATCGGCTACACTTCAAAATAAAGAACATACTTATCGCGAGGGATGCCATGTATACTAATATATTATTTGCTACAGACTTACTTAAAGAACATAGCCATCTCGCTGAAAAAGCAGTTGAAATAGCAAAGCAACTTAATGCTCAATTATACCTTTTGCATGTAATCGAATTACCAGCTAGTATCCAATTAGCTCAAGGACTTGGATTTACTGAATTAGTAAATCCAGCAAAAGATGATGCACAAATGGTTTTGTCATTACTTGGAGAGAGTCTTCACATACCTGAAGAACAACAATTTGTTGAGATCGGCTCGGTTAGAGAGCATATCTTCAGTAAAGTGAAGGAATTGAATTGCCAATTGATCATCCTTGGTAGCCATTCAATTTCAGGGTTCAGTTCTTTGCTAGGAAGTACGGCACATGCAACCGTAAACCATGCGCCCTGCGATGTGTTAACTTTGAGAATAAAATAGTTTGATAAGTACTGCGTGGACAGTTTAGCCGAGCATCACCGCTTGTCAGTGGGATCCAGATTCAACCCGTATCACGCCACGTTAACAACTCTACACGGAAAAACGCTGTCGTCATTGCGAGCGCGCCGAAGCAACCCAGTACTGAGCATGAACAAAGCACCGCTCTGGCTTGCTTCGATGCGCTCACAATGACGAATCTGTTTAACGGCTCATTAATCAAAAAAATGCTAATTAGTAATTACTTCTTTTTTGCTTTAGCTTTTTTCTTCTTAGACCAACTCATTAATCGTCTTTTCTTATTTACCTGACGTTCTGACAGCTTATTTTTCTTCTCCGCATAAGGATTTGAGCCACCTCTAAATTCCAGCTTCAAAGGAGTACCAACCAATCCCAAGTGTTTAGTAAATTCGTTGTTCAAATAACGTCTATAACTATCCGGTAAATCAGCAAGCTGGTTCCCATGGATAACAATTACGGGCGGATTATGTCCACCAAGATGCGCATACCGAAGCTTGATACGACGACCACTAACACATGGTGGTGTGTGCTTGGTGCAAATATCTTGTAATAAACGAGTTAATCTTGGCGTAGAGAATGACTGTACCGCTGAAGCATAAGCCTCATTAATATCCTTAAATAGAGTACCTACACCACTACCATGCAATGCAGAAATAAATCTGATTTTAGCAAAATTGGCAAAATGTAATCTTCTCGATAATTCGCTTTTAATTTTTTCCTTATGCTCTTCATCTTTGCCATCCCACTTGTTCACGGCAATAACTAAAGCTTTACCTGACTCAATAATGAAGCCAAGTAAATTCATATCTTGATCAGTAATCCCTTCATCAGCATCAAGAAGTTGTAAACAAACATTCGACTCTTTAATCGCTTGTAAGGTTTTAATTACTGAGAACTTTTCTATTTTTTCATCGATACGTGATTTACGGCGTACACCTGCAGTGTCAATTAAGACATATCGTTTATCATCACGTGTAAAAGGAATCGCAATACTATCACGCGTTGTACCGGGCATATCAAATACAACGACACGCTCTTCACCTAAAATACGGTTAATAAGCGTTGATTTTCCTACATTTGGGCGGCCTGCAAAAGCAATCTTGATTTCGTGCTCGTCCCCTACTTCAGCCTCTACTTGAGGTGCATATGGGGCTAAAACCTCATCCAGCAATGAATAAATACCACTGCCATGCGATGAAGAAATCGAATGAATATCATTAATGCCTAAAGATTGGAAGTCAGCACAAGCGACATCATCATCCAAACCTTCAGTTTTATTAACAACAAGATGTACTTTTTTATTTAATTTTCTTAAATTTTCCGCGATATTTTCATCGATTCCAGTTAACCCTGAACGCCCATCAACTAGAAAGAGAACGATATCTGCCTCATTTAAAGCAACAGTTGATTGTTTTGACATTAAACTATCAACTTCAATATCATCAACACCAATTCCTCCAGTGTCGACTACGATATAAGACTTACGCTCATGCAGTGCTTGACCGTATTGTCTGTCACGCGTTAAGCCGGGAAAATCAGCAACAAGAGCATCTTGGGTTTTAGTCAACCGATTAAATAGCGTAGATTTACCTACATTAGGACGTCCAACCAGCGCAATTACAGGAACCATTATATTAACTCACAGATAGTTTACTAAGTATTCCATTATCAGTTAGCAAATAAAGCGTTCGTCCTGTTACGCTTGGAGAAATACTTACCCCACCTGCGGCTTTAAACCGAGCGAGTATTTCACCATTTTGAGAGTCGATAAAATGCAGGTATCCCGTTTTATCACCAACGACTAAATTAGTCCCTACAAGTGTAGGCTCCGTTAGTCCTCGCGCCTTTAACACTTTTTGCTTCCAATTAACTTGGCCTGTTTGCTTATTAATAGACCAAATAACGTCATGGCTATCACTCACATACAAGGTATTACCACTTAACAGCATATTTTTATAAACTGAGCCAGATTTCTTCCAGATAAATTGCCCATCATTCAACGATAAAGCGCCAATATATCCCTGGTAACTACCCAAATAAGCAACACTACCATCAATAATTGGATCTGCATCAATATCAACCAGCTGCTCTACATCGCTCGCACCTGATGCATAAGCAATACTGCGCTGCCAAATTAATCGTCCACTGCTGATATCATAGGCATCCATTTTTCCATCAGAAAAACCGATTAGCACTAATCCACCAACTACCACTGGCGATGAACTTGCTTTTAAAATCAAATTAGGTGAACCATGCTCTGCCATCCAGAGTTGCTTACCATCTTTTGCATTAAATGCATAAACTTTTCCATCGATGGTTTTGGCAATTACTTTACCGTGTGTCACTGCGGGTGGTGATAATACTTCACCAGAAACTTTCTTTTGCCACACTTTTTTTCCATCAGCTTGATTCAATAGAACCACTGAAGAATTATCTGTGCCAACAGCAAGATAGCCATTACCCAGAGTTGGGCCACTGACCAAGCCATGTTTTAATGGCATCGTCGAAAGAATCTGGCCATCACGCTTACTCACAGCACGCACTAATCCACTCGCATCAGCAGTATAAATCAGGCCTCCGTGTATTACCGGCTTTAGCCTTAGATACTCTTTATTTTTAGCAGGTTTACCTACAAGAGCAGACCAGTTTTGTGCTACTTTAATTTTATCGTGTAATTCAGCCAATTCTTTAGGTTTAGGAGTATTATCCTTACCTAATAAATAATCATCAACTTTTGAACATCCTTGCATGGCTACACAAAGAGCCAAAATACTTAATTTAACTTTCATCAAACTAAACCTCATTATGCTGCTTGAGTCTTCTTTTCATCCGAAATCATTGACTGAGTCTTAACGGCAATTTCATTGGTTTTCATTTCTAAAAATAAATTACCCATTCCATTCACCTTAACCTCATCCATCGCTTGCTTATAGGAGTTCATCGCTTCTTCGTATTTTCCTGTAGCACCGTATATATCACCTTTCAATTCATTAATTACAGGTAAATAAGTAGCATCTTCGACTTTACTTAGCTCGCTTAGAGCATTCGTGTATGATTTATTCGCTACAAAAATACGTGCAAGACGAATCTTCGCTATTTGTTTTAAGGTACCTAACTTGCTGTTATCTGCCACCATACGTAATTCACTTTGCGCTTGATCCAGCTTATTTTTAGATACATAAACTTTAGCAAGAGTCATGTGAGCTGCATCAGCGTATACAGACTTGCTGTGGTCCTTAATGAGCTCATTAGCAAAGGATTTTACCGCTTTAGTATTATTATTTGATAAAGCAATCATCATTTGCTCATAAGCAATGGATGCTTGCTGCGTCAGTTTGCCTTGGTGCCAAGTGAAATATCGATAGCCAGCAATACTAAAAAGTATGACAGATATGATAACGGAAATTATATTACCATAGCGTTTCCACCACTTTTTTATCGATTCTAACTGTTCCTCTTCTGTCATATAAACTGACATAACACACTCTCCTGAACTTTCAACGTAGCCTCATTTCAAATAATCATTTAGAAACTGATTCACCGCGGTTTGATCCACAGTAATCTGTTCCATTCCAGTGCGTAAATCCTTAATACTAACCTTATGATTAGCAAGCTCATCTTCGCCTAAAACTAAAGCCAAACGCGCCCCACTTTTATCAGCCTTCTTAAATTGGCTCTTAAAGCTACCACCAGCAGTGTTTACAAGAACTTCCACCTCAGGGTATGCCGCACGAATTGACTCAGCAATTACAAGCCCTTTAACGATCGCTTCTTCATTTGTACCGATAATAAATATAGAGTTCTCTTTAATTTCTTGTTTCAATAACTCTAAGGTTTCCATCAGTAAATAAATACGCTCCACTCCTAATGCAAAACCTGCAGCAGAAGTAGGATTACCACCTAATTGTTCAACCAAAATGTCATAACGACCACCGGCACAAATTGTTGCCTGACTTCCTAATCGATCAGTAACCCATTCAAATACAGTATGCCCATAATAATCAAGGCCTCTTACTAAAAAGGGATTCACAACATACGGAATGTTTAATGCATCTAAACCTGCGCAAAAAGCTTGGAAATGATCACGGCTCTTTCCTTCAAGCACGTCAATCAACTTAGGAGCATTGGCAACTACTTGCTGCATTTCAGGATTCTTGCTGTCTAAAATACGCAACGGGTTGCGGGTTAATCGTCTTTTGCTGTCTTCGTCAAGCTGATCAATATGATCGTTGAGGTATTCCACCAAAATGTTTTTATATTGTTGACGCTCTGAGAGTTCCCCAAGAGTATTTATTTGCAATTGAACTAAATCAGCGAATCCTAATTCAGTCCAGAATTTGCGGCATAGAGCAATAAGCTCCAGTTCGCTTTGTGCTCCAGGGACACCAAAAGCCTCTACACCTAATTGGGTAAATTGTCTGTATCGCCCTTTTTGAGGACGCTCGTGACGAAACATGGCACCTAAATACCATAGTTTTTGTTGCTGATTGTGTAACAATCCATGTTCCAAACAAGCACGAACACAGCCTGCAGTTCCTTCGGGTCGAAGGGTTATGCTGTCACCGTTTAAGTCATTAAAGGTATACATTTCTTTTTCAACGATGTCGGTAACTTCACCAATAGTTCGCTTAAAAAGCTGTGTACTTTCTACTAAAGGAAAACGAATTTCCTGATAGCCATAATTGCTAAGACAGGTAATCAACGTATTCTCAATGTGACGCCATAATGCAGCTTTTTCAGGCAAAACATCATTCATGCCGCGGATTGCTTGAATTTTTTCAGCCACCTGTTTTCTCCAAAGGAGACATATCTGGTTTAGGGTTTAATATTGATTGCATCTTGGAAATATCTGTTAATTTTACTTCGTTGATTGCTTTATTATTCAATGATAAATCAGTAGGTGCGCTTTTTTCAGAAAACAATTGTTGATTTTCTTGGTTTTTTTGCCACCAAACACCAACAGCAACCATAACGCCTAATGCAAATAAAATAGTAACCCAACGAATTAGGTGCTCTGCCTTATTGGTTTCGCGCTTCGTTTGTTGCCATAAAGCACGATCAGTTTTTTTCTCAGGAGCATAACGCTCATTAAACACAGCAAGATAAGGCTCGGGAGAAACATCTAATAGTTTGGCATAGGCACGTAAATAGCCTTTAGTAAAAACAGCCCCTGGTAATGAACTAAATTCATTACTTTCTATTAATTCGATAATGCGGCTTCGTAAATGTAACTTATCGGCAACATAATCTACTGTGTACCCCTTTTGCTCACGTATGCTCGCAAGTTGTGCTCCAGGATTGATCGCATGAACGATTGTATTATCATCAAGCGTGGTTATTGTACTCATTATTTGCTCCACCTATATCGAGATTTGGATCCATTTTTTTAATAGTTTGCTTATACATTGCAGCGACTTCATATTGGCCAGCTTTTTCTGCAATTTCCTTAGCCAAAAATAACAACGTCCTATCATTTAAAACTAAATCAGCATATTTTTGTATTAATGCATATGCGCTTGCATTATTTCCACTCTTAGTTTCAATTTTAATCAGCTCATAAAAAGAAACTTTTCTGGACGGGTCCTGATTTAATGCCTTTATAAAATAAGGCTTGGCTTGCTCTATCTGATTCACAGATAATGCACAAAGCCCTGCATTCTCATATGCACCTGCAGTATGCACATAGTGCAAGTCAGCAGTCGCTTTTAAAAAATAATACTCAGCCTGTTTATAATCACCCTGCCGGCATAAAAAGGCACCGTAATTATTAAGTTGTGCCCCAGCATTACCCGCCAATGACATGGCTTTTAAATAAAACCTCTTAGCTTGTGCCTGCTCACTAGTTTGCTCAAAATAATAAGCCATGGCTGAATTAGCATCAATGGACTTTGGCTCTTGCTCTAAAGCGGTCAGTAATTTCTTTTTGGCTCTTGGCCTATCGCCTTGTTTTAAATACCCTAGTCCTAATTGAACGTTATACGCTGCCGCCTTAGTAAAATCCGGCTTTTTGAGCTGCTCGCTTGCGTCATTATTCTGCGCACATGCTTGTAAAAGCAAACACAAGGCAATGCCGAAGAAATAACGTACGTTCAACACCATGCTCACATAACGATTCAAAAAAGAATCGGCATTATACCTGCTAACAAGTAAATTAAAAATATTTAATCGCGAATAATTAAATTAAGCGTTTATCTATATCTTGGTGCATGTAGGCTGGGCCTTTATAGCTCAGCCTACACTTACACTGCAAACTACCCTGCTCTGCCTTCTGTTTTAGCCTCTGACCCGGGCTTGGGCATAAAATTCAATTTTTGCCAACGCTGAGAGCGGCTTGTTCTGTCTTTCACTTCACCTGCCAATTGCCCGCAAGCAGCATCAATATCATCACCACGTGTTTTACGTGTGATTGTATTAATTCCATGAGCAATTAACTTATCTCTAAACGTATCAATAGCTTCTTGTGGAGAGCGTTCGTAGTGTGCCATAGGAAATGGGTTAAAGGGGATTAAATTCACTTTGGATGGGACGTTTTTCAGTAACTTTATTAATTGATGTGCATGTTCGGGCTGATCATTCACACCTTTTAACATCACATATTCAAAAGTCACTTTTCTTCTTGGCTCATCTTTAAAATAAGATTTGCATATCGCCATAAGCTGCGCCAAAGGATATTTTTTATTAATTGGCACCAACTCATTACGTAATTCGTCATTTGGAGCATGTAATGAAACAGCAAGCGCTACGGGGCTGACTTCTCTTAAACGCTCTAAATCAGGCAACACACCTGATGTACTCAAGGTTACACGTCGTTTTGATAGACCATAAGCAAAATCGTCCATCATAATATCCATTGCTGAAACAACATTATCAAAATTAAGTAAGGGCTCACCCATTCCCATCATAACTACATTCGTCACGCGTTTATCATGGGCTCCTTGGCTAGCTGATAATTCTCGTACTGCGAGCCAAACCTGGCCAATAATTTCTGCAGTAGTTAAATTACGATTGAATCCTTGTTTTGCTGTAGAGCAAAAAGAACAATTTAAAGCACAACCAACCTGTGATGAAACACAGAGGGTTCCTCGATTTGCTTCAGGAATAAATACTGTTTCAATGCAGTTACCGCAGTCAAGCTTAAGTAACCATTTATGAGTGCCGTCACTTGATTTTTGACACGCCACGATTTCTGGCACTTTAACATAGGAAAGCTGGGAAAGCTTTGCTTTCAAAGCCTTCCCTAGATTGGTCATTTGAGCAAAATCAACTAAGCCTGCTTGATGAATCCATTGGATTAGCTGTTGAGCTCGGTAAGGTTGCTCCCCCCATGAACTCAATAGCTCTCGCATTTGCTGATAACTATAATTCAATAGATTTACTTTTTGCTCAGTCATTTTTACTCCCAACCTTAATTCTTATCGCTCACAAATTTCGTGTGGTTCAAAGAAGAAAGCAATTTCACGAGCAGCATTTTCTAAGCTGTCAGAACCGTGAACTGCATTTGCATCAATGCTATCTGCGAAATCAGCACGAATAGTACCAGGAGCAGCTTCTTTAGGGTTAGTCGCGCCCATGATGTCTCTATTTTTCATTACAGCATTGTCGCCTTTCAACACTTGGATCATTACAGGACCAGAAATCATGAACTCAACTAAGTCGTTGAAGAAAGGACGAGCACGGTGAATGTCATAGAAGTTTTCAGCTTGTTCACGAGATAAGCGAGCCATTCTTGCAGCAATAATATCTAAACCAGCATCTTCAAAACGGGTGTAAATTTTACCAATTACAGACTTAGCTACAGCATCCGGTTTAATAATTGATAATGTTAATTCTTTTGCCATTATGCACACTCCATAGGAATTAATAGTTAAAGCGCGCTATTATACACGAAATAGATGCTTTGTGGCTAATATAAATTCATTGGGTATGTATGAGCGTTGACTAGGCTTTGCTGTAAGGCTAAAAATTAAAAAGCGCGCTACGTTGTAGCTTAACCGCAGGCTTCATCTTCCATGTTTTACAAGGATTCTTATGCATCCCGCGGGCAAGCCGCGGAAATTCAGCGAATATAGCTCAAAGTGCTGGTATATTTTATGTTGACGTCATTTAAAGTCCGCATTGATTAAACTAGGCTTTTTCAAGTTTGCCTATGCTTTTATCAAAATACAATGACTCTCGGTTGATAACATCCTGCTCAGTGTTAATCTTATATTCAGGTAAAATTTTAATTAGCTCAATAACCCGTAAAATAGTGTCATAAAATTGCGTTCTAAAACCATTTGCGAAAACAGTCATGTCCTCCGCCCGCTCACGAAAAGCTAGTGTTTTCTCGTCAAACTGAAGAATTATATTGGTAAGCTCAGAAATGCTCTCCATAATTTTTCCTTTTAAATCATCATTTAATGACAAGTTAAGCGCTTCATTCATTTTGACGACAAAAAGCAAAAGATCACTTTGTAACTTAGGATTAGTTAAATCACAATTAATTAAAGCAAAATTGATGGCCTTACGTATTTTGCTTTTATCCACGTGACTACCCATTTGCTTAGCAATTTGTGCTATAGACGTTATTGCCTTATCAAAGGCTTTATTAAACTCAGCCGACAGTTTTATTAGGAAGTTTTGGCTGCTTGAAATTAAATAATTATGCTCGCCTTCTTTTTGATGATATTCCTCACCTAAGGCAAGAAGTTGTTGACGTTCATTTTCCAGTGCCTCACGAGTATTAGCCCCGGGTGATGACTCATCCTTAGAGTTTTCTCCCGATAATAAATAATCAATAAAAAGCTTTTGTACGTAGACATGATAATCATTTGCCTGCTGTAACACGATCCCATTAAGGACATTTCTTAAGGGTATTTGCAGCACCTTATGATAAAAACTAAACGTACTTTTCACAGCTGCGACTAAATCAATTTGCGCTAAATTGATATGATATCGACCTAGAATACGCTCAGCGGTTATCACACCGTAAGTTGAAAACCAGTTGCTTAAGTCATTTTCTGATTTCTCTACGCTCATTTTTCATCCAATTTAATTTATTTACAGTATGTGATATAAGACTATTTATTTGATAAGTATAGTGTATTTACCAGATGTTAAAACGATTAGATACTGATTTACAAACATTAAATGAATTTCTCCAAATAAAAACACCCCAATTGTGGTTAGACTATTCAGCTCAACAGATTCCGTTGCTATTGATTGATCATGCACACTGCGAACGAAAGGCAGCGGCTACTGCCATTAATTTTATGAGTAAATATCCTGAACGGAAAGAACTTATCGAGGTTATGTCCCCTCTGGCACGCGAAGAGCTTCTGCATTTTGAAAAAGTGGTCAACGTAATGAATCAACGTGGAATTAAATTTGGGCCCTTACATCCTTCAGGCTATGCTACTGTATTACATAAACAAGTCACGCGTAAGGATGGTACTGAACGCTTATGTGATCAGTTGATTGTTGGCGCTATTATTGAAGCCCGCTCCTGTGAGCGCTTTTATGCGATCATGCCTTACATTCAAGATGAAGCCTTAGCAAAATTTTACGGTACACTGGTTAAATCTGAGGCACGACATTTTGAAGATTATTTGCGTTTAGCCCATTTATATGGGGGAGATGTAAGTAAACGTATTGCTAAATTTTTAGCGCTTGAAAATGAATTTATTTTAGCAACAGATGCGGTATTTCGCTTTCATAGTGGAATACCGAGCGTTGGATTGCAAAGCCTATAGCATATAAGTCAAGCCGCCACTACTTCAAAGTTCACAATGACGGCTATCATCTAAGTATTAAGGAGGGGTTGGGCTGTCAGCATCAAGTTCTTCACGGTATTGAAGTTCTGATGCACGATTTAAAAACTCATTTAACCCATTTTCTGGATCATTTTTTAGTTCATTAAATTTTTCAGCAGTTAAAGGCTCATGCCCTTCTTTAGCTCTATATCCTTCATGATTATTATTTGGATCTAGCTCATAACCACGTTCCCACAACCATAAAGTCACCAAAGAGCGGACGCTGTTAGGGAGCACTCGATCATCCGTCAAGTCTTGGCTATTTGCATGCAATTTTAATGCTAACTTATTATCATCCCCAATTTTAATATCATGCACTAACGTGGGCAAATCCACTCTTACGTTACCGCGAAGCGTATTCAAAAGGGTATCTTTTATATCAACAATGGCATTTTTTAGAGTATGCTTTAACGGAACCAAATATGGGGCTGTTTTCTCATTAACCTCTTGATTTATCATAGCAACAAACACTGTTAATACAGAAAGCAAGGCCATCATGGATGACTTCCAATCATGGATCGAAGTCTGGTCAGCTCCCATTACTGCTTTGTGCTTATCCTCAAAAATAGCTTTTTTCGTAATAGGATTCCCTTCTTTATCATGACTCACAATAGCATCTTTCCTTATGCTCTCTATTTCGTCTGCCATAGCCGCTTTGCGGAGTTCATCGGCTTCATTTTTGGCAGCTAGAAAAGCTTTCTTATTGCCTTCGTCAATTAAAGCCCTAGCTCTATTTTCCGCACTTTTTTTATGCTGGGCTATTTCATCATGTATTGATCTATCATCTGGCATATTTAACTCCTAAAAAAATCACGTGTGGGTGAAATAAAGCCCTTTTGTATTATCATAACACAATAGTTTAGGGTTGTCATCCCAGTCACTGAGTACATAACGCATAAATTCTTCTTGTTCAACCGGGTAAGTTGTTAGGCCTGGTTTATGAGTATGTCCGTGAATAAGCTTGTTGACTCCATGCTCTTGCATATGCCGAATTACTGACTCAGTAACCACATCCATTTGCTGCATGGATTTACTCACATTGTTTTGACTACGGGTACGTACCTGATTCACTAAACGTTCGCGGTATTTTGACGATAAGCTTAAAAATAAAGCGGGGAAAATCTTATTGCGGGTAAGAAGCCTGAAGCGCTGGTGAGCCACATCTTTAGTACAATAACGATCTCCATGCACTAACATTATTTTTTCATTATCTAAATGAATAATCGTTGGTTCTTTTAAAACAGACCATCCTGCCAACTTGGCAAAACTTTTTCCCAATAAAAAATCTCGATTACCATGCATATAAAACAAATTAATCCCTTGTCGGGTTAATGCATGTAATTGTTCTGCAATGCCCCTACTCCAATCGTTTAGAGTATCATCACCAGCCCAAGCATGGAAAAAGTCACCTAGTATATAAATGTTTTTTACTGAGTGCTGTACTGCCCATTTAAGAAAGGATTCAAAATGAGCCTGAATACCGTATTCTTCTGGATGCAAATGAAGATCGGAAATAAAAACAGCTTCAATCATAAAGGCTCGATGTGGATATGATCACCCAACAAATAAATTTGGCATGGGCCGTTATGTGGTTCAATTGCATCACTTAAACGATAAAACCCCGCAATTGATACCAATTCAGCTTCAAGTGATTGGCAAAAAATACGCGCATCTTTATCACCAGAAATCCCAGCCAAAGCTCTACCACGCAAAGCACCGTAAACATGGATTGAACCATCAGCTAATAATTCCGCACCATGACTTACGGAGGAAGTCACAATTAAATCAGCATTTTTAGCTACAAATTGCTGTCCAGAACGTACCGGTGTTGTTAGTAGCTTAGTTTTTGCTGCTTCAGGATAATGTTGTTGAGCAGGCTCAATAGAACGCTCAATAATTGGCTTATCTTGAGTTGCAGAAGCATGCAGTACGGCTAATCCTTGGCATTGAGCCAGTGTATCATGTAACGCACTTCCACCCTGAATAGCAACAGGAATCATGCCATTAATTCGTGCGACTTGAATTAAAGCATTCAAATCAAACTCTAACTGATGAACCGCAGCAAGGTCAAAAACAACTGGAGTTTTATCAAAAAGCTTGGGGGCTCTTGTTACAGTTTCAACCAATTGCTGGGCAAAAACCTCACTATCAGTATTCAGCACTTGCAAAACAGTAAATGTGTAAAGTCGGCCTTTAAGTTTAAATGCTTGAGTTTGTGTTGTATTTTCACTCATGAGTATGATATCCATAACCAGATTTTTTGTTTATACTAACATTTATACTATCATGTGAAAAACAATAACAGAAGGATATTAAGGTGGATAAACGGTGGTTTGAACAATATCAGAATGGCGTTCCACATGAAATTGACCCTAATCAATACTCGTCCCTTGTCGCTTTGTTCAAAGAATCATGTACTAATCATGCAAAAAAAGTAGCTTACTCCAATTTAGGCTCTGAGATTACTTTCGCTGAATTAGAAGAACTAAGCCACAGTTTTGCAGCCTATCTCCAACAGCTTAAATTGGAAAAAGGTGCACGCATCGCGATTATGATGCCCAACCTATTGCAGTACCCCGTAGCACTGTTTGGTATTTTACTTGCGGGCTATGTCGTAGTTAATACGAATCCGTTATATACATCCGATGAAGTTATTCATCAAATGAATGATGCGGGTGCTGAAGCCATTGTTGTGCTTGCTAATTTTGCCAAAACGGTTCAAAACGCATTACCCTCAACCCCAACAATAAAACACGTTATCATTACGCAAATCGGTGATTTATTCCCTCCAGTAAAACGCTTTATTGTTAATGCAGTGGTAAAATACGTCAAAAAAATGGTCCCTGCTTACTCGATTCCGCATGCAGTTGCATTTAACTATGCATTGCTTGAAGGCAAACAATCAACCTTACACCATGTTGATTTGAATCACAGTGATATCGCTTTCTTACAATATACGGGTGGCACAACTGGGGTGGCCAAAGGCGCGATATTAACGCACGGAAATTTGGTTGCTAATTTGTTGCAAGCCTATGCATGGATATCTCCGGCATTACAGGAAGATAAAGAAGTCATTGTTACCGCATTACCTCTGTATCACATCTTCTCGTTAACGGCGAATTGCCTGACCTTTATGAAAATGGGGGCAAAAAACATATTAATTACCAATCCTCGGGATATGAAGCACTTTATTAAAGAAATTAAAAATTGCGGCTTCACTACCATTACTGGTGTTAATACTTTGTTTAATGGCTTATTAAATAACCCTCAATTTAAAGAAGTCGATTTCAGTAAATTAAGACTGTCTTTATCTGGCGGGATGGCCCTGCAAAAAAGTGTTGCTCTACGCTGGAGAGAAGTAACCAAATCACCGATATTGGAAGCTTATGGACTAACCGAAACAAGCCCTGCGGCAACCATTAATCCAATGACTCTAACTAGCTATAACGGCAGCATTGGCTTACCCCTTCCATCAACAGATATATTGATACTGGATGATGAGGAAAAAGAGGTACCTATTGGCTCCAGTGGGGAAATTTGTATCAAGGGTCCTCAGGTTACACCTGGATATTGGAAACGTCCTGATGAAACGGCACTAGTCTTTACCCGCTCAGGCTATTTAAAAACTGGGGATATCGGTCGGATGGATGAAGAAGGCTTTATCTATCTGGTGGATAGAAAAAAGGACATGCTTCTGGTTTCTGGATTCAATGTGTATCCCAATGAAGTAGAACAGGTAATTAGCATGCACCCAGGAGTACTGGAGGTCGGCGTGGTTGGAGTGCCTGATGCAGAATCAGGTGAGCGTGTTAAAGCCTGTATCGTAAGAAAGGATCCTAATTTAACTGTAGAGGCAGTGATTGCGTATTGTCGTGAACATTTAACTGCGTATAAGATTCCTAAAATTGTAGAGTTCTTTGATGAGCTTCCTAAAACGAATGTGGGTAAAATACTACGTCGTGCGTTGAAATAACAAGATATAGATTTAGATGCCGCCTGTCATCCCGAGCGTCACGAGGGATGACAGACCATTTTAAGGCTCAATAATCAATTGCTTCATAATCTTTGCTGTAGCGCCCCAAACCCAATCATCATTATAAACAAACTCACAACTTTTAAAGCGAAAGCGTCCTCGCTCAACCACTACATCCTTATAATTTTTTGCCGCTTGAACCAAAGGCATAGGGACCATAATCAAACGCGCAACTTCTTCAGGATTTATCTGATAAGGATTAATGGATTCAATCTGTGCAAACCAAGGCTGAATAACTTTACCTAGTAAAGTAGACTGAGGCTCTAAGGCTCTTATTAAGGAAACCCGATCGCCAGCAATCCCCAGCTCTTCATATAACTCTCTTAAGCCAGTAGCATATAAATCTTGATCTCCCTCCTCCCAAGTTCCACCAGGAAAACAGACTTCCCCCGGATGAGCACGAAGATTTTCTCGACGTTTTGTTAAAATGAGTGAGTCTGAAGCCCGCTCATACAAAACTATAACTGCTGCGTTAGCTGAAGAACGCTCCTTAAATTCACTTAAGTCCATTAATTATCGCCGCAATTTTGATGAAACACTCACGATATTCGTCTTCACATTTGGAGTCAATAACTATTCCACCACCTGCAGAGAGGTGTAATAAATTATTTTTCGCAGTCACTGTCCGTATCGCAATGTTGGTATCAAAATACCCATGTCGGGAAAAATAACCAATAGACCCACAATAAACACCTCGTGCATAAGGCTCTTCCTGGCTAATAATCTGCATGGATTCAATTTTAGGCGCCCCAGTAATGGATCCGCCTGGAAAACAAGATAAAAAAGCGTCTAAAGGATGAATGGTATCTAAACATTGAGCTTCAATAGTACTCACTAAATGATGTACTGAGTTATAACTTTCAATGGCACACAAAGAGGTTACGCGCACAGAACCTGGCTTAGCTATTTTGCCCAGATCATTACGTAGTAAATCAACAATCATGACATTTTCCGCTTTGTTCTTCTCGCTTGCTTCCAATTCATTGATTAAACGTTGGTCTTCGACAGGATCGGCTGAACGACCAATGGTGCCTTTAATTGGGGATGTACGTAATTTACCTTTATCGTAAAGAAGAAAACGTTCTGGCGAAAAACTTAAAATATCAGCATCCTGGATTCGTAAAAAGGCAGAAAAAGGTACTGGATTTTTACGACTTATTTTTTGATAAAAGATCCAGCTGTCACCCTCATATCCGGCATGAAATGGCTGCGTTAAATTGGTTTGATAACACCTGCCTTTTATTAAAGAATGATGAATTGAGTTAAATGCCTCCTGGTATTCATCTTGAGCAATTAAAGGGCTAAAATCACAGGTTAACTCCGCTTGGCTTGGTTCATGCTGCATACCATTCCATAAAGTTACAATTTCATCAATAATAGCCGCGGTTGAAGGTTGAGTATTCGCAGCAAATAAAGTTACTTTCTTAAGCTGATGGTCAGCAATAATAGCCCAATCATACAATCCTAAATCCAATAAAGGCATTGTCTCCAAGCTGGGCTGTGAAGAAGATTTAATACCAACCAGCTGAGCGCCCAAATCATAGGAAATATAACCTATTGCCCCTCCTTGGAACGGAAGATCCGCAACCGAGTCTTGTACGGTTAAAACCTCTCGTAAGGAGGATAATACTTCTAACACATTTTGTGTTTTCGGATCGATCCTAAGCCGCTCATAGGGATAGGCACTCACTAGATCATAACGTGCTTGCAAACGGTCCGTACTTTCCAAAAGCACAAACCCTGGTAAATGGCGCAATTTCTGATAATACTCTTGCATGAAAGGGAAGTAATCGAGCGTCAAGAGCACTGATTGCTTTATAATATTTCTCATCATTTGATACAAATAATTAGCTGGAGTTTAAATTAATTTGTGAGTATGCTATGCAAACGCTTTGTTGACAAGGAGCCATGTATGGCAACGGTTGCCCAATTTGATATTACCTATACTCAATTTCTAGATGAACAAGGCAAATTAGCAGGAGAACTCCCTGCCTTTGCCAGTAACCATGAAGCACTTAAAGAACTCTATCGAGTCATGGTGCTTACTCGAACCTTTGATAAGAAAGCAATTGCATTACAAAGGACAGGTAAAATGGGGACCTATGCCCCAATTAATGGCCAAGAAGCGATTTCTACCGCGATAGGCCATGCAATGAAGCCGGAGGATGTATTTCTTCCTTATTATCGCGATTATGCGGCGCAAATTCAGCGTGGCGTAAAAATGTCAGAAATTCTAACCTATTGGGGCGGTGATGAGCGCGGCAGTGATTTTTCCTGCAAATCTCAAGACTTACCCATTTGCGTACCTATTGCTTCTCAATGCTTACATGCAACAGGGATTGCTTTTGCGTTCCAATATCGAAATGAGCCAAGAGTGGCTGTAGTATGTATTGGTGAAGGCGGAACTTCAGAAGGTGATTTCTATGAAGCCATTAACGTAGCAGGCACTTGGAAGCTACCCGTAGTTTTTGTAGTAAACAATAACCAATGGGCTATTTCAGTTCCCAGAGACAAACAAACAGGAACAGAAACTATTGCTCAAAAAGCCATAGCAGCTGGATTTTCCGGTGTGCAAATAGATGGTAACGACATTTTAGCTACCCGCCAAGTGATTGGTGATGCCATTGAAAAAGCCCGTCGTGGCGAAGGCCCTACTCTGATTGAAGCCATATCTTACCGTTTATCCGATCACACTACTGCCGATGATGCGACTCGCTATCAACCCTCTGCAGAAGTAGAACAAGCAAAACCCAAAGAGCCGATTGCTCGCTTCAAGGAATACTTAGTACAGAACGACCTATGGAGTGCCGGAGAAGAGGAACAATTAGTGATGCACTGTGCTGCTGAAGTCGAAAAAGCAGTGGATGAATACCTCAGTAGAACGCCACAACCGATCAGCAGTATCTTCGATTATCATTTTGCGGAACTACCTGAATATTTAATGGAACAACGTGCAATCGCTATGGAGGAAGCATCTAATGCCTGATATTACTTTAATTGAAGCAGTTACTCAGGCCCTAGCTTATGAGTTAGCTCATGATGATAATGTTGTTGTTTTTGGAGAGGACGTAGGTAAAAACGGTGGCGTTTTCCGAGCAACAGTTGGCTTGCAAGAGCGTTTTGGAGAAAAACGGGTGTTTGACTCGCCACTTGCTGAATCCATGATCGCAGGTTTAGCTATTGGTATGTCGCTACAAGGTTTAAAGCCTGTAGCTGAGTTCCAATTTATGGGATTTATTTATCCGGCAATGAACCAGATTATTTCTCACGCTGCACGTATGCGTAACCGTACTCGTGGACGTTTAAGTTGTCCCTTAGTGTTTCGTGCCCCTTTTGGTGGTGGAATTAGAGCACCAGAGCATCATTCAGAAAGTACAGAAGCATTATTTGCTCATATTCCAGGCTTGCAAGTAGTGATTCCTTCATCACCGAAAAGAGCTTATGGTTTATTACTCGCAGCGATGCGTAATCCTGATCCCGTTATCTTCCTAGAGCCTAAACGTATCTACCGTTTAGTTAAACAGCCAGTTGAAGATAATGGAGAAGCATTACCCATTGGCAAATGCTTTACCTTAAATCGGGGTGATGATGTTACGCTGGTTACTTGGGGCGCTAGTTTGCATGAAACCCAACAAGCCGTGAAACAGCTTGAAGAAGAAGGTATTTCGTGTGAACTCATTGATGTTGCAACCATAAAACCATTAGATATCGAAACAATTCTTGCTTCTGTGGAAAAAACAGGGCGTTGTGTTATTGTTCATGAAGGGGCAAAAACTTGCGGTGTTGGTGCAGAAATTTCCGCGCTCATTATGGAGAATTTAATGGCTGACCTCATGGCTCCAGTTCAACGCGTTACTGGTTATGATACCGTCATGCCCTACTTCCAATTAGAAAAACAATACATCCCAAGTGTTGCACGTATTAAAAACAGTGTTATGAGCATAATGGAGTAATAATGAATATTTTTAATCTGCCTGATTTAGGTGAAGGTTTACCTGATGCTGAAATTCATGAGTGGTTTGTCAAGGAAGGCGATATAGTTGTAACAGATCAGCCTCTAGTTTCTATGGAAACAGCGAAAGCTGTTGTTGATGTTCCCTGTCCTCAAAGTGGTGTTATCGGTAAATTATTTGGTAATCCAGGTGATGTAATCAAAACAGGTGAACCATTAGTTGCATTTGAATCAAGCACTGCAAAAGCAACTGATAAAGGCACTGTGGTTGGAAACTTAGAGGAAAGTAGCGAAGTCAGTGAAGATAATTTTGTTATCGGTATTCAGAACTCAGGCAAAGCCCGAATTAAGGCAACCCCTGCAGTAAAAATGCTTGCTAAAAAATTAAATATCGATTTAGCAGCTCTAAAAGGTACTGGAGAATTTGGTGTGATTACACGTGAAGACGTGCAAGCCCAAGCGGATAAAAACTCCCAAGTGCCCGTTGGATATGAGCCTCTGCGCGGTGTGCGACGCGCGATGCTAAACAGTATGGTGCAATCACATGCAGAGGTAGTTCCTGTAAGTATTTTTGATGAAGCAGATATCCATAATTGGAAACCAGGAACAGACATTACTGTGCGTTTAATTCGTGCCATGATTCATGCCGCCCAAAAAGAACCCGCGATGAATGCCTGGTTTGATACCAAACATGGTGCGCGCCAATGCTTTAACGAAGTCCATCTTGGACTCGCGATGGATAATGATGAAGGCTTATTTGTACCAGTTATCCATGACGCTGCAAAACGTTCTGATGCTGAGTTACGTCAAACGATTAATGAGTTTAAAACCTCTGTAGCCAATCGAGAGATTGGTGCTGACAAATTAAAAGGCGCAACCATTACCCTCTCTAATTTTGGTAAATTCGCAGGTCGATTTGCCAGCCCAATCATTGTCCCACCAATGGTTGCCATTTTAGCAGTAGGAAGACTTTACAATGGTGTTGTTGCGAATGAGAATGGAGCGGTTGAAGTTCATAACGTGCTGCCTTTATCACTTAGTTTTGATCATAGAGCTGCAACTGGAGGTGAGGCAACTCGCTTCTTGGGCGCGGTAATTGAGTCATTACAGAAAGCTTAAGCCAAACCTTGCTGAAGGCTGGGCAGTCAAGCCCAGCCTCGGGAACAGCAAAAACTCTGTTTGTTATGCTTGACAACCCAGCCAACAAGATCCCTTTATCCTAGATTCTACCTTTTGCTTTTTGCGCAATTTTAGCTTTGCAATCTTGAAGTTCGTTTTGGCTAAAATTAGTATTTGGTAATGTTTTAGATCCCATTACAACTGGCATAACGCAATCTTTTACTAAGCCTTTATGTTCCTTCTCGCCTCCTTTATGATAGCCATTTTGCATACACGCTTTGGCAATGGGCATACACGCATTAGCCCAACCATAAACAGAAACACTAACTAATAAAGTAAACATACCTGCTTTAGCAAGAATCTTGTTCATAATTTAATTCCTTTTAATGAAAGATATCTATTATTTTTTGTACAGTTGCCAATAAAATATAGCACAGTTAATTAAATTTGGCGTACCGTTGTAAAATGAATTTCAGCGAGTAGTTGCAAGCACAAATGGTACTTATTTTAGAGGTTTTATCTACTCTCTACTCCCACGGCGTGTCAGCGGGATCCCTGATTATTTGATCGATTAAGACTCTTTTGCTAATTCATTAAGCACCGAAGCGAGACGACATCCTGCGGTGGCAGTCTGCTTTTGAATCAAGCTTTGTGCTCTCAGTTGGTACTGCTTGCTGGGTATTTCCTTCGGATGGATTTGATAAGCCTGATTGGTGGCTAATTCATAAGACGCTTTAGCCCAATGCCTAGGATCGTTTAAAGTAGAAATCTGATTACAAGGCCAGCGCTGTTCTAATAGTCGCGCCTTAAACTTAATTTGGCCTATTTTACTGCGCCCAATAAAAAATCCTGCTCCATTATCCCAATATTGATGCAAATTAGCACCAACATAATTAGTACCTAAGGGGAATAAATTACCGCCTAAATCACCTTTAGGCAAGCGATGACTAACTTTAGTTGCTGCATGTAGAGGCTGATGAATATCCCCTACCAAGTGAATCAAAATCAGTAAGGACAAACGCTTATCAGAAACACTGGCCCTTTTTGCCGACAGTAAAGCAATCGCATTCTTGATACCCTTGATTGCGTTACTCGTCTCGACCGAAGGAAGTGCGGTATCGTCTTCAGCAAATGGAGTATTAATATAATGAAATGTATCATACCAATGCACATTTTTAAAACGAATCTGATCTAACCATATTGCTGCGGCAATAAAATTGGCATTAAATGATTTTTTTGACCGCGAATTCAAAATTTTGCGACACATTTCCTTTGCTTGTGGCGTCAAATTATCATACGCAACTTGCGCCACAACCTGATGACCTTGCATATTCCATCCATAAGAATTTAACGCCATCAGACCAAGTATTAATATATGAAAAATCCGTTTCATTTGACAAATTACCTTAGCCTAAATAAGGAGACCATGCGGGCTCTTGTACATCACCTTCACGTGCAGGTAATTTCATTCGGATACGACCATCGAGAGAAACGATGCCTAAAACACCCTGTTCCTGATTGTGAGTTGCATACAACACTAATCGTCCATTAGGAGCTACCGATGGAGACTCATCACGTCCAGAAAAAGTTAAACTTACTACAGGACCACCACTGGCACTTTGTAAGCCAATATTAAATTGGCGATCATCACGATGCAACATAATGATATTTTTCATATCAGGAGTATATGATGCACGAGCATTATAGTTTCCATCAAAAGTAATACGGCTTACCTGTCCATCCGCTAAAGATAAACGATAGATTTGGGGTGAGCCACCACGGCCAGAAGTAAAGAGAATGCTCTTACCATCAGGAGCATAACGAGGCTCAGTATCAATTGCATCACCAAAGGTAAGTTGTTTCATCACCCCACTACTTACATCAACACTGTATAGTTTGGGCGTACCACTTTTTGATAAAACCACTGCTAATTGATTACCATCTGGTGACCAGGCTGGAGCACCGTTAATTCCAGGGAAGCTAGTAATTAATCGACGTTGTCCGGTTTCAACAGATACTGTGAAAATTTGTGCACGCTTTTTCTCAAAGGATACATAAGAAATGCTGCGGCCATTAGGAGCCCAAGACGGGGACATGATTGGTTCAGAAGAAACCAATAAACTTTGTGGGTTATAACCATCTGCATCAGCAACCTCTAGTGAATAACGAGAGCCACGGGTACTTCTTTGTACAGAAATATAGGCGATACGAGTGGAGAATATGCCACGCTCACCAGTGAGCTTTTGGTAGACTTCATCACTAATATGATGCGCTAAAGGTCTTAACTGTTTCGCACCAACTTTATAGGTTTTCGTTAATAAGACTGCACCATTAGCTACGGCATCAGACAAGGTAAAACTAACCTCATATTGACCACCCACCGCAACAACACGCCCGGTTACCACACTATCAGCGCCTAATTGTTTTAAAGTAGCAACAGATGATTGTGCATTAGGACCTTGAGGACCTGAAACAATTTTAAATTGACCAGAAAAAGTTAAATCATGCTCAACAAGCTGGGCTATTTCTTGAGCGCCGCGATCAGAGCCAAAAGAATTAATAGCTATTGGTAAAGCTGAGTTGATCCCTTGAGTTAATTCTAAATCAAGAGCGAAAAGCTGTTGCGTAAACAACAAAAGAAATAATGTAGTTATTCGATTAATCACGAGTTTTATCCTCTAACTTGTTGGGGACGAACGGTTAAACTAATATCGCGGAACATATTAAACGTCGTTGCATCTTGAGGTACAGGAAGTGGTGATGCCTTGCGAATGGCTGTTTGCGCTGAACGGTCAAGAAGTGGATCCCCACTGCTTCGGGTTAACGTAACTTCCAATACAGCACCATCTGGAGCTAAACGTATTCTAAATTGGCTGGATAAAGTGCTGTCCACATTTTCAGGAAGAATCCAATTTCTACCGATTGCATTCACGATCAGTGCCTTATACTTGTCCACCTCACCTGCGATTCGTGCTTCCCGCTCCGCATTTTGAGCTGCCGTAGCTTGAGCTTGTCTTTTGCGCTCAGCTTCAGCTTTTGCAAGATCTGATTTTTCTTTGGCTATACGCTCTTTATCAGCAAGTTCTTTTACCGCTTTAGCATCAGCTTCTGCTTTAACCTCAGCTTCTACTTTAGCGTGTTCAGCCTTTTGCTTTTCCGCCTGTGCTTTTTCGGCAAGTTTTTTCTTATTAATCTCTTCGAGTTTTTTAGTTTCAAGCTTCTGTTGCTTTACCAACTCTTCCTTTTGCTTTTTTAATTCTTCAATGCGCTTGACTTCCAATGCTTTTTGCTCAGCCATCTGTTTAAGCCGTTTTTTCTCTTCCTCTGCCTGCTTTTTACGAGCAATTGCGATCCTGTTTGCCTCTTCTTTCAAACGCGCAAGCTGTTGCTGCTCTTTGATGCGTTGCTGTTTGGCAGCCTCTGCCTGTCGATTCAGCTCACGTTGACGGTTCTGCTCTGCTCGTTTTTGCTGCTCACGCTCGTGCTTTAAACGATTAACCGTCTCCATCACTTGCTTGTTATCAACGCTTACCGCTTTAACAACTTCTTGCTGTGGCGGCGGAGTCGCGGCAATAGGTTGATCAATTCCAGGCTCGTTTTTAGCCTCGGCGGTTAATACTGGGCGTTGGCTTGAATTATCAGACAGGAGCATCACAATTAAAAAAAGATGCAAACCAATCGCTATAAAAAAAGCATTACGGTAACTAGGATTTATCATGCTTGCCCCTCTGATTGATTGGGTGTTGTGTCATCAGTCAGTAATCCTACTTGTTCAGCGCCAGCTTGTTTTAATAAAGCCATTGCTTGCACGACTTTACCGTAAGCGACGCCTTGGTCTCCTTTAACTAATACATTTAGCTTCTGATTTGACTGCTTTGCTAATTCTAATTCAGCGGCAACACGAACTGTTAAAGCTTGGGGATCAATAGGATCGGCCGGCGTACTGCTGATATTAAGAAAATAAGTACCTTCCTGATTTACTGAAACAATAATCGGCTCTCTATCTGTAGGTGCCAAAGTCTGACTTGCCGCTTTCGGTAGATCTACAGTCACACCTTGACTCAGCATGGGGGCTGTTATCATAAAAATAACCAGAAGAACTAACATTACATCAATGTAAGGAACAACGTTAATCTCAGATATAGGACGTTCACGTTTGGTCTTTGCTTTGATCATTTTGAACTTTATCCTCTTACAGTATTATTGTTTTGTTGTTCTATAAGTGATATCAATTCTTCCTGAAACAATTCAAATCGATCCAATAAACCATTAGCACGAGTTGAATATCGGTTGTATGCAATAACAGCGGGTATTGCGGTAAATAATCCTAAAGCCGTTGCAACCAATGCTTCAGAAATACCTGGAGCAACCATTGCAATAGTCGCCTGTTGTGCATGTCCTAAAGCTTGGAAGGAAGTCATAATCCCCCAAACCGTACCAAATAACCCTATATAAGGCGAAATGGAGCCAACAGAAGCAAAGAAAGGTAAATGTTGCTCTAATTTCTCAGCTTCTTTGGCATGACTAATTTGCATTACACGCTGAATCGGCTCTAAAATCACCTGCCCTTGTTTTCTAGCGCGCACAAACTCCTTAAAACCTGCATGAAAAATTGCTGCCATCCCTTGTCGCTCATCCGCATTACTATCAATATCCGCATAAAGTCGGCTTAAATCGCCACTGTCCCAAAATCTACGGCTAAATGCTTCGGTCATTTGTTTTTTACGATTAAAAAACCAGGCTCTTTGAAAAATCAATGTCCAAGAAGTAATGGACGCAACGGCGAGCAGCATCATCACTGATTTAACTACTAACCCTGCTTGCATAAAATACATTAATACATTTGCCTGACTACCCATCTTTTTTTATCTCCGCTACCAAGATCTTTATTTTTAATTAGTACAAAGAACGTCATCGGGATGACGTACCCTATTATCTACCTGGAAATCGTTTCGGTTTTAAATTTCCATCAACACAAACCACTTTAATTTGTGCTTTACACAGCAGCTTATCCTGCTGGTTTTTCATTTCCTGTTCAAACTCAAAACTACAAGCTCCTGATTTTCCTAATTTAGTAGTAATGCTTAACAAATCGTCTAATCGTGCTGGAGCAAGATATCGGATATTAATCTCAGTAATTGCAAAAAGTGTATCGGTTTTTGCTAAATCACTAAGAATTAAATTATCTTGACGCAACATTTCAGTTCGTGCTCGCTCAAAATAACACAGATAATTTGCATGATACACGATGCCAATATAATCCACATCTTCGGTATATACACGTACATCATATTGATAAATCATTTCCTGATTCATGGATTATTCCTGTGCAGTAATACTTAAACCAAAATGCTGATAAGCCCGAGGTGTTGCTATTCTACCTCGTGGTGTGCGCATAAGGAATCCTTGTTGTATTAAAAATGGCTCTAAAACATCCTCTATTGTTCCTTTTTCTTCACCAATTGCAGCCGCAATACTATCCACGCCTACAGGACCACCATTAAATTGTTCGATAACTGACATTAAAAGTTTTCTATCCATCAGATCAAATCCATACTTGTCTACATCAAGCATCTCTAACGCTCTTTGGGCAATGTCTAAACTTATGACTCCCCCTCCTTTCACTTCGGCATAGTCGCGAACACGTCGTAATAAACGATTAGCAATACGCGGCGTACCTCGTGAACGCACCGCAATTTCTCGTGCTCCTTCTAACTCAGTATTAACCTTTAATAATTGAGCTGAACGCGCCACAATTTGTGATAAGGAGTCAACGGAATAATATTCCAATCGTTGTACGATACCAAATCGATCGCGTAGTGGTGAGGTAAGTAAGCCTGCTCGCGTTGTAGCCCCAACCAAAGTAAAGGGAGGTAACTCTAATTTTATAGAGCGCGCGGCAGGTCCTTCACCAATCATGATATCCAGTTTATAGTCTTCCATTGCCGGATAAAGAATTTCTTCAATAACTGGGCTTAAGCGGTGAATTTCATCGATAAACAATACATCATTTTCTTGTAAGTTCGTTAATATTGCAGCGATATCACCTGCCCGCTCAATAACAGGACCAGAGGTTTGGCGAAGATTAACACCCATTTCATGCGCAATAATATTGGCCAATGTTGTTTTGCCAAGCCCTGGCGGGCCAAAAATTAACACGTGATCCAGCGCATCTCTGCGTTTTTTTGCCGCATCAATAAAAATTTGCATTTGTGAACTCACTGTCTCTTGGCCAATGTATTCACGAAGACTTAATGGTCTAATAGCGCGATCAATGGCTTCTTCTGAGACAATACTTTGGGTACTGATTAAGCGATCACTTTCCAGCATAGTTCTTATTAGGGTTCAGATAAATGCAGATATGTTAACATATGTTTTTTTAATAACAGATGATTTATTTGGTATATCTGGGCCAGAATTTAAAAATGTGTCTAAAAACAGCTTATTCAGCTAAAATGAATCAATAACTAGCAGGCTCTCCACATTAGATGATGGCTGTTTTTCAACAAAACCTGGTCGAAAAAATGACATAACGCTAACTTCGCGTTTGCATTCATCGTTAATAGGAGCAGAAACTTCAAAATCAATATATTCGCTAAGAGTTTTATTCATCCCCTCAATAAATAATCCTGAAGCAACAATAAGCTCTTCGCTCAAAATAAATCCGTGAAAAAACGTATCAAGCTTTGCATTACAATCACTTAAACGTTTTTCAAACATGTCTGGCATAACGATACCCTTTATGTCGTAATTTAGCTTGGCTTATTTTAAACCATTCCAGACATTAAACAAAATTTTCGATTGATGCCATTAATAATTTTCTGGCTCTAAAAATGCGGGAACGAACTGTTCCTATGGGACAATCCATCTTTTTAGCAATATCCTCATAGGATTGACCGTCAAAAATATGCATGCCATAACAGGCTCGTAATTCTTCAGAGAGCATGGATATAGCTAACTCTAATTGCTCTCCAAATTCAATACTTATTAATGTATATTCTGGGGATTGATGTGTCATGGAGTGTGTTTGGCTCTCTTCAAATTCGGTTTCCAAGTCGCTACGAGTACTTGCTGTACGATAATGATTTTTAATGGTATTTTGCGTAATGCGATAGAGCCATGTGGAAAATTGGCTTTCTTCTTTGAAATAACGTAAGTAACGGAAAACCTTAAGTAATACCTCTTGAGCTAAATCATTCACATGCGTTTGATCATTGATATGAAAATAAATAATTTGCTGAACCTTATTATGATAACGCATAAACAGCAGATTATATGCGTCCTGATTCCCTTGCCGTGCTAAATTCACGAGTTCTTCGTCACTATAAGAAACATTACTGTTCATTGCACCCTCTTTCTTTTTATTCCATTGTGCGAAATCGGACTTTAATTTGCTCACTATGATTTATTATATATCATTTAGAGATATTAGCATGCGAAAGAGAAGATAATCCTGTAGCAGTTGCATGATGACGTTTGAAGTCCAATAAAGTAAGGAGCATGCAGGAGTAATTAGAAGCTCTTGGCCATCAAGACTCCAGCGTATATCGTAAAGTTAGTCGTTTATTCTCTTTAAATTTTTCCAAAAAAACGTTCAATAACAGAGTGAGTTTTATACCGCTCTTGATCCCGAACACCTAGAAAAAAAGCACCTTTGACGCCAATTCATCGAAGTTAAATATTTGTATTTTTAAAGAAGTTACTGATGAAAACATATGACATAAAACACCTGTGCCCAAAAGTCAGGATCGTCTCTAAAAGGGGTTCTTTTCAGGAAGGTACGAAATTTCCCGAAGCCCCCCTATAACCCTTTACCAGTCTAGGCTGCAGCCAATAAATCGATTTGTTTATTGCTCACCAATTTTTCTATAAGCTTATGTAAATTAAGACATTCTTGATCGTTATAAAATTCATAAATTCCAATCAAGTTAATATGTTGCCATGCAACAGGGGATAATCGAATTATTTTCAAGCATTCTTCTTCCATGTTGTTCTGTTTGTAATGTTCATAAAGTCCAGTCAGAAGGGAAGCATTGTAAAAAATAATACAGTTGGACAGTAAACGTGCGCATTCATTATTAACGATTAACTCAATCTCCGTTTTTCCAGTTAGTTTCCTGCTGCTAATCTTTGCGATAGCTGCTCTGAGTTGGTGGTATGACTCACCCCGATTTAAAGAACGATGCACTGTTTTACGCATCCCTTCATCATCAATATAATCAAGCATGTACAGGGTCATGATAACCTGGTCCAGTTCAATCAATGCCCGTAACGTATCATTGGATTGGTACGATGATAATTTTTTGACAATAGTGCTTTGGCTGCTCTTTTTCAGCCCCAACGTTGCCATAATTCTTAAAATATTGTCCCATTCTTTAATGATTAACCGTACATTTACTTTC
>NZ_CBCSKT010000037.1:0-3351 GCF_965140895.1 Legionella sp. | reverse complement strand
GTTCAGATTAAAGCGATTTACGCGAGTAGAGTGTTTTAATCTGAATAAATCAGATGTTCATTAAAAATATGGTAAATAAAGAGGTAACACAAGCGTCTTGTATAAGACAAGAAACATATGATTTTAGGCAACTGAGATTATATGGTCAAGAAGAGAAGCGCAAACGGTGGATGCCTTGGCAGTAAGAGGCGATGAAGGACGTGGAATCCTGCGAAAAGCTTCGATGAGCTGGAAACGAGCGATTAATCGAAGATGTCCGAATGGGGGAACCCGGCTATACGAGAGTATAGTCATCGTTAGCTGAATACATAGGTTAACGAGGCGAACTCGGGGAACTGAAACATCTAAGTACCCGAAGGAAAAGAAATCAAAAGAGATTCTCCAAGTAGCGGCGAGCGAACGGGGAGGAGCCTGGTGTGATTTATAGTACAATGAAATAGAACAGTTTGGGAAGGCTGGCCAAAGAGGGTGAAAGCCCCGTATATGTGAGTTGTATTAGGAACTAAGCACGCGAACAAGTAGGCCGGGACACGTGAAATCCTGGTTGAATATGGGTGGACCATCATCCAAGGCTAAATACTACTTACTGACCGATAGTGAACCAGTACCGTGAGGGAAAGGCGAAAAGAACCCCGGAGAGGGGAGTGAAATAGAACCTGAAACCGTTTGCGTACAAGCAGTGGGAGCATGTCTTTGGACGTGTGACTGCGTACCTTTTGTATAATGGGTCAGCGAGTTACTTTCAGTGGCGAGGTTAACTGAATAAGGAAGCCGTAGAGAAATCGAGTCTGAATAGGGCGCGAGTCGCTGTGAGTAGACCCGAAACCGGGCGATCTAGCCATGTGCAGGATGAAGGTTGGGTAACACCAACTGGAGGTCCGAACCGGGTAATGTTGAAAAATTATCGGATGACGTGTGGCTAGGAGTGAAAGGCTAATCAAGCCCGGAGATAGCTGGTTCTCCCCGAAAGCTATTTAGGTAGCGCCTCGTGAATAATTGTTGGGGGTAGAGCACTGTTTCGGCTAGGGGGCTGTCATGGCTTACCAAACCGATGCAAACTCCGAATACCGGCTAATTGAATCACGGGAGACACACGGCGGGTGCTAACGTCCGTCGTGAAGAGGGAAACAACCCAGACCGCCAGCTAAGGTCCCAAAGTACTAGTTAAGTGGGAAACGATGTGGGAAGGCAGAGACAGCCAGGAGGTTGGCTTAGAAGCAGCCACCCTTTAAAGAAAGCGTAATAGCTCACTGGTCGAGTCGGCCTGCGCGGAAGATGTAACGGGGCTAAAACTAGTCACCGAAGCTGCGGATGTGCACTAAGTGCACGTGGTAGGGGAGCGTTCTGTAGGCTGATGAAGGTGGATTGAGAAGTCTGCTGGAGGTATCAGAAGTGCGAATGCTGACATGAGTAACGATAATGAGGGTGAAAAGCCCTCACGCCGGAAGTCCCAGGTTTCCTGCACGACGTTAATCGGAGCAGGGTGAGTCGGCCCCTAAGGCGAGGCTGAAGAGCGTAGTCGATGGGAACCAGGTTAATATTCCTGGACTTTTTGTAAGTGGTGAAGTGGGGACGGAGAAGGCTAGATGAGCCAGGCGTTGGTTGTCCTGGTACGTGCATGTAGGGGGGTAGACTTGGCAAATCCGGTTTACTGTTAACCCTGAGGTGTGAAGTGGTGCTGACACTTTGGTGTACAGCGAAGTCATTGATGCCCGGCTCCCAGGAAAAGCTGCTAGCCATAACTTACAGAGAACCGTACCGCAAACCGACACAGGTGGACAGGTAGAGAATACTAAGGCGCTTGAGAGAACTCGGGTGAAGGAACTAGGCAAAATGGTACCGTAACTTCGGGAGAAGGTACGCCCTTGCTGGTTAGTTACATTACGTAACAAAGCTGGTGAGGGCCGCAGAGACCAGGTGGCTGCGACTGTTTATTAAAAACACAGCACTCTGCAAATTCGTAAGAAGACGTATAGGGTGTGACGCCTGCCCGGTGCTGGAAGGTTAATTGATGGGGTTATCCGCGAGGAGAAGCTCTTGATCGAAGCCCCAGTAAACGGCGGCCGTAACTATAACGGTCCTAAGGTAGCGAAATTCCTTGTCGGGTAAGTTCCGACCTGCACGAATGGCGTAACGATGGCCACACTGTCTCCACCCGAGACTCAGTGAAATTGAAATCGCTGTGAAGATGCAGTGTACCCGCGGCTAGACGGAAAGACCCCGTGAACCTTTACTATAGTTTTGCACTGGATTTTGATGATAACTGTGTAGGATAGGTGGGAGGCTAAGAAGTATGAACGCTAGTTCATATGGAGCCGACCTTGAAATACCACCCTGTTATTATTGAGGTTCTAACTTGGTCCCCTAATCGGGGATGAGGACAGTGTATGATGGGTAGTTTGACTGGGGCGGTCTCCTCCCAAAGAGTAACGGAGGAGCACAAAGGTACCCTCGGTACGGTCGGACATCGTACCTAGAGTGTAAAGGCATAAGGGTGCTTGACTGCGAGAGCGACGGCTCGAGCAGGAACGAAAGTTGGTCTTAGTGATCCGGTGGTTCTGAATGGAAGGGCCATCGCTCAACGGATAAAAGGTACTCCGGGGATAACAGGCTGATACCGCCCAAGAGTTCATATCGACGGCGGTGTTTGGCACCTCGATGTCGGCTCATCACATCCTGGGGCTGAAGCAGGTCCCAAGGGTATGGCTGTTCGCCATTTAAAGTGGTACGCGAGCTGGGTTTAGAACGTCGTGAGACAGTTCGGTCCCTATCTGCCGTGGGCGTAGGAAAATTGAGAGGAGCTGCTCCTAGTACGAGAGGACCGGAGTGGACGAACCTCTGGTGTACCGGTTGTGACGCCAGTTGCATCGCCGGGTAGCTAAGTTCGGACGGGATAACCGCTGAAAGCATCTAAGCGGGAAGCCTCCCTCAAGATGAGTTTTCCCATGAAGCCCGTTGAAGACTACGACGTTGATAGGCAAGGTGTGGAAGCGCAGTAATGTGTGAAGCTAACTTGTACTAATTGGCTGATTGTCTTGACCATATAATCTGAGTTGCTTTGGGTCTATGAAGCAACGCGAGATGAGAACGTGTTACGAAGCGCGAAAAAAAAAGCGCACTCTTTATTTACCTCATGCGAAATTGCGGTATAATGGCTGCAATGAAGCATGAAACCAGTTTTCCTGGCGACCATAGCGGTCTGGAACCACCTGAATCCATCTCGAACTCAGAAGTGAAACAGACATGCGCCAATGATAGTGTGAGGTCTCCTCATGTGAAAGTAGGTCATCGCCAGGGTTTTATTAAGAACAAGAAAGCGGCCTAGAGCCGCTTTTTTTGTTTCTACCATCC
>NZ_CBCSKT010000036.1:0-187729 GCF_965140895.1 Legionella sp. | reverse complement strand
AATGTCTATGTGATGGTTTTTATCATCCTGATGCTTAGCCCTTTTGCATTCAAAAATGTGAACTGGACTCAGGTGCAAAAAGACCCTATTACGATTGGTGGAGTCCAAGCGAATTTATCCATGCGTGACAAATGGGATGAAACACTATTTTGGAATATGTTAAAACACTATGAACAGGCGATTAATAAGTTATTAGGTAAGCAGTTAATTATTTTACCCGAATCTGCACTGCCCTTGCCCGCTAGTTATTTAGATAAATATTTACATAAGCTCAATGACAAAGCCATAAAAGCAAATAGCGCCCTTATGCTAGGCATATTACAGCCAACAAATGATAGTGAAGCTAATTACTATAATTCGGTCATTACTCTTGGCACCGGAAAAGGAACAGTGTTAAAGAGGCAACTGGTTCCTTTTGGAGAATATATTCCCAAGCCCTTACAAACCATTAATCGTTGGTTTAATTTACCGGATGCCAATCTAGTACCTGGAAAAATTCATCAGTCATTAATTAAGGTGGCAAATCATCCAATAGCTAGCCTTATTTGTTATGAAATTGCGTATCCTTATCTTCTGAGAATGCAAATGCCCGAAGCGCAATGGATTGTTTCCATCAGCGATAATGGCTGGTTTGGACATTCGTTTGCCAGCTATCAGCAGCTGCAAATGGCCCAGATATTGTCGATTCTTACAGGTCGATATCAAGTCGTCGTAAATAATGATGGGCTGTCTTCGGTGATTAATTCCAATGGCGATATAACTGAAATGCTTCCACCTTTTAGTGCTGGAATTTTACAAGGAAGTGTTTATCCCGCTGAAGGCATAACCCCTTGGATTAGGTGGAGTGAAATGCCTGCATTTATTTTTTGTGCGCTGTTTTTATCGTTTACATTGCTAGTATGGTTGCGGCGGAAGGCATGATTGTGGCCCGTATTAGGCGAAGTCGTAATACGGGAGGTTGTGCCCCAAAGTCCCGTATTACGCTGTGCTAATATGGGCTACGGCCCGTTGCCTCATTCGGGGAATGTTCCTTCGTTGTACCCCCCTCAGGATAACGTATTGTAGCCTTTCCTAACGTGATGCCCAGAAAATGTCAAGAAATTTTTATGCATGCCACAGCCCGATTTTCTATTGCTGGCAAGCACAAGAGGAGTTATCCTTAGCGATCTTAAAGTTACTACAAAATAATATTGAGCCATGGATAATACCTATATACCACAAGAAGTTGAGGAACAAGCTCAACAGTATTGGCATAAAAAACAGTCTTTCAATGTTTCTGAAGATTTAAACAAAGAGAAATTTTATTGTTTATCCATGTTTCCATATCCCAGTGGAACATTACACATGGGGCACGTTCGCAATTACACCATTGGTGATGTGATTGCACGTTATCAACGGGCCTTAGGCAAAAACGTACTACAACCAATTGGTTGGGACGCTTTTGGTCTACCTGCCGAAAATGCTGCGATAAAAAATGGCATTCATCCTGCGGAATGGACTAAACAAAATATAGAATCGATGAAAAAGCAATTTTTACGCTTAGGTAATGCCTATGATTGGCGTCGTGAAATTTGCACCTGTGCTCCTGAATACTATCGTTGGGAACAATGGTTTTTTATTCGCTTATTTGAAAAAGGTTTAGTTTACAAAAAAAATGCTGTTGTTAACTGGGACCCTGTGGACCAAACAGTACTTGCAAATGAACAAGTAGTTGATGGTCGTGGTTGGCGTTCTGGTGCCTTAGTTGAACGCAAAGAAATTTCGCAGTGGTTTATTAAAATCACCGCTTATGCCGATGAATTACTAAGTTCATTGGATACCTTAGATGAGTGGCCAGCTCAAGTTAAACAAATGCAGCGTAATTGGATTGGTCGTTCCACAGGAACAGAAATCCATTTCAACGTAAATAATTATACTAAACGTTTGAAAATCTATACTACCCGCCCCGATACATTAATGGGTGCAACCTATCTTGCAGTTGCCAGCGATCACCCTATTGCGAAAGAAGCAGCAACACATAGCCAAGAAATAGCCGACTTTATTACCAGCTGCCAGGGTACTAAAATGGCCGAAGCCGAACTTGCAACCATGGAAAAATGTGGAATTGCAACAGGTATGACTGCAATTCATCCAATTACCGGTGAAGAGCTCCCGATTTGGGTCGCCAATTTCGTATTAATGCAATATGGCTCTGGCGCGGTAATGTCAGTTCCTGCTCATGATCAAAGAGATTGGGAATTTGCACAAAAATATAACTTAGCGATCAAACAAGTAATTAAGCCTGCTGACAATGTAGTGCATGATTTTACAAAATCAGCATACACCGGCGAAGGTACATTAATTAACTCCGGCCAATTTGATGGACTAGATTCAACTACAGCAATTTCGAGTATTACCAGCTTCCTTGAAGACAATGATGCAGGTAAAGCAACCATTAATTACCGTTTGCGCGATTGGGGTGTTTCCAGACAAAGATACTGGGGTACACCAATACCAATGATCCTTTGTGAACAATGTGGTACGGTTCCGGTTCCAGATACTGATCTACCTGTAGTCTTACCAGAAAATGTATCATTTACTGGCGCAGGCTCACCTTTAGCCCAGTGCCCAGAATTTGTAAATGTCCCCTGCCCCAAATGTGGACAGGATGCTACGCGTGAAACAGATACCTTTGACACTTTTGTTGAGTCATCTTGGTATTACGCACGTTTTGCATGTAAGGGCCAAGAAAATGCCATGTTAGATGATCGTGCCAAATATTGGACTCCTGTAGACCAATATGTTGGTGGAATAGAACATGCGGTAATGCATTTACTTTATGCTCGCTTTTTCCATAAACTGATGCGCGATGAAGGCTTAGTGAATTCGGACGAACCATTTAAAGCCTTATTGACTCAAGGTATGGTATTAAAAGACGGCCATAAAATGTCGAAGTCGGTTGGTAATATTGTTGACCCAAATCAACTTATTGACACTTATGGTGCCGATACAGCGCGTTTATTTGTGATGTTCGCCTCTCCTCCAGAGCAATCACTCGAATGGTCTGATGCAGGGGTTGAAGGAGCTCATCGTTTCCTAAAGCGTGTTTGGGCTTATGCTTACCAACATATCAATATGTTTACCGAGATTAATGACATTATTCTTAGTGGCAACGGACATGTAAACTGGCAACAAGCGGATAGCCGTTTGAAAAAATCACGGCATGTGGTGCACCAAATTCTTGCTCAAGCAACTCATGACTATGATCGGAACCAATTTAACACCGTTGTTTCTGGCTGCATGAAGCTATTTAATGAAATTTCAGCATACTCTATGGAAACTGAAGAAGATAAATTCTTTATTCACTCCTGCATGAGTATTTTGTTACGTTTGCTAGCTCCTATCACCCCTCATATTGCGCATCATTTATGGCAGCAACTAGGCTTTGAAAAAGCGATTATTGATGCCAATTGGCCTA
This sequence comes from Legionella sp., assembly GCF_965140895.1. GTDB lineage: Bacteria > Pseudomonadota > Gammaproteobacteria > Legionellales > Legionellaceae > Legionella. Next base: position 184,272 of record NZ_CBCSKT010000036.1, on the reverse strand, counting down.
GAGTTGATAAAAGCGCATTAAAGACGGAAGAAGTTGATTTTGTGGTTCAGGTTAATGGAAAACTAAGAGCACAATTTACAGCAAATGTTGATACCGCTGAAGATGTTTTAATCGAAATAGCAAAAGAACATGCTCATGATTTTATCGTGGGTAAACCTGTTAAAAAAGCCATTGTAGTAGCACACCGACAATTGATTAATCTGGTCGTTGCCTAATGAAAAAACTGTTCATACCACTGATACTTAGCCTCATGCTCTGTGCATGTGGCTTTCATTTGCGTGGAATGATGAATCTCCCTACCTGGCTCAATGATATAGCAATTATTACCAAAGAACCGGATAAAGAGCTTATTTCCATACTTCAAGCTCAAATAGAAGGTTATAATATTCATGTGGAATCAGAGCCAGCTCTAGCTAAATACTGGTTAATCATCAACCGTGAACTTATTTCTCGTCAAATTGTGAGTGTGGGCGCAAGTACCAACCCCAGACAGTATATGGTAACTTTCCTCATTGAGTTTATGCTGCAAACCCGTAAGGGAAAAATAATAAAAATACCAAAAATAGTTCAAGTTACACGTCAAATTACCATAAACAATAATCGTATTCTTGGTTCCACCGATGAAGAGGCCATATTAATAAGCGAAATGAAGCAAGATGCAGCCGTTCAACTGCTTAACCAACTCAGTCATCGTGATGTAGAAGTAAATATCAATGGAATTCAGCCTGTTAATTAACTAATGAAATACCATGCAAATTAAACAGCAAATGCTTGCCCAGCAGGTACAAAAAAAAATTGCCCCCTTCTACATACTGATTGGTCAAGATACATATCTTCTTGATGAGTCCTTACGCACGATAAAAACTGCCCTTAAAAAAGATTATGAGTGTGATGAAAAAATCATAGCCATTCAATCTGCAGATGATTGGAATAATGTTCTTGAAGAAGCAAATAGCTATTCTTTATTTTCCGATGCCATCTTGTTGAATATTTACTTTGATAAAAAATCACTGGATGCAAACGGAAAAAAAATTATTACCACTTATCTAAACTCAATTAATACACGCTGCTTTATTATCATTCGTGCACCTAATATACCGGCAAAGCAATTACAATGGTTTGCCTCCCATGAACAAGCCGTTCTTTCAGTTGCCTACGCACTAAATCCAGCAAATATGAAGGGATGGATTGCAGCGCAACTGAGGGCTAATGCGTTTACTTTCGACCCACTAGTACCTGAAGTAATTCATCATTATACGCAAGGTAATATGCTTGCTTGCTCGCAAGTCATTGAGAAACTGGTTTTAACTTATGCCCCCAATGATAAGATTAGTGCCCAACAAGCACAAGAACAGTTATCCGATCAATGTGATCATAATTTGTTTGAATTAACAGAGGCCTGCTTATTAGGACATGCTGCGCAAGCCATTCCCATTTTAAGGCACGCAGCAAATAATAAAACAGAAGCAACTTTAGTATTGTGGATGCTCACTCAAGAAGTAAGACTTTTACTTCAGCTATCTCATTTATTGCAACAACAAGTAGATATGAAAACGGCATGTAGCCAATTAAAAATATGGCCTCAGCGTTTTAACCATTATCAAACCGCTAGCAAACGCTTAAATAGAAATGAACTCCAACTACTACACCAATATTGCAACCAACTCGATGAACGCATTAAATCAAGCTTTAGCAGCCAAATATGGAATGCACTGGAAAATCTTGCTTTGTCATTATGTCTTGGGAAATTAATAGGTGACACATGGAACATATAGCAATTTTTGGCGGCACCTTTGACCCAATTCATAATGGACATTTGCAAACAAGTTTAAGCATTCAATCCTCGGTTAAATTTGATTCTTATTTTTTTTTACCCTGTAAAGTTCCAACAATAAAGCCTGCAGCCTTTGCCTCTAATGAGCAACGCATCAAAATGATCGAGTTAGCCATAAAGGCCTACCCTCAATTTAAATTAGATTTACGCGAAATCCAACGCGATACCCCCTCCTATATGGTTGAGACGCTACAAAGCTTTAGACGCGATTATCCAAGCGCGTCAATTACGTTAATTATTGGCTACGATGCATTTATTTCATTACCTAAATGGCATCAATGGGAAAAGCTGATTACTTTAGCGAATATTCTGGTGATCAATCGTAATAAGTTTGTTCAACATCAAATCCCCGAACTCATGCAACAATTCTTAGTGAATTATCAATGTAAGAAAAAGGAGGTCTTATTAAATAGCAAGGCTTCCGCTGTTTTTATGTTTGATGCTGGCCATTATGAGATTTCATCGACGATGATTCGCGAAGAGATTAAACACGGCAGGGATGTAGGATTTGAAATCCCCAAAGAAGTCTATCGATACATTAAGAATGAAGGATTATATCAAGTCGAACACTTGTAAATCATGAATGACCTTTAATGACCTCCATTGGCTCAACCAAATTATAATTACTAAAACGTCCCCAGTATCGTGCTATTGCTTTGATCAAATCCGGTTCAAGATATGGACGAATGCTGTATTGGCTTGAAAAAAGGCTAAGGACCAGTAATTTAACCTCGATAAATTTATCAATATTAATAAATACATTGGGTTTAAAATCTACGGTACTAGACGGAGATAAGTAACAATATAAATTAGGGATTTTTCTGCATGCAGTGATGGTTGCTTGATGTGTACTGCGATGATCCTGATGGCTATCGTGGAACGAATGTGTATAAATATGAGTAGGTTGCACTTCTTGCACTATCTTTTCAATAAATTGAATAGTAGTCGCTGAATGATTAATATCGGTATCAATGAAATTTCCCATAAATAGTTGTGCATTTTGCATTTCCGCTGCTTTCTGCGACTCTCGCATTCTAATCGATGAATCCCCGCCTACTTCCCCCATACTTAAAGTGAGAATGTTAAGCGAATCTCCATCAGCACGATGCTTTGCTAGAGCTCCAGCGCAACCAAACTCAACATCATCAGGATGGGCCCCTATTGCCAACACTATTTTTTTGTCTTTAAAACGTCTGTTTCTCGACTCTTCTGCTAAGGTTAAGGCCTTGGAAACAAATTCTTTTTCTTGTAGAGGTTTAAAAAATAAACCATCGGCATGATGTTGCATGGCGGAAATAATAAAGTCCACCTTTTTGTCTTCGGTAACAATAAGCAATGAAGTTTCAGGATTTGCATTCTTTACCATAATGGTAATATCTAAATCATCCATGTCTGGTAAATTCATGTCGGTAATGACGAGATCCCAGCCAGCAATCGCAACTTGCTTTTTACAGTCATCAATATCGGATGCATGAGTTACTTCCGCTTTGTCTTGCAACCAATTTAAAATGCTACGGGCCACCTTAAGATTGGGCTCGATAAGTAAAATTTTATAACGTGGTTTTTCCATAATATACCCAATTATTAAAAATTTTAAGCAGTATTTATAGGTAAGTATAGAGGAGAAAATATATAAGTCAGCTTTTTAAGTAAATATCCCTATCTTTACATTAATCCCACTCTGTTTTTTAAAGCGAGCATAATGCGTTCCATTCATCAGGAGCAAAAAAATGTTCCGTCCAATAGCGAACGACCATTAACTCTTTAAATGGTAATAAATCGGAGGCAAACGGTTTATTTAACAAATCGTCAATTAACAGCTTAGGGATATCAATTCCTGCTGCAGCCGTTAATGGTAAAGTGCCAGGAAAACGAGGATTAATTTCTAATAGCTTAAAATCCCCCTTTGCATCAGCTTTAAATTGCACATTAGCAACATAAGTAATTCCCGCCCTTTTGGCAATCTCAATAGCCATCATGGATAATTGAGGATTAATGCAGGTTTGTGCTGCAACCGCAATCCCAGAATCAATTTTCATGCGTAAACGAGGCACAGCGGCTATTGGATGGCCCGTACTGTGAATATAGACATCAACCGAATACTCATCTCCAGGAAGCAGTTCCTGAATCAGATAACTGCCATCATCAGGTAACATTTTAAGATCTTCGACACCATTAATAATCATAGTACCATTAGAGCCTGCGCCACGACGTGGTTTAGCAAAACAAGGAAATTGCAATTGAGCTACATCAAGCGTCGATGTAAACAAATTAAATTCGGGAGTATGACCTGTATTTTGGCAAAAAGTTAACAAAGAATATTTGTCACGACAACATTCTAATGCCTCCACTGAACTAAGCGGCATCTTGATGCCATACTCGGCAAACTGCTTTGCCTGTAACGCCAAATGGCTCAACTCACAATCAACTGTAGGAATAAGCAATTCGATTTGATGTTTTTGACATTCCTGAAGCAATATAGATGAAAATTGTGGTGAATTACCAGGAGGAATAATCAATCTTCGTGCCGGAGGAACCAAATATAAACCCGCCGCACAGGGATCAATATCAGCCATGAAAATCTCATGCTCATGGCTAAGACTTTTCCAAACACTAACTGCTGCCGCACCACCAGCTCCTGTTAATAAAATTTTCATTATTTTTTCCTTGTACGTGACAGCGTTATCTTCAGTTTAGCTCATTAACGCAACCCAGATCATCAAGCCCAATATATACGCCAACCCGCTGAAAAAATGGTTATATTATTAAATTCATAATGTTCTACAGCTCCCTCTATCGCCTGATGTTTAAACGTAGGGAAAATAAAACGTCCATGATAACCCCAAAATTTTTGCGTTGTATTATAAGAAGCTCCCACATTATAAAAAGCAGTGTTTGCAAATTCTTTGCTTAAATCAAGGGAATAGGTTGTGTTTTGTCCCCCTATTTGTTGATTTCCCCAAAAACCTGTAGCGCTAATATTGAAAGGAAGCGGGGTATCATAGGTCAGGCCGGAAAAATAAAGTTGGTTATTCCATGGCGAAGGGAACCCAGCCCAAAAACCACCAAACAATTTTAAGGAATTAAGTAAATAAAGATTGCCTGTACCACCAACTCGGGACTCTATAGGCAAATTATTATGCTGTCGGAAATCATAACTGACACCCCAACCATATTTGCCTGGGAGTTGGCGTTGGTAGGCAAGAAAAATGCTGTTATTCGGCAAGATAGTTGGTTCAACAGTCAGATCCAAATTTAATTGTTGGCTGTTATGGGTTGCAATACCAATAATTCTATCTGTAGCATTAATATCACTATACCCATAAAGCACACTGCTATTTGATTGTTTGTCGAGTACCCGATATTGTCCTTGATTAAAACTGGCCATATAACGCGTGGAATTATTCAGTTGCTCTAATCCTAATAATGAATCGCTATTTTTGGGGCTAAGTTGCAAGGCCTTATTAAAATATGCTCGTGACTGTTTGAATTTTCTATTAGTCATTTGTAAGCGCCCCATCGCATTTAACGCATCTACATCGTTAGGATTTGTGACCAACAATTGACTATAAATAAGATTCGCAATGTGGATATGGTATTGTGCTGTTTCAACGCGCCCCGCTCCTAATAAGGCAGGACGGGATTTGGGATTCTTAGCCAATAATTCTTGATATTCAGCTTGTGCCTTTTTTAATTGCAAAGACCATTCATAAGTTAATGCTAATTCTTGGGCTGGCACGGGATCACTACCAGGTGCAGCATCTTTAGCACGTTGAAGCCAGCGTATAGCCTCAGAGTAGTTCTTTTGTGAACGAGCTAATAAGCCATGCAATAAATAGACTTGAGCATCACGATGCTTTAATTGATCACAATAATTCAAAATGCGCTGCACTTCGTTCAGGCGAGGGTTTTTGGCATTGGCCAAAAGTAATCCTGCAGTTGTATTGCAAGGAGAACGCTTTGCTGGGAGCATTTTTTGCAAGGGTTGACTTACAACTTTGCTGGAGTTAAGTTGTTCTAAACCGATTTTAGCATCAACATTTCCCGGCTCCAGATTCAAGACCCAATCAAAATAATGTTTGGCTTGAACATAATTTTTTCCGATCATGTGAATACGGGCTAAACCGTTTAAGGCATCAACATCCTTAGGATTTTTTTGTAGTAAGCCGGTATAAATGCGTTGGGCCTCAGCACTATTTTTTTGCCATAAATCAATACGCGCTTTACCGAGCAAGGCAGTACGCAAATCAGGATGGCTAGCCAAAAGTGTCTCATAGATATTCTTTGCTGTTAAATCAAAATGTGACCATTCATAAGTTACAGCCAACTCCAGTGCTGGCACAGGGTTATCTGCTGGAGCAACATTCTTGGCTTTTTTTAACCATTCAATAGCCTGAGGATATCTTTTCTGTGCGCGTTCATTTAATCCCTGCAACAATAATACTTGCACATCAGTATTTTTCTCACGCGCACAATTTAATAAGATTTGTTGTACTAACAATAATTGTGGAGGAGATTGGTTAATTAGTTTTAACCCTTGGGCAGGATCACAGGTAAATATTGGCGCTATGGCAGAATCTAGTTTTGCAATTTGTTCATTCAGCAGGTTAACCTGCTTCATGCCGATTTGCGCATCAACATTGCCTGGCTGCATGGTTAAAACCTGATTAAAATAAAGCGCTGCCTCTTCATATGCTTTATAAGCCATCATAACTCGCCCCTTTCCATTTAACGCATCGGGATCATTAGGATTTATGCTTAATAGCTTTTTATAAATGTTAAGCGCATCCTCCAAATGATTATTGGCTGTTGCCGTACGTGCCAAACCCAGCAATGCAGGACGCGAGTTAGGATTTCTCGCTAAAACGTGCTCATAAATAGGTTGCGCATTATCAGGTTGATTCGCCCATTCATAGGTGACGGCCAATTCTAATGCGGGAATATCATTAGTGTCTGCTACTGTTGCTTTAGCTTGTTTCAACCAAGAAATTGCCTCTGAATAATTACTATTTTTCATGCCCTCTCTTCTGGCCAACAAACCATGCAACAGTAAAACCTGAATATCTTTGGGCATGCTTTTATCACAAGCTGCGAGTATGGTTTTAATTTGTGGAAAAGGAGGATTTTCCTGATTTAATAAAGTGAGTCCCTGATTGGCATCGCACACTAAGGGTGCATTTTCTGCCCTTAATAAAAAAGTATGGCCAAGCATAAAAAGTATTAGGCTGTATTTAAACCAAGTCATATTCATGATAATCCATAATATCGATGTAAAACACAAAAAATAGTTAAAATCAAAAGCATCAACACTTCATAATAAAACAAACGTTTCTCTTCTTTCTGATCAGCGGCTAAGCTTTTTTGAAAATCATAAGGCACTGCAAATGATTTTTTTCTCGGCTCTACTTTGCCAGTTTTTATGGTTTTATTCCATTTCATTTCACGATGAAAAAACTGCACAAGATAAGCAGCAAAGGTAATAACACAAAGCAGGGGTCCATAACCAACTAATAAAAGTAATGGGCTGGTAATTTTTTGTGAAACACCAACCCTATCTAAACGATAAACAATCCAGGCACAAAGCATACATAAAGAGATCCAACTATTTGCCCAAAGCAAAAAATAATGGTCATAAATATAGATTATCTCTGAGGAACCATACTGATGGATGAGCAAAGTCGCATAGCTTGGAAAAACGGCAACTAACATGTTAATAAGGGAAATTAATCCTGGAAACATAATTCCCTCAAACCAGACTCGTTTTGCTGTTTTGGTATCAATACAAAAGCTATAAAAAGTAGTAAATAAATAAGCCGCAAAACTGATTAAAGAAAAAATACGAAAGAACTGCCAAGATAATGAGGTATTTAAAAAATAGAGGACATTAAGCGCAATGGAGGTAGTAATCATGATTAAAGGCATTAAAACCGTACTAAACCAAATCAAACCAAAAAAAATGCCTCCGAGTCCACCAGGAGTACTGGGACGGAACCATATATTTTTAAATTTTCGAATAATCTGAACATTCCCCTCAGCCCAACGGAAGCGTTGTCGCCATAGACTGCTTATATCACCAGGCTCTTCAGCAAGCACAATTGCATTTCCGTCAAAAAGGACTTTGTTGTCATTCAGTTGGGTTTTAAATGTTGTGTAGGTGTCTTCGACTAGAGTTGAGGTATCAACCTTACCACCCAACTGTTCAATATTCGCCCTTGTATGCAATTGTGCTCCTCCAGCCAAACAGGCCATAACACCAAGAACATTCTGCGCGCGCCGTGTTGCAGCCTGTGCAACGATGTATTCAAATCCGATACTACGGCTAATGAAGTTACCTGGATTTTGCCCCTCTTTGATATAGGCAGTCACCGCACTAATATGTGGATCAGCAAAATGACGAGTCATTCTCAGCAAGGTATTTTTTTCGAACATAACATCCGCATCAATAATCATAATCGCTTCAGCCCAGGGGTCGCTGAGAATGGTTTTTAAACCGTGATTAACTACTGCCGCCTTGCCAAAATCGATTTTTTCAGTGCGCCGGACGTTAAAAACATGATCAGGGTATTCTTGACTTTTAACGGCAAGAATTTCTGGTGTCTTATCGGTGCTAACATCATCTATGGCATAAACTCGTAAACACTCGTAGGGATAATTCAAACTCATCAAGCTATCGATACTAAAACCAATCACATCTTCTTCATTCCAAACCGGAATAATAATCGCCACTCTGGGAGTATAATTTTTACATTGAGGGTAATGATTTTTTAATCCGTGAATGCCGACTAAGAGAAATTGCAGGAATAAAGTAATGACAGGGACAACCCCCAATAAAGCTATAAAAGATAAAAAGTTAATTAATCCAACCATAGATTAAGATTCATCCTGTAAATAATAGCTATCTCATTACTCGAGAAAATGTTTAGTCCTAGTGTATCAGGATTACAAAGAAAGAGAAGCTGGTTGCATGCAACCAGGCGATATTAACTACTCAGATTTCGTTGGATTTTTTAAGGATGAGGAATGGAATCAATAATATTACCAATATTCCCTGACACGGCATCCATTGACTTCATTTGATTAAGGACGATAGGAATATAACCAGAAACCCAGTTCACTACAGGCTGTAATTTGTTACAAACCACTGAGGTTTGGGTATACGGCTGATAAGGCAAGGAAGTCATTTTTAATACAGCCAATACTAATGACACCATTAAAACCCCTCTTCCAAAACCAAAACACCCTCCCAAAATCTTATCAATGCTGCTTAAACCCGAACGGCGAAGCATAAGACCTAGAATAAAATTAATTACCGCTCCAGCAAACATCACACCAATAACAATAATCATAAACGCTGCGGCGGTGCGTGCTGTTTGGTTTCCTATAAATTGTGATAACCAGGGGGTCAAACTTTGAGAGTAGTTATATCCCACCCATATGGCAACTATCCAAATACCTAAAGCAATTACCTCTTTTATTACCCCACGAAATAATCCAGTTATCGTAGATAATCCAATCATCACTATAAGAATTAAATCTATCCATTGCAATTGCATCACTAGCTAACTCCAGTATTGACCACAAATCCATTTAATTGCATCGCACTTGCCAATTGAGTTTTCAATTTAACTACGTTGTCTCTAATTGGAGAATGCCCAACATATACTTTGTAAATGGCTCCGTTTCTTCCTGCTATACGAACATAACTGGCTTTATATCCTTTACCTTGCAATTTATGTACCAAAGTTTCTGCATTCGCTAGCTTTGAAAAAGATGCAAGCTGCACCGCATAGATATCGCGCTTCACAGCAGGCTTTTTAGCAACTACTTGAGCCACAACCGGTTTTGCCGGCATTTTAGGTTTAACAACGTTGACTTTACGTTTAATAACTTGTTGTGCAGCTACCTGAACTGGCTTAACTACTGGTGCTGGTTTAACAATAGGCTGTTCAACTTTAGCCTGAACTACTTTAACTTCTTTATGTGCCGTAGCTTGTACCGCATTACTTAATGCAAGTTCAATTGGCTTTTCGATTGCAACTGCAGCTGGCATTGGCTCCACCGTGGCAACAGGCATACTTGGTTCTTCATGAACTGGGGCTGCAGCAATAAAATCTTCTTTATCTGCTTTTTGAGAGGCAGCCGATTTAATATTTACCTTAGCTATTTTAATCGTTTTGAACATTTGCTCTTCATCAGTAACAGCAACATTTGGAGCAATAGGTTTAGGGGGCAATTGAACATTAACACTAAGGTTACTTTCTAAATGTTGGCTTGATTTTTTCATCATCGCAGGCAAAAAAATTGCTCCCAATGATAAAATTACAGATACACCAACTATGCGATGTTTTAATTTCTCATCCATTACCAGTTTCATCGAACCTCCTAATTAGACTGGACAGCCATTATATGACCCACAGTAAAAAATGACCCGTAAACAACGATTAAATCACCTGGTTTTGCCTGATCTAATGCCGTTTTAAAGGCAATAAGTGGCTCATTATAACAAATATCCACAAAAATTTCTGCATCCTTAAAATAAGAAAGCAATAAATTAGCACTAATGGCACGTTTAACATCTAATTGAGCAGGATACCAATAATCAACATAATTCTTTAATGGTAGAATTAAACCAAGGATATCTTTATCTTTTAACGCTGAAAAAACAGCATGAACTTTAGCCTTTTTATCATAGTTCTGCAAAGTCTTAGCTAATAATCTTGCCGATTGCGGGTTATGAGAGACATCATAGAGCACATCAACGCTCCCCTTCTGCAATTGCAAACGACCGGGAATAAAAATATTGTTCATCGCCTTTTGTAGATGCTCATAAGATACAGGGAGGCTATGAGCTAAAATAATCGATGCAGTAATTGCAGCGGCTGCTGATTTCAGCTGTATGACTGATTTCGGTAAATCATTTACTTGCGTTTCACCACAATGAACATTCCAGCTATGCTCGCTTTCTTCAAATGAAAATTCCTTACCTAGATAATATGAGGAAACTGGTAATGCTGTTGCCACTTCGACAATGGTTGAAGGAGGATTTTCGTCAGCATAAATAAATGGTTTTCCACTACGAAGAATACCTGCTTTTTCATAACCAATCGCGTCTAGCGTATCACCTAAAAAATCCTGATGATCTAAATCAATGGTTGTAATGATTGAAAGATCCGCATCAATAATATTAGTTGCATCCAAACGCCCACCTAAGCCAACCTCAAGGATAATAATATCCACCTGCTCTTGCTGGAAATACCATAATGCAGCGAGTGTTATAAATTCAAAATAAGTTAATACGGTATTCTGACGTACTGATTCAATTAAGCTAAAAGCCTGACATAAGGTATCGTCTGTTATTTGCGTTAAACCTACACGGACACGCTCATTAAAACGAATAAGATGCGGAGAGGTATAAGCCCCTACCTTATAACCTGCCGTATGATAAATATATTCTAAGGCCGTTACGGTTGAACCTTTTCCATTAGTTCCTGCAACGGTAATGACTTTGAACTTGGGTTTTAGTAATTGTAATCGCTCCGCAACGATTTGAATCCGGGTTAAACCCAATTGAATTTCGTTGACATTTCGGGTTTCGAGATCAGATAGCCACTCAGCCAGGATCCATTCGTTGTAAAGCGTTAACAAAAACTACTCCTGGCTAAAATTTTAGATAGGATAAAAGCTCTGGAGCTATTTACATGCAACTCCCCACACATTCCCGAATTACCACGGCTTGACTGTGGTAATTCGGGAATATTGTGAGCACTCGACCTTGCAGGGATCAGCCATCCAAATCTACGCAGATTAATTTTTGCGAGTCAACTTAGCTACCAATTCAGAAACAACTGGACGAATTTCTTTTCGTTGTACAATCATATCAATATGACCATGCTCTAAAAGAAACTCACTGCGTTGAAAACCTTCTGGTAAAGTTTGTCGCACTGTCTGCTCAATTACTCTTGGACCTGCAAAACCAATTAATGCATTAGGTTCTGCCATAATCACATCCCCTAGACTTGCAAAACTTGCAGATACACCACCCATAGTAGGATCAGTCAATACCACAATAAAAGGAAGTCCTATTTCAGCAAATTTTGCCAAAGCAGCTGAGGTTTTAGCCATCTGCATTAAAGAAAATAAACCTTCTTGCATGCGCGCACCACCACTGGCAGTAAAACAAATGTAAGGGAGGTGTTCTTCTGCAGCAACAGAAACCGCACGCACAAACTTTTCACCCACAGTAGCCCCCATTGAGCCACCCATAAAGTTAAACTCAAAAGCACTTACTACAACAGGCTGTTGCATTAATGTCCCTTTAACAACAATTAATGCTTCTTTTTCCCCCGTAGCTTTTTGAGCTTGAGAAATTCTGTCTTTATATTTTTTGGAGTCTCTAAACTTCAATCGGTCAATTGGTTCTAATGAGGCTGCGATTTCCTCTTGGCCTGTTTCATCGAGAAACTGTCCAATACGAACCCGTGCTGAAATTCTATGATGAAAGTTACATGACGGGCAGACCATTAAATTCTTGGTCAATTCGGTACTGTATAGAACCTCGTTACAGCCAGAGCATTTAAGCCATAAACCCTCAGGCACCCCTTTTTTCTGCGAGGTATCAGTGTTTACTCTTGATGGTAATAATTTTTTTAACCAACTCATAAATTGGAACCCATTATTTATAGAATCTTAGTCATAAAAAAAGCCGCTTTTTCCATTATAGGAAAAATCTACTGTTTTTTTCGTTAATATTATACACATAAAAAAATATTCTGAAATCGGATCCTGTGAAACGTTAGGTTCATTACCATAAACCCCTATTAGAGTAAACAAATTCTCATTAATATTTTTTGCAAAGGCCAAATAAAAGGTAACAGCGCAACATATTAATTTTATTAATCATTTTTTTTATTTTTTTTTTAAAATTTCCATTTTTTTCCTAAAGTTTTTTACATCACGGCCGATAAACATTTTGGGAACGGGAAGCTCATATTAAAAATGAAATTCTTGATTACTAAACGGAAAGAAAATCCCACACAGGGATGAAGTCTGAGGAGACTATAAATATGGCTCAAGTTATTAATACCAACGTATCGTCGCTATTAGCACAGCGTAACTTAACAAAAAGCAGTGATGCAATGTCTACAGCAATTCAAAGACTTTCATCTGGCTTAAAAATCAATAGTGCAAAAGATGACGCTGCAGGTCTTGCAATTTCTACAGGAATGACATCTCAAATTAATGGTGTGAATAAAGCAGCTCAAAACTCTAGCGATGCGATTTCTCTTGCGCATATTGCAGAAGGCGGTATGGGTTCAGCTATTGACAATTTACAAAAAATGCGTGAGTTGTCTGTGCAAGCCGCAAACGGTACTAACAGTTCTGCTGACCGTTTGGCATTGCAAGATGAAGTGAGTCAGTTGATTGGCCAGATAAATGATATTGCAAACGACACGCAATTCAACGGTCAAAGCATTATTAACGGTGCATTCTCAAGTGCTACATTCCAAGTAGGCGCTAACGCAAACCAAACTACTTCTTTTGGGATTGATAGTATTTCAGCTAGTTCTATAGGCTTCCTGGCACAAGCTATTGGTACTAACGTAACTACAGCGACTGCTACTGACATCACAATTGGTATGGCAGGTACTCCAGGAACTAAAACGATTGGTTCTTCTGCACTTTACGCTACCAGCATTACTGGTCAAGGTGCTGGTTCTGCATTCGCGAAAGCCGCAGCAATCAACGCAGCAAACGTTAATGGTTTATCAGTTACCGCAGAAACTAAAGGTACTACTGGTGCCCTCACTTTTGCTGGTGGTGCTTATGATTTAGAAATCAATGGCATAACCATATTCAACGGTGATGATACTGCTTTAACTGCAACTACTCTGAATGATTTGATTAACAGCCAATCATCACAAACTGGTGTTGTATCCTCATTAGACGCAACGGGTGGTATTGTTACTTTAACTGCTGCTGATGGCCGTGATATTACTGTGACAGAAACTGGAGATACTCCATTAACAGCAGCAGGTTCATTTACATCTGGTACTGCGTTAACCGGTACATTAACAATGACTGGTGATAACGTAATTTACTTAGGTGGTACTATTGCTGACTTAGGATTTACTTCCGGTACAATTATGACTGATACCAGCGGTATTGATACTCTGGACATTAGTACTCAAGCTGGTGCAACAACAGCAATCCAAAGAATTGACTCGGCAATAGCAAGCATTACTGCTAACCGTGCTGCTATGGGTGCTATGGAAAATCGCTTTGAAGCAACTATTGCTAATTTAGAGAACATTTCTGATAACACTCAAGCTGCTCGTAGCCGTATCCAAGATACTGACTATGCAGCTGAAATGGCAAATTTAACTAAGAACCAAATCCTGCAACAAGCTGGAACTGCAATGTTGGCACAAGCAAACAGCATGCCACAATCTGTTCTTTCATTATTAAACTAATTGTAGGTAGTTTAAATCGAAGTACAGTAACCTGTACTTCGATTTTTATTTATTACCCTAACAGCTTATATATCTGTTGCTATGGGAATAGGACTAATAAATGACAATTGAATCAATCCCCCCAACAAATAAAATGCTACAAGCAGATTTAGTAAAGCTTAATGACAAAAATATTAAACCCATGACAAAAAGTTCTACTTCCACAGAAAATTTAGATACTGACGTGAAGCAAACTATTGACAACGTAACTGGTTTATTACAAAGCATTGTAACCCTAAAAATTTCAGATAAAGTACTACGAAAAATACCTTCGGATGAATATTTGCATTTATTAAATTTACTTGATGAAATAGTTCATGGATCCGTCAATAAACGGGTTTAAAATGAATGATCTGCTTTTGAATAAAAAACCAATATAAGAATAATAATAAGGGGCATTATGGGCTTATCATCACCTGGAATAGGATCTGGACTCGATATTAAAGGCATGGTAGATGCAATGGTTAAGGCGGACGTAGCGAGTGCGCAAGCCCGTCATGATAAAAAATTAACCTATGCCAGTGCAGAGATTTCCGCCATTGGCCAAGTTAAAAGCATTTTAGCCAATTTACAAACAACGCTAAATAATTTATCTAATATGAGTCAAATCAGTAAAATGAAAAGCTCGATTAGCGATGCTAAATATTTTGATGCAACAATTACGACTCAGGCTCAACCGGGGACGTACCAAGTTCAAGTGCAATCCCTAGCCCAATCCCAAAGCCTTTCCAGCACTTATTTTGCAAACAGTGCTACCTCTGTAGGAGATGGTACGATTACTTTTAATTTCGGTACCTATAGCAGTGATCTAAGTACTTTTACTGCAAACTCAGAGGTAAATCCATTAACGATTACCATTGCACCAGGAAGTGATAGCCTCCGTGCAGTTTGTGATGCAATCAATACAGCAGATGCTGGAGTAAGTGCCTGCATCATACAAGATAGCTTAGGTGCTCGATTAAGTCTTACCTCCTCTGAAACAGGAGAGAACTATGCGATGCAAATTACTAGTGATATCGCAACCTTGAATTATGATCCAACAACGAGTAATACATCACTAACACAAAATTTAGCAGCACAAAATAGTGTTGTGCTCGTTAATGGCATGACAATAAATCAAAGTACGAATCAACTTAAAGAGGTACTTTCAGGAATTACGCTTAACTTAAAAGAAGTTACCACTGGTTCAAACATTAGTTTAACGGTTTCAAACAACCAGGAACATCTAACAACATGCATTAACGACTTCATCAAAAAATATAACGAATGCATGACGTTGTTAGCTAGTGCAATCGGATATGACGCAGAGACACAAACCAGTGGATTTTTCCAAGGTGACTCCCAAATCAAAGGTTTGAAGCAAAACATGCAGCACCTTATAAGCAGTTTTACTGCGCCAAGCGGTAGTCCTTTTCAATCACTTGCAGACATCGGGATTACCACCAAAAAAGGTGGTGCATTGGAGTTAGATCAAGATACGTTCAAAACAGCACTCAACGAAAACTTTGAAGCCATTGGCGCTTTATTTGCAAAATCCATCACTGCAACAGATCCCAATATTCAAATTAACTCGATGGATACTAAAGTTGCGGCGGGAAGTTATGACATTTTTTTAACTGATTTTGTTCCTGGCGTGAGTTTATCAGGACGTATTGGAGATCTTCCTGGAATATCTACTGATGGTGTTACCATGACAGGAGCTGGGAAATTAAATACTTTATCGATTAACGTGCTTGCCGGTGGAACAGGTGATCGTGGTCAAATCATTGTCAATGATGGGGTTGCAGTCCTGCTAGATAAGATGCTTGATGGTTATGTCGGTGACAAAGGCGAGTTTGAAGAGCGAACAGATACATTAAATAAAAACGTAAATCAGTTAAATAAAGAGCAAAAACACATTGATGATAAAAGCAAGATGCTGGAGCAGAAATATCTAAAACGATGGAATGCTGTCGATCTGCTTATCTCAAAACTACAAGATACAAGCGGAATGCTTTCTCAGGTTCTGGCTAATTTACCCAAACTAAAAGTTAAAGATTAAACCTATAAAAACAGTTGGCCAGCTTTTAGATTATGCGGGTCAACTTACACACGGACTTAAGAGGTATTAATTCATGAAAAATCCATATAAAAAAGCAGCAGATCAGTATAAATCCATTGAGTTAAAAACTCGGGTCGAAGCAGCAGATCCTCATGAGTTAATCAACTTACTCTTGCAAGGTGCACGGAATCATATCGCTGCAGCGCAAGGGAGCATGGAACGCAAACAAATCAGGGAAAAAGGCGAGCACATAAGTAAAGCGCTGGGTATTATTGCCGGTTTAAAAACCTGTCTAAATCAAGAAGAAGGTGGCGAAATAGCGGCTAACCTACTCCAAATCTACGAACATATAGAAATATTACTTTTAAAGGCTAACTTGCATAATGATGAAGAATTATTAGCTAAATCATGTGAATTACTACGGGAGATACATGACGCTTGGAAAGAAATTTCTCCCAAGACATCGGAAACAACAAATTAATCTTACCTCCTAAAAAAACGTAGTCCGTATTGGGCGAAGTCGTAATACGGCTACACAACAAAATGTACTGAAAAAAATTTTATAAAGTTATTCAGTAACATGCCGCTAACGATAATATAAAACCCAAATTGAGATCATGCCATGAAAACTATGATATCAATGTTGATCTCAGTATACTTTATGCTGAGTAACTCATTTGCTCTAGCTGCTACCACACGTTATGGAGAAAGCTTATGTAACTCGCCAGATTACCTCTGCATCAAAATTAAAAATGGGGAAAGTTGGGATGATCTCTTTCCTAATGCAGAAGAACGAGATATGGTACGCCGCATTAATCGTATGAACATATCCTTACGGGCAGGAATGACCATTGCGGTCCCCAAAAACATCGATCGTTTAACGATTTATGATGTATCCCCCTTCCCTCGCTATATCGAATCTACAGGTGAAAAAACGATTTACGTTAGTCAAAAAAAATTAGCCTGGGGTGCTTATGATGTGGATGGAGAACTTCTTTGGTGGGGGCCTATATCATCTGGGCTAAGTAAATGCCCAGGAGTACGTGGTGGATGTACAACACCTACGGGTTCATTTCGTATTATTCGCAAGCAGGACATAGACTGCGTGTCTACGGTATTCCCACAAAGAACTTACGGTGAAAGTGGTGGTGCTTTAATGCCTTATTGCATGCATTTTTTCCGTGGCTATGCATTGCATGGCAGCGATGATGTTCCCGGCTTTAGAGCTAGCCATGGCTGTGTACGCATGTTTACTGAAGATGCACGATGGCTTAATGAAGAATTTGTGGATTTACCAGGTGGCGGTATGCAAGGAACCAGAGTGGTTATTGATGCTCCGAATGACCCAAATGAGAAATAAGTTACTTAACTTAATGATAGACGGAGTATGAGTGTATCTAGCGCAGAAAACCAGTTCATTCTGACCCAAATAGTAGAAATACCAAAAAACCCTAGACAGACCGATATTTTATTTGATGTATTTGATACTAATGTGTTATTTTTGGCGGTTGGCTTTTGATTGAATGAATCTGGAGAATAAAACACTAATGGCACATTACAATACACAATCGCTAGAAAATTCTGGCAAAGGTTCCATTATGTCATGGATCGTATGGGGATTAGCTTGTTTATTCTATTTTTATGAATGTCTTCTCCAAGTATCTCCAAGTGTGATGAGTAATGAGTTAATGCGAGATTTTGCCGTTACAGGGCAAACGCTAGGTATTTTATCAGGAGTTTACTTCTATTCTTATGCAGCAATGCAGCTCCCTGGCGGTGTACTAATGGATTATTTTGGACCACATCGCCTTTTGACACTAGCAACTGTAGTTTGCGCTGTAAGTACCATTGCTTTTGGTATGACCGATAACTTTTTCATGGCGTGCATTGCCCGATTAATGATCGGTTTTGGTTCTGCCTTTGCGGCAGTAGGAACCATGAAATTGGCAGCAAACTGGTTCCCATCCCATCGCTTTGCATTATTAACCGGTCTGATGGTTACCCTTGGAATGCTTGGTGCCATTGGTGGTGAAACACCATTAGCACTGCTTATTGAAGCGTTTGGCTGGCGTAAAAGCATGATGATTATGGGCTACATCGGCCTTGTTCTCGCCGTATTGATTTTTATTATCGCTAAAGATACCCCCAAAAACTATCATCCACCCGTACATAATCTTCCCAACGAGGAAGAAGAGCATTTGATACCCAGTTTAATTGCCTTGATGAAAAACAAACAAATTTGGCTGGTCGCCTGTTATGGCGGACTAATATATATGGCAACTCCTGTATTTTGTGGACTTTGGGGTGTTCCATTCCTTATGGCAAAAATGGCGATTAGTAAAGAAACTGCGGCTAATTATATATCCTTAGTATTTGTTGGCTGGGCAATTGCCAGTCCTTTATGGGGAATATTTTCCAACCGTATTGGCCTGCGTAAACCACCAATGTACATAGGTTGTGTCGGTGCCCTATTCTGCTCCTTATTCTTTATCTTTGCTCCGATTACTTCCTCTTTCTTAATGCAATTTTTCCTATTTTTCTTTGGTATATTTTCTGCAGGCTTTTTACCAGCATTTACTGTCGTTAAAGAATTGTGTAATAAAAAATATGTTGCTACCGGTTTAAGTTTTATGAACATGATGAATATGATAGGTATTGCTCTAGCTCAACCACTTATCGGCTACATCCTTGATAAATTATGGACTGGTGAGTTGAATGGAACCGTCAGAGTCTATCCTATGGAAGCATATCACACTGGATTAGCTATTCTTCCATTAGGTATGTTCATCGCGTTACTTATTTTGCCTAAGATTAAAGAAACTTATTGTCAAAGTGTGAATTAGGGCTGTCATAAACCGCCTCCTTAAATTGTACTTGACCAATAATCCGCATGAATTACCGCGGTTTGACTGCGGTAATCAATCTCTAGCAAGCGATACCGAAGATTAATTATACGCAGCATCAAGGCTACCATTCTAAATTCGCATCATAATCTAGGAAGTTACTCACAAAAATGGCATTTTGAAGTTTCTTGGGTATAATACACACAAATTGTGATCTCAATGTAGGTTTAATCAGCATGCTCAAACCTGCATTATATTTAAAGTAGATTTTTACTATGGCTAAAAAACTGTACATTAAAACGAATGGCTGCCAAATGAATGAATACGATTCAACAAAAATGGCAGAGGTATTGCGCGAATCTCACGGTCTTGAGAAAACAGATCAAGTCGAAGAAGCAGATGTAATATTACTTAATACCTGTTCTATTCGTGAAAAGGCACAAGAAAAAGTATTTTCTCAATTAGGACAATGGCGTGATTATAAAGCTAAGAATCCCCATGTTGTAATTGGGGTTGGCGGCTGTGTTGCCAGCCAAGAAGGATCTGATATTGTTAAAAGAGCCCCCTTTGTAGATCTCGTTTTTGGCCCACAAACATTACATCGCCTTCCTGCCATGCTGAATGAGCGTATCGAAAAGAAGAAGCCTGTTGTAGATATTAGCTTCCCCGAAATTGAAAAATTTGACCATTTACCTGCGCCGAGAGCAGAAGGACCAACGGCCTTCGTTTCTATTATGGAAGGATGCAGCAAATACTGCAGTTTCTGTGTAGTTCCCTATACCCGTGGTGAAGAAATCAGCCGTCCTTTTGATGATGTATTGGCTGAATGCTACCATTTAGCAACCCAAGGAGTGCGCGAAATCAACCTGCTTGGACAAAATGTTAATGACTATCGTGGCAAAATGGAGAATGGTGACATTGCTGATTTAGCTCTTCTAATCCATTATATTGCTGCAATTGATGGAATTGGCAGAATTCGTTTCACCACGTCTCATCCTTTAGCATTCTCAGATAACTTAATTAATGCCTATGCCGAAGTCCCTGAATTGGCAAATCACTTACATTTACCAATACAAAGTGGTTCTGATCGCATTTTAGGTCTTATGAAACGCGGCTATACTGCATTAGAATTTAAATCGAAAATCAGAAAACTACGTAAAGTACGTCCTGACATTCGCTTGTCTACTGATATTATCGTTGGTTTCCCAGGAGAAACAGATAAAGACTTCCAGGCAACTATGGATCTAGTACATGAAATCGGTTTTGACATCTCCTTTAGCTTTATTTACAGCCCAAGACCAGGAACTCCTGCGGCTAATTTAGCTGATGACACCCCAATGGAAGTCAAAAAACAACGATTACAAATTCTACAAAACCGATTGCTGCTCCAATCATCACGCTATAGCCAGTCCATGATTGATAGTACGCAAAGAATATTGGTTACTGGACATGCTAAAAGAGACAGCCAACAACTTTCTGGCCGTACTGAATGCAATCGTGTAGTAAATTTTGATGGCCCTACTCATTTGATTGGCCAATTTGTTGATGTTCATATTAATGAAGCATTACCTAACTCATTACGTGGACGTCTTGTTGAAGTTGAGGCTCACACATCCTAATGATAGAACATATTCAAAAACAATTAACGGTTCCCCGCGAGCACCATAATCAGCGCATAGACAGTGTGCTCGCGCATATGCTTCCCGAATATTCCCGCTCACAAATCAGTAACTGGATAAAAAGCGGTTCCGTCACCATGAATCAGAAACCCTGCAAACCTAAAGATAAGGCTCTGGATGGTGACCTCATTGAAATTAACGTGGATCTTAATGTAATTGACACCAGCTTCGAGTCGTGTGCTCCTGAAGCAATTCCATTAAATATCGTTTTTGAAGATGATGAATTATTGGTCTTGAATAAACCTGCCGATATGGTGGTGCACCCAGGTGCGGGAAATCGAGAACATACCTTGGTTAATGCCTTATTGCATCACGCACCATCTCAACATCATTTGCCCAGAGCCGGAATTATTCATCGCTTGGATAAAGATACTACGGGTTTATTAGTAGTGGCCAAAAGCTTAACAGCCCATACCTCCCTAATAAGACAAATGCAAGCGCGAGAAATTCAACGCCACTACATTACTTTAGTGCAAGGTCATCTCATTTCAGGGGCAACCATTGAGACAGGTTTTGGACGTCACCCTCGTAATCGCTTGAAAATGGCAGTGCAGGAGCACGGGCGAGAGGCGATCACCCATTATTCAATAAATAAGCAATACCAAGACTTTACTCTGCTGGATGTTAAATTAATGACTGGACGCACGCATCAAATTCGCGTTCATTTAGCACATATAAATCACCCAGTAGTTGGCGATCCACTCTATGGTGGTCGTATGAAAGTCCCTGCCCAGGCATCATCTGAGCTGCGAGCACTCATTCAAGAATTTAATAGACAAGCCCTGCATGCATGCAGTCTTTCTTTTTTCCACCCGGATACAGACGAGGAGTTGACATTTACAGCTCCTTTACCTGATGATTTTCAATATCTTCTTAACACATTGGACGCACATTATGAAGACTAATTTAGCCTGTTGGCCAGCGCCCAAAAATATCACCGCGCTGAGCACAACTCGTCTGTCGGGATATAGCTTAGCCCCGTATAACTCCAATAACTTAGGATTAGGAGTTGGGGATAATGATCAACATGTTTTGCAAAACCGCCAGCAACTAGTTGAGTTACTGCATTTACCTGGTGAACCTCAATGGCTACGCCAGACACACAGTACTCGTTGCGTGTTGGTGGAAGAAGATGCAAATCGAGAGGCAGATGCCTCCGTAACACGTTCAAGTAAACATCCGCTCGTGATTCTTACCGCAGATTGTTTACCCATTACTCTATGCAATGTACAAGGCAATGAAATTGCCGCCATTCATGCAGGTTGGAAAGGCTTAGTAAATGGTATCGTAGAAAATACGCTTGCCAAAATGCACAGCAAAGCCTCCGATCTGCTCGCATGGATAGGACCCGCAATTTGCCAAAAATGTTATGAAGTGGGCGATGAGGTCTATGAAACCTTCACCACGAAATATCCTTTTAGCAAAGAGGCATTTAAACCAGTTAACTCAAAATGGCTGGCTAATTTGCCGAAAATTGCGGAATTGGTGCTGAACTCTCAAGGCATAAATGCGGTATATCAGTCCGAATTATGTACTTTTGAGTCAGAAAGTGAGTTGTATTCCTATCGCAAAACCTCTCAAACAGGTAGAATAGGCACCTTAATCTGGTTTAATAATCAACCTCAACCTCAGGACTAAAAATGATAAAAAGCATGAAAGTACTCTTTAGTGCCCTGCTGCTTGCAAGCATGCCGCTAGCTCATGCAGCGGAAGAAGTAGTTATACCAAGCATGGCACCTGTATTAAAAAATATTATGCCTGCCATTGTGAATGTTGCCGTACAAGGTTACTTACCCAATGAAATCAGCGCTCCAGGGGCTGCAGCTGAAGAAGAAGTACAAAATAATAGACGCTCTAGACAATTGCCAGAAAAAGGACGCAAATTTGAAAGCATTGGATCAGGCGTAATCGTTGATCCGCAACAGGGAGTTATCATTACAAATGATCATGTGATTCGTAATGCCACTCTAATTACGATTACCTTACAAGATGGCCGACGTCTAAAAGCAAAACTAATCGGTGGTGACAGTGAAACCGATTTGGCCGTGTTAAAAATTGATGCAAAAAATCTAAAATCATTACCTATTGGTGATTCAGATCAACTGCAAGTTGGTGATTTTGTGGTGGCAATTGGTAACCCATTTGGCTTAAATAGCTTCGGTAACAGCCAATCTGCAACCTTTGGTATTGTTAGTGCCTTAAAGCGTAGCGATTTAAACATTGAAGGTGTAGAAAACTTCATCCAAACAGATGCGGCAATTAACCCAGGTAACTCAGGTGGTGCGCTGGTTAACTCTAAAGGTGAGTTAATTGGTATCAATACAGCGATTCTTTCACCTTACGGTGGTAACGTAGGTATTGGTTTTGCTATTCCGATTAACATGGCAAAAGATGTTGCACAACAAATTATAAAATACGGTTCAATTCATCGTGGATTGATGGGAATTTTTGTTCAACACTTAACTCCTGAATTAGCTCAAGCTATGGGATATCAAGAAGATTTCCAAGGTGCATTGGTTGCACAAGTTAATCCTGGTTCCCCAGCAGAGTTTGCAGGTTTGAAAGCTGGTGATATTATTACTCAAATTAATAACACCAAAATCACTCAGGGAACTCAGGTAAAAACAACGGTAAGCTTATTACGTGTAGGTTCTAGCGCCAAAATTATGATTCAACGCGATGGTAAGCCCATCACTCTTGATGCAGTAGTTACTGACGTTAAATCCCATGAGCAAAAGCTACAATCAAGCAATCCATTCCTTTACGGTTTAGCATTAAGAACTTTTGATCAAGAAACCCCACCTCATGGTAATGTTACAGGAGTTCAAGTTGTCGGTGCGGTAGAGAGCAGTGCTGGATGGCGTGCAGGTCTAAGACCTGGTGATATTATTATTTCTGCTAATAAGTCTCCAGTTAAAGACGTAAAATCATTACAACAAATTGCACAACAAAAGAAAAATGAGTTACTGGTACAAGTATTACGCGGACCTGGTGCTCTTTATCTGTTAATCATCTAAATCTCTAGCCCGTATTAGCACAACCTAATACGGGCTACACCCTCCCCACCTTTCAATATGGATAGCCCTATTGATTTATATAAAGAAAACTGTTTAAGATAGAAAAAAAATTGCCCTGAAAAATGGATTTTTAAATGCCGAAAATAGTCAAGATGACTGTATCCCTGGCTACTTTATTGTTTGGCCTTAGTTGTTATGCAGGCAAACCGTTATGGACAATTATTCCAAATCAGGGTTACCCACCTCAAATATCACTCACCTCAGCAAGCACAGCAACAATTAAATATACAATCACAAACCAATCCCGTAGACCACATACCCTGGCCATGAAACCGATTGCAGGCATTACGCAAATAACAAGCCCTGGTAATTGCCCAGGCTCATTTACTTTGGCATATAAACAATCATGCACCTTGAATTTATTAGTCGATGGCAATCTTTTAAGTGGCAATATATATAGTGGGCCAATTATATGTCAGCAAGAAAGGCAACTCGAATGTTACCAACCAAGTGCCGCGAATGCTTTAAGCATAAACTTCATCCCCTTAGCAAAATACTTAATCACTCCATTGGCAAGTGCAAATGGAACTATCACCCCAAACACGCCCCAAACAATATACGCTGGAACCAATTTAAAGTTCACTGCAATACCAAATACCGGATATCAAGTGGATCAATGGTTTGTTGATGGTGGAATTGCTCAAAAAGGCGGTTCGACTTTAACCCTGCCTCATATTGATGCGAATCATACCGTAGAGGCAAGCTTTGCACGTGGTGGAATAATCTATGCAGGAACGGCAAGTGGCTTTATCTATTTTTCTAATGATAATGGTTTAACCTGGAATATAACCACCCCACCCTCCAGCGGATATAGGGTCAATGGTGTTTTTGCTAGTAACACCACACTGTATGTGGCAAGTGCCGATGGCAAAGTATATTATTCAACAAATAACGGTTCGTCTTGGACTGCGACAGTGGCTGTTGCAGGAAATAGCCCCATAAATAGTGTTTTTGTGGTGACAAACGGCTCGACTATCATTTATTGTGTAACTCAGGATGGACACGTTTATTATTCAGCTGATGGTACTACATGGACAGCAACAGCCACAAATCCAGGCACAGGAGCTATCAATAGCCTATTTATCACCCCAGTCAATACAATCTACGTTGGAAGCCAGGATGGAAATGTTTATTATTCACTAAATAATGGAGTAACCTGGAGTCTGATTAATGGCCCAGAAACAAGTACTCCAGTACCGGTATACAACGTATTTGCCACCAACAGCCAACTTTATGTTAATACTCGGCAAACAACATCTAATGATACCCTTCCCCCAGGAACAATTGATTTTGAATACACCTATTCAAGCAATAGTCTCACAGATACTAATCCTATGTGGACTCTGTTATCACAAATAACTTATACATTGTTCGTCAACTCTGATGCGAGTTTGATTTATGCTGGCACGCAAGGTGGCTATGTATTCTCATTAACAACTGGTGATGAATTGGGATTTATAAGCCATAGTCCAATAACCAGTTTATATTTTCTAGATTAACTGAGTCATAGGGAGATCACTCATGTCAAAACTTAAATTCCTATTACCATTGAGCTTGATGGCAATGACTTCCTATGCGAATTCAATACAGTCCTTAGCAACTGTGACCAGTCCCGGATTTAATTTGCTAATACAGGCAAATTTGATTAAGCCAGTACCTGCAAATACAGAACTGTCATTTACTGTATGGCTGAAATTACGCAATAAAGATGCACTTGATCGGCTTGTCCAGGATATTTATGATGCTAACAGCCCTCGTTATCATCATTATTTAACTCACACTCTTTATGAACAAGAATTTGCTCCAGACAAAGATACAGAAGAATTAATTCAACATTTTTTTGTAACTCAAGGTATGCAAGCAAAAATAATAAATCACAGTATTCGCGTAAAAGGTACAGCAGGACAAATCAAACAAGCACTGCATGTACAGATGAATTATTATCGTTACCAACAAGAAACAGTTTATGCTAATGCGAATGAGCCCAATCTCCCCCTCGAACTCGCTGAATTTATTTCGGGAATCACAGGACTTAATAACCTCCCTGAATTTCATTCAAATCTAAGTAGTGCCGTTCAGATGCATACTACAGAAACTCATGATTTGAATTTTATTTGGCGCAATTTTATGCCAAGCGCTATTCCTACTAATATTTCCTTACAAGGATTTACGGGAGCAAATCTCCAAAAAACCTATAATTTGAGTAATATTCCCAAAATTAATGGAACACGTTTAGATGGTACCGGGCAAACCTTGGTAATCGTTGATAAATGTGGCTCGAATGGACCTGCACAAATATTAAGTGACGCCAATCAATATTTTGCTGGCAATGGTATTAAACCATTTACGGTTTCTGGTCCTGCGAAAAATTTTGCCATAATTAATCCTGATGGTACACCCTTTACATCCTGCCCAGGCACTCCCTCGTTTAGTAGAGAAATTGTTTTGGATGTTGAGGCTTCTCATACCATTGCCCCTGGCAATAATACTGCTTTGGTTTTGGGAACAAATCAGCGTGATACATTAATCGGGGTGATTCATACCTTAATTCAGAATAATTACAGTATCAACAGCTTCAGTAATGCCTATGTTATTTCTAATAGCTGGAGTAGTGCTGAAACGAATGATCCTGCACTGGAATCGACATTAGAACTGGCTGCCGCAGCAGGGATCAGTGTGAATTTCTCTTCTGGTGATTGTGGTGATAATACTTATCCAACAGCATCAAAATGTAGCGGGGCCTGGCCGTCCTCCCCCCTAACAGTGAATTACCCATCCAGCTCGGCTTATGTTACTGCCGTGGGGGCAACCGCCTTATTTGTTGATGCGAATTATCGTTATGCATTTGAGACCGTTTGGGGAACCGTACGTTCTATTAGTGGTACCCTATCCTATGCTGGAGGCACGGGGGGAGGAATTAGTCAATATTATGGCCCTGTCACCTGGCAAAGTTCAATCAGTAGTTTTACTGCGGGAGGTTATGGAGTTATCAGTAGTTTTGGCAATCTTCGTGCTTTACCTGACGTTGCAATGCTCGGTGACCCCCAAACTGGACTATTAATTATTGCCAATGGAACACAAGTACAAGATGGGGGTACAAGTTTGGCCTGCCCATTATTTTCAGCGACCCTACTTTTAGTGAATCAGGCACGTAGCTTATTAAATAAAGGAACTCCAATTGGCCAGGCAGCACCTTATTTATATCAAAAAAATGATGTACTCCTTGCCAACAGAGCGATTAACCTCATTATTCCCCCAGCCCTGATTATTAGTGGTGCAACTCCGCCGCCTTTAATCACAATACAAAATACCCCAGCTCCCGCATCTGCATTTACACTCGGTCATGTAACTTTTGGCTGGGATTCAGCGCTTACGGTTGAGCCTGAGGGTCAATTTTGGAATGATGCTGTTGGTGTCGGTTCACCGAATATTCCTAATTTTGTAATAACGATGGCGAATATGTAGACATAAAATAGCGTAACCTAGTTGCACGCAACCAGGCTCACTTAAACTAGAAGAGCAAATTACCGCAGTTTGATAGGTACTTTTAACCATCCCCTTTATTTGGCGTGTTGAATGTCAAGAGGCTCTCATTTGATGCTAAGTGTCCCTTACTTATTAAAAAACTCTCTTTTGCATCTTGATATATTTTTAAACAATTATCAAAAGTATCGTTTGGAATAAATGTTCTCAAATATTCAGTATCAACATTTGGTTTTGCAAACTCATCACTGCTTACATAGTCTGGATCCTGCAAAATTTTTTCCATTTCATCTTCAGCACGAACATATTCCTTCACAAGCTCCTGCACGGAATAACCAGGAATTATGTTTGAATTATGAATAATAATAGGTAGCAAGTTTTCACGCATTAATAAAAATTGGAGCAACAACATTGAATAAGTCCTACCGACTCCATCTTGAAAGGGATGTAGCAATACGGCATGTTTTAAGTAACTAAAAATTGCAATAAGTTTTTCATCTTTAGTTTTTGCTTGTGTTAATTGAGTTTCAAGCTCGCTAATTTGTTGTTCACCAATCGCATTCAAGATTTCGTCAATATTGTTTTTTGCGCTGCCGCCCTCAAAATGTTGAACAAAGGAATTAAATTGCGCATTCCATAGGGTCTCTGCTAATTCCTTCGAGCTTTTAGTTAAATCAGAAATAATTTGGACTGGTTTGTCGTTTTCATAAATATTAAAAGAATGATAATTATATCCATATTTTTCTTTTATAGATTTTAAATAATCAATTGATTCAATTAAACCGGATAATGAATCCCCAAACTCGCTTAATTGCCAAGCCACCCAGGTATGGCGAAATCTCCCCGGAGTAAGTGTGTACATGTTTTTTACATTTTCAGTAGCTATTTTATGTAAATTTTTAATAAAATTGGTGGTCAACGGCTCATCGTTAGCCAAACTTGATAATACAGAACTTAGCCCCCTTGTTGCATGTATTAAATAACCGGGCTCTCCATCCTCAAAAGCTTGCCATCCAACCAACTTATCGATATATTCTGTAAGGCGTTCTTTTTTTCTATTCTCTAATCTAAGCATAGCTAAAAACTTTTTGTCTTGTTCACTAGTAAAAATTTCAAATAAGTCCCCAATCGTTAGGGAATTCAATTCTTTCTTCATTTGCTCTAAAGACCGGCTTCGTATTTCTGGAGCAGGAAGACTATTAAACTTTCTTGAATAGATCTCATAACAGAACTCATATCTTGCATCGTACCTTTCTCGTTCAACAAAGAACCTCCAGAACTCTATATCAGGAAAACCTTCTAAAAATCGTCTTACATTATCCTCACGTGAAATCTGCTCTTTTGAGTCATGCTGTTTAAAAAAACGAATAGGCATATCATGCACCATGATCTATATTTGTTCATAAAGTATAGTATGTGATCCAAAAATATATTAACGAACACTAAAAAGTTTCTGGCGAAGTTGCTGTAAAAAAAGCAAACATAGAAAGGAAGAATAGAACCCAGGCCATTAAAACCAAGAAGGCAGGAATTTCTAAACCTAAAATAAGGGCGTAATGCGCAACTGCTTTTGAATAAATAACAGCCAAAAACAACAAATTTATTAACAATATAAAAAAAACACTATTTTTATTAATTTAAGTATTGACATATGCCCTCTAAAAAGACACAATCTCGGACCTCGCGGCTATGTAGCTCAGTCGGTTAGAGCGCGGCACTCATAATGCTGAGGTCGGTGGTTCGAGTCCACCCATAGCCACCATTTTTTCATTTAAAATCAATCATATTTCTCTAAAATATTTAAAAATTTGTTGTTAAGTTTTTAAATTTGGTTATCATGTTACTATCTAGGATTTTGCGGTTTTTCAATGCGCTCGATAGTACTTACATTTTTAATATTATGTTCTACATTTGTTTATGCAAATGACATTAATATTTCTACTTCCACCAAGGATGGGAATACAACGTTCTTTCTGCAAGCTGGTGCCTTTAATTTAGAAAAAGATGCTCAACAACGAAAAGCACAGTTGTCCAAGCTAGTTGATTCACCAATAGAAATTAAAAATCTATCTGATAAACGTCTCTATCTCGTGCAAATTGGCCCAATTAATGATTACCCAACAGCAAGAGAATTACAGCACACGCTTTCTCAAAAAATAAATACGTCCCATCATAGCGCAAGCTCCAAAAATCAATCTTCTTTAGCAGCAGCAAACTCAACAGCCAGTAGCGGAGAGACAGCACAAGCAATGCCCGAAGACAGCCAATTATGGAATTTACGCAACGCAGATATTCGCGCGGTCATTGCAGAGGTTTCTCGTGTTACTGGTAAAAATTTTGTGATTGATCCAAGAGTACAAGGAAAAATATCCATTGTATCTTCTACGCCAATGTCTTCCCATGAACTGTATCAGGTATTTCTTTCTGTACTTCAGGTTTCAGGATATGCGGCTATCCCTAGTGGCGAAATTATTAAAATAATTCCCAATATTGATGCCAAAACACAATCATCTGATCCAAGAACACGTCCTCGAGGCGATGACATGATGGTTGCGGTAGTTCCTGTACACTATGTACCAGCAGAACAATTAGTACCCGTTTTAAGACCATTAATGCCACAATGGAGTAGCGTGTCAGCTTATGGCCCTTCCAATATGCTGATTCTTTCAGGTCGTGCAAATAATATTAATAGCCTTGCAACTATCATAAAGCAGGTTGATAACTCAACAGCCAACGGTATTGATATTGTATCCCTAAGACATTCTTTAGCGATGGATATCGCAAATACTCTGAAAGATCTTATAAAGGCTCAACCGAATATGGCTGGCGGACGAACACAAATTTCTATTTCCGCTGATGACCGCTCTAACTCTCTGTTAATTAGCGGTTCCAAAACAGATAGAATACGTCTAAGAATGCTTATTCTAAAGTTAGATCGTGAAAGTTCAGCAGGTCTGAATAGCAATACCCAAGTAGTGTATCTTAATTACATGCGTGCCGAAGATCTGGTCCCTATTCTTGCCGGTATTGCTCAAGCAAACTTTAGTGGGAATGTAGGTACAACGATTGGAACCATTACCCGACCCGCCTTAGATAGTACGAACCCTGCTTCAAATCTTGTAAATAGTGGCCAAAATAACCAACAGAGTTCAATGAGCAGTAACAGTGGCAGTGGTTTATCTTCATCTGCAGCAACAGCGAATACTTCTTCAGCCAGTACCCAAAATGAAGGGTCTACTAAACCATCTGTGCAAATCATTGGAGAGCCAAATACTAACTCCATTATTTTAAACGCCCCCGCCTCAGTTATTAGCGTTTTAAAGCGTGTTATTGCGCAATTAGATATTAAGCCAGCACAATTATTAATTGAGGCCTTGGTTGCCGAAATTAACCAGGATGATGTGAATGACCTAGGTATTGAGTGGGGTACGAATCTGCAAACAGGTAAACCAACCAGCTTTAAAAATGGTTTCGCTATTCTTAATAGCCAAAGTAGAATTGACGATTTTCAAGCACAAATTTATGCTCTGGCTCGAGCACATAAAGCGAATATTTTATCAACGCCATCAGTGGTAGTTCTTGATAATCGCCAGGCAAAAATTCTTGTGGGTAAGCAGGTGTCTATTGCGTCTACTAATTACCCAAATAATGCAAATGGCACTACAACAGCATCAAGTCCATTTACCACCTTTGATCGGGTTAACGTAGCATTACATCTTTATGTAAGACCACAAATAACCCGTGGCAATGGCATTCAAATGCAAATTGACCAGGGGAATGATACCTTAGATCCCTCAGCACTTGCAGAAACATCGACTACACCAACATTTAGCATCAGCAGTATTGTGACCTCCGTGCACGTGGAAAGTGGTAATGTGGTTGTTTTAGGTGGATTAACACAAGATAGCTTGGGTAATGACAATAATCGCATTCCTATTATTGGTGATTTACCAGGAGTAGGAAGATTATTTAAACGCAAGATACACACGCGAGATAAACGGGTTCTTATGGTGTTTATCAAGCCCATTATTCTACGTAATGAACGTGATACGGTGCATGCTACAGATCAGCGATACAATCATACTCGTCAATACCAATTAGATTGGTTGCGTTCACAAGAAGCATATGTGCAAAGTAACAACTCGACCGTGTTACCCGCCTTGAAGCGTGCTGACTTACCAAGACCCTTCAGCCGTCCTCCTTTATTAGTGACTAAATAAGCTATGGATGCGGAAGAGAAATTTCTTAAAATTCCATACAGTTTTGCGAAAAACCATGGGATTGTTGTTGGGAGCGAGTTGGCCGATGGAAAAGCGGTTATTTACCATCTACCTAACGTCTCCCTGCAATCACTTGCGGAAATAAAGCGATTACTTCAGTGTGAGCTGTCATTAAAGCAAGTTGATGAATCAGCTTTTCAACAGCATCTGGCAAATACTTATCAATCTAAATCATCAATTTTAGAGGCGGCTGGTGGAATGGAAGAGGATATGGATCTTTCATTATTAGCAAGCCAGCTTCCAGTCAGTGAAGACTTATTAGAAAATCAGGATGATGCACCAATCATCCGTTTACTTAATGCCTTATTTACGCAAGCAATAAAACAGAAAGCATCAGATATTCATATTGAAACGTATGAGGATCGTGTATTAGTACGTAATCGTATTGATGGTGTTTTACATGAGGTATTAGAGATTCAACGCGCCATTGCTCCTTTGGTTATTTCCAGAGTTAAAGTAATGGCAAAGCTTGATATTGCAGAAAAACGTATACCGCAAGATGGTCGTATTTCGCTGCGTATTGGTGGGCATAATATCGATGTGCGGGTATCTACCCTTCCCTCGAATCATGGCGAACGAGTAGTGTTACGTATTTTAGATAAGCAAGCAGCGCAATTGGATTTAAACCTTTTAGGTATGCCAGCTCC
Source organism: Legionella sp. (assembly GCF_965140895.1). Taxonomy (GTDB): domain Bacteria; phylum Pseudomonadota; class Gammaproteobacteria; order Legionellales; family Legionellaceae; genus Legionella. The sequence goes on along the minus strand of NZ_CBCSKT010000036.1, from coordinate 151,879 downwards.
AGCATTAGTGACAATCCGCCAATTAATTGCCGAACCTCATGGTATTATTTTAGTTACCGGCCCTACGGGCTCGGGTAAAACAACCTCATTGTATGCGATGCTTACTGAGTTAAATGAGGTTACGCGAAATATTTTAACCATTGAGGACCCTATTGAATACGATTTAGAAGGGATAGGCCAAACGCAGGTTAATACCAAAGTTCAAATGACTTTTGCTAAGGGGCTAAGAGCGATTTTACGGCAAGACCCTGATGTAGTGATGATTGGGGAAATTCGTGATCTGGAAACAGCAGAAATCGCGGTACAAGCAAGTTTAACAGGACATTTGGTACTTTCCACCTTGCATACCAATAGTGCATTAGGAGCATTAACGCGTTTACGTGATATGGGCGTGGAATCATTTCTTTTATCCTCAAGTATTGTTGGTTTGATTGCTCAACGTCTAGTTCGTAGACTTTGCCCTCATTGTAAGACACCGCACCAATTAAGATATGATGAAAAGGAATTAATGAAGCTTGGCCCTGATGCCGATTTATCAAAAGTATGTGAGCCTAAGGGTTGTGATTTGTGTAACCATCTGGGATATCGAGGCCGAACTAGTATTTATGAATTAATCACCATTGATGACACCTTAAGGGGTATGATTCATCGGAATGAAAATTTTCAGCTAATGGAGGAGCATTTAAGACCCACAATGCCAAGTATTCGTGATGATGGTTTTAAGCGCGTTCTTGCTGGTGATACATCTTTAGCTGAAGTGCTTCGGGTTACTACGCAGAATTAATAATATAGCACTTTTGCCTCAACACCCATATCGCTACGCTAATACGGATGTTGAGGCACGAAGTTCACCTTTTACTTAACCAACTTTCGCCAAGTAGTTCCTTTAGAGCCATCTTCCAACTCAATTCCTTGCTCAAGTAATTCAGCACGGATTTGATCGGCACGCTCCCAATTGCGATCCGCTCTTGCTTGTAGGCGTTGAGCGATTAATTGTTCGATTATCACCTTATCATCCTCTGCAAGGCCTGCTTGCAGAAATTCTGAAGCGTCGGATTGCAATAACCCCATTACTTCGGCGAGGTGTTTTAAGGTTGTGCCTAACACTGGGCTGGCATTTTTATTCACTTCATGACTTAACTGGAATAAAACAGATAAAGCGACTGGTGTGTTAAAATCATCATTCATGGCCTTGTTAAATTCAGCAATCCAATGCTCATCCAACTCACCATTACTCAAAATCGATACGTCTTTCATCGTTTGATAAAGACGGGTCAATGCCTTTTTAGCGTTTACTAAATTCTCTTCAGAGTAATTTAATGGACTACGATAATGACTGCTTAACAAGAAATAACGGATAACTTCAGGATGATGCTCGTTTAACACGTCAGCAATCGTGAAAAAATTACCTAATGATTTAGACATTTTTTCATTATTTACCTGCAACATACCAACGTGCATCCAATAATTAGCAAATGGTTTGCATGTAGCGGCTTCACTTTGCGCAATTTCATTTTCATGATGTGGGAACTGTAAATCCAAACCACCCCCATGAATATCAAATTGCTCGCCAAGCTCTTCCATCGCCATCGCAGAGCATTCAATATGCCATCCAGGGCGCCCTTCTCCCCAAGGTGAGGACCAGCTTGGCTCATCAGCTTTGGCTTTTTTCCACAGCACAAAATCAAGTGGCGAACGCTTTTCTTTAACTACTTCAATACGCGCACCAGAAATTAAACCATCTAAATCTTTATGCGATAACTTACCGTAATCAGCAAAACTATCTACCTGGTAACACACATCACCGTTATCACTTACATAAGCATTACCTTTTTCTAGTAAACGCTCAATTAAACGAATAATCGTAGCAATGTGCTCCGTTGCTCTTGGCTCATAATCAGGTGGTAGAATATTTAAAGCCTTCATGTCTTCATGCATGGCCGCAATGTAATGTGCCGTTAATTCATCAATCGGAATACCACGCTCATTGGCACGCGTGATAATTTTGTCATCAATATCGGTAATATTACGTACAAAGGTTACATCATAGCCTTGGGAACGCAGATAACGCACAATCACGTCAAAAGATACCATAGAGCGTGCATGGCCTAAATGGCAGTGGTCATAAACCGTAATACCACAAACATACATCCCGATCTTTCCTGGGTTAATGGAAACAAACGGTTCTTTTGTTCTAGTTAGCGAATTAAATAAATGTAACATTTCTGCCCCTTAGCTCACTTTTCCCCAAGTATCTTTCAAATCAACCACACGGTGGAAAACACTCACGCATCCATCTTTTTTCTCGTTAACACAATAATAGCCCAATCGTTCAAATTGGAATACTTCACCTTCTGGCTGATGCGCTAAAGAAAGTTCACAAAGCCCTTGCATCGTTTGTAATGAGTCATGATTTAAAAATTGGAAGAAATCGTCTTCACGAGCAGGATTCGCATCCGTAAACAAGCGATCGTATTGCAAAACAGTCACCGGATAAGCATGTTCGCTTGATACCCAATGAATAACGCCTTTGACTTTTCTGTCTTCAGGATTTTTTCCTAATGTATTCTCATCATAGGTACAACGTAGTTCAACCACATCGCCCTGCTCATTATGAATTACTTCATGACACTTAATTACATATGCATGACGTAAACGCACTTCGGCACCAGGTGATAAACGGAAGAATTTCTTAGGTGGCTCTTCCATAAAATCGGAGCGTTCAATATAAAGCTCTCTGGTAAACGGAAGATCACGTCGTCCCGCTTCCGGATCTTGTGGGTTATATGATGCATTAAGCTGTTCAACTTTTCCTTCAGGATAGTTTTCAATCACTACTTTTAAAGGATCCATCACGCACAGAGCACGCTTCGCAGTTCGATTTAATTCAGCGCGAACACACTCTTCTAATAAAGTCATGTCAATCACTGAGTCACTACGCGAAATACCAATCATTTCACAAAACTGGCGAATCGCTGCTGGTGGATATCCACGTTTACGCATACCACGTAAGGTCGGCATACGAGGATCATCCCAACCAGAAACCGCATGTTTCTCAACCAATTCACGTAACTTACGCTTAGAAGTGACTGTATGAGATAAGTTCAAACGGGCAAACTCAGTTTGTACTGGTTTTGCAGGTACTGGTAAATTCTCGATAAGCCAATCATACAATGGTCGATGATCCTGGAACTCCAAAGTACATAAAGAGTGAGTAATTTTCTCTAATGCGTCCGAAATAGGATGCGCATAATCATACATTGGGTAAATGCACCACTCATCACCTGTACGTTGGTGATGCGCGTGGCGAATACGGTATAAAACCGGATCACGCATATTAATGTTACCCGATTGCATGTCAATTTTTGCTCTTAATACATGCGTACCATCAACAAATTCACCAGCTTTCATACGAGTAAATAAATCAAGACTTTCTTCCATAGGACGGTTGCGGTATGGGCTTTCACGTCCTGCCTCTTGCAAAGTTCCACGATAGGCACGAATCTCTTCCATGCTTAAACTGTCTACATAAGCTAAGTCTTTTTTGATTAACAACACAGCAAACTCATAAAGCTCATTGTAATAATCAGATGAATGGGTCATATCACACCATTCAAAACCTAACCAACGCACATCATCAATAATAGCATGCACGTATTCATCTTCTTCCTTGATGGGATTTGTATCGTCAAATCGTAGATAACAGATACCGCCAAATTCTTGCGCCAAACCAAAATTGAGGCAAATAGATTTGGCATGCCCTACGTGCAAATAACCATTAGGCTCGGGTGGGAAGCGCGTCACTAATGATTTATGTTTGCCGCTAGCTAGCTCATCAGTAATCAATTGTCTGATAAAATGTGCTCGTTTTTCGGTTGATTCTGTCATCGGTTTTTCCATCGTTTCCATATGATCTCGTTTGATCGTTATATTAAATACTTAGTTTTTGCAGGTCAGGCCACAGCCCAACCTACACATTAATCATCGCTCATCCATCGCACAGCGCATGGAATGTATTAAGCTTGCTCCGGCTTGCAGCATATCATGTTTTGCCTGATATGCCTCTAAAATCTGATTAATCAAAGCAGCACCAACGATAACCCCATCGGCAAAACTAGCAACCTCTGCAGCCATCTCTGGAGTTTTTATGCCAAAACCAACCATCAAAGGCAAGTTTACTTGCGCTTTGCGTTGTTGATATTGGGCCTTTAAGGACGTGGTATCAAGAGTACTTGAGCCTGTCACCCCTTTTAAAGAAACATAATACAAATACCCTTGAGCATGCTCTTGAATTAAAGCCATGCGTTCATCAGTGGTTGTTGGTGAGCAAAGAAAAATACTATATAAGCTGTGCTTTTGCCAAATAGAATTAATCTCCGCACTCTCTTCGGGCGGCAAATCCACTAAAATCGTGCCATCCACACCCGCATCAGTTGCATGTTGAGCAAATAATTCATAGCCATATTGCTCGATGGGATTTACATACCCCATGATCACAATAGGTGTTTCTTTATCTTGCTCGCGAAACTCCCTGACCATAGCTAATACGTCTGTAGTATATACCTTATGCGCTAACGCGCGCTCCATTGCTTGCTGAATTACGATTCCTTCCGCCATAGGGTCAGAAAAAGGGATGCCTAATTCTAAAACATCAGCCCCAGCCTTTACCAATTCATGCATGAGCTGTACGGTTATCTCAGGATAAGGGTCGCCCGCAGTAATATAAGGACTCAGCATTTTTTTGCCACTAGCTTGTATCTTAGCTAAAACTTTGTCTATTCGGTTCATACGCTAATCCCATCAATACTTGCAACAGTATGCATGTCTTTATCACCACGACCGGATAAATTCACGATAATGTTTTGGTTCTTGTCCATTGTCTTTGCCAATTTCATCGCATAGGCTATCGCATGACTAGACTCTAACGCAGGCATAATACCTTCTACACGAGTCAAGGTACGAAACGCATGTAAGGCTTCGTCATCATTGATGGCTTCATATTTAACTCGACCGATGTCTTTTAAATAAGCATGCTCTGGTCCCACGCCTGGATAATCAAGACCCGCGGAAATCGAATGGGTATCTTGAATTTGTCCATGCTCGTCGCAAAGTAAATAAGTGCGATTACCATGCAATACCCCAGGCTTGCCTGCAATTAGAGAAGCAGAATGTTCACCAGTCTCCAAACCTTTACCGCCAGCTTCAACACCATAAATGGCTACTGACTCATCATTAAGGAAGGGATAAAATAAGCCAATTGCATTAGAACCACCACCAATACATGCCACTAATGCATCAGGTAACTGCCCTTTTGCTTCTAAGAATTGAGCGCGAGCCTCCATACCAATAACCGTCTGAAAATCGCGTACTATCTGTGGGTAAGGATGAGGTCCTGCCACCGTTCCAATAATGTAAAAGGTATCATCAATATGGCTGACCCAATCACGCATTGCTTCATTCAGTGCGTCTTTTAATGTTTTTGAACCTGCAGTTACAGGCACGACCTCAGCACCTAATAATTTCATCCGATAGACATTAGTTGCCTGACGTTTTACATCCTCAGCCCCCATGTAAACAACACACTCAAAGCCTAACTTAGCAGCCACTGTTGCCGAAGCAACACCATGTTGCCCTGCCCCCGTTTCAGCAATGATTCGTGTTTTGCCCATGCGCTTTGCAAGTAAAGCCTGTCCTACCGTATTATTTACTTTATGCGCACCGGTATGATTTAAATCTTCCCGTTTCAGATAAATCTGTGCTCCGCCAACGAGCTGACTTAAACGTTCAGCATGATAAAGTGGGCTAGGACGACCCACAAAATAATTTAATTCTCGACTTAATTCTGCCAAAAACTCAGCATCATAGCGGTACTTGTTATAAGCTTGTTCTAATTCTTTTAAGGCATGCATCAATGTATCTGCGACAAAAATGCCGCCATAGGGACCAAAATGTCCGTGCTCATCAGGAAGTTCTTTTTTATTCATTGCGTATATACCTCACTATGTAAACTAGGCTGTAGAACCTGGTAGTCATGGTATTTAATTTAAGGGAAGCGTTGAAATACGCTTCATAAATTGCGTCATCTTAGTGTGATCTTTTATTCCAGGAGACGCTTCGATACCACTGCATAAATCTACTGCATAAGGATGACAGCTTTTAATCGCATCCAACACATTCGATTCATCTAATCCACCTGCTAATATGTATGGTTTCTCTAGTCGTCGAGGAATGACTCCCCAATCAAAAGTAAGTCCAGTCCCCCCTCGCGCGGTATTTGAGGGCGTATCCAACAACAAAGCACGTGCATCAACATAATCTTCTGCCATCTGTTGAATGTATGCACTTGAATCCGAATGAATGGCTTTAATAAACGGTTTATTAAACTGCTGACAAAATGCTACCGATTCCGCACCATGAAACTGAATCAGTTGAATCGGCAGTTGTTCAATAATTTGCTGTACTAGTTCCACCTCAGGGTCGACCAAAACAGCAACGGCATCGACAAACGGCAAACTATTTTTTAATAAAATCTTAGCCTGTTCCACTGTAACATGGCGTGAGCTTTTGGGATAAAAAATTAAACCTATTGCATCAACGCCTAAGTGAACAGCATGAGCAATATCATCACTACGCGTCATACCACACATTTTGACTCGCACACGCGATGGATTCAATTATTTCTCCCAAAGAAAAGCTGGTCCGGGATTATTTTGTAATATTCCAAACCCCTGAGGATAAGTCACTTGCACTAAATACAAACCATAGGCAGGTGCAGTTTCAGCACCTAATCGTCTATCACGCGCGGCTAAAACCTCTTCGACCCAAGATACCGGATGTTTTCCTGAGCCTACAGCAATTAAAACACCAGCGATATTCCGCACCATGTGATGCAAAAAAGCATTTGCACTAATATCAATAATAACTAAATCATTGGCCCGGGTTACCTGGATTTTATGAACATTCCGCATCGGTGTATTTGACTGACATTCAACAGAACGAAAGGAAGTAAAATCCTTTTCCCCAACTAAAAATTGTGCGGCTTGATGCATTAAACGGTGGTCCAGTTGCCGATATTGCCACGTCATATTGCTGCGCAGCAAAGCAGGCCGAATCGCCCCATTGTAAATTATATAACGATATCTTCTGGCTGTTGCTGAGTAGCGTGCATTGAATTCTTCTGGAAGCTCTTTGCCCCATTTAACGCATACATCTTTAGGCAAGAAGGAATTTGCACCATGAATCCACGCTCGTATACTGCGTTCTTTATCTGTATCAAAATGAACTACTTGATTGGTTGCATGTACCCCAGTATCCGTTCTACCTGCACAAACCACAGAAATAGGACTATCAGCGACTTTTGATAAAGCATGTTCTAAGGCTTGTTGCACGGTATGCAAGCCCGTTTGTGCTTGCCAGCCATGATAGTGGCTACCATCGTACTCAAGCACCAAGGCAATACGCATTCATTATTCCTAAATAAAATGCCTGAATTTATATTACTGTATTTGCTTTGTCTATACCTCAGACGATTCATTTTCAAAGTTTATCTTCCCAAGCATCGGATAATAATTATTTTTCTTGATCCATTTGATTAGCCATGATATTTTTATGGGTTTTATTTCAAAAAAGCACATTGAGACGCATTCTATGAGATGGAATTTTTTTGGTCGCAGCATTGCTTCCTTAGCATTTGTTTTTAGTAGTCCAACTTTTTCTCAAGATACAGAAAAAAACGTAGAGCCATTTTGGAGTTCGACAGGAAATTGGGTTGTCTCTTTCGGGGCTGGCGTACAGTATCCTCAATGGAATGATTTGATGAGGATTAATAATACCCCAAACTCATTAACTCCTCGCAGTAACAATTTATTTTCCACGCGCAATCAAAGTGAACCCGTGATTGGTCTTGCTTTAGGACGGAGTTGGCAACATGATAGCGTATGGTTTCCAGCCTATTCCTTTAGTGCTGTATGGAAGTATTTTTTCCGGACTAATATTGGCAATAGAATCCTGAACAATTCAGGTCCAGAACTCGCTAATTATAAATATGATTGGGATTTAACAGCGAATATGCTTCTGGCTTCTGCAAAAGTGAATCTCTTTCAATATAAAAAATTTTCTCCTTTTGCACATGCAGGAATTGGAAGCTCGTTTAACAGGACATCTCGCTATAAAGAAAGAGCACCCGCTGGTGTAACTCCGCGAGTAAGTCCACAGTTTTCTAATTTCAGTACTAGTGAATTTACATACAATGTTGGTGCAGGCCTTGATCTACTGCTTACACCACAATGGACACTATCTGTTGGGTATAGCTATCAAGACTTGGGACAAATTAGTTCTGGGCCTGGAAAAGGAACTTGGTCTAATCAATCCTTGAACCCTGGTTCTTACCATTCTAATGAAGTGTTGGTTTCTGTAAGTTATATTTTTGGTGGAAATCAGACGGCACAAGTAGTTAAGTAACGTGTTGCACTGACTTATAGGTTAGACCTATGATCGGAGGGAGCCTCTATAAATATAAGGTGAGGATCCCTCCGACCATAGAGCAAGCCTACGATCTTGTGATCATAATTTTTTAATTTCAGAATAGAGATCCGTTCTATTGTTTAATTCATTTTCAAGATTTGTTAATAATTTTTCTGTATTGGTCGCTTAAAAGCACTTTTAAATCGCTTGCATTAGCCCTACCTCTAATACATAATTTACCCCCTGCTTTTTTCCCGGATTACTATGTCAGCATCATTGATTGATGGAAAAAATTTATCTGCTCTCCGTCGAGATCAATTAAAACTACGAGTGCATGAGCTGGTACAACAAGGACATCATGCTCCAGGGCTTGCGGTAGTACTTATTGGTACGGATCCAGCCTCATCAGTATATGTTAATAATAAACGTAAAGCCTGTGCTGAAGTGGGCATCACTTCCCACTCTTATGACTTGTCTGAGGAAACCAGCCAGGAGGAATTAATCAAGCTTATTGATAATTTAAATGATTCCCAAGAGATTGACGGCATTCTCATTCAATTACCTCTCCCCAAGCACATAGATGAAGCAGTGATCATTGAGCGTATTAAACCTGCAAAGGATGTTGATGGATTCCATCCTTATAATTTAGGCCGACTGGCGCAACGTAATCCCCTGCTTCGTCCATGCACCCCGATGGGCATTATGAGTCTGCTGGAACATTATCATCTGAACGTCAAAGGCAAACATGCCGTGGTAATTGGTGCATCAAATATTGTCGGACGTCCCATGAGTTTGGAATTACTTGCTGCAGGAGCTACGGTTACTGTTTGTCATCGTCTGACTCAAAATCTCGAGCATTTCGTGCGCATTGCTGATTTCATCGTTGTTGCAACAGGTCATATGGATGTTATTGATGTTGAATGGCTCAATGAAAAACAAGTTGTTATTGATGTTGGTATCCACCGCCTCTCTGATGGAACGATTCGCGGTGATGTCGATTTCAAAAAAGCACTCAATAAAGTTGCCTGGATTACTCCGGTTCCTGGTGGTGTGGGTCCAATGACTGTTGTCAGTCTACTTGAAAACACCTTAATGGCGGCATTAACGTTAAAACAATAGAGAAAACCTGGTTGTGGGCAACCAGGCTACATCAATTAGATATTAAGACTATTTTTCTTCAAACGAATCCCAATCAAACTCTCCACTGAGTTCGTCAAAGTCGTCTTTAAATTCCTCGCGTAAACGTTTGCGCTCTAATCGTTCTTCTAGCATTCGCCGTACATTTTTTCGATGAGTAGTGTCTGTAACCTCATCATCGTAACTATAATCAGAAAAAGACTGCTCATCATAATCTTCATGCAGATCTCTCATCACTGTCTCCTATCAGACTTTTACCAAAAGGGTACGAGATACTGTAAAATTTGCCCTTCTTACAAAGAGTATAGTAGAAAATTTTTTTAATCTGATATAATTCATCACATTACTCTTATACGAAATTAATTTTATGCTGAGCTATCAACACGGATATCATGCCGGTAATTATGCCGATGTCATTAAACATATTGCGCTAACACGCCTACTAAACTACCTCACGATTAAAGATAAGCCTTTGTTTTATCTTGAAACTCATTCAGGAAGAGGGGTTTATGACTTAAAGAACAAACAAGCCGAAAAAACAGGCGAATACAAACAGGGCATCAAGCTAATCTGGCCTGATCATAAAGCTCTTCCCCCTGTTTTTCATAATTACACGCAAGCTATTTCAGAACTCAATAAAAATAACGAGTTGAAGCACTATCCTGGTTCTCCCAGTTTAGCGATTAAAAACTTACGCGCCCAAGATCGAATGTATTTTTGCGAGCTACATCCAGCAGAGTTTGATGAGCTAAGCACCCTACCCTGTTTCAACAAGAAAGTACATTTCAGCGAAACCGATGGGATTGCAGCAATGAATGCATTACTACCTCCACCTGAAAAGAGAGGTTTAATCTTTATCGATCCCTCTTTTGAAATAAAAGATGAATACAAAACAATTCCTGCCGCTATAAAACAAGCAGTTGCTCGTTTTTCTACAGGAGTTTATTGCCTTTGGTATCCAGTAGTTGATAGACGACTCGTTGATAGGCTGGTGCGAAACATGAAAGACATCAAAGCCAATAGCGCCTTACGTATTGAATTTAATTTAACTATGGCTCCCATGCAGGGAATGTCAGGAGCAGGACTTTGGATAATTAATCCACCTTATACTTTTGCTGAAGAAATGAAAACAGCCCTAGATGCTCTACGCATTTATTTTAATCCAGGGGTTTCCTCTTATCTTATCGAGACCTATTAACATGGCAATTGTCCCTATCTCAGCATTCTCTGATAACTACATTTGGGCGATTATTGATAAAGAGGCCGGGGTTTTTGATTGTGTTGATCCAGGTGACGCTCAGCCGGTGCTTCAATTTGCTAAAGAACAGCATCTGCAGCTACGCTCTATTTTATTAACGCACCATCACAATGATCACATCGGCGGTGTTGCCCAGCTCCTTCATCAGGCTCCTAACTGTATCGTTTATGGGCCTCATGATTCGCGCATTCCTTATATAAACCATCATGTGAGTGAGCATCAAACCATAAACATTGGACACAACTCTTTTCGTATCCTATCTAATCCCGGGCATACCTCCAGCCATATTAGCTATTATGAAGCTCAGCAAGGCTGGTTGTTTTGTGGCGATACACTGTTTTCAGCAGGTTGCGGCAGAGTATTTGATGGAACAATAGAACAATTACATCGTTCAATGGAACTGTTTAAATCATTACCCCCTGAAACAGAGGTTTATTGCGCCCACGAATATACCATGCAAAATTTACGCTTTGCTGAAACGGTAGAGCCTCATAATCAATTTATTCAAATATACATCCAAAAATTACAGGTCCAAACGACTCCTTGTACCCTACCCTCGACTATCGAAATAGAACTATCAATAAATCCTTTTTTACGTACTCAGAGTACCGAAGTACAAAGCTATGCGCAGCATCATGGGGCCTTGTCTACTAACCCGTTAGCTATTTTTTCAGCGTTACGTGAAGCCAAAAACAATTTCAAATAAAAGGCAAAGGGACCTAATTAAAACCGTTGTGGACCAATACAGACCAAAAAGGGTTTAATCATCGAATAAACTTTAGTACACTGGCAAGCCAATAGTACTCATAGGTAAATACCTTTGAAAATAATAATAATAATAATAATAAGATTTTTATTAGGTATTCTCGTTTTTTGTGGTATTGCCAATACCCATGCTACTTCCGATGTATGGGAGGTACTTCGTAGTGAATTTAAATTAGACCATGAAATTTCGCGAGCCGAAGTCCAAGCACAAATACGCTGGCTAATAGCTCACCCCGGTTATTTGCAAAAAGTCTTCCGTCAGTCTCAACCCTATATCTACCATATCGTTACAGAAATTAAGAAAAGAAACTTGCCTGGTGAATTAGCCTTAATCCCTATGATTGAAAGTTCCTTTGACCCCTTTGCTTATTCGGTTGTTGGTGCAGCTGGCTTATGGCAACTCATGCCAGGAACAGGCAAGGATTTTGGAATAAAACAAGACTGGTGGTTTGATGGACGACGCAGTATTGGTCATTCAACTGATGCAGCCCTCAATTACCTAGTCTACCTGAATAAATTTTTTGACGGCAATTGGACACTATCCATAGCGTCTTATGACGCAGGTGAAGGAACTATTTCACGAGCAATCAAAGCCGCCCAACAAGAGAATCGCAGTACGAGCTTCTGGGACTTACCTGTACCCAGAGAAACACAAATTTATGTACCGCGACTGCTCGCCTTTGCTGAAATTGTAAAAAACGCGCAGCAATATAAAATATCAATTCCAGAAATTCCCTATCAACCCTATTTCCAAGAAGTAAACATTGGCAGTCAAATCGATTTAAACCATGCTGCCAAATTAGCCGGAATTAGTTATCGAGAGTTAATCAAATTAAATCCTGGATTCAATCACTGGACTACAGCTCCCTACAAACCTTTTAAATTATTGATACCTACAGAAAAAGTACGCCAATTTAGCTTAAATTTAGCGAACCTTCCTGAAGATAAACGAGTGAGCTGGACCAAACACCAAGTGCTGCAGGGAGATAATCTAGACTCTATTGCGAATAGATACCATACAACTGTGAATTTAATTAAGCAGTTAAATCAATTGACCACAAATCAAGTAAAACCCAATCAATCCATCTTGATTCCCAGTACGCGAAATGCGCCACTTATGCCAACCCCTATTCCCAAGCAAGAAATGGTCAAAACAACCTATTACGGACCGAACCAATATGCCCCAGCTCCTGTTGCTACGCCAACTCCCGCAATGGGAAGCCACCGCATGATTCATATAGTACAAGCTGCTGATAGCTACCAACGCCTGGAAAAGATGTATGGAGTTAACGCGAATGACATTCTGACCTGGAATAAATTATCCAGCAACCAACATTTACGTGTCGGACAACAATTAATTATTTGGAAAACAGTAAAACCCGCGAAGCAATATATAGCTCGTAGTGGCGATACCTTGGATGTAATCGCAAAACGTCATCAGTTGCCATTAAATCAAATTCTTTCTTTGAATCCTGGACTTCAATGGAATACGCCTTTATACCTTGGTCAAAAAATTCTTATCGGATAAAATTGTCCCGTGACTAATATTAGTGTTATCTGGCGTATAGAAAACTGAATTACCGCAGCTAAATGCCGCGATAATTCGTGAGCATTATTGGGCAAGAAAAACTTAAGTAAGTGCGACCATGCCCCCTATTAGCGGATTAATTTTTAACTAAATAGTTACAAAAATTTTTTATTTCCGGCACGAACCTTGCGAGAGTGAAATCAAAACTTGTGTTATACTGAAAATAACTTGTTTATAGTATTAATGAATATATGAAATTACTATTTGATTTTTTCCCTATAGTTTTATTTTTTATCGTATACAAACTTTCTAATATATATACAGCCACAGCAGTGGCAATGATAGCCTCATTAAGCCAAGTAGCATTCTACCGCTTAAAATTCCAGCACTATGAAAAAATGCACTTAATCAGCCTGGCAATCATTATGGTGCTCGGTGGAGCTACCCTCTTTTTCCACAATCCATGGTTTATTAAATGGAAACCAACAGGAATTTATTGGCTTTCTGCTTTAATATTCTTCAGTTCAAGTTTTATAGGCAGCAAACCATTAATTCAAAAAATGATGGAAGCGAATGTATCACTGCCATCCAAGATCTGGCATAGACTGAACTTTGCATGGTCTTTATTCTTTATTTTAATGGGAGCGGTCAATATTTATGTCGCCTACAATTACGACACAGATGCCTGGGTTAACTTTAAATTATTTGGTGGTGTAGGATTTACCCTACTTTTTGTATTAATCCAAGCGTTTTACCTAACAAAACATATGGATGAAACCGGACTTGAGAAACAATAGGAGCCAGAATGAGACTATTGCTAGTTGAAGATGACGAATTACTAGGAGATGCTGTAAAAACAGGATTAACCCAGTTTGGTTATATAGTCGACTGGCTCAAGGATGGGGAAGCAGCGCGTGCTGCATTAAAATCAGAATCTTTTGAATTAATTATTCTTGATTTGGGTTTACCTAAATTATCGGGCTTAGGGTTATTACAAAATATCCGCAATGACGGCAACGCTACTCCTGTAATTATTCTCACCGCACGTGAATCAGTTGAAGATCGCGTTAAAGGCTTAGACAGTGGTGCAGATGATTACTTGGTTAAACCGTTTGACTTAAATGAGCTCAGTGCCCGAATTAGAGCATTGGTTCGACGTTCTCAAGGTCGTGCTGATGCGGTCTTGCAGTATAAAAACATTACATTAGATCCGGCCGCTCATTCAGTATTTGTTGATGATGTTCTGGTTAACGTGCCTCGTCGAGAATTTGCATTACTGCAAAAACTGTTAGAAAACAGCGGGCAAGTTTTATCGCGTGAACAGCTCATGCAAAGTATTTATGGCTGGGAAGAAGACGTAGATAGCAACGCGCTTGAAGTTCATATTCATAATTTACGTAAAAAACTTAATGCCAATTTCATACGCACTATTCGCGGTGTTGGTTATATGGCAGAAAAAAATGATGGCTTTGTGGTATCGTGAAATCGTCTATACGAAAGTTTTTATTATTTAACTTATTGTTGGCTATTACGATCACCACTACTTTAACAGCCATTGGTAACTATTATCTTGATCAAAAAGACATTCAAGATCACTTAGATACCTTAATGGCTGTTTCCGCATTATCGTATCAGGCTCTGTTAGGTGACGATCTCCATCAACGCCCTCTCGTAAAAATTCAAGAAGCACTGGAAACGATTCCCCAAAAAGTAGACAACTTTTATCAAAAAAGATTTTTAAATGATGAGCCGCCAGAAAATTACATGGACAAATTTAATTTTCAGGTCTGGACCAATGGTGGAAAATTATTATTACATTCCTCTACCGCACCTAAAATCCCTCTTGCTTCAGAAGTTGATGGCTTTAGTGATAAAAAAATTGCCGATCAAGATTGGCGTGTATTTACTACCTATAATGCAAAAGCTGGAGTTCGTACTGTATTAGCAGAGCGCTATGATACACGTAATGAATTAGGGCATCGTATTGCCCAAGATGACCTCTACATCATGTTGCTCACCTTCCCCCTATCGGGATTATTAATCTGGATTATTATTGGACGAGGTTTAGATAGCTTAGATAAGGTTGCCGAGGAAGTGGCAAACCGTGCACCGAGTCACTTGGAGCCTGTAGATTTACAAGAAGTACCTGAAGAAATAAAACCTGTTATCGATGAATTGAATAAGCTATTTTTTAGGTTAAAAGAAGGTTTTGAACGGGAAAAACGTTTTGCCGCAGATGCGGCTCATGAATTGCGCACACCTCTTGCTGCCTTGAAAACTCAAGCTCAAGTTGCATTACATACAAATAATATTGAAGAAAAAAACCAAGCGTTGCAAAAGTTGCTTGCGAGTGTAAACCGCAGTACTCACGTGGTGCAACAGTTACTAACTATGAGCCGCTTAGTCCCTGAGGCTGCGCATATGGATGGACAGGACGAGGTCAATCTGAGTCGTTTAGCTCGTGAGACATTAGCAATGCTTGCTCCATCCGCAGTAGAAAAACAAATTGATTTGGAGTTTGAAACCACTGCTGAGAGTATTATCCTTCATGGGAATTCAACAGCTATCGGCATATTAATTCGTAACCTCGTGGATAATGCGATTCGTTATTGCAATGAGAATGGACATATTGTCGTTCGTCTTTCTCAGCAACAACACGAAGTGATGCTTGAGGTTTGCGATAATGGCCCAGGTATTCCTGCAGAATTACGAGCTCGTGTTTTTGAGCGGTTCTTCCGTATCTTAGGTAATAAAAGTCCTGGAAGTGGATTGGGACTTGGTATTGTTCAGCAGATCTGTCAGTTACATAATGGTCGAGTTGAGTTGGATGCGCCAATAACAGGGACAGGGCTTATTGTTCGGGTGTTTTTACCACTTGATTCAGAAAAATAGATTTATAAATGTAGCAACTGTCTTGAAATAAAATTCAAGACAGTTGCTACAACTAACGCGTAGCCAAAATCTGCAATGCCTCGCGAATTAACTGTTCGCAAGTCTTCGTGCCATCATCAACCTTATTCACGGCTTTTAACGCTTCTTGAGGCTTATAGCCCAATGCTTCTAATGCACTCACAGCTTCATTCTGGCCAAGAATTAAGTTTACCGGTGCCTGTAAAGTATCTGCCGGTGAATCGGTAAATTGCTTAATGCTATCACGCATTTCCACAACCAAGCGCTCAGCAGTCTTTTTACCAATTCCAGGTAACTTAGTTAGAAAAGCGGCATTTTCCTGCTTAATGCATTGAATAAACTCGTTAGGGGTTGTACTGGAGAGAATGGCCATAGCCATTTTAGGTCCTACACCATTTACTTTTATTAATGCACGGAACAATGCTCGTTCTTGCTTATCTAAAAAACCATATAATAACAAAGCATCTTCACGAACAACGGTATGAATGTGTAAGCCGACAGAGCCATTTAGATTATCTAACTGGAAAAAGGTATTTAATGAGGTTTCCACATCATAGCCAACCCCTTGGACATTCACTACTAATTTTCCTGGTTGATGCTTATCAACTATTTGACCATCAAGCCATCCAATCATCGTCTTCTTCTCCTTAAACTAACACTGGTGTTGCCTATAATTGCAGATAATTTATGACGCATATGGCTATGGCAGATAGCAATTGCCAAAGCATCAGCGGCATCCGTTTGTGGCGCTTTATTTAACGACAACAAACTCACCACCATATGTCCTACTTGAGCTTTCTCTGCAGCTCCATAGCCAACAACTGTTTGTTTGATTTCTCGTGCAGAATACTCACTGACCTTTACGCGATGTGATGCAGCAGCAACCATAGCCACTCCACGAGCATGCCCTAACTTTAAAGCAGAATTAGGGTTTTGATGCATAAACACTTGCTCGATTGCGACCTCTTCAGGACTATAATGATCCATTAATTGGCAAATGCCATCATAGATTTGTAATAGCTTTTGGCTCAACTCGCCAGTGGGTGTAGTACGAATACACCCACTATCAACGTATTCTATTTTCTGGCCAACTTGCCTGATTAAACCATAACCAGTAATTCGTGATCCAGGATCAATTCCTAAAATAACAGTCATTAGCTCATTGATTCTAAAAGTTTTTCTGAAAATTCAGCGTTGCTGTAAACTTCCTGAACATCATCCAAGTCTTCCAGCATATCGATCATTTTCATCAAGCTCTCAGCTGACTCATCATCAATCGGCACTAAGGTTTGAGCGCGCATTGTTAATTGGGATTGTTCTACCACCAAGTTAGCATCGCTTAACGCATTTAATACGCTATGGTAAGCTTCAACTGGAGTAATTACTTCAATTTGTCCGTCCTCCACTGAAACATCATCAGCGCCAGCTTCAATCGCAACTTCCATTACTTGGTCTTCAGATACTCCTGCAGCCATGAGAATTTCACCTTGATTGGTGAATAAATAAGCTACCGAACCATCGGTTCCTAAATTACCACCATTTTTAGTAAATGCATGGCGCACTTCAGAAACTGTACGGTTTTTATTATCAGACAAACAATCGACTAAAACAGCAACACCGCCTGGACCATAACCTTCGTAACGCATAGCAACCATAGCCTCGCCATCCAAGCCACCAACACCACGTTTAATCGCATTGTCAATTGTGTCGCGTTTCATATTTGCAGCAAGTGCTTTTTTAATCGCATCGCGTAGCCTTGGGTTAGAAGACTCTTCTGCTCCCCCCATGCGTGCTGAAACGGTAATTTCGCGAATTAATTTTGTAAATATTTTACCGCGTTTGGCATCTTGAACTCCCTTGCGGAATTTAATATTCGCCCATTTACTATGACCTGCCATAACTGACCTCTAACTCGAATTAAATTTGTATGCGATTATACATTCTCTGTTATTAAAAATCTTCATCCGTAGTTAGATAATATGGCCTACTCGTATAGGGATTGGTGCCATACATCCTGCATTACAACTTCGTCTAATATGGGCTACAAAATTACCTGTTTTCATGGCAAACTAACCCATTAATGATTATATAAGGAGATAGACAGTGTATCTGCAAGGTTTTGGCAATTATCATCAAAGCGAAGCGGTCTCAGGGGCATTACCAAGTAACCAAAATTCTCCGCAGAACTGTAATTTAGGTCTTTATGCAGAACAATTAAACGGCACATCTTTTACCCGCCCACGCCACTTGAATCAGCATAGTTGGCTTTACCGCATACTCCCTACGGTGGTGCAAGGAAATTATGAGCCCTACAAAAATGAGCTAGTAAAACCCTACCATCCTGAGCAATCTCCTAACCCATTACGCTGGTCACCTATTGACAATGCAGATAATGAGTGCGATTTCATTGATGGCTTGTTTCATCTGGCAGGATCTCACTTAGTAACGACTTATCTTTACCAGTGTAATCGTTCCATGCAACATACCTATTTTTCTGATAATGATGGTGAATTGTTATTTGTGCCCTATATAGGAGAAATTAACCTTCATACCGAATTTGGTAAATTGAATATATGCCCTGGTATGATTGCAGTGATTCCTCGCGGGGTTAAATTTAAAGTCGAATTAATCAGCAAAGAAGCCCAAGGCTATCTATGTGAAAACGCGGGTAATCCTTTAACCCTACCGCAATTAGGACTTATTGGTTCGAATGGTTTAGCTAATCCGCGCCATTTTAAATACCCAACTGCCGCTTATGAACAGCAAGATCAAACGGCTACTTTAGTTTGTAAATATCAAAACAAACTATGGACTGCTCCCAGTGCTCATTCGCCACTTAATGTAGTCGCCTGGCATGGAAATTATGCTCCTTATTGCTATGACTTAAGCTTATTTAATACCATTAATACGGTAAGCTTTGATCATCCAGATCCCTCTATTTTTACCGTGCTGACTTCTGATAGTGATACCCCTGGGGTAGCGAATCTTGATTTCGTTATATTCCCTCCTCGTTGGATGGTTGCAGAGCATACCTTCAGACCCCCCTATTTTCACCGAAACTACATGAATGAGTTAATGGGACTTATACGTGGCGAATACGATGCAAAAAAAGAGGGTTTTGTACCTGGTGGTGTGAGTATCCATAATTGCATGATTCCGCATGGTCCTGATCAGGTAAGTTATGAAGCAGCTACTGCGAAAAAATTAGAGCCTGAAGCTTATTTAAATACCTTGGCTTTTATGTTTGAAACTCGTGATGTGTGGCAAGTTACTGAGCAGGCAATGGATGCTCAAGAACGACAAAAGAATTATGCTGATTGTTGGCAAGGTTTAAAGCCGGGTTTTAAGCTTTAGTTGCTCCGCAGCGTTTAAAGACAGTAACTGTAGGCTGGGCTGAAAAATCCAGCCTACTGCGTTTTAGAATAGATCTTCTTGGGTTAAACCTACTTTCTCTAACAAGCCACGTAGCGTTTTTAATGCTTCAACCTGAATTTGGCGTACGCGTTCACGAGTAAGATCGATTTCTTTACCTACATCTTCCAGTGTTGCTTTTTCAAAGCCACGTAAACCAAAACGTCGGGCAATAACTTGCTGTTGGTTTTCAGTTAACTTATCTAAAAGCGATTCAATGTGAAGGCGCAGGTTCTCATTGGTTAATAGCTCTGCTGGATTCACACTATTTTCATCCGCAATAGTATCCAACAACGATTTGTTTTCATCATAGCCTATGGGCGTATCAACAGAAGCAACTTTATCATTCAAACCCAAGAGCTTTTGCACATCTTCTAAAGGCTTATCGACCATTTCAGCAATTTCTTCGGGAGAAGGCTCATGGTCTAGCTTTTGAGTAAGTTGGCGTGCTGCTCGCAGGTATACGTTAAGTTCTTTAACCACATGAATCGGCAAACGAATTGTTCTGGTTTGATTCATAATCGCACGTTCAATCGTTTGTCTAATCCACCAAGTGGCGTAGGTTGAGAATCTAAAACCACGATTTGGATCAAATTTTTCAACGGATTTCATTAAGCCCAGATTCCCTTCTTCAATCAAATCAAGTAAAGGCAGTCCGCGATTAAGATAACGTCGAGAAATTTTAACAACCAAACGTAAATTCGATTCAATCATTTTTTTACGTGCTGCAACATCGCCTTTTAAGGCAAGCGTTGCATAATGAACTTCTTCCTCAGCGCTTAGTAAAGGAGAAAATCCAATTTCACTCAAATATAGTTGAGTTGCATCCATCATTTTTATGGCATTTTTGCCGCGACTAAAAGAAGGAAAAGCAGCATCATCCGAAAAATCAGGTAACTCAGATTCTTCCGCATCCTTTTCAGTGAGGACCTCAAAATCGTCATCATCAATTAAGAATGCATCATCGTCAGCACTTATTTCAGACAACTCCTCATCCTTAAATTCCTTATTTTTAATTGACTCGTCGTCATTTTGCATGATTTCACCCTGTAATGTTTAGCCGTGTTTCTAGAATTTACACCTTTTCAGGTAGTCATCCCATCACGAAATCCCTTAGAACATGACGAGCTGCAACCATATGGTACCTCTATTGTTGCTACAACCACTCATTAAATGTCAACCTTTTTGTAAATAATTCAACGGGTTGACAGGAATGCCCGCTTTTCTGATTTCAAAATGTACACCTGTGTACTTACGATCAATGATTCCAGCAATAGCAATCACTTGACCGGCATTCACACGTTGCCCTTCAGAAACCATAATTCGCGCATTATTGCCGTAAGCGGTTAAAAACTCGTTGTTATGCTTTATAATAATTAAATTACCATACCCTGACAAACCACTTCCTGCATACGCTACAGTACCACTTGAGGCAGCAATAACTTTTTCCCCAGACTTACAAGCAATATTTATGCCTTTTTTACCTTGATCTGGAATAAAGGACGTAACGACACGTCCACTAACAGGCCATAACCAACCAGAAGCAGAACGAACGTAACGTCGAATAGGTGAGTGGATTACCTTCGGTGCCGCAATAGGCGCAGATCGATATTGTTTAAATTGTGCTACCCGTCTTTGTACAGGTACCCGACGAACCCCTCCCCGCACATTTAAAACCTGACCAACTCTTAATGAATAAGGTGGAGAAATATGGTTTAAACGTGCCAAGCTGCGGTAATCCGTATCATAACGAAATGAGATGGCAAAAAGTGTTTCACCACGTTGTACAATATGTGTTCCTTGCTGTCTGGAGTAGGGTCGCGATTTTGACTCAGTTACAGGAGCTAAATTGGACCCACAGCCCACAAGCGCGATTACCAGAAAAAGACATAAAGATCTTTTGCAAAATGTCAGTATCATGAATTGCCTCAAGCAAATATTTTCATTAAAAAATCTGCCGCAAATAGTTCTAAAACGTAAGGAATGCTTGTATTCTTTGTCATTCTGAGAGACCTGCCAAATTACTGAATTCCGCGGACAAGCCGCGGAACGTGTAGAGGAAGACATTGAACACTTAAGAACAGCGTCCTCATCTCGTTCAGAATAACATAGCTTACTTCAGAATAATGTCCCTTACTAAAGTATCAAATTAACGCCAGTTAACCAACTGGATAATTGATCAAACATTTTATAATTAGTCATATCCAAATGTAAGGGGGTTATGGAAACATAGCCTTCTTTAACCGCACAAAAATCAGTACCCGGACCACAATCTGCTGCCTCTCCTGGCAAACCAATCCAATAAATAGGACGTCCACGAGGATCTTGGTCTTTAACTAAGGGCTGAGCACCATGACGAGTCCCTAAACGGGTAACTTGCAAGCCTTTAATTTCATCGATAGGTAAATCAGGAACATTCACATTTAAAATAGTTTGCGATGGCAAACTATGAGTACTTAATTGGGCAACTAATTGTTTGGCAATATAGGCACCTGTTTCGTAATGTTTAATCGTATCACCAACCATAGACATGGCGATTGCAGGCAAACCTAAATAACGTCCCTCCATTGCCGCTGCGACAGTACCTGAATACAGAACATCATCACCTAAGTTAGCACCATCGTTGATTCCTGAAACAACCATATCAAAAACAGGACTTAAAAACCCAGTTAAAGCCAGATGTACACAATCAGTTGGTGTGCCTTCAACACTGTAATAACCATTCTCTAATTGCTTTACTTTCAATGGACGGCTCAAGCTTAAAGAATTACTGGCCCCACTGCGATTTCGGTCAGGAGCAACCACGTCTATATCCACACAAGTGGACAATTCCTTAGCTAAAATAGTAATACCTGGAGCATGCACTCCATCATCATTGCTTATTAATACTTTCATTGTTAACTCGCTGGGGATTCTAACCATTTCACAACTGCTAAATACTCTTCCAAGTCATGCTTATTCTGGGCAATACTTGCTTGCAATTCTTTGTTATTGGCATCTGTTTTTAATTTCTGCTCTTGAGCTGCGACAGTCTGTTGTAATGCTAAAATTTTATTACCAAAACCCTGTGGGCTTTGTTGTAGTTGGTAGGCCAGGCTATTCATTCTTCCTGCAATTTCTTGTATTTGATTACAGCTCATACCTTGCGGCTGTTGTTCTGGACAATTTTTTATTGCCTGTTGTAATTCATTGGGATGGGTTTGGTAATAATGTTCATCTTTTTTCATGCAAGATGTTAATCCAAACACCACTAATATTGCCACCAAGTACTTATTCATACTCAACCTCTTGATGTAGACTACAAAAAGTCGATATTATCATCAGATAATCCCTAATTCCATCTTAGTGAGAATTTCCACATGTTAGATTTCAAATTACAACGTGATGAACACACTGGAGAGCAATATTTAGAAACCTCTTTGTGCGGAAAGCCGTTACTTACAACGCCCCAGTTAAATAAAGGCACTGCGTTTACCCATGAAGAGCGGAGAGCCTTTGGTTTATTAGGTAAACTTCCACATCGAGTAGAGACGCTAGATGAGCAAGTTAAGCGTGCGTATTTACAATATTCCAGCTACACCACAAGACTGCAGCAAAATATTTATCTAAATAACTTACACGATAAGAATCAGATCTTATTTTATAAATTATTGCATCGTCACTTAGGTGAAATGTTACCGACTATTTATACCCCTATTGTTGGCACTGCAGTAAAACGCTTTAGCCATGAATACAGACAACCAAGAGGTTTGTATATTGCTCATTCAGATAAAAATTTAATTGATGAAATCATCGGCAATCGTTCTAATCCAGAAATTGATGTAATTGTAGTCACTGATGGTGAAGGGGTTTTAGGCATTGGCGATCAGGGTATTGGCGGCATGGATATCCCTGTAGCCAAACTGATGGTTTATTGTCTATGTGGCGGTATTAATCCAGTACGTACCCTCCCCGTGTTCCTTGATGCGGGCACCAATAACCAAGACTTATTGAATGACCCATTATATCTGGGCTGTCGCCATCCGCGAATTAGTGGTGCCGCATATGATGAATTTATTGCAAGCTTTGTTCAAGCCATTCATAAGCACTTCCCTAATGCCTTTTTACATTGGGAAGATTTTGGCAGGGGCAATGCCCGTCGTATTCTGGATCAATTCCAAGATGAATTATGTACCTTTAATGATGACATCCAAGGAACTGGAGCAGTTACTTTAGCAGCACTCATGTCTGCTTGTAATGTCACCGGTACCAAACTTCAAGATCAGCGTATTATTGTTTTTGGTGCTGGCTCAGCAGGAACAGGCATCAGCGATCAAATTGTCGATGCCATGGTACGTGAAGGCTTAAGTGAAGAAGAAGCATATAAGCGTTTTTGGCTAATTGATAGACAAGGCCTATTGCTTAATAACGACGCCGAACTTACTGGAGCACAAAAACCTTATGCGCGTGCTTCCAATGAGATTGCCCAATGGCATGCTAAGAAGCAGAACCCCTCACTTACAGATACAGTAAGACAGGTTAAACCAACAATTCTTATTGGCTGTTCTGCTCAAGCAGGTGCTTTTTCGCAAGATATTATTGAAATAATGAGCCAAACTTGTGAGCGTCCTATTATTTTCCCTTTATCAAATCCAGATGAAAAATGTGAGGCAAAACCTGAGGATATTTTAGCTTGGAGCCAGGGTAAAGCATTAATAGCAACAGGAACAGCATTTCCTGCAATTGAATATCAAAATCGCATGGTGCAAATTGCGCAATGCAATAATGCCTTAGTATTTCCTGGTATTGGTCTAGGAGTATTAGCGGTTAACGCATCCAAATTAACTAATGATATGATTCTTGCTTCAGCAGAAGCCTTGTGTCGATTTGCTCCAAGTAAAAAAGATAGTTTCTTACCATTACTGCCCTCTTTAGATGACGCACAAACAGTGGCTAAAGAAATTGCTATTGCGGTAGCTAAATCTGCGATTGCCTCCGGTCATGCTCAAAAAAATCAAGATGCGGATTTGGAAAAGTTAATTGCGGATATGTTTTGGATACCGAGGTATTTGCCGTTTAAGAAAATTTGATTTTGATTTAGGTATGGCGTGGCGTATTGGAGACCGAATTACCGTGGCAAGCCGCGGTAATTCGAGTATTACTCTGAAAAAAGTGCCCTAACATGCGGCCAGGCTTTCTTATTGCTAGTTCTATTTTATTCACCGAGCTATCTAATTTAGCTGCCGTTTTAGGAAACTACACCGTTTATAACTATTTAACAAAATTAACTTTAATTGTTTTTATGGTCGCTGTTTTAGGTTCCCAACTACGGCCGTATTTAAATTTCAGCTCTGTATTTTTAGGAACAACCTTCCCTTTATTTAACTGAAAAACATAATGCATTTGACCGCCAGCACCAATCAGATTCGTTTTAGGTTTATCATAAGCACTAGAACTTAAGGTTAAAAGTCCATGATCATATTTAACAATTGACCACTGAAATCCTGTTGTGGGATTTGCAGGTAAGTTAATAACAAATTCAGAGGCCTTCGCATTCACAGTCATTGTTTCATCATGTGCATAAGCCATAATTGATATCCCCAAAAGCAAGCAGCTGAGTAATCCCCTCATTCTATTCTCCTTTAGATGCATCTATTGTCAGTTTAGCTTATTTTAAGGAAATCCTCGTTGCTTGCAACCTATCTAGCACCTTTTGTTGATAATAATTTGACTATAACGGACAAATTAAATACCATAGAGCAACTTCAATCAGCGGAGAGCTTTAAATGTTTAATGCACAAGACTGGCAAGATTTAAATTATATTTTTGATTTAAGCAATGAGGAACAGGATCGCAGCTATGTTTCTGGTGTTTCAGAACGTGGATTTGAAGTGTATGCACGAAGAATGAATTTTTTTAAACCCTTTGAAAACAGTCCTGATTTTTTTCATGACCTATTCACCATATTACGTTGCCCCCTTGCTTTTTCAATTGGCTCAGTCATCTCCGCATACAATACCCTTATCGGAGCTGTTGCTCTAGCGGGTGATTTATTAATCACCATGTCAAGCCTTATTTTTATGAGCGACGAGGCAGTGGATACCGCTTTGGAAAACACGGGTAAAACGTTGGCTTATACAGGCACAATGCTCCTTGGTACTGCTATGGGACTCTTATTGGCGGTGCTTAGTATTCCTTACAATACCGTATCGTTAACTACGCGTATGTCATCCATGGTAATACCTCCTTTATCTAATTTGTATGTAGAACCAGAAAACTCATTAATGTTCAACTAACGTTATCTATTAATACCCGTATTACGACTTCGTCTAATACGGGCTACAATTTTTTGAAAAATAAGAGAATCCTGTATTGACGTTTATGTTGACTCACTTAAAATAAATTATTATCAACAGAACTAATTTTCTTTGCCATAATATATTAAAGAAGTTATCCCTTACATAAGAGATCTTATGTTTGACAAAATTTATAATGCGGCACTGGAAGCCCAAGATGTTTATGAACTAAATAAGAGCTTCACAGATGCACATATTGATGTACTTGATAGTTCGCCCCCCTATTTTACGCCGGCGGGTAAATTAGCAGCAGGTGGGCACTATAAAGCCGCAGAAATGTTACGTAACATAGGAGCACTGGTTGATCCGATTGCGATGGGTTACGCCTTCGCAGGTGCTCATCGAATAGTTGAGGAATATCGCGTAAGCCATCGAGCCGATCCCAGCTCTATTGCAATGGGATATGCCCTTGCCGGAGATCATGAAAGTGTCGATCTCTATCGAGTAAAATGCCAAGCCAATCCAAGCACGATTGCCATGGGCTATGTCCATGCTCATAATCATGAAAAAGTTGAAGAATATCGCCTACAGCATCGAGCCAATATAAATGCCATTGCAATGGCCTATGCACAAGCCTGTAATCACAGCAAAGTCGAAGAATATCAAACTCAACATAAAGCCGATGTTAAGGCCATCGCTATGGGTTATGCCCTTGCAGGGGAACACAAAAAAGTTAATGACTATAGGGTGCAACACAAAACCGATGTAAATACTATTGTGATGGGATATGCGCTTGCAGGTAATCACAGCAAGGTGGAAGAATACCGCATCACTCATGAAGCCAATCCAAATGCCATTGCAGTCGGTTATGCTCAGGCGAATAATGATGCCAAAGTTGAAGAGTACCGTTTACAACATGATGCAGATGTAAGTTCAATTGCCATGGGTTATGCACTAGCCAATAATCATGTACGGGCCGAGGAATACCGCCTATTGTATCGTGCCGACCCAGGTCTGATTGCCATAGGCTATGCGCGCACCGGGAATCATGGCAAAGTAGAAGAGTATCGTTTAAGGCATCAAGTTAATCCTGATTTTATTGCTATGGGCTATGCACTCGCAGGTAATCATAACCGAGTGGAATATTACCGTAAGCATTATAGTGCATCACTGAAAACGATTGCCCAAGGTTATGCACGTTCTAGTGAACCCGTTCCTCGTCTTTATTTTGCAGTAAATATACTCGCCCGGCATGGGCCTGCTGGTCACGCAATCATCGATGTAATGCACCGACTAAGAACAGGCCAAGACCGGCGTTGGAATCCCTTTTGGATGAATAGTGGAACCAAATTGGATCATATTATCTATGCGGTTGAAGGGTTAAAATTCACGGATCACATTGAGGAATTAATTAACAATCCTAAATCAGAACTTTATATTGCTCTTAACACGCACCGAGCCTCTATTGTTAATTTATTTAGCTGGTTAGGATTTAGCCACGCACGCTCACTTATTTATGTTAAAGAGCAACTTTCCAAAAGGAAACAAAGAAAATAAAAAAATATCTATCGTTATGCTCTTGATATTAAACCCTATAAAGGCGATTATTTTACTTTTTTGTACGTAGGAGCGCGCGTGGAATACGAAACTATGGAATTTGATGTACTTATCGTCGGTGCAGGACCATCGGGATTATCTGCCGCGATAAAACTAAAACAATTAGCCTTAGCCGCGCAACAAGAGCTTTCTGTTTGTATTTTGGAAAAAGGATCTCAAGTTGGTTCTCATATCCTTTCAGGAGCAGTACTAGAACCTAAAAGTCTACAAGAGCTTCTACCTGATACTTGGCAAGATGCACCACTGGATACTCCGGTGAGTGAAGATCTATTTTATTTTCTAACCCAACAAAGCTCCTATAAGCTTCCTACTCCAAAACCAATGAACAATGAGGGAAATTACATTATTAGCTTGGGTGAGCTCTGTACCTTTCTTGCAGCACAAGCTGAAGCCTTGGGTTGTGAAATTTATCCTGGTTTTGCTGCAGTAAAAGCTCTTTATAATGATAAAAATCAGGTTATTGGTGTGGAAACAGGTAGTGTTGGCATTAATAAAAATAATGAAAAAACAGAGCATTTCCAAGCAGGAATGCATTTGCTTGCAAAACACACCTTATTAGCTGAAGGCTGTCGCGGCCAATTAAGCCAAAAATTGATGGCTCGCTATCATTTAAGAGACAAATCAAACCCACAAACTTATGGTTTAGGAATTAAAGAAATTTGGCAGGTCAGTGCTGAGAAACATGAGCCAGGTAAAGTTATCCATACCGTAGGTTGGCCCATGGATTATTCCACCTATGGTGGCTCCTTTATTTATCACTTGTCCAAGCAACGGGTGGCTATTGGTTTTGTTGTCGGTTTGGATTATAAAAATCCATGGCTCAGCCCCTTTTCTGAATTTCAGCGCTTTAAGACTCATCCAATGGTGAGTCCACTATTAGCTGGAGGGGAACGTATTAGTTATGGAGCACGTGCTTTAAATGAAGGCGGATGGCAATCCCTGCCTAAATTGACCTTCCCAGGCGGAGCGTTAATTGGTGATGCAGCAGGCTTCCTTAATGTTCCCAAAATTAAAGGTATTCATATGGCGATGAAATCAGGAATGCTCGCCGCAGAAGCCTGTTTTGAGGCATTAAAACAAACTGAAGCAGCACCAATTGGATTAACCAGCTATCCTGAAAAAGTAAAGAACTCATGGTTAGAACAAGAATTATATTCTGTACGCAATATAAGACCTGGTTTTAAATATGGGTTAATTCCCGGGTTAATTAATGCCGCTATTGAAACCTATATCACGAATGGAAAATCACCTTGGACTCTAACTAATCATGCCGATTACAAGAGCTTAAAATTAGCTAAGAAGGCTAAAAAAATTGATTATCCTAAACCAGATAATGTTCTTACTTTTGATAGATTATCCTCGGTGTTTTTATCAGGTACATTTCATGAAGAAGATCAGCCCTGCCATCTTGAATTAAAAAAACCTCAACTGGCAATTGATGTGAATCTAAAAAAATATGCATCTCCTGAAAGTAGATACTGTCCTGCAGGGGTTTACGAACTTGTTGAATATGAAGATGGGCCACGATTACAAATTAATGCCCAAAACTGTATTCATTGTAAAAGCTGTGATATTAAAGATCCGCGACAAAATATCGTATGGCATGCTCCTGAGGGAGGCGGCGGTCCTAATTATTCGGGAATGTAGCCTAATTATATTTGGCTTTTTGGAACCCCGAATTACCGCGGCGTGGCTTCGGTAATCGGGTGTTTTATTGAAGTGCGGTACTCGAAATAGATCCACAAGTTGCTGGCTAAACCTCTTCCTCAACAAGTTCACTCTCCAATTACATGAAAACAAGTTCATCCCACCACATGCTTAAAGAATATTGATTAAAATAAGAAGCCAATTGGTTTGAGAGCAACGCCCGTTGTTCATCATTAAGATATAAACTGCAAGTAAGCACCATCCTAATGGTCTCTTCACTAAGCTCCCAGCACTCATCATTCAATTTTAAGAAAACAGTAGGAATTAACTCTTCGCGTTCGACATCAGAGATATAAGGTATACATGCCATAAGTACTTGTAGTACCGCACGCTTAATTTCTAAAGGAGCCGGTGCAAGCAAGCCAAGAGAAGCATTCAATACTTCGTTACGTCGCGCCTCGTTAAAATAGGGGATACAGCCAATACAATCTTGTAAAGCAACCGCACAAATAGCAGGGTCTTTGTCATGTATTTTTAAGAGCATTTGCCCAAGAACCAACAGCTGTGAATGCTCAGTAAGATAAGGCATGAATTTAATAATCGTCTTACGAGCCATATTGTTCACAAAAGAGCTTTTATCATTAACCATGGGCAGAATCAGCTCAAAAATTCGCTGGTGATTTTTTTCATCTAAGCTTGGTATCAAGGGGGTAATCACTTGCAACGCCATGCCACGAACAATAGAGTGATTATCATTTACCCTAGGAATAATTGCATTAAGTGCCTGTTGGTGATTTTCATCGTTGAGGTACGATATAAGCGACAGCATTGCTTGCAATATCATATAACGATGGCTCCAATCGTTATCCTCCAAATAAGGTAAAATAATGTCGAGTACCTGGCGATGTTGCTCATTATTAATATAAGGCATCAACTGAAGCATCGCCTGCAATATCGCATCACGAACGATCCAATTAATATCATTTAAATTAGCAAAAATAACATTAAAAGCTTCTTCACGCTTCTCATCACTCAAATGAGGAATACATATCCCAATAATTTCTAGAACAACTTTGCGTACTCGCCCATTGGTACTATTCAGATTAAGGAGAACCGCATTAAATACATCTGAACATTGTTCCCTATTGAAATAATGAATACATGCAGAAATAATTTTTAAGACTGCCAGGCTTATCTTCGAATCATCAATGCTTAATTTAAGAAAAAGTGCGCGAATTACCACATCACAACATGCATTATCTAAATAAGGCATACAGGTGGATATAATTTTTAAAGCCTCTTCACCAATAAGCCAATTTTTATCATCCAACTTCAATACAATCAATTCACTTACTTTTTGGTGCTGAGCATCATCAAAATAAGCTGGGCGCACAGTAGCTAAAGGAAACGCATTTTCATAAATGCTATTTATTCCATTCGATAACTCCCAAACAGCATCAACTGTTTGCAGGCTACTCTCATGTTGAGATAGATGCTCACTAACAATTTGTTGTGCTACAAAACGAACTTTTGGCTCTTTGTCATTTAATTTAGATCGTATGGCAGCAAACATCAACTCCCTATTCTTATCATTAAAATAAGGAATACATACAGAAATAATTTTTAGTATGGATTTGCGAATAGAAGAAGTATCATCATTTAGTTTTGGAAGAATGATATCAATTAATTCTTGATGCCTCTTATCATTAAGGCAAAGAATCAATACCGGTAAAATTTGTAATATGGTGAGATTATCTTCCACATCAAGCTCTTTGCCTTTTAAGTTGCCAGAAGAAAAAGGCGGATACTTTTCGCAGATATCATCGATTATGTTTTTTATTTCACCGTTAACCTGTTCTTTATGAATACTTAAAAACGGCATCAAATTAATGTATTTTTTATGGGTATCCGCATTATTTAACAGCTCATTAAAACTTGCGAGCCGCTGCTCATCGGTCAAAAGCGGGATCCAGTGGTTCGCATGATGGATTACTAATAAATGGCGTGCTAATTCATCAGGTAAATAAAGGTTAGAGCCTATAAGCAAAAAAACTAGACCATAGAGATGGGCTTCTCCTGTCTTGTCTTTAATGTATTCCCTAATTAATTCATCAAGATGATTGATATTATGGGTTTTACAAAAAAACAAGCGTTCATTTCCGTGTCTTTTAGCTTTAATTAATTTTTTTAAACTTTGGATTTGCCAACGAAGATCATCATCTTGATTCCGAGAAAGCAAAATTTTGACAGCCCAATAAAGAGATTCATTGCGTAACTCATCAATTAAGTTAACAATAACCTCTGAAGGCATATTAAGAAAAGCCAGTTTATCAACAACATCCGGCGTTTTCAAAAAGCTCTGGAGCACCACAGGACAAGCTGCTGCCGCCATAGCGTGGGTTAGCATATATAAAAACTACCAAAGAAAAAGCTATAGGGAGTATTCATTATACTCCCTGGGTGCTCAGGGTCAATTTATTATGTACAATGCATGGAGTTCCAGGCGCATTTATCCATACGGCAATAATGTCGCAGCGCACCATTTGGTCGATATCCGAACTATAATTATATAAGAGTGAGACTTATCTAAGGAGAGGATAAAATGAAAAAACTTCTTATAGGATTATTGTTAGCTCAACTAGGCACAATGGCTTTTGCAGATACAATTGTTACTGAACAAGTAATTGGAAAAGCGTCCCGAAAGCTATTTGATCAATTTTTGTCTATACTTAGTAAAGATACATTTTTTGTTGTCCACCAGTAGTTATGCAGGAGGATACACCCATGAAAAGCTATCAAAATCCTCAGCCATACGCTGTAGATCGTGTCAGTAAGATTAACGAAAAACCGATTAAACCAGAACATTTTAAGTCTTACAAAAACAATAAAACTGCTAAAGAAATTTACAAAAATGAATCAGAAGAACAAGCATGGACTGATGTTCTTGAAAAATTTAATCCTTATCAAAAGTTCAAACATGATTAGGCTTTAATTAGACAGATCATATGAGCCATTATTAAAAGCCGTCATTGCAAAATGCGGTAAATCCCTCTGACCTGTGCGTTGAACTCATGGGTTCTGTGCTTCGATCTGGGATTACACTATATTGAATACCGCCTTCGTGTTTTCTTAAAATGTTTGAACTATGGCACTTAATTCCAGCTGTGCTCCATCCAGGTCAAGGTCAGCATTTGGTGCATATTTAAGCTTTTCCTGAAGTTCGCTCACTGCATCACAAAGTTGCTCTACATCCCCTTTTTCAACCCAGAAACTTTGAAAGGCTAAGGGAAATTGCGTAATCAGAGTATCTTTGGATAATAAAGCATCATCTTTATTAGTAATAACTGTAATTAATTTATTTAATACAGTTATTTTATCTTTGGTTTTCGCATCATGAGGAACAATAGCTTCATCTCCATAGGCATTGATTTTTCTTTGAATTATTCGTGTGAGGTAGCTGCTAGCCTGCTCAACGGTCATGCATTTCACTTCATTGCAGTATGCAAATCGAGTAAATAATCTGTGATGATTAGGATTTATTTCCTGAGCATCTTCATCTCCCAGTCTTAACGCCTGTGCCATCTGAGCGTGCATACTATTCTGAAATAACTCAGATTTTCCTAAATGAAGCGCACCTTTAATCCATAGTTTTCCATTGTGAGGAAATGTGCGCCACATCATATCAAATAGAGTAAATGCTGCCGCAGACATTGCACATGCCATACCTAAAGTGGGCGCTACAGAAGGAAAAAGCATAATAAAAAAAACAGAGCCCACTGCGGCAGAAAGTAATCCAAGTATAAATAAATTATTGAGTGCCGCCTGAACATGGTGCATACGCAGGCTACGGTCATCCCATGATTCATAAGCTCGATAAAAATTAATGCTCATCATTACTGTTTGATGAGTAAAACCCACACTTAGACTACTTAAAAAGAACCATGGCCCTGCAGCAAAACTAAGGCCCATAAAGGCTGATAGTACCGCACCATAAAGAGAGATACTCGCTAAAACAGCGCAAGTTGCAGAAGTGATCAAGTTAAACCACTGATCCAGATTTTTATTATTAGCCTTGGTAAATTTATAAGCATTTATTAATGCGTTAAGAGTTAATAAAATCCCAATAAAAGGCAGCATAATAAAGAATAAAGGAGACCCACCAAAAGCAGAGTACCATCGAGCATCAGCCATGGTTGAAAATAACGCAACTTCTTGAGTTTCTCTAATGTATGTAATTGCTTTGTGGAACTCGTTAACTAACATTGCTCACCTGTTATTAGAACAAATTAAGATTAGGCATTAGCCTCCTGAACGTGACACGCAGTGCTTTCGTTCAGGAGGACGTACTTCAGGGATCCTGGTTGCAAGCAACCAGACTACAACAAAACGATTTACTATTGGCGTAAATGCGGGAATAAAATTACATCGCGAATTGATTGCGAATTGGTAAATAGCATGACCAATCTATCAATTCCTATACCCTCTCCTGCCGTTGGTGGTAATCCATATTCAAGGGCTTCAATGTAATCGCTATCATAATGCATTGCTTCCATATCCCCAGCATCTTTTTCCTCTACTTGCTTACGGAAACGTTCTGCTTGATCTTCGGCATCATTTAACTCAGAAAATCCATTCGCAATTTCTCGGCCAGCAATAAAGAACTCAAAACGATCGGTAACTTCAGAGTCCTGATCATTACGACGTGCCAAAGGTGAAATTTCTGTAGGATATGCCGTAATAAATGTAGGTTGAAACAGTTGATGCTCTACGGTTTCTTCAAACAGAATCATTTGCAGTTTGCCTAAACGATCGGTTTCTTTGTACGCGAAACCTTTTGCCTCGAGTTGCTTACGGCAAAACTCAACACTTTCTAATTGTTGTGCATTAATTTCTGGATGGTAATGCAAAATCGCTTCTTTTACCGTCATCCGTGCAAATGGCTTATTAAAATCAATCATTTGCTCCTGATAATCAATCTGACGTGAACCAACCACCGCATCACATAAATACTGTAATAATTGCTCGGTAAAGTTCATCAAATCATTATAATCAGCATATGCCTGATAAAACTCAACCATGGTAAACTCAGGGTTATGACGCGTAGAAAGCCCTTCATTACGGAAGTTACGGTTAATTTCATAAACACGCTCAAACCCCCCCACCACCAGACGCTTTAAGTATAACTCTGGAGCAATACGCAAATACATGGTCATATCAAGACTGTTGTGATGCGTAATAAATGGACGTGCAACAGCTCCACCAGGAATAGGATGCATCATGGGAGTTTCCACTTCAAGAAACTGATTTTTATCCATAAACTGTCTAAAAGCTTGAATAAGGCGTGAACGAGCCAAGAAGGTAGCACGGCTATCTTCATTTGCGATTAAGTCAACGTAGCGTTTACGATATTTAACTTCCTGATCCGCCAAGCCATGAAACTTATCTGGCAATGGTCTTAAGGATTTAGTCAATAATTCAACATGTTCTGCGTTTACGGTCAATTCACCGGTATTCGTTTTAAATAACTCTCCACGAACGCCAACAATATCACCTAGGTCCCAATGCTTGAATTGTTCGTATACCTCAGGAAGATCATTGGCTCTAATGTAAATTTGAATACGGCCAGAAACATCCTGAATGTGGAAAAAGCTAGCTTTTCCCATAACACGTCTTAACACAATTCGTCCCGCAACTGCGACTTTAACATGCTGTTCTGCAAGCATTTCCTTTTCTGATTCAACATAATCTTTAATTAAATCAGCAGCTAAATGCTCACGGCGAAACTCATTTGGAAAATTAAATCCTGCTGTACGTAAGTCTGCTAATTTCTGCTTACGGATAAGATAGACTTCGCTCTCATCTAAATGTTCTACTTGTTGCTCATCTGTCATGCTGCACCTACTCCTGCCTTTAAACTGGCTTCGATAAATTGATCTAAGGCACCATCCAATACGGCTTGCGTATTGCTTGTTTCCACACCGGTCCGTAGATCTTTAATACGGGATTGATCCAATACGTAAGATCGTATTTGTGATCCCCAACCTATATCTGATTTGCTGGCTTCCAAAGCTTGTTGCTCAGCGTTTTTCTTTTGCATTTCCAATTCATACAATTTAGCGCGCAATTGCTTCATTGCTTGGTCTTTATTGCGATGCTGACTACGATCATTCTGACATTGCACCACAATGCCGCTTGGGGCATGGGTTATACGTACCGCAGAATCTGTTCGGTTTACGTGCTGACCACCGGCACCTGAAGCACGGTAAGTATCAATCCGTAAATCAGCAGGATTGATTTCTATTTCAATATCATCCGCAATTTCTGGAGAAAGAAATACCGCAGCAAAAGAGGTATGCCTTCGGTTTCCAGAGTCAAACGGTGACTTACGAACCAAACGATGCACCCCACTTTCAGTGCGCAACCAGCCAAAAGCGTATTCGCCACTAAAATAAATCGTGGCACTTTTGATTCCCGCAACATCTCCGGGTGAACATTCTATGAGTTCTGTAGTAAAGCCATGTTGCTCACCCCAGCGTAAATACATACGCAATAACATTTCCGCCCAATCCTGAGCCTCAGTACCACCGGAACCCGATTGAATATCTAAATAGGCATTACAGGAGTCCATCTTTCCAGAGAACATACGCCTGAATTCTAAATCAGCAACTTTTTGTTCAATAGTTTGTACTTCGAGTCCTATCTCATTAATCGATTGCTCGTCATTTTCTTCTCGAGCCAATTCAAATAATTCTATTGCATCAGTGATGGATTGACCTAACTCGGTTAATGTCAAAACAATATTTTCAAGTTGGGTGCGTTCTCGGCCTAAAGCTTGGGCGACTTCAGGATTATCCCATACTGAAGATGATTCCAGTTCTCGAACTACTTCCTCTAAACGCTCGCGCTTGGCGTCAAAGTCAAAGATACCCCCTAAGCGCTTCCACTCGCTTATCCAGATCTACCAGATTAAGGTTAATTTGGTTTACTTCTAACATAAGTGTCTCATTTAAAAAATTAACTTCGCATTCTACCGCGAAAGTGCTTTTCTATCTATAGTGCACTTAAACAAATGAGCCAGGAATTTGAATGGTTAGAACGCTATTTTGATTTCCCACAACCACAAGGCCAATCATATTCTGTCAATCGCTTAAGTGTTCCATTAGAGTATTATAATAATTTTGCCTCAACAAAAACACCATCACTCTCATATTCATTAAAAACAGGCAAATTTGAACTGACTAATCCTTCTTCTTGAATAAAATTATTTTGATCAACTGTTAGATCAACCAGACCTCGAGCATATTGCGAAAGCGTTTTGGTAGAAACAATCCGTTGAACATGATTAGAAGCTAATGCTTGATATTTTTGTTTTCTAACTTCTTTTTTAATATCATTAATAAAGGCATTGAAATCTTCATTATAAGTAATATCAATAACAATGGCACCAGCCGTATTAAACATCAAACTGTTTTCAAATGATATAGGCAGACAAATAGTTAAATGCTTTTTCTTTAAATATTTCATAACTAATAAACCATGGTTAGCAATCAAAAAATAAATTAAATCCCCCTCTGAATCATGACCTTGATAAAATTTTGCCAAACCCCGCTTCATATGAAAGCGCTTGATTAAAGAATCATTCTGAAAAGTTTTCGATACTTTTTTAGGAGATTTACATAACATTTTCGAAAAATAATAAATCATTACCATCTCAGTCAAAAACGGGTAATATTTGTTTTTAGGAAATATACAATACGCCTTGTTTCTATAACAAAATTGATTATTTGTTAAATAATCTTTTTCTTTATCGAGAAGAAATTGCTCCTCATTATCAAATAGTTCAAACGGAGAGCCTAATTCTTCATGGGAGTAAAGACCATTTAACGCTCAAACAAGCCATTTGTCTTATTTTGTTTTTCAGCAAGATAAAAAGCCCACGCAAGGTAATTCTTATGGTCAGGGAGTAATAAAGGTGTACCCGCATTCCGGTTCGCGAACGCGGGCTAGGATTTGATAGTTAAACGGTCTTCATCGCGGCACGATATGCCTGCAAATTCATTAAAAATTCTGCTTCCGCATGAGAAAGATGGCAGCTATCAACAATCTCTTCACGATTACCTCCCATTTCCAGGATTTTCATCGCATGCTGGTAACCACCGTCGTTATCACGTTTATTTTCTAAACCTTGGATTTGGCTGTCCATACTGACTAATTGAGAGTTTAATTCTTTAAGTTGCTTCGAGAATAATAAATCGGCATGAATCAAAACAGGATGATCTTTAGCAATTTGTTCTACAGACTTAGAAAGGCTTTCCATACGCTCTTCAAGTGCCATCATTTTCTTGCGCTGGACCCATAAAAAATTGCCAAATAACACGAAGAGTCCTACATTTAAACTCATAATAATACTATTTATCATTTTATTTCCTTATTTCCCTACAACGACTCTATGCACCTGTTTATTTAATGCTGGATTAAGAAGACGTTTGCTATTTCTGTCTACAGCAATAATGATGCTTACCCTGCGATTTAATGCCCTTCCTATCTCTGAAGCATTATCAGACATAGGATACTGCTCTCCATATCCTGTTACCATCAAGCGGCTCGTATCAATACCATAAGAGTTTAAAATGCGACCCACTGCCGCCGCACGAGCGGCTGAAAGTTCCCAGTTTGATGGATACTGCGGTGTTTCTATTGGCATGTTGTCAGTATAACCTTCTATAGAAACAATAGCATGCGATTTTTTAAGCTTTCCAGCAAGTTGCATCAATTTCACTAATGCATCTGCCTTCAAATCTACATCTCCGGAACCAAATAAAGCGCCTGATTTAATGTCTAACTCAATCCAACCTTGTTGCCGATTAATCTTGTAATTTTTATCTTCCAACTCAGACAAAGATTGATTTATTTCATCCAAACCATCTTGGTATTGCCCGTATACTTTTTTCGTGTAGGGACCCTTTTTTTGATCTTCTTTAGACTGCTCTTCATGCGGTTTATCCATTTTACTAAAGGCTGTTTTCATCCCTTCAGAAAGTGACTTGTACTTTGCGGTATTCACGGATGAAATAGCATACATCACCACAAAAAACGCAAACAGTAAGGTAATAAAATCAGCGTATGAGATAACCCAACGATGATGATCTACAGGTTCCTCAGGCTTTGATTTTCTTGATCTCATTTTTCTTCTGCTGTCCAAAATTATTAAGTTTTAACAATAAAATGCCGGGACTTTCACTGGCGGCAATAGAAACCATCCCTTCAACAATCATTTCATCATAATGAACCTGGCGCGCAATGCAGGCTCTTAACTTATTTGCTATAGGAAGAAAAACCAGGTTTGCTAAGCCAACACCATATACAGTAGCAACGAAAGCTACCGCAATACCCGCCCCCAGTTCATTTGGCTGAGATAAATGACGCATTACCTGAATTAATCCAAGTACCGCACCTAAAATTCCTAAAGTTGGGCTATATCCCCCCATACTTTCATAAACGTGGGCTGCGCGTAAGTTATTGTATTCAATGCGATCAATCTCTGCTTCTAAAACTTGTCTAATCGTCTGCTTATCCACCCCAATAACTAATAGCTCCAACCCTTTATTAATCAGTGGTGTTTTTTCTACCTCCAAATGATCTTCAAGAGAGAGCATTCCAAGCTGGCGAGCCTTGCGCGCTAATTCAAACATACGCGTTCTGCACGCTTCGAAATCGAGATGGGGCGGTTTAAAAATCCAGGGTAAGATCTTTATTGCCCGCTTAAAGGTATGTAGTGGTGACTGCACAAGCACCGCACCAATTGTACCTCCAAGAACAATAAGTAAAGCAGAAAAGTTCAATAAAGATTGAAGAGAACCACCTTCAAGCATTTGCCCAATAATGATGGCTAGAAAACTGGTCACAAGACCCATAAATGTTAATGCATCCATACGCTCTACTATTCCCTACTATTCCGGTAATCGTGATTTAACACGATGTGTTGCTTGACTAAGAATTTGTGAAACGCGTGATTCACTTACTCCTAGAACCTCCCCAATTTCTTTCAAATTCAAATCGTGTTCATAATACAAAGACAGCACCATTTGCTCTTTATGGGGTAACCCTTTTATCACCTCTGACAAACGGCTCATTAAATCATTATGAAACACGTTTGCATGGGGTTCAGTAGAGGTTTGTCGATCCTCTCCTTGCAAAGCATCATCCGTAACGCCTAAATCTTCAAAACCATATAAGTGGCTACTGGCTGAGTCTTGCAGCATTTCATGATATTCATTAAGCGGAATACCAAGCTCTGCAGCAATTTCAAAATCTTTTGCCTCGCGTCCAAGTTGATGTTCCACATGCTTCACTGCTTCAGAAATCATTCTTGAGTTTCGGTATACTGAGCGTGGGACCCAATCATTCCTTCTAACCTCATCAAGCATGTAGCCTCTAATACGAATTCCAGCATAAGTTTCAAATGAAGCGCCTTTGGAGGAATCATAATGTCTTGTAGCTTCTAACAAACCCAGCATCCCAGCTTGAATTAAATCATCAAGCTGAACACTACTCGGTAAACGTCCCAACAAATGATGGGCGATGCGTTTCACTAACAAAGCATGATTCTTTACCAGCGTTTCCTGGATTTGTTGATTTACTTTGCTGTACGCAGCCAAAGCATCCACGACACTCTCCTTATCGCAAACTACCCTTCAAATTTATACTTCATCCATTACTAAACGCTCTAAAAAGAAACTCGTATTGCCACCTAATAAAGACGTTAATGGCCAATTAGCTACACTTGCAGCAATTTCTCTTATAGAAGCCGCAGCATTGGAATCCGGATAAGCCATTAATACAGGTTTTTGACTTTTAACCGCTTTATGAACATACTCATCAAACGGTATCGCTCCTAAATAGTCTAGCTTAACCTCAAGAAATTGCTCGGAAACTCGGAATAATTTATTAAATAAATCACGTCCATCTTTCTCTCTTCGAACCATATTGGCTACGATATGAAAATTGGGCCATCCATAACGCTTACTCATTACTTTGATCAATGCATAAGCATCAGTAAGTGAAGTGGGTTCATCACAAACCACTACGAGTAGTTCCTGAGCAGAACGAGTAAAGCTTAAAACCGTATCTGAAATCCCTGCCGCAGTATCGATAATCAGGTAATCCAAGTTTTCAGTGAGCTGATTAAATGCATCAATAATCCCAGCATGCTGTCGGCTACCAAGTTGCGCCATGAACTCAGTACCAGAGGCTGCCGGAATTATTTTTAATCCGTTGGGACCTTGCAAAATCACATCATTTAATTGGCAGGATCCTTGGATCACATGCGACAAATCATATTTGGTATGTAAACCCAACATAATATCGATGTTTCCTAAGCCTAAATCAGCATCCAAGAGCATCACTTTATTATTCAGCTGGGACAATGCAACGGCTAAATTCACCGAAACATTGCTTTTGCCCACGCCACCCTTACCTGCCGTAACCGCGATGATGTTCATTGGCTTAACTCGAGATAAACTTCTCAGGCCCGAAGCTTGATCGCCAATAATATCATTAACTCTCAACATAATATTCTCTCCCAGAAGGGTGTCGCTCTTTACTCATGTAGTTCGCTTCTACTGGGAACAATTGCTGTTCTTGCTGAGCAAATAATTCAACAAGCTGATGGCGGGTAGCTAATTTAATATCTTCTGGAACGCGTTGGCCATGTGTTAAATAACTGATGCGTAATCCTGTTTCAATTGCAGCACTTAAAGCACCACCAATTGCTTGGGCCTCATCCAGTTTGGTTAAAATACATTGATCCACACAATTGGTTTCATAGCGATGAATCGCATCAACAAGCACTTGGTAATGACTGGTTGCCGGCAGAACCAATACCTTAGAAATGGATTGCATGTGATTGCTTAGAATTTGCATTTGACGAATGACGCGCTCATCGGAAGGATTCATTCCTGCTGTATCGATGAGAATAAGTTTTTTATCACTTAATTGGCGCAATACTCGAGATAAAGACACTTCATCATTGGCAAGACATACTTGCACACCCAAAATTTTTCCATAAAGCATTAATTGTTCTTGTGCTGCCATACGGTAGGTATCCATAGTTACCATACCTAATTTATCTGCACCGAAACGCAGAGCAAAGCGAGCACCAATCTTAGCGAGCGTTGTTGTTTTACCAACACCGGTAGGCCCTAAAAATGCATAAATACCGCCTTCTTCGATTCGACGTGTATCACGAATAGGTAATTGCTCAGTAATGTGGGTTAAAACCGCTTGCCATGCGCGTTGTTGATTTAAATCAGGGCGAACTGAACGAGTCCAAGCTGCCGCCGTTGTTGGGCTAACACCTAAATACAAAAGCTTTTGTAATAATACTGTATGTAAAGGTTCAGTGCTTCCCCCTACGCTTCCGCCTCTTAATTGAGCCTCAAGCATGCCACGCAGAGTTTGAATTTCCATACGCAAATCATCAAATGGTGTTTGGGTTTGGAATTTATCGACTTGACTTGGTGGTTCTGCACACGCAACCGCAGCTTCTGTTGAAAGAATCGTTTCGTCAAAATCAATCGCTGCGACGATTTCAACTCCACCATCAACATCACTGCTGGATAAAATAACTGCATCAGAACCAAATGTCGCCTTAATTTGCTGCATTGCTGTTCGTGTATCTGCGGCGACAAATCGTTTTAATTTCATAAAGCTCCCCCTGCTATGACGCGTACCCAATCGTCAATATTAAAAATTAAGTACTACTTCCATTTTTTTATATAAAACAAATAGTTACATGAAAAATCATAAAAAGTCAGCCCCTAACCTCAATCCAACGCGGAAAGTAGGCAGATAGGCTAACCGTTTACAAAAATTCTATATCACTTACCCCACGGTGCCAATGATTCTTATTTGTTTATTATCAGGAATTTCCTGATAGGACAAAACATGGAAATCATGGGAAATATTACGTACAAATCGAGCCAGTACAGAGCGTATTCCTGGTTGAACGACCAATACTGAACTTTCTTGTTTTGCTTGCTGTTGCATAGCTAGCTGCGCTAAAGAATGTTGTATTTTGTCAGCCATACCAGGCTCAAAACTTACGCCATTGGAATTACCACTTTGAATCGTGTTCTGCAGTAATTGTTCCAACTCAGGTTTTAACGTAATAATGGGTAGCTCTTCATTCATACCGCTTATTTTCTGTGTAATCAATCGAGATAAAGCAATGCGTACTTGGCTAATTAAAAATTCACTATCCTTAGACTTTGGCGCCATTTCAGCCAAGGTTTCAACAATCGTGCGAATATCCGTTAATGGTATATGTTCTGTGAGCAAGCCTTGCAGAACCTTATTCACCATTCCTAACGTTAATCCATCTGGTACTAGCTCTTTCACTAACTTCGGTGAGGAAATTGCCAGTTTATCTAACAATTGCTGTGTTTCTTCATAGCCAAGCAACTGTTGGCTATTACGTTCGAGGATTTGACTTAAATGTGTGGCCACTACGGTGGAGACATCAACCACTGTATAGCCTAGAGTATGAGCCTGCTCTTTTTGTGCTTCAGTAATCCATACCGCCTCCATACCAAATGCCGGATCGCGGCCTTTTATTCCATCCAACTCACCAAACACTTGTCCAGAGTTAATTGCCAAAGAGCGATCGGGATGAATAATCGCCTCCCCCATGATTACACCCGCAAGGCTAATTCGATATTGGTTGGGTTTTAAATCCAAGTTATCACGCACATGCACCGAGGGAATTAAGAAGCCTAATTCTTGCGATATCTTCTTACGTATTCCTTTAATACGTGCCAACAACACACCACCTTGAGAATTATCAACCAGCGGTATCAATCGATAACCCACTTCAAGACTAATCACATCAACGGGGTTTACATCATCCCATGATAATTCGGTTGACACACTTGGGCTTTGAGCTGCAGGAGCATCGCTTTCTCTGACCACCTTCTTTTTGTGTTTTTCTTTTTCTTGCTGTGCAAATAAATAAGCCATTCCTCCAAGGCCTACGGACAAGAGGATAAATGCAACATGAGGCATTCCGGGAATAATACCAATCACACCCAAAATCGCTGAAGCGATAATTAATGAACGAGGATTAGCCAGAACTTGCGAAACAACTGCATGCCCCATGTTTTGTGCACTGGAAACGCGTGTGACAATAATTGCGGCTGCAGTAGATAAAACTAATGAAGGTACTTGCGCAACCAAGCCATCACCAATCGTTAACAAAATATAATTATGTAAGGCATCCGAGATGCTCATGCTATGTTGAAATACACCGATGATTAAACCACCAATAATATTAACTACGAGAATCAATATCCCCGCAACAGCATCCCCACGCACGAATTTACTCGCACCATCCATTGAACCATAAAAATCAGCCTCCTGAGCCACTTCCAGACGACGCTTAATCGCTTGTTCTTGATTAATTAGGCCAGCATTCAAATCCGCATCAATCGCCATTTGCTTTCCGGGCAAAGAATCCAAAGTAAAACGAGCGCTTACTTCTGAAACTCGCCCCGCACCTTTGGTGACCACCACAAAGTTAATCACCAGCAAAATCATAAACACGACTAAACCAACGGTGTAATTACCACCAATAACCACCTCTCCAAATGATTGAATCACATGACCGGCAGCATCTGTCCCATTGTGTCCATTCAATAAAACAACACGGGTGGAGGCAACATTTAGCGCTAAACGAAGCAAGGTAGCAAGCAAAATAACCGTAGGAAATACTGCAAAATCCAAAGGCCTTTCACTATAAATTACGGCCAGTAAAACCACTAATGATAAAGCGATATTAAAGGTAAAAAACACATCCAGTAAAAAGGGAGGTAAGGGCAATATCATCATGCCAAGCATGATCACCAACATGAGCGGCGTGCCTAGGCCTTGGCGCATCCAAAATTGAACATGTTGCCAGGCATTTTTAGTACTACTCATTAAACATCCTCCTCACGCGCTAATTCAGGTGGAATAGGCACATTTTGTAATACTTCCGGTTTATGGTCATAACGTGTTTTATCACGTAGTTGAAACACGTAAGCTAATACTTGCGCTACTGCAACATAAAGTCCTCTGGGAATTTCTGCATTCAATTTGGTGGAGAAATAAAGTGCTCGTGCCAAGGGAGGTACAGAGATAATTGG
Organism: Legionella sp.; assembly: GCF_965140895.1. GTDB lineage: Bacteria > Pseudomonadota > Gammaproteobacteria > Legionellales > Legionellaceae > Legionella. The sequence goes on along the minus strand of NZ_CBCSKT010000036.1, from coordinate 107,689 downwards.
AATGTCATGCTCTTTAGCAACCCCATTAATTTGAAAAGCGACTAAATCTTTTCCTTTAGCAATTACAACCGGTGCCTTACTCCCCTTTTCCTTATACCTCAACGCTACGGCATAATGAGTTGGGTTCGTTAATACAACATTCGCTTTGGGCAGCTCCGCCATCATTCGTCTTCTGGCAATTTCTTGTTGTGCACGACGAATGGCATTTTTAACCTCTGGCTTTCCTTCAGTATCTTTGTACTCTTCACGTAATTCCTGTTTAGTCATCTTCAAGCTTTTATTGTGCTGATACAATTGAAAAGGAACATCCACCGCAGCAATTAAAAGCAGACTTGCAGAAACCCAAAGAAAGGATTTGATAACAATAAGTGCACCAGTACTAATTGCTATTTCAATAGGCGAATGCGCTAAGGCGAGCAACATAGGAACTTGCAGATTAAGTACGACAACTGCAACGATGGCCACTAAGACAAACTTAAAAAAGGACTTAATCATTTCGACAAAGTTCTTGAGCGAAACCATACGCTTCAAACCTTGCAATACGTTTAAGCGGGAAAACTTTGGTTTTACAACTTGACCGCTAAATACCCAGCCTCCCATTAAAAGAGGTGCGGCTAAAGAAACAAGGAAAATAACAATCAGCAGAGGGAATAGTGCCATAACACCCATTTTAGCCGTAAAGAACAAACGCTCCAGACTAACTACAGGCGTAATAATCACTTCCGTATCAAACTCAAAGGCCTCGCGCATCATCAATGCTAATTGTGTTGATAACTGTTTGCCGAAAACCAAAAAACCTACTGCTGTGAATAGTAAAGCAAAGGTAGTATTAAAGTCTTTCGAACGAGCAACCTGACCTTTTTCACGCGCTTCTTTAAGTCGTTTGGGCGAGGGTTGTTCGGTTTTTTCATCGCTCTCTTGTTCTGACATTAACGTAACATCCCTACTACAAATCGTATTCCATCATCAATGATATCTGTCATCTGAGCTGCCACACTAGGCAAGCCAATTTTAATCACTACAATTCCCATCACCAAAGTAATAGGAAAACCTAAAGAGAAAATATTCAACTGGGGCGCAGCACGCGCCATAACTCCAAATGATAAACTAACTATGAGTAAAGACAATAAAGCAGGAATAGAAATTAGCAATGCTTTTTTAAACATCCATCCTGAAAAAGTAATAACATTCCATAACATATTGGAACTCACTGAAGCCTTACCTATAGGCATTGTTCTAAAACTATCCATTAGCGTTTCGACCACAAGTAAGTGTCCATTCAAGGCTAAAAAAATTAAGGTCATCATCATTAAATAAAGCTGGCCAACCAAAGGAACACTGGCCTTACTGGCTGGATCCACCATTACTGCAAACCCCATCCCTGTTTGCATAGAAATAATTTGCCCGCCTAAAATAAATACTTGGAAGGACAGCTGCAACACAAAGCCCATCAACAAGCCTAATAATACTTCCTGGGTAATGTATAAGGGATAAGCGGCATTAAAATTAAGAAAACTAAGCTCTGGAGGCACTAAAGTTGAACAAATCCAGCTTAGAACAAAAAGAAAAATAATCTTCACTCGAGTCGGTATTAGCACCGATGAAAAGACTGGGACAGCAATTAATAATCCGCCAACACGTGCAAACGGCCAGACAACCTGGCTGATGTAACGTATTAGTGTTGGATAATCAATATTCATTGCCGCATTAACCTATCAAATAAGGAATATTACTAATCAAAGAGCTTGTATAATTGATCACCGTTTTTAATAGCCATGGCCCTGCAAATATCATCACTAAAAAAGTGGCAAATAATTTGGGAATAAAGCTGATACTTGATTCATTAATTTGTGTTGCCGCCTGAAACATGGAAACAACTAATCCAACGACCATACCTGGCACAACTAACACGGTAATCAGTAACAGCATCAGGTAAACACCTTCGCTGAATATGGCAACAACCGACTGCGGTGTCATTGGTTCTCCCTGTAAAAATACATAAAAAACTTACGCGTAACCTGCTTGCAAGCAGGTTTTCACTTTAATCGCCCTATTCGTTCATCCGGGCTACGGCTCTGTGCAAAAATTACACCGCAAAACTCGATGCCAATGAACCAAGGATTAATGTCCAACCATCAACCATAACAAACAACATAATCTTAAACGGTAATGAAATAATTAAAGGTGACAACATCATCATCCCCATCGCAATCAATACGCTTGATACAACCAAATCAATAATTAAAAACGGTAAAAATAAAATAAACCCAATTTGAAATGCTGTTTTCAATTCACTGGTAATAAAAGCAGGAATAATCACACTCATTGGTAAATCATCTAAGGAAGCAGGCTCTTTATTGGCAAACTTTTCAAATAAAGCCAAATCATTTTTACGGGTTTGATTGAGCATAAACTGCCGTAATGGCGCTTGCGCATTTGCCATAGCCTGAGGAAACTCCATGGTTTCGGCTAAATAAGGTTGAATCGCCGTATCATTAATTTTATTAAATGTAGGTGCCATCACAAAATAAGTCATGAACAAGGCAATACCAATTAATACCTGATTTGTTGGTGCCTGGGCCAAACCAATTGCCTGACGTAAAATGGATAAAACAATAATGATTCGAGTAAATGCGGTCATTGCCATCAGTAAACCTGGCAAGACCGTTAGCAAAGCCATAAAGAGAAGGATTTGCAAATTGACGCTATATGATTCGCCGCCATGAGAGCCAGGTAGCACCGTCATTGCGGGTAAAGATAAAGAATTTGCAGCTTGTGTTACAAAAGGTAAAACACTTAATAAAGCACCAAAAATTACATAATTTTTTATTTTCATCTTATGATTTCACTACCGCCGATTTAAGCAGCTCCGCAAATGAAGGTTTATTTGGTGCATCAAAACCTGAAGGTAACTCTTCGCCAAAATCATACAGAAGTGTGATGTGACCGGAACCAGAACCCAGTAATAGATATCGCGTACCAACTTTCAACAGCATAATCTTTTCCTTAGGCCCAAGAATCATACTGGCAACAGATTGAAATCCTTTAGACGAGCCTAAGTGTGCTCCTTGCAATCGCTTTACCACCCAAGATAAAACCATGATAACTAACAGAACAGAAAGCAAGCCCAGCACAAGACGCACAAGCTCGCCTTGAGTAATTGCGTGTTGAATCATCTTAATCGTCTAATCCGCTCAGCCTTACTCACAATGTCTGTTAATCGAACACCGAATTTATCGTTAATCACAACAACTTCCCCGTGGGCAACCAAAGTACCATTAACTAACACATCAAGAGGATCACCCGCTAAACGGTCCAGAGGTACAATCCCCCCCTGATTTAATTGCAGTAAGTTACGAATAGTCATTTTAGTACGACCAATTTCTACCGTTATCGCAACAGGAATGTCTGAAATCAACGCCATTTTTTCTTCGTCATTTTCATGAGTTAATGCACTTACTTGTTTTGGCTGCTCCATTGCTGAATCTGTCATCTCAATCCCCTAATAACTAATATGCCTGATTATCTTTATGGCGCGTTTATCATTTGCAGTACCCTGAGTTGCTGTAAAACCCGGCGTACCCTCAATATCCAGTGTGACAATTTCTTTCATTTCTACCGGTATAAAATCCCCTGCCTGCCAAGCCATTACTCCACCTAAAGTAGTTTTTGCCTGAGCCATTGCTGAGCTGATGACCAATTCAACATCCATCAATTCTTCTTTTAGGGATTTGACCCAGTTCGGATCAATTTCATCCTCGGGACGAGCAGCACCCAATTCTAGTTGTTCTTTAATAGGTTCAACCATGGAATAAGGAAGGACAAAATAAAAATCCCCTGTTTCCTTACCAAAATCCAGGGTAAAGCGCACCACCAACAACATCTCTTCGGGTTCTGCGATGTTCACGAGTTGGGGGTTTGTTTCATCATTAAATTTAGTAATATCTAACTGAATAATGGGCTTCCATGCTAACATCAAATCAGCAACCAACTTTTTAGACACAGCATCCATCACCCGCAATTCAGTTGCGGTAAAGTCAGTGCGATCTTTTTGGGCGAAGAATTGTGAACTACCACCAAAATAATAATCAACCAAATCATAAACAAAGATACTATCAAACATGATAATTCCTTTGCCACGCAATGGCTTGAATTTATAGACATGCATCAAACTGGGGTTGGGAAGGCTTTCCATGAACTCACGGTTTTTAACAATTTGTAACTGATCTTGAGTAATCTCGAAGTCTTTGGCAGTTAACTGATAAATATCCGCAGCAAATGAACGTACTGCGCGATCATAAATTCTCTCGAGTACAGGTAATTTACCTTTGATAATCCGTTCTTGAGTGGAAAAATTGAGTGTTTTTACCTCACTCTCTTCAAAAGTAATAATAAACTCAGCAGCCCCTTCGGCAACATCACCTACTGCTTCTTGTTTAGCAACACTACTTTTTTTGCGGGAAGATTTTTTTTTGGCTGTTCCTTGAAACTCAGCATGTTGTGCTTCTTCTTGTTCAGCCGACTCATCAACTGACTTTAGAAGAGCATCTACTTCTTCTTGCGATAAAACGTTTTTCTCAGCCATAAGCAATCCATACTAAAAATACTAAAATTCAATACTGTTTTTTGATGTTTCTATGCAAATTGCATATTTCTAAAAATTAATTAAAAATCAAACAGCTGATCCATTTAGACTACGCAATTTGACATAAAAAAGAGGCCCTCGTCAATGAGTTAAGAAAAATAACACTTCTATTAGGAAATAACTGTAATTAAAACGAACTATTTGTATTTACAACCCCAAATATCGCCAACAATTTCTTTTCAATCATTATCTAAATCGTTATAGTTTTTATATCTTCACTAATCAGGCAATGATACATGCACAGTAAGAAAATCCTACTGTCCAATTTTAGCCATGCAATGTTCAGTCAATCTTTATGTGTGCGCCCTGAGAATGAACATGAGTTGATTGCATACAGCACCCAGCACCCACAACAATCGATGCTCCCTCGAGGCGCTGGATTAAGCTATAACGACAGCTGCTTCAATACGGATGGCTTTATTATTGATACACAACGTTTCAATCACTTAATCAGTTTTGATGAGAATACAGGTGTTGTCATCTGCCAAGGTGGACTGCCGATTAAGGATTTGTTCTTAGTACATCCAGATTTTATTCCACCAGTAATCCCAGGAACAATTCATGCAACCGTTGCGGGAGGAATTGCCCATGATGTTCATGGAAAAAATAATCCGCTTGCCGGTAGTTTTGGTAATCATATTCTTTGGTTTGATTTACTTTTAGGAGCAAAACAACTACGTTGTAGTCCGGAGGAAAATCAGGAACTGTTCTATGCCACAATTGCAGGTCTTGGGCTCACCGGAATCATTATACGTGCAGCTATCCGGCTACAAAAAAGATCGCGGGTACTGCAAATTAAACGCGAGCAATTTAACGCTCTAAATAACTTAACTGAAGCCATGTCGAGTTATGGCCGTGAACATGACTATCAAGTTGCCTGGCTGGATTTGCTGCATACAACACCTCGTTCAGTACTCTCTTTGGCGGATCATTCGATTTCCACGCCCCCCCTCCAAAAACACAAAGCACTTACAGTGCCCAAACTCCCCTTTAGCTGCATAAAAAAATGGAACATGAAATTATTTAATTCTCTGTTTTTTAAACAGAAAAAGTCAGAAGAGACACTTGAACTCCTGCAATTTAATAATCCACTCGATAAATTAAATCATTGGAATCGACTCTACGGCCCTAAAGGACTGATGCAATTTCAAGCAGCATTTTCTCAAGAACAAGCAACCAAAATCTTAGAACAGTTAGTACAATTAATCAAAACTCACAAAGCCACGCCAACACTTGCTGTACTTAAGCTATTCACCCAATCAGGCCATGGCTTGCTTTCGTTTTGCCAACCCGGTTTCACTCTTGCCGTTGATTTTATCCATAATGATTATGCGGTAAACGCTGTAAACGCCATGAATCAGTTAATTACAGAGTGTAGCGGACGTGTATATTTAGCCAAAGATCAACTGCTTAATGCGGAGCAATATCAAAAAATGTATGGGCAGCAAAATGCATTTTTTTCTGTATTAAAACACTATGGCTGTACTGCACAGTCGGATCTGGCTCGACGTTTAGGAATAATAAAATGACACAAAGAACTTGGGTAATTTTAGGAGCTACATCAATTATTGCCGAAAAATTCGCTCATATCGCAGCACAGGCAGGACATCACTTACGCTTAATTGGTCGTCAAGCTGAGCAATTACATTTAATAGCCCAAGATATTCAGCTACGTTATCACGTTCCATGCGAATTTTTTGTTGTAGATATGACCGCTCCTGAAACCCTACCTACCGTTTTAAATAAGTGTGAACAGGAGCTGGATTTATTTATTGCTCATAGTGACTTTACGGAGAATGATCACTTAAATCCGCAATCGATACAGCATTTAATCCAAGTAAATATTCACGCAACAACCCTACTTATCAATGCCTACTTAAATAAAACACAAACACAACACCACCTAGTGTATTTAAGTTCCGTCGCGGCCTGCCGTGGGCGAGCTAAAAACAGTCTTTATGGTGCGACTAAAGCCTGCATTGAAGTGTACCTGCAAGGCTTGCAACAAGCGGCAAGCAGCAATCAACAAATTACTATTGCACGCCTAGGCTTTATAGATACCCGTCAAACCTATGGACGACCAGGGATCTTTTATGCCGGCCCACCACAGGCTTGTGCCCAAGCCTGCTGGAAAGCTTTGCACAAAAAGAAGCGGCTTATTTATTATCCTTTTTTTTGGCGAGGCATTATGGCAATTATAAGCAGAATTCCATTTTTTGTTTATAAAAGGATGAACTCGGTTTAATTTTACACAAAAATATCATGCCGTTCTTGTAACAAAATATAAAACATGTATAATTTGCTCACTTAATGATCAGCCTGGTGAGTTGCATCAATGAAACTATATATCCCAGCTTTTTTTAGCACATCGTATGAAACAAAAATTAACAAAAAACTTCGCCAGCCAGAAACATTAGCCTTAGCTAATAAAGACTACAATGAGTTATGGAAATTAAAAATACATGCGGAAAAAGTCGCAGCAAGCCTCCATGAACTGAAATCGATTGTACACAATAAATCATCGATGAACGATTTAAACAAATATACTACAGAAGCATTTGATCTAGTAATTAGAGGGGGCAAACTTAACCCTACGCTACTTAATCAAGTACAAAATAGTTTATTTCATTTGCACAATGAACTGTTAGATTATGCATGTTGGGAGGTTACTTTGAGTTGCTTGAACGTAATATCGAATTCATTTCTTTTGGGATTCGGAGGCACTAGTACTCTTTTACTTACCGCTGCCGCGCTTACCGGACCCGCTAGCGCAGTGCTCTTCTCTATGGGAATGGCTATTTTAGCTGCCACAATCACTGTACTTGCAGCTTATAGTTTGTATGTTGATGCACGTTTCATCGTAGATCAGCAAATTGCAGATATTGAAGAAGGGGTGAAGTTTCTAAGCAACTTCAAGTCGAACCATTTATATGAACCTGTAAGCCAAAACTACTCTACTTACAGCTACGAGTAATTTTAAGAATCTGTTCTTCAAACTAAACTTAAGTTTTACTTAACACGCTATAATTCTCCGACATGCAGCGGTACGTTGGACTTTTATTCCATTGCCACTATTTTCCAGTAAAAAGGAAGAATAACAGGAAATACCGAGCACATTAAGCGCGCCCCCAACGTCTACGGTTGTGCCAACTTTGCTCGAAAAACAGGCTATTTTTCACGAAACTAGTACGGTGAATGTTCAAGAAAAAGCTCCCGACCAGGTAGGGGGTACATCGGTTGCTGAAGACCCAAAGCCTATTTCGACCAGCTCAAGAGTTATTAAAAGAGGATTTCCTGATACGAGACTTTAATCTTAATGCCCTGTATATGGAGTTTACTGAACAACACAAATTCCCTATTTTTAGCTTTTCTGATGCATTAGTTGAACTCCTGCAGGAGTTCCATTTGATTGAGACATCCGCTAAGCCCTCGTTGTAATCAGTTGAGTAGCCCGTATTCTTTTACGGGCTAGGAGGATTTGGGAGCTTCGTCATTTTAAAATATGAATCATCGGTAAGATAGTTTTAATTAAGCCAAAAAATTGCAAAATATAAATTATTAAAATAATTAATACTAAAATGTTTAAAAGGCTTTTAATTGCGCCAGGCATTGGGATAAACGCATTGATAAGCCACAAGGCCACCCCAAAGACAATAATTAACACAATCAGGTTTAGTAGCTCGCTCATAAATGTCCTTTTTAATTGCTAATATTGAAATTATAGCATAGTGGAGATTTTTTGTTCAAAAACAACACAGGCCGAATGGTGAGTAAATTGCTTTTAAACGTGTCGGGGAGCTTATAGAGGGCCAAATTATTACTGCGGCTTTAGTTGCAAGCAAACAGACACCCTGAAAGATAACTTTATTAGATATTCGTTTTGCTTTTTAAAAGATCACGAATTTCGGTTAATAACTCTTCTTCTCGAGTTGGAGGAGTCTCTTTTTTTTCCTCTTTTCTTATGAGGGAAATGCCTTTGACGGCAAACTCTTTAAACTCCTTCATAAAACTCATGTTATCTCCTTATAGCGAGTTTTGATTTAAAACCACGTAGATACTGCCTTTAAGACAGTATCTACGCTCCTATTCTATTGCGAATTACGAACCATGTCCTTTATTGCATTAATTTTCGCATCTAAATCAGCAGGAACAACACCCCCACCTTGAGCCATGTCATCACGACCACCGCCTTTGCCACAAAGATGGCGCACTAAGGCTGCGGCAGCAGGAACTTTTCCTAGAATATTCTTACTTACACCAGCAATCACATTCATTTTATCTTGATCAATAACAAAGAGTACAATAACCGCTGAATCCAATCTTGATTTTAATTGATCTAAAGTAGCACGCAGAACCTGACTATCAGCCCCTTCCAGTTGTTTCACCAATAAATGCACTCCATTGATGTCTTCAACTTCACTGGCAAGATCAGCACCTGATTTCTGCGCTTTCTCGCTTTGCAGCTTAGCCACTTCCTTTTCAAGCGCTTTGCCATCAAGAATTAATTGAGAGACTTTCTCTGCTAAAGTAGCCACATTAGTTTTCAATAAAGAAGCCAGTTCAGCCAGTAAGTCTTGTTGCTGATTAACCCAAGCTAAAGCATGACTTCCAGTAACTAGCTCAATACGGCGTACTCCACTAGCAATCCCATATTCTGCAACAATCTTAAATAAGCCAATATCACCGGTACGTCGTGCATGCGTTCCACCACAAAGCTCTTTGGAAAACTCCCCCATAGCCAATACACGTACATCATCTGCATATTTCTCGCCAAATAGAGCAACCGCACCACTCTTTTTAGCTGTTTCAATGTCCATGACCCGAGTGGCCACTTCGTTATTTGCACGAATCTGCTCATTAACCAAAATTTCAATCTGTTGTATTTGGTCTGCTGTTACTGCCTCGAAATGAGAAAAGTCAAAACGTGCACGCTCAACATCAACCAGAGAACCCTTTTGTTGCACTTGTGGACCCACTATAGTTTTTAATGCTGCATGTACTAAGTGCGTTGCAGTATGATTTAAACGAATTGCCTCACGACGTTGCACATCAATTTGTGCATCAACCAATTGGTCCACAAAAATAGAACCTTCAACTACTTCACCATAATGCACAATGGCCGGACCATTTTTTTGCGTATCATCCACGCGGAAGTGCAATTGGTTGGCTAGCAGAACACCACGGTCCCCCACTTGACCACCACTTTCAGCATAAAAAGGGGTATGGTCTAGTACAACCGCTCCTTTCATGCCCGCACTTAAGGACTGGACTTCAGTCCCATCTTGCAATAAAGCAACAACTTGTCCTTCCATTCTGTCTTTTTCATAGCCATGGAAATCTGATTGGTGATCAAGTTGAGATGCAGCATGATAATCCGTTGTGAACTGACTGGCAGCTTGAGACTGTTCTCGTTGTTGTTGCATTAACTGGTTAAAACCATCCATATCAACATACAAACCCTGCTCTCTTGCAATGTCTGCTGTTAAATCAACTGGAAAACCGTAGGTGTCATAAAGTTTGAATGCGATTTGGCCGGTAATTTCCTGCCCCCCTAAAGAATGCATTTGCTCTTGTAGTAAACGCAATCCTTGATCCAAAGTACGCGCAAACTGATTTTCCTCTTGAGCTAAGATTTTTTCTACATGCGCTTTGGCACTGACTAGCTCAGGATAAGCATCGCCCATAACATCAATTAAAGGCTGAACGAGTTTAGAGAAGAATGGGGTAGGTAAGCCCAGTTTATTCCCGTGACGTACCGCACGGCGAATAATTCTTCTTAATACATAACCACGGCCTTCATTACCTGGAATAATGCCATCAGCAATTAAAAACGCACAGGAGCGAATGTGATCGGCAATAACTTTTAAGGAAGTATGGTTGAGATCAGGAATAGTACCCAGCTTAGCAATGGACTTAATTAGGTATTGGAATGAATCAATTTCATAGTTACTGTGTACGCCTTGTACCACCGCAGCAAGACGCTCTAGTCCCATACCCGTATCTACAGATGGCTTAGGTAGTGGGTGCAAATTACCGTCTTTATCACGGTTAAATTGCATGAATACCAAGTTCCAAATCTCGATGTAGCGATCACCATCTTCATCAGGGCTTCCTGGAGGGCCTCCAGCAATCTCTGCACCATGATCGTAGAAAATTTCCGTACATGGACCACAAGGACCAGTATCTCCCATTGACCAGAAATTATCTTTTTCTCCACAACGGGAAAAACGCTGTGCAGAAACATTCATTTCTTTAAGCCAAATATCCTCAGCTTCTTGGTCGTCTTTGTATACAGTGACCCATAGGCGCTCTTCAGGCAAACATAAAACTTCGGTCAAAAATTCCCACGCGAACTTAATGGCTTCACGCTTAAAATAATCGCCAAAGCTGAAATTACCCAGCATTTCAAAAAAGGTATGGTGACGTGCGGTATAACCAACATTTTCTAAATCATTATGTTTGCCTCCGGCACGAACACAACGTTGTGCAGTGACCGCTCGTTGGTAAGAACGAGATTCAAGCCCTAAAAATAAATCCTTAAATTGCACCATACCGGCATTAGTAAACAATAAAGTAGGATCATTAGCGGGAATCAATGAGCTAGACTCTACCGGCTGATGGCCTCGTTGTGCAAAAAAATCAGTGAATGCTTGTCTAATTTCAGAACTTTTCATATTCAAATCGATACCAAATAGAGGGGGATGATTAAAAGAATAAACGTAGGTAATCCATATGCATCAAGCCCCAAATTGAGTTAATTCTTGCTACAGTTCCAACTCCTTTGTTACCTGAGCAATAATATCCATACTAAATCCACGATAAAGTAAAAAACGTTGCTGTTTCTGCATCTCGCTAAATGACATCTCTTGCTGACCTTTACTTTTTTTCTGCCAAACATCTAAAGCATAAGCCAACCAATTGTCGTCTTCTTGCTGCAAAACATCTTGAATTATGTCTTTATCGATCCCTTTATTATTTAATTCCTGGCGAATTTTTAAAGGACCATAGCCCTGGCGAATACGTGAGCGACTGTATACTTCAACAAAACGATGATCATTTTGTAAATCCATTTGTTGGCAAGTATCCACTGCTTCTTGTGCTTCGTTCGAGCTAAATCCCTTCTGCCTTACTTTCTCATAAAGCTCTATTGCACCGTGCTCACGCCTGGATAATAGGCGCACAGCACAGTCAAATGCTTTAGTCATCAATAGCCTCAAACTCATCTTCTTTAGCAGAAGCCAGCATAGGTTGCTTCTTCTCTAATAATTCAGAGCGAATTTGCTTCTCTAGTTCAGCAGCAACTTGAGGATTGTCTTTCAGATACATGCGAACATTCTCTTTACCTTGACCAATTTTCTCTTGTTTGTAGCTGTACCATGCACCAGCTTTTTCAATAAGGTTCAATTGAACGGCCAAATTAATAATTTCGCTTTCGCGAGAAATACCTTCATTATAAAGGATATCAAATTCGGTCATCTTAAATGGCGGCGCTACTTTATTCTTCACTACTTTAACGCGAGTCTCACTACCTAAGATCTCTTCACCTTTTTTAATCGAACCAATACGACGAATGTCTAAACGCACAGAAGCATAGAACTTCAATGCATTACCGCCTGTAGTCGTTTCAGGGCTACCAAACATTACACCAATTTTCATCCGAATTTGGTTAATGAAAATTACCAGGGTATTCGAACGTTTGATGTTCGCGGTCAGCTTGCGTAATGCTTGAGACATAAGGCGCGCTTGCAAGCCTACGTGAGAATCACCCATTTCCCCTTCGATTTCTGCTTTAGGTGTTAGTGCAGCAACCGAGTCAACGATAATCACATCAACGGCAGCAGAACGCACGAGCATGTCGGTAATTTCTAAAGCTTGCTCACCAGTATCTGGCTGAGAAACTAATAACTCATCGACATTAACCCCAAGTTTTTGTGCATAGTTTGGATCTAAAGCATGTTCTGCGTCAACGAATGCTGCGGTGCCACCCATTTTTTGGCACTCAGCAATAACTTGCAGAGTAAGAGTGGTTTTACCGGAAGATTCAGGACCATAAATTTCAACGATACGGCCTTTGGGTAAACCACCGATTCCCAAAGCAATATCCAAACCTAATGAACCGGTTGAGACTGCTTCGATATCGCGAGATACATTGCTGTCTCCCATACGCATCACTGAGCCCTTACCAAATTGGCGTTCAATTTGCGAGAGAGCTGCTGCTAAAGCTTTTTGTTTGTTCTCTTCCATAATTTTTTCCAGGTAGATGTTAATGCAAGGACAAAATTATCACACAGATAAGAACAAGCAGCAAACTGAATTAAGCAGGATTGATAGGAATATTTTTCAGGAGTGAATGAACACCGGTTAAAGCCTCTTGGCAGGCTGCCAAACGGATCTCATGACGAGTACCCGAAAATTGCCTTCTCACGGTTTTGGCACTCCGCATACCCTGGGCAAACCAACCGAAGCATACAGTACCTACTGGTTTATCCACACTTCCTCCGTCAGGACCGGCAATGCCTGTAACGGATACCGCAATCTGTCCTGCGCTGTTGTGTACTGCTCCAGTTGCCATAGCAGCCGCAACGAGCTCACTAACGGCCCCATACTCAAGAAGCAATTGTTTAGGAACCGCCAGCATTTCTTCTTTAGCTTGATTACTGTAAGTGACAAAACCACGTTCAAACCAAATTGAGCTTCCGGGAATTTCGGTAAGATATCCAGACACTAATCCGCCAGTACATGATTCAGCCGTTACTAATTGCCAACTCATTTTTTTTAACAGAATTGCTATTTCGAGGATTAAGGAATTCATGAGGCACCAGAAAATTGGTCAGGCCAATGACTTCTTACTATTTAAATTAAATATGTAATTGTCATCCCCGCGTAGGCAGAGATGACAACTCTTAACTTAACAATAACGGAGTCAAAACCCGACCGGCATTGTGAAACAAAAATATTAGTGACCTTGGCCTTCAGTTGATTGTTGCTGTGGAGCAGGAGCCGCGCCTTGTTGCTGCTGAGTATTGTCAGTAGCTACTGGTGGTTGTTTGTTACCGTGCTCACCGCAAGCAGTTAAAGCTAATGCCAAAAATCCAGTTACAGCAATAAGAGCCAAACGATTCATAATTAATTCTCCCTATTAGTTTTATATATTTCCATCTTGAGTTTAGCAAAGAAATTTAAATTCAACCATGACCTACTGATAATTCAAAGGAAAAATCCGTTTAATCATCCTAAGGAATATCCTGAGATACTGACTTCCCGAGGTGCTTTTGTTAGAATCGGGGCAATTTTATTGTTAGCCAATTACTATGACTGCTGCACACACACCCATGATGCAACAATATTTACGCATCAAATCCGAATATCCCGATATGCTCTTACTTTATCGTATGGGTGATTTTTATGAATTATTTTTCGATGATGCAAAGCGTGCGGCTCAATTGCTTGATCTTACACTGACACACCGTGGTCAATCTGCTGATAAACCAATCCCCATGGCTGGTGTACCTTATCATGCAGTAGAAAACTACTTGGCAAGGCTAATCAAAAAAGGGGAATCCGTTGCCATATGCGAACAAATAGGTGATCCCGCCACGAGTAAAGGACCAGTGGAGCGACAAGTAACCCGTATTATTACCCCGGGTACGGTCACTGATGAGGCACTACTTGATGCTAAAAAAGATAATTTACTACTCGCATTGCATCAGCAAAAACAAAAAATCGGTCTGGCTTGGGTTGATTTAAGCAGTGGTCGCTTTCATTTACTTGAACTCATCGAAAGCAGCCAGCTCAGTGCGGAGTTAACCCGCTTACAACCAGCAGAGTTACTATTGCAAGAAGCTTCTCCTTTAGAAGAATACTGCCAAAACTTCCCAGTGAAACAAAGACCAGGCTGGGAATTTAATATAGACAGCGCGCAACATCGTTTACGCGAACAATTTAAAGTAACTGATCTGGCGGCCTTCGGTGAACACGACTACCCTACGGCATTAATTGCTGCTGGTGCGCTATTAACTTATTTGCAAACAACTCAGAAACAGGCTCTGCCTCATCTAAATGCCATCACCCTGGAAAACTCTCAGGATTATTTACAGCTGGATGCCTCCACGCAAAAGCACTTAGAATTATTTGAAAACGTGCAAGGCAGTCAGGAAAACAGCCTGATTTCTGTACTGGATAGAACGGCATGCACTATGGGTGGTCGTCTTTTAAAACGTTGGCTAAGTAGACCGCTCAAACAACATCATTTGATCCAGGCCCGGCAACAAACAATTAGCGAAATGATTCAGCGACAGTCTGATGCAGGATTACACCAAATCCTGCGCCAGGTTTGTGATGTAGAACGTATTGTGTCACGTATTGCACTTAAATCAGCACGTCCACGTGATTTGCAAGCCTTGGGCAATACCTTAACCCTGCTCCCTGAGCTTAATGCCGCCCTTATACCCCTGCAAAGCATGCGTGCATTAGAACTCAAAGAGCACACCAAGCCCTTACCTGAATTACAACAGCTGCTTGCCGCCGCAATTATCGATAATCCTCCAATGTTAATTCGAGATGGTGGTGTCATTGCCTCAGGCTTTGATGAGGAACTTGATGAATTAAGAATGCTGAGTACTCGCGCCAATGAAACCTTAGATAAGCTGGAGCAAGACGAGCGACAAAGTACAGGCTTGTCGAGCTTGAAATTTGGCTTTAATAACGTACAAGGTTATTATATTGAATTGTCAAAAGCCCAATCAGAAAAAGCCCCGGTTCATTATCATCGAAAACAGACATTAAAAAATGTTGAACGGTACATCACTCCTGAACTCAAAGTATTTGAAGAAAAAGTTCTTTCTGCTCAAGTAAAAGCCTTGGCGCGTGAGAAGTGGTTGTATGACAATCTATTGGAAGAAATCCAACGCAGTATTAGCGAACTCACCCAGCTTGCTCGAGCCTTAGCGCAATTGGATGTACTGGTTACTCTGGCTGAACGTGCGCAGAGCTTAAATTGGTGTTGTCCCAAACTGGTTGATCAATCGCAAATCTCTATTAAGGAAGGCCGTCATCCAGTAATTGAAAATTTACTGCAAGAGCGCTTTATTGCAAATGACTTACTGCTCAACCCTTCACAAAATATTTTATTGATCACTGGACCTAATATGGGTGGAAAATCTACCTACATGCGACAAACCGCATTAATTGTGCTTTTAGCGCATATCGGTAGTTTTGTACCCGCAGAAACAGTGACGCTAGGGCCAATTGACCGCATTTTCACCCGGATTGGCGCGAGTGATGACTTAGCCTCTGGTCGCTCCACCTTTATGGTTGAAATGACCGAAACTGCGCAAATTTTAAGACAGGCAACGGAAGAAAGCTTGGTTTTAATCGATGAAATTGGACGCGGAACCAGTACCTATGATGGTATGGCCTTAGCCTATGCCAGCTGCGTGTATCTTGCCACGTCAATTAAAGCCTACACGTTGTTTTCGACTCATTATTTCGAGTTAACTAATTTACCCGAACAATTTCCTTGCATCCGCAATGTGCATTTACAAGCCTCATTAGATACTGGACGCATTATCTTTTTGTATCGTGTAGAATCAGGCTCGGCCAATCGTAGTTATGGTCTGGAAGTTGCTGAGTTAGCGGGTATCCCTGCGGCGGTACTTAAAATAGCTCACTCTCATTTAAGCCATATGCAAAATAGCACACCAACCGGGGAGCAATTTCAACCTGTAGTCGCAGCGCAATCACCAATACTGCGTGAATTAGAGCGGATTGACCCAGATCAATTATCTGCTAGAGAAGCTCTTGATTTGATTTACCGGTTAAAAAAAATGGAGATGGTGGATGCGAGGTAGCCTGGTTGCACTCTGCCTGATACTTCTCATTGTATATACCTCCCCTTTTGCTAAAAGCAATGATGCCCTGCCGATTAAAATCACGGGTATCAATGGCAAAGTACAAACAAATGTCGAGAAACACTTGCGAGAACTTCAGCAGTTAAAACCATTAACTGCTTTTTCTCAAGATGAGTTGCGTGAACAAATCATCAAGGCAGTACAACCTTTTGGCTATTTTAAAGCTCAAGTATCTATAGACCAGCTCAATGCGAAAAAATTTGTGGTATTCGTACATGCGGGGCCACAAATTTTGATTTCTCGAGTAACAATTGAAGTGATTGGTGAGGGAGCACATAACGATTCGGTGCAAAACACCTTAAAAAACATACCATTAAGATTAGCGACCCCCTTACTTACGGAAGAATACAATCAAGCCAAACAAAATCTTATTAACGCAGCAGAAAGCCAAGGCTATATGCATGCTAATTTTAAAACGAATGAAATTTTAATTGATCAAGAAGGCTATACCGCCGAAATCACCCTTATCTTTGATACAGGCCCCTTATATTATTTTGGCCAAGCCCAATTCGATCCCACCTACATTAATCCTAAATTACTGCATCGATTTATTCCCTTTCGTCCAGGACAAGCCTATTCAGGCGATAAGATTCTGCAGCTTAATAATGATTTAACTAATAGTGGGTACTTTAGTTCCGTGGTCGTAAAACCACAAATTACCGACAATACTATGGTTCCGGTATTGGTTCATGTTGAACCCGTGCCAAAATATTCCTACACCTTAGGGGCTGGTTATGGAACTGACACAGGGATTCGTGGACGAGCGGCCCTGCATGTCATTCCCGTTAACCGCAGTGGACATAAATTTAATGCACTGGCACAAGGTTCTTTTGTACAAAGTGCGTTGCAAGGTCAATACGTTATTCCTGGATTCAACCCAATTACCGATCAATACAGTATTACTGGAAATTACTCTAATTTAAATTACAGTGCGGGTTATAGTAATGCCTGGTTACTGTCTTTAGCACAACAGCATCACCTGGCACGCTATAAGCGAATACTTTCAGTAAACGGCCTTTATGAAGGATTTCATTACAACGCACAAGAAAATACAAAGCAATTTTTGCTCTATCCTAAAGCTACTCTATCCTTTATTAAAACGCAGAGTATCTTATTTTCGCCCTCAGGTTATAACATTACTATTAATGGCTTAGCTGCGAGTACTGCAACCTTATCAACCATTAATTTTGCCCAATTTTCAGTAGATGCTAAAGCCGCGTTAAGAATCGAACCCTGGCGTTTGCGTTTGTATGGGCATGCAATACAAGGTTTTACTGCCATTGATAATATTACACAGCAGCCTCTCTCCCTCGCCCTCTTATTAGGAGGCATGGATAATTTAAAAGCATACAGCTTTAATTCCATAGGTCCTGGAAGGATATTAACTTATGCAGGCTTTGAGATTCAAAAAGAGACGAAAAAAAATTGGTACCTAATCGCCTTCTATGATGTCGGAGATGTATATAATCCAACTCCAGCAGCCTTCCAACAGGATGTAGGAGGAGGATTAATGTGGGTATCTCCTATAGGCCCCATCAAAGTAGGAGTGGCTCAAGAAATTAATAATCATTGGCAACGCACCAGCCACAGTCCACGGTTAGTTATTAGTATGGGGCCAGATTTATGATTCGCTTCCTGGTAAAAACATTATATGGCTTGATGATGTTTTTTATTTTACTTGCAGGAGTTGTGGTTTCTTTAATTTCAACAACACCTGGTTTAGAAACATTAATTGATTTGGGGCGCGCCTATATTTCTGGTACCCTAAAAATTCAACAGGTTAGAGGTAGTTTGCTCAATGACTTTACCTTGGAATCGCTTGAATATAAGCATCAAGACACCAACATAAAAATAAATAATCTCCATGTACAATGGCATCCCGGTCCCTCGTTAAAAAATCATCAGGTAACAGTGCAATGGGATATCTTAAAAGGAACACTAAACCCAGAAAAAAAATTCAGTAGCCCGCATGGTAAGCTGAGCGCAACCGCAACTCTCCCTGATTTAAGCGTGGAATTAAATACCCAAATAAATCCTTCTGCTGAAGAACATTGGCAAATGAATGCCAGACTGTTGGGGGCTATACCATGGCAGTGGACTTTTAGTGCTAATCTGTCACCCACATCAGGCACGTCTACAAAACATACTGGCTTACATGCCAAATTATCATTAAATGGGAAAATCACTGCGAAGAATAAGGGAAATTTAGTATTCACACTCTCTCCTGGTACTTACCAAGTCCCGGATAATACAACGATTCCAGTATTGGAATTCAAAGGTGGCAAACTCAATGTAGCCCTTTCACCACAAAGACTATCTGGTTCAGGCAGCTTTATGATTGATCCAAATAAAAATTTAAAATTAGCATTTCAATTACCTAAGTTCTCGCTTAAAGAAGGTTTCAATGCGAAACAACAACTTAATAGTGAACTTCGTCTAGAAATTAACAACCTGGATTTTTTACAAAATATCAGCCCCGAGGTAGAAAAGCTAAAAGGACAATTAGTCGCCTCACTTAGCGCGCAAGGTAGCATTGGGAAACCGCAAATAAATAGTCAATTACTCCTGACGAAGACCAGCCTATTTATTCCCAAACTAAAGTTGAATTTAGATTCGATTGATCTTGATGTTCGCAGTAAGAAAAAAACTTGGGATGCTAATGGTTCTATCGTTTCTACGGGACATACGTTACGCCTTAAAGGTAAAGGCTCCATTGATACTGCTTATGTTGCGGATCTGAGCCTTGAAGGCAGTGATTTCCCACTGATGAAAATCAATGAACTCGACATCACTATTTCACCGCAGCTTAAATTCCATGTAACTCCTACTATACGTGCGATTTCAGGTTCCGTACTCATTCCCAATGCACAAATCAATCTTCAAACATTTAGCAATAGTGTGTCCTTACCCGATGAGGTTGTTTATAAGCAACAAAAACCCGAGTCCCCCTCCTCCATTGCTGGTACTAGTATAGATATTTTAGTAAAGCTTGGAGAAAATGTTGCATTAAATGTCAAAGGATTAAAAGGCCATCTGGATGGCGCTTTAAACCTAAAGCAACAACCTCAAGGTGCAATCAATGCTTATGGTGAACTGTCTGTTCGTGATGGTACTTATAAAGCATACGGGCAAGACTTAACCATTAAGCAAGGCGAATTAGTCTTTACCGGTGGCCCCATTGATAACCCTGGGATTAGCCTGCGCGCAGCGAAAAAAATTAATAATACATCAACCTATACTAATGCATCTCAAGTTTTTGATTTTAATAGTTCGAACTTACAAAATACTGGTTTTGGCGACACGATTACACTGGGTGTAGAGGTAACCGGTAGATTAATGAAACCGCAGATTCAACTTTATTCAGAGCCTGCAATTTTTTCTCAGGCAGATATTCTCTCTATGTTGGTACTTGGTCGTCCAGCCAGCCAAGCAAATAAAGCCGGGGCGCAATTGCTGTTAACTGCTATTTCCTCGATGAATGTTGGCGGTACAAGCAGTAGCCAACTGTTAGAACAATTGAAGCAAAGTTCAGGCTTAGATTTTAACGTACAAACCAATACGAATTACAATCAATTAACGAATACAGTAAGTGATTCAACCGCTTTTGTGGTAGGAAAATCCCTTTCCAAACGCCTGTATTTGAGCTATAACATCGGCTTGTCACAAACTAATACCAACATGTTGACGTTAAAATACATGCTGAATAAGTTTTTTAGTATCCAAATCAGCACCAGTAATACGAGTAGTGCTATTGATTTTTTATATACTTCACACAAGAAAAAACACAAGAATACCAAATGATCGTGTACAACCCCTTAAAGAGGCAATACTTATGACCGATTACAACATCCCTCTGCGCTTAACACGTTTAAGAAGCAATCCAGCAACGCGTGCTTTAGTTAGAGAAACCCGGCTGCATTCCCAACAATTGATTATGCCCTTATTTATCAGTGAAGAATTAACTGCTCCTAAAGAAATCAGTGCAATGCCTGGGCAATATCAATTAAGTCTTGATTGTCTTCCCAATGAAATTGAAACTCTAAGTGCATTAGGTATTCAAGCCGTGCTGCTGTTTGGTATTCCCAAGCACAAAGATGCTTGTGGAAGTGAATCATTTAACGATGAAGGCATTATTCAACAAGCCATAAGAAAAATACGTGCCGTAAATAAAGACATTTTAATTATTTCTGATTTATGTTTTTGTGAATACACCGATCATGGCCATTGTGGGGTGGTTTCGGAAGAGCATATTGATAATGACAAAACCTTAGATCTGCTTGCGAAACAAGCTATCAGTCATGCTAAGGCAGGTGCTGATTGGGTTGCTCCTAGTGGTATGACAGATGGTATGGTTAGTACTATTCGTGAGGCGCTGGATTCTGAAGGCTATAAAAATATCCCGATTCTAAGTTACAGTGCAAAATACTGTTCTTGTCTCTATGGTCCATTTAGAGAAGCAGCTCAAGGGGCACCTAAATTTGGCGATAGAAAAGCCTATCAGATGGATCCCGCTAATGGTAATGAAGCCATTCGTGAAACAGCACTGGACCTTGATGAAGGCGCGGATATGATTATGGTTAAACCCGCCGGATACTACCTTGATGTGATTGCCAAACTGAAGCAGAACTTCCCCGAGGTTCCTCTTTGCGCTTACCAAGTTAGTGGCGAATATTCCATGATCAAAATTGCAGCCCAACATCAACTTATTAACGAAGAGCAAGCAATGATTGAAAGCTTAATTGCAATTAAACGTTCTGGAGCTGATTTTATTATTACCTATTTCGCCAAAGATGCTGCCCGTTTTTTAGACAAAAATCCGTGAATTATATATAATACTCACCTTTTTTACGGTATAATCGGCCCGCGTTGTATGAAATTACAATTAAATTGGCCGCGGGCCAATTGCTTATAATTACAATGGAGAAATAATGAATTTAATTGCTAAAAGTCTTTCAGCAGTGGCGTTGAGTTTAAGCGCGATCACTTCTTTTGCTGCTCCGGCTTATTTAATAACTCACAATAATACAAATGAAGAATCTAATGCATTTGTTGCAGGCGCCCCATCAATTTACCCAACTGCTCCTTATTCATCTCGTAAAGTTTATTGGAATTTGGTGAAGTTAGCGTGCCATGGTCACACTACTAATGGCAAATGCCCTGCGGTAATTAAGATGGCAACTAATACTGCAAATCCTATCGTAGTTGGTACGGTAGAGATGGATGTTAGTACTGGCGAAATTAATCCAAAACAAATCACAGGAAATGGTTACACAGTAACCGTAGATGGTCCTGGCGAATCGACTATCAGCAAAAACTAAGTTATTCCTATAACGTGTCGGGAATGTTCTTGGCGCGTTATACCCTCATTGAATTGCCAGAACATTTTCTTTTGATCTGCAGTCAGATCATCTTGAATACCTTTTTTATAAATAAGAACATTGATATAAAGCATCATAGTGTAAATTGAGTGTGCATTTTCTATTTAATTCCCAAACGTTTAAATTATTAAAAATCCAAACCCCACTAACACGCCTATTTTTTGAGCTTCTGGATTCATACATGACAGTGCCGATTATAGTGACTAACCCATTATGTATACGATATTAGTTGATTTTCAGGCGTAAGCCAGTAAAGTTTTTCAGTAGATAAAATTTTATATTTAGCCTAAAATGGTTAAATTATTTACAGAAATAAGTGGTGTTGGTCGCATTTTCCCCATGCCTGTAATAACACCCATTATTGAGCAATAAGGCAAGACGAGAACCCATGTTCCTTTTGGAGTACACTACGATGTCATTGATAAAATTATATACTTGGCCTAGAGCGATATTATTTAATATGGGCTTCCCTCTTTCTTGTGTAATGCCGCGTGTTTACATTAAAAATGTTCTTTATCCTTTATTGGGGTGGGGTCAAGCATATCCGGTGACTAGAAATAATCTTGAAGAAATAGCAGCAGAGCGAGGTGTTCATATAAAACTATCCAGCCTATTACTCAGATATATAATGCAAAACACCTTCTTTCCCATTGGAGATAATAAATGGCTTGCGAAACCAGTTCCTGGAAACTGGAGGATAAAAAGATATCCAACCAAATATCACGGTAAAAATATTTATTTATATACGTTAATTGACTCCGAAGATAAAATTATCGATTTTGTAGTACTTGATACTAGAGATGAAACAAGTGCACGTACATTTTTTAAAAATTCTATAACTCCTGAAGGAATACCAATTCAAATAGATGCATTTCTTTCATCATTAAGGAAGGAGTAACAAGCGAGTTTGGTAATAATAGCCCCTATTCAAACGATTAGAAGAAAGAAGAACGTTACGGGATTATTTTTTTATTTGATATCCCTCTCTATTAATTAACTTTTCTTGCGGTTCGCTTGTATTACCTAATTCTTCCGAGTGCTGTTGCGAGAAGAATTAGGCTTGGTTATCAGATAACTTATTGCTAATCGTCAAATCCTTACTTATTCCAAATATTTAAATTCAAAGTTCAAAGCCTGCTCCTCATGGCGCTTTCTTAAGACATTATGAGTATATTTATATACTGCGTGTAATGCGCCGCATTGAAACAGATATAATCTTCAATATAATGTTGTTTATTAAGGTTCAGAAAACAGAAATTAAAACACGCTCTCCCTGTTTACGCCGCGAGAGCGCGTTACCATGCTGTGAAAATTATGGTCGCCCTGCTGGACTTATCTCAGGATTTTCTTCATGCACATAAATGGGATTTTCCAAACGCTCTCTGAGCAGGACGAGATCGTCAGTTCTCACTTTAAATAAAGAGGTTAACACATTTAAATTAACAACACCGGCATCTTCTCCAAAATTCCTAGTGGACACAAGTGTTTTGTCCAGAGCCATCGCCTCATTCAACCATCTAAATCTAAGAACAGCAAAATCGACTCCTAAGCCAGCATCCAGAGTAAACGAGGAAAACCACGAGGACTTTTGAAATGTTATCGGATTATAGAAAGTTAAAGTCCGTTTGAATCTTGGTTTTGTAAATGAAGACATAGAATTAAAGCTTTCATCAGGATCACAATAATGCTGAGCGACATGAGCAGGAACATAACGCTGTGCACCACCTATCTGTGTACTCCAATGAGTCGCCATTAGATCTTTTTGGTCATTGTCAATCCAGTACGTAAAATTATCAATATACGTTTGCAAAGTGGTTATTAGCAGTGAAAAATTATAGTGTTTCTCTTGATAGGTCTTGCCTTCAAGCATATAACAAACCCCTTTTACTTCATGTTCATTGAATTGATTTAGTAACTCTATTCTTAGTTCTTCCGCCTGTTCATTCTTGGATAAGCAGTCCAACATCATGGTGCACATATACCGAGTATCCAATGCCCATAATGCGCATTGAAAGGCGGTGATGTTTGTAAAGGTTCTTCCTGAGTAATCTGTCACTGTTCCTCTTTGCATAAGGAGTTCAGGGTATCGTTTCAATATCTTCTCGGCATTATCCTGGTTCCCATGGACGACGCTTGTGAGTAAAGCGGTGAGTAGTCGATGAGGTTGGAAAAGGTTGTAGGAACTATTCGAGGCTAACGCGAGCGCCGATTTACCCTGTTCATCCATTGATTTGTGCGTAGCATCTTTTTTTACTTCCGGGAGAAATTTTTCAATTTCGCCTCCCATTTCTTGCTGTAAATCCGTCAATTTATGGTCTGTATTACTAACATTTGTTGACCGTTTTATCATATTCGTTTCAGTTTCAGAATAACTAAACTGCTCCTTGATAAGATTCAGTCTAGAAGTTAAGTAATGAACATTCATTTTATAGTAAATTAAATATTCAAAATTTGTTGTGTCTTTTTTTGCTTGATCGACCTTGTTTCTTAATTCAGAAATGGTTTCATCCTCTGGGCTTACAAACCTGTTGATATAGGCGATCTTGCTTAAATAATTCCAAATTATAATGGTACCTGAGTTTGGAAGATTTGCATCCAAGTAGTCAAGTAAAGAAGAATTATATGGCATGAATGTTTCGCTAGGTGAGATTTTTGAGTGCATATTGTACATGTCAAAGCGTTTCCAGATCAACTTTTGATCTTTTTCTGTCGAAGCAAAATAAATAGATCACCAATGATGTTGCTTGCAGTTAAGAATAGGATGCAACTATAAAGGAGTTAAGATGTCATGGATGCGCTAATGATAAACGAGGGAGTGTTCTAAAACACCCGAGCCTAAAGGCTAAGACCTAATTACCGCGGGAATTCGTTTATTTATAAAACTGAACAGGCTCTTATGTAGCGCGAAAATAATTAAGTTTAAAACAATAAAAAAGCCACGCATGCGTGGCTTTTTCAACCTTTGAAAAAATTCAAAATTATTTCATTGGTGCAGGATCTGCTTTATCAAGAACCCAAACAACTTGTCCACCCACGAGATCAGCCGCGAACTTACCATTGTCAGAATCAACACTATAAGAAGATGTTGATGACAATTGTTGATAAGAATGAATACTTGGTTTGCTACCTGGGAACAGGTGAGTATATCCAAGATCAAACCCAAGATTTGGTTTCATTTGGTAATGAGCACCTACCGCAACAGCCCAGCGATCAACGTCTGGTAAACGAATATTTCTATCTTTATTGTTAGTTGGACTCTGATCGTAACCACCACCAAGACGAAGCATGAATCGGTCATTAACATGATAGTTCGCGCCGATTGCTACACGCCAAGCATCAGTAAAGTTTTCTGGCACCGAGCTAATCGCGTTTGCCTGGCTCACAGGAAATGGAGGCGTACTGCTAATGTTAGGAACAGGAACATTACTTAATTTAATATCCTTGAACGTGCCCCATGCAGTATAAACAACAGAACCTAATAACGCGAGTTTGTCATTAATATCTTGATAACCACTGATTGTTACCACATCTGGGAATACAATGGAGTTACTGAATAGATCATAGTTTTTCCATTCGTTAGAAGTAGGAAGCTCAGGTGCAACTAAATCAAAATCATTCGCTAAACGACCTTTGAAGAAGCTATGGCCATAGAATACATGTCTTACTCTTGATTGGTAATTCACCCCAATACGAGTATGGTTGTCGTTAAACATTCCCAAAACACCTACATGGAAACCTAAGCCCCATGACGCACCTTTATTCTTACTGGATGAGTCAACAATAGTGGGGTCCTCTTCAAGAGCTTGGAATAAAGCTGGCGCACCAACCATTTGGTTGAATTTAACACGTGAATATTGGAAATCCATACCCGCACCAACAGCAAAGTGCTCAGATACTTGAGTACCAATTTCCGGAGAAATATTCGCAGTTAACAACTCAGTAAAGGTAGCAGAATAACGAACTGGAGAAGAAGGTTTCCAATCAGTAGCTAAACCAAAAGGTGCCGTTACACTTAAACCAAGTGTGGTACGCTCACCTACTGGTAAAGCAAAATGAGAGGATGGAATAAAAGCATTATAATCGCCGGCTAAACCACGATACTGTTGAGTATATGGAGGCAATCCTTTTGTATTAAAAGTACTTGTACCATCCATTTGGATAGTAGGGAAAACACCTACTCCACCAAAGACTGCTTCTTTTTCATGAAGAAGAGCCAAACCAGCTGGGTTGTACCAACCAGTTGACGCATCAGCAGCTTCTGCTGCAGAACCAGCAGCATAGTTACCGGTTGTATAACCAGCGCTTTCGCCGTATAAAGCAAAACCAGCCGCATGAGCTGCGCCAGTCGTAAAAACACCAAGAACAGCTGCACTAACCAGCGTTCTTAAGGGCTTATGCATATTCATCACTCCTATACACTCCTTTAATAATCAGTACATCAACAGTTGAATAAAATCCGTTCGATGAAAAGAGTGTACCTTGTTTTCAAAGCTTTAAAAACATTTTTTTCTTTTTGCATTCAGTAAGTAAGAAATATTAATTCATGATGAACCAATTGGATTCACGATAGTTAATTAATAAGCAATCAACAGGGGGATTTCATCAACGAATAGCAATTTTAGTTTATCTTCCGAATAATTTTCAGGTTGGTATTTGCTCAAAATAATTTATATTCAAGCCAGAGTGATAATTTGTCTAAAGAATCTTGTATCCCTACTTCAGTCCATGCTAAGGTGTACTAATTTAGTGCGGAAATAAACCATGCAGCAGATCGTAACAAAATTTGGTGGGACGAGTGTTTCAACCCGTAGTACTTGGAATAATGTTGCCTCAATTACTAAAAAACACTTAAGTACTGGTGTACAGCCAGTCATCGTTTGTTCTGCGTTAACTCAAATTTCAAATAAACTTGAAAAGGCAATTGATGCCGCTCTGCTCAATGAGCATCAAAGTATTCTGCTGGATATTCGTAATAGTCATCTTAACCTTGCTGAAGCATTGGAAGTTAATCCTGAAGTGATCCTCGATGACTTACATCAATTAGAACAATGGCTGACCGGAATTGCTTTACTTAAGCAGGCCCCTGCAAAAACTCATGCGCAGATATTGAGTATGGGCGAATTAATGATGACTCGTTTGGGACATCTATTTTTAGAACGCCAGGGAATTTATTGCAAATGGTATGATGCTCGTGAATTATTAATCAGCACCCCCTTCCCTGATGGTCAATCAGCAAACTATCTTTCAGCTCGTTGCGAAAGCGAACATGATCCAAAATTAGTGGAGAAATTCCTTTCTAGTGGCGCGGAGGCAATTATCACTCAAGGTTTCTTTGCTGCAAATCCTGAAGGTGAAACCGTATTATTAGGTCGTGGTGGTTCCGATACTTCCGCAGCCTTGCTTGCCGGAAAATTACAAGCCGCCGCCTGCGAAATATGGACTGATGTTCCCGGTATTTACACTGCTAATCCTCATCAATTACCGCATGCACGTCTATTAAAAAAATTGAATTATGATGAGGCTCAAGAGATTGCATCCATGGGAGCAAAAGTATTGCACCCCAACTGCATACCACCTGTGCGCCGAGCCAATATCCCCATGTCGGTGAAATACACTCAATTGCCCGAGCACTCAGGTACTTTGATCACTAAAGATATTGATGAATCAGCTCCATTTATTAAATCAATTCAAATTAAAAACAGTATCCTGCTTATTTCTATAGATACCTTACATATGTGGCAACAAGTAGGTTTCTTATCGGATGTGTTTTCCGCATTTAAGCATCACGGCTTTTCTGTAGACTTATTGTCTTCATCCGAATTCAACGTGACTTTATCGCTGGATATTAATACGAAAATACATGATCGAGCGGCAATCAATGCCCTATTAGACGAACTAAACCAATTTGGTCGTGCGAAACTTATTGAGCCATGCAGTGCGGTGAGCTTAGTAGGACACCATATTAGAACTGTATTGCCACAACTGGGTCCCGCTTTAGAAGTTTTTGATTCCAAGCAAGTGTACTTAATGTCATTAGCTTCTAATGACTTAAACTTAACCTTTGTGGTTGATGAGTCTCAGGCAAATTTACTGTGTCAAAAACTACATCACTTACTAATAGAAAATAACCCTCAAATTTTCTATTATTCTAAAAGCTGGCATGAAGAATTTGGAGCGCCATCAGTACGATCCGTACCCTGGTGGGAAAAAGAGCGCGATCGTTTACTGACTACTGCGATACAGCACTCTCCTTGCTATGTCTATCATAGCCCAACGCAAGCTGAACGCGCGAAACAATTATTAGCGTTAAAGTCTATAGACACCGTCTTCTATGCCATTAAAGCAAACCCATACCCTTCTATTTTACAAACATTAGAAAAAGAAGGTGTTGGTTTTGAGTGTGTCTCGATTCAGGAACTGGATAGAGTCTTAGAATTATTCCCAGGAATTGATCGCAAACGTATTTTATTTACGCCAAACTTTGCACCTAAATCTGAATATGAATATGCACTAAAAGTCGGTTGCTATATCACAATTGACAGCCTCTATCCATTAGAAAACTGGGCGCCATTATTTAAAAACAAAGACGTAATTATTCGTATTGACCCAGGTACTGGAGCAGGCCACCATAAACATGTATCTACCGCTGGTAACGAATCCAAATTTGGTATTACCCAAAATGATATAGCTCATGTTGTGGCGCTAACCAAGAAGCATAATATTCATGTAATTGGCTTACACGCACATTCAGGTAGCGGCATACTTACGCCAGAATTGTGGCAGCAAACTGCATCCATGTTAGCTTCATTAGCCCATCAGTTCCCTGAGGTTAAAGTGATTAATCTAGGTGGAGGCTTAGGTATTGTTGAAAAACCTGGACAACAACCATTGGATTTCGCCAATTTAGATGCCTTACTCATGGCCGTGAAATCACGCTATCCGCATCTGGAATTATGGCTAGAACCCGGACGTTTTTTTGTAGCAGAAAGCGGGGTTATTTTAGCAAAAGTAACCCAGTGCAAAGAAAAAGGAAAAGTTCGATTTGTCGGTATTGAAACCGGGATGAATTCGTTGATTAGACCTTCCTTGTATGGTGCTTATCATGAAATCGTCAACTTAAGCCGTTTGTACGAAGAAAAAGCTGGTTTTTCGCACATCGTTGGCCCTATTTGTGAATCAGGGGATACTCTAGGTTATGACCGATTATTACCGGTCACCCAAGAAGGGGATATCTTATTAATTGCGAATACAGGCGCCTATGGACGTTGTATGAGTTCACATTATAATTTACGCCCACCTGCTCAGGAAATTGTCCTGGCATAGTATCGTTGTGAATTGTAGCCTAGATGGAGCACAGCGCAGAAATCCTCTTATTTTACCCCAATCCCGATGTACTGCGGGAGGTCGAAAAAATAAGAGGATGTAAGCATTAATGTTACAATTTTCTCAAGATAACACATACCTTTTGTAAGGAGTTTTACACCAATCATGCTTGTTGATAGCCATCAAAGAAGTCAAGCGACTAATCCGACTCAATCATTCATCGTACAAGCTCCTGCCGGCTCAGGAAAAACAGAAATCTTGACACAACGCTATCTGCGTTTGTTAAGTACGGTCACGGCACCAGAACAAATCATCGCCCTCACCTTTACCCGTAAAGCTGCAAGTGAAATGCGTGAACGTATTCTTCTAGCCTTGCAACACGCTGCGCAAAATGTCGAAGCCAAAAGTGCTCATCAGCAAATGACGCTTGAGTTTGCTCGGAGTGCACTCCAGCGCAATAACCAATATCAATGGGATTTACTAAACCAACCTAGTCGTCTAAGAATCGTCACCATTGACTCGTTATGCCAAAGCATTAATCAGGCGATTCCATTACTGGAGAAACAAATTGCTTACTCGCAAATTACGGATAAAGCAGAAAGCCATTATTTAAATGCGGGCAGAGCCTGTATTCAATTTGCTTTAGCGAATCCTGAATATCAGCATGCAATTAAAATCCTCTTATTACATGTAGATAATCGCCAAGAACGTTTGTTAGATTTATTTAAAGAGCTACTAGCCCAACGAGATCAATGGCTCTATCCCCTTTTTCAAGCAAGGACCCAGGATAAATCTATTTTTGAACAAGCATTAGGTTTAATCGAAGAACATGAATTAGCCCGTTTTAAAGAAAGTCTTCCCTTTCAGTTAGCCGATGAATTAGTGCAACGAGTACGTGAACTCGCGTGCATTGAAAATAATCCAGACTCTCCTCGCTATTTACTACAAGATTGGCAGAGTTTTCAACAGACAAATCAGCGAATTGCAACCGCCTTAAGCAAAGCCATCTTAACAGGTGATTTAAGTTTACGTAAAAGTTTTGATCATCATGTCGGGCTGTTAAGTAGCTCCTGTCCTGCTGCTGAATACAAACAACTTAAAAATGCCAGCAAGGAGCTATTAACGCAATTGAGTGATTATCCAGACTTTATTGACACCTTAATCCAAGTCAGTAATCTGCCTAAGCCTGAGTACGATCCAGAACAATGGGAAGTATTACAAGCCCTATTTCTGTTACTGCCACTGCTTGTTGGCCATTTGTATCTGCTCTTTAGTGAACATAATGAAGTCGATTTTACGGCGATTTCGCAACAGGCGCTAATTGCTCTGGGTGAATCCGATAATCCTACTGACTTAGCCTTGTATTTAGATAACTCCATCCACCATTTATTGGTTGATGAATTTCAAGATACCTCCATCACGCAATTTGAATTACTCAATAGATTAGTCCATGGTTGGCAACCTGGAGATGGTAGGACTCTATTTCTGGTAGGCGATCCCATGCAATCAATTTATCGCTTCAGACAAGCGGAAGTAGGTTTATTTTTCCGTGCGAAAGAGCAAGGAATTGGTCCTGTACAACTTAGCCCCTTAGAACTTAGTTGTAATTTTCGTTCAACAGAAACCATTGTCAGCTGGGTCAATCAACAGTTCGCACAAATCTTTCCACAACAAGTGGATATTGAATCAGGTGCTGTATCTTTTCATCCCAGCGTTAACGTGATTCAAAATGATGAACACAGTGCCGTTCATGCATGGCAACTTCAAAGTCGTGAACAAGAAGCAGAAAAAATGATGCAGCTTATCCAAACTGAGATGCAAACAAATCCCGAGCAAAGCATAGCCATTTTAGTACGTTCACGCAGCCAACTTGCCGAAATTATTCGCTTATTGCGGCAATACCAAATTCCCTACCAAGGTACAGACATTACCTTATTGGCAAACCTGCCTCACTTACGTGATGTTTGGTCACTTACTCAAGCGTTACTATCACCGGCTAATCGCCTTACATGGTTGTCGATGCTGCGTAGCCCTTATTGTGGTATGTCCTTAGCAGACGTACATACCATTGCGCAATTCAATAAAAAAAAATCCATTTATGCTGCGTTATTACAGCTAAATAAAATTTCTGGATTAAGTGAGGATGGATTAGTTCGAGCAGAATTTTTTATTCGCATTATGCAACAAGCATTGTCTCATCGCTACGAGAGCAAGCTATCAACTTGGGTGATTAATACTCTCAATACCTTGCATGTTAATAAGGTGCTGAATCAAGCACAACTGAATGACTTAGAGCAATTCTGGACCCTTCTTGATCGCTACGAGCTCGACGGCCGCTTGTCAAATATGAAAGAATTCATACAAGAATTTAATAAATTGTATTCCCAACAAGTAACCCCATCCTCATTACAAGTGATGACTATTCATAAATCGAAAGGACTAGAGTTTGATACCGTTTTTTTACCTGGTTTAGGCTCCCAAGCAAACCGAGGTGATTCACCAATGTTACGCTGGCTGAATTTACCCACCCAAGACCAAGGTAATTTATTACTTATGTCCCCCATACAAGCAGCGCATCATGATCGTTGCCCCGTCTATGATTATCTGGGGCAATTGGATGAAATCAAAGGAAGCTATGAAACACAACGCCTGCTTTATGTTGCCGTAACCCGTGCAAAATCACGTTTATACCTGATGGACCATAGCCAAAAATCATCAAAAAGCTCGTTTCGTAATTTGTTAAAAAATCAAAATTTTGCTGATGATGACTCTGCAGGCAATATGGAAGAGCTAGAGCGCCCGTTACCCAAATTAGCGCAACTCCCCTTACATCATTACCAAGATCAACAATCGGAAACCGAAGAGCCTTTTGCGCGGAATGCCCCCCCCACTTTAGTATCGAACATTCCTCGTTTAACCGGTATTGTTACCCATCAACTCTTACAATGGATCTGTGATAATCATCCTGAATCATTAGGCGATGTCCCTTGGAATTTAGCACACTATGAATTCAAAAAACTAGGTTTCGACGAACGCATGCAAAACGAAGCCATGCGGGCGCTTCAAGAACAAATAACCCGCCTTATTAAGGATCAAGTAGGCTCCTGGATTATAGCCCCCCATGATAAAGAACAAAACGAATATGAATTGCTAGTGGCTCCACAAAATCGCCCCATTACACGCATCATTGACCGAACTTTTGAAGACGATGGCAAACGGTGGATTATCGACTTTAAAACGGGTAAGGAAGATAAAAATACCTTAGTAAAACATCAAGCCCAGCTAAATGAGTATGGTGTTTATCTATCTGAGCGCACGCTTCTCACTATTTACTGTGGGATTTATTACCTACCCACAAATCACTGGGTGAAGTGGCAATACGAACCGGCTCATAGCCTGTAATCCTGATGCAGCGCAACCTAATCAAGATTGCTGTGACAGGAAACCTTGATTATTGCACTTGTTATGAACAAAGCCCTGAGCTATTATTCCCCTTTTGCAATAAAGGTTCGTAATGACTGTTGAAAGCACGGTACTAAGCTTATTAAACACCCTAAAAGATCCATTTTTAGATTGTACTGGCAAAGAGATGAATTTACAGTGCAAGGTCGAAGCTACAGCGGATAAACTGACTATCAATCTTCTAGCCGGCTTCCCCGCCCTCTTGCTTGAGGCAAATTATAAACCACTATTGCTTTCCGCATTACAGTCCCAATCCCCAAATCATGAAATTACAATCACTGTTGAGCAATTGATTAAACCTCATCGAACTCAATTAGTTGGCAAAGGATTGCGTGGCGTCAAAAACACGATTGCGGTCGCCTCAGGTAAAGGTGGTGTCGGTAAATCAACCGTAACGGTTAATTTAGCCACTGCTCTAGCACGTACTGGCGCACGTGTAGGTATTCTTGATGCGGATATTTATGGCCCAAGTATACCGCTTATGCTGGGAAAAGCAGAGCCAGTACAACTTAAAGGTGATTTCTATTTGCCAGTTGAAGCCCATGGCGTCCAAGCGATGTCTATTGGTTATTTGACCAACGATGAACAAGCATTAATTTGGCGCGGCCCCATGCTTGCTAAATCATTAATCCAAATGCTAGACATTACCCTTTGGGATGAATTAGATTATTTATTTATTGATTTACCACCAGGAACTGGTGATATCCAACTTACATTAGTACAAAAAATCCCACTTACTGCGGCAATTGTAGTTACCACCCCTCAAAATGTTGCGACCTTAGATGCACAAAAAGCGATAAACATGTTTGCTAAAACTGGAATCGATGTACTCGGTGTGATTGAAAACATGTCCACCCATATTTGCAGCGAATGCGGTCATCAAGAAGCCATTTTTGGTGCTGGCGGTGCGCAGGCCTTATGTGCAACCCATCAATGCCGCTTGTTAGGTCAGCTTCCATTGAATGGCTCCATTCGCGAACATTGTGACGAAGGCCGCCCAACCGCAACTCAGACCCGTAGTAATCTAACGGATGCATTTATAAAAACAGCTATGCGTGCCGCGATTGACCTTGGCAAAAAGCCAATTAATTATGCGGATAAGTTTCCTCCGGTTTTAGTAGAATAAATAGGTTTTTCAGGATGAAATTAAAATAGAGCTTGATTATACGCTCACACCTAGAAATGGAACACACCGAACTCCTTTGAAAGGATAATTCTAATCGCATTATGATAATAATAAACAAATTGTAAGTATGCTCATGTTGTATGTAAGACTCTCATTATTTTACCTAAATAGATTTTATTTTGATCATAAAATAATGAAATTTTAGAAAGTTAACTTTAAAACCATTAAAAAATAGAGGGTAAAAAAATACGCAATCCGCCAATAAGCGCCATTTAGTACTATAATTTTACTGACATCTTCGCTGGAATACATCATGAATCACGTTTTTATTAATAAAAGCAGTCATTTTTTACCTAATGAACCAGTTAAAAATGAAGACATGGAAGAAATCTTAGGAAGAATAGGCGGTAATGCGTCCCGAATCAAGAATATTATTCTAAACAAAAACAAAATTACCACACGATATTATAGTCTAACCCGACAGGGTACCACTGCATTCTCCAACGCAGACATGGCAGCAAGCGCAGTGAGAAAGCTATTTTCAAAAGACTTTCCCGCACATAAGCTACAAGCTCTCTGTTGCGGTACGTCAAGCCCCGATCTTATAATGCCCAGTCACGCCTCAATGGTTCACGGGCTACTCAAGGAAACAAATACTCTGGAAATTTTTAGTCCTAGTGGTGTGTGTGCTTCTGCAATGCAAGGATTAGCATATTGCTACAATGCAATTAAAGCAGGTAGCATTGAGAATGCCATCTCGACTGGCTCAGAATTAGCATCCCCTTTGTTTAAGGCATTATTTTTTGAAAGTGAATACAGTCGCATTGCTGAATTACAAAATAATCCTACCATTGCATTCGAAAAAGACTTTTTAAGATTCATGCTATCTGATGGTGCAGGTGCATTTTTACTAAGCAATACATTATCCAAAGGGTTAAATTACGAAATTGAATGGATTGATTCTTATTCGTATGCTAATGAAATGCCACCCTGTATGACCCAGGGCGGTTATGCAAAAAATGAAAACGAATGGGTTTTTTGGAAGGAAATTCCACCCAAAGAATGGGATGCGAAAAGTGTATTTGCTGTAAAGCAAGATACTCATCTGGTGGAATATTGCGTGCCGTTGGCAACTAAAAGTTTATTGAAATCTCAAAAAAAGAGAAATATTGATTTTACTACTGTAGATTTTTTCTTGCCTCATATCTCTTCCATGTATTTTTATAAAAAATTATTAAGCGACTACATTGAAAACAACATAGATATTAAAGAATCTAAGTGGTATACACCCTTATCTGATGTAGGAAATGTTGGATCAGCTTCAATTTATATTGCTCTAGATATGCTTTCAAAAGTAAAAGAAATTGAAGATGGTAATAGAATTTTATTATTTATTCCTGAAAGCTCCCGTTTTAACTTTTATTATGTCATGTTACGTGCAAAGGTTTATTGATGTGAAAAAAAATATACTCGTAATAAGCTATTCTCAGACAGGCCAGCTTACAGCAATAGTTGAATCCTTTTTATCTGGTTTTAGCAATAAAATTCATATTGATTACATAAAGCTCGATGAGATTTATAACTATAAATTTCCCTGGTCTATGCAAAGCTTTTTTGGCGTATTCCCCGATTCGGTCTTAAAAAAGACCGAATCGCACTTCATGTTAGATTATGATGAAAAATATGACAAAAAATATGATCTGGTTATCTTAGGCTATCAACCTTGGTTTTTATCACCCTCCATACCAATATCCACATTTTTACAATCTGATTTTGCTAAAAAAATCTTACCAGGCAAAGCGGTTATCACAATAATTGGATGTCGCAATATGTGGACTCAAGCACAAGAAACCGTTAAAGGGTTAATCAAAGATGTTAATGCACATTGGGTAGGAAATATTACTTTATACGATAAAGCTTATAACTTTGTAAGCTTGTTTACTATACTAAGGTGGATGCTTAGAGGGCAAAAAGGCAATTCTGGTGTAAATAAAAAAGATATAGAACAAAATAAAATTTATGGTAAGTATGTTAACGATGTAATAATAAAAAATGAACCTATTGCTCAACAAGCATTAGTCAACTTAGGAGCAGTAAAGATCATCCCTCATTTAGCTCTTATGGAAAAAAGAGCCTTCATAATTTTTTTAAAATTCGCCCAACTGATTGATAAAGAAAAAAAACCTCTGAAGAAAAAATTTAAAATAAAATTATTTCAACTTTATTTAATTATCGCTATTTTAATTTTTTCCCCCATTAGCATGGCTATATCGTTGTTAATCCGGATGCTACATCCTAAAAAATACAAGGAAATTATAAATTATTATGCTGGTTTAGATCATTAACATGAAATATCTTTAATAGCATATTAAGACATTTCTTTTAATGAACTTTGTTCTGTCCCTTGCTAGAACAGGTTAGCAGGGACGTAAAGCCCAGCTAGCATTTCCAAGCCTTACAGTCCCTGCTGAAGAGTTAATTCACATTAACATAAAGCCTAATAGCGTTTTGATATTTCTTGAGTATATAATGCTGAAAAACCAAAGAATTTGAATCATGCAACGACTACTCATAATAACAATAACCCTACTGTATTCTTGCCTTAGTTTGGCAAAACCAAGTTATCAAATTGACCTCATTGTCTTTGCACAACAACCATCAGCCGCACAAAATTCAGGACCTGGCTTAGATTCCCCCTTAATCCCCATGACCTACACAAATGCCATATCCTTAAGATCCAGTCCGGAGAAAACACCGAAGCCTTATTGCTTGCTTTCTAACTCCTACTCCAGCTTAAAAGATCAATATTATCTATTAAGCCGACGCTCCCCTCACCCAGTTCTAGGGCATTATTCATGGAGACAACCTGCGAATAGCCAAAGCTCTGTTGCACTGCCTTTAGTCGAACATAATGGATGGCAAATGCAAGGTACTCTGCGCATCACACAAAGTAATTATTATAATTTCGATGCGAATATTCAGGTATCTCCTCCGAGCACCCCACAAGCATCAATGACGATAAGCCAAAAGCAACGTTTAAAAGGGGATACGGTTTATTATTTAGATAATGATCATTTGGGAATGGTCGTGAAGATTCATCAAGTATCGTAGATTAGATGGAGCTTAATTCGGGATCTGTGCGTGAATCATGCTTCGATCCCGTATCAATTACGCTACGCTAATACGGCTACAAACCTGCCCTAAGAAAACAACCGTTGATATACAGACTCACCACCGTTAATTATATTACGAGCAGTATTCTCTAACTCTGTACTCGGATCTCCTGTGTATGGCGCAAAGAAATTATTCATTTTATTCACCATATTCCCGATTGGCCGCGTTGGTTCGCCTATCTTATTAAACTGATAAAGCGCTGTTCCTGTTATCAATAGGCATAAACCAGCACCCAGACGAGAGTCGGCCCAAAAAGCGGGGATTGAAATTAAATTGGATAAACCTACTACGATTGCAGTATGTGCAACTTTTTCCGTATTTGTTGCGTGTCTTGGCATAAACAAACTCCTATTGCGAAATAATTCTAATTAAGAATAATTAAATCCAACCCTCTAAAATAAATTTACACATCGCTCGCAATCCTATATATTGGGGCTTTTATTTAAAATGTGTATTCTAAGTACACGGTTAAATATGGGGAATGATCGTATTGAATACATCACCAGCGCAAAGATCCAAAAGTATTATCATCTGGCTAGTCGGCGTTTCCTTTTTATTATTCCAATTTTTTTTACAGTTATCGTCTGGGATCGTTATCGGTGCAATTATGCACGAGCAAGGTCTCTCTGCATTAACTGCTGGACTATTAAGCAGTTCATTTTATTATGTCTATACCAGTTTACAAATCCCCGTAGGTTTACTGTTTGATCGCTATAATACACGAACCTTATTATCCGTTAATGCCCTTTTATGCGCCTGCGGCTGTTTTATCTTTTCTATGGGACATACTCTGCCGGTATTATTCTGTGGCCGCCTGATTATTGGTGCTGGTTCTGCTTTTGCTTTTGTCGGTTTAACACGAGTATTACGCCAAAACTTCCCCTTAAAACAATACGCGTTTATGATTGGTTTATCCGAAACCTTAGGATTTACTGTCACCGTAACGGGTATGGTGGGTATGGGAGCCCTGATTAGCCAAATTAGCTGGAGATACTTTATTGCTATTGCGGGGACTGTGGGAGTATTTATTGCTGGCCTATGCCGTATGGTTATTCCTAGCAATAAGCCAGAACCGCAAAACCAACAGCAATATAACAAGCAATTAGTACTCATGCTGAAAAATAAACTGATTTGGATTAATGGTTTATTTGTCGGGCTGGAGTTTTCCGTAATCACCGTTTTTGCAGCAATGTGGGCTGTTCCTTTTGTCCAACTTAAATTGCATTGTGATATTAAAACAGCGAGCATCCTGACCTCTATGGTTTTATTCGGTGCCGGATTAAGCTGCCCTATTTATGGCTGGTTATCCATCATACTCAGCAAACGCAAGCCACTAATTCATTTTTCTTGTTTATCAACAGCATTACTGCTATTAGTTGTTCTTTATTTGCCAATACACAGCACCCTATTTACCGGACTTCTGTTCTTTTTAATGGGACTGCTCTGCGGTGCTTATATGCTTGCATTTACTATATCTAATGAGCTTGCACCACCAGAATCATTATCTGCATCTACTGGATTTACCAATACATTAGGAATGCTCTCTGCCCCACTCATGCAACCACTAGTGGGCTACTTTTTGGATTGCTCGAGTAATACCTCAGGACATTATACTTTAGCAGATTACCAATTTGCGCTTTTAAGTGTCCCTATAGCTCTAGTTATTGCCAGTATTCTGTCACAATACCTGCCTGAAAAAAACAGCGAGGGAATAGAGAATATTCAAAAAGATAATTCTTCCTTGCAGAAATGTACTCAACATTAAACTATCTGACTACTGCCATGCTCCAAGTGATGCGTTTTCTTTGCGCAAAGAACTCGATGAAAATAAAATTGCTTTCATACGAGAGCAATTTGAACAAAAAACTTATGCAGTTATTGAATCCATAGAACTGCTAGACAGTAGGCTAGAACAACTTAAATGAGGCCCTCTTGGTAAAAGAGGGGCGTCAGGATAGATTATTATTTATAGCAGGTGTCTGTTGTCCTTCTTCTTTGATTTCGTGTAGCCGTTCTTTAACCGCATTGGATTGATCCACCGCATTAATTAGTTTCATTTCTATTGATTCAACGAGCTTGAAGGATTCTGATTTTTTTCCAAAAAAATTGTTTTGCCCAAACTCTGATTCAAGCTTCTTTTTTAATTCGCTAATAACGGATTGTGCTGCAGAAAAGTCATCTTTTTCTAACCGTGGCTGGCATATTAACTTGTTCTATAGAAGAAACCATACTTATCTGTTGGTCAGCAGTAATTTTTTTTGAGAACTGTTCCAGTTGCTTAAGATTATGCTCCACGTTCATGTGTTTGGAGTATCGATTATTTAATCGAGTAAGAGAGTCAGCAACGGTCGTGTGCACGCTTACAGTATGTGTACTTTACGCTGGATTAAGTTCATTCTGGTTTGGTATTATTTGATTTTCGGCTCTATTAGCAGGCCTTCTAATTTCAGCTACGCCTTTAGGTACTGGTCCAGCCATTGGTGGTTGAGGATAAAACGTTTGTTCCATATTGAGAAGTAAGGGTTGATTATAGCGTCTGTATTACCTTGCTTGTGTTTTTTGCTTATGCTTAATTTTAACGCATTTTTATTAAAGAAACACTAAATTAATATTTTTTTACCCAAAAACAAGTAAATTACTTTAGTGTTTTATCAGCAATGCGTGTACTGGTTTTAGGAATAGGTTTTACCGTTTCAAGAGGGTTAAGTACAAATAGTGTAAGTCGGGAGCTTGTAGGGCTAAGTTTTTTTGCTGGCTCAAAAATCCCACAAAGGGTCGCACTACCTGGTAAAAGATTCCTGGACGTGCCCCCGAAACCGACTCGCCAAAGCGCGAAGTCAACGGCGGCGAACGAATCTGCCCCCAGAGCTGTACCATACTGGCACACAGGGGCCGCTGTTTTATGCGGCTGCTTGTTCTTTAAATGATTGCTCCGTAACAAAGCAAAAAGCACCTTTATTTTCTTTGGAAAAACCAGCGATGGAATGAGAAGAATCATCAGACTTCAATGTATTCAATAATTTTAAAGTTAATTTAGGCAATCCTACATTAACAATACATTGATCTTTATCTAAAGATTTGATGGAAACGAATTGCGACATTTTCACTCGATTTCCCGTAGGATCAAGCCAACCCGCAACAGCGGCACTAGTTGCATCTTTTTCTTTTAAGTTCGCAGAATAAAAGCCATTATCATCACTCAAACGACAAAAAGTAGTGCTAATGTCATGGGTATCTTTTTGACCTTCATTTAAAACTAACTTACCAAACCAGGTTTTATTTCCGGTAACAAACTGCTCTTTGTCATCAACTTGGATATGCCCATTTAGTTGACTGGTTTGTAAAGCCTGTAATTTAACTCCAGGGCGTAAAACTAAAGTTTCGCTGCTATGATTTTCTTGTTTTAGCATATCCACTTTAAAATTAAATCCTTTTTTATCCTGTTCCTTAACTCCAAAAATCCAGCTGTCATTAATTGGGTTATAACGAATAAATGAATGCCCAACGTGCCAATCTAAAGAAGCAGTAGAGGCCTCTTCAATTTTTTCATTGCCTTCATAGAAAAAAACTAACTGATTGGTTTGGCCATCAATCACTGCAGCTTTGGTATGGAATTTTTCGCCTTGACGTTGCATCTCAAAAAAATATCCGTATTTATCACCACTTTCATTGTTAACCATTCCTGAGAAAGTCCAACTGCCAATAGTTGGATCAACAGGTTTATTTTCAGGTTTTATTTCTTCTGTTGTAGCTGAAAACAAGCCTGTACTAATCAACAATAAGATTCC
Organism: Legionella sp.; assembly: GCF_965140895.1. Lineage (GTDB taxonomy): Bacteria > Pseudomonadota > Gammaproteobacteria > Legionellales > Legionellaceae > Legionella. The sequence continues at coordinate 66,884 of NZ_CBCSKT010000036.1, read as the reverse complement.
AAATAAAAAAGCACAACGTCGAATAGGTAACATATTAGTAATAACCTTTTAACTGTTGATGTGACCACAATGCGTTCCAAAATGCATCATCCAATACTGCGTCTACGGGCAAATAATACATATTATCCGAGCTAAATGAGCGACATTTTACTGCATCCTTTTCAGTCATAATAATAGGCGAACTCAAATAGTTCAGATCCTGTGGCTTAAACTGATAGTGATCGGGATAAGAACAGGTATCGAATTCTATCTCTAATTGGCTTAAAGTGGAATAAAAACGTTGTGGATTCCCAATTGCTGCAATCGCCTCCCATTTCCCACTAACTGACTCAGGATTTATTTCCTTGCCAGTGCTAAGTTGCGTTATTTTACCGGGCCTTAGCTGCATCGAATACGCATTTGTCCAACTACCCTGGTTTACGATAACAAAATCTACCTCGCATAAGCGAGTGGCCGATTCTCGCAAAGGACCTGCTGGTAAACATAAGCCATTTCCCAAGCCTCGGGTCCCATCAATTACGGCAATTTCAATGGCACGTCCCATGCGATAATGTTGTAGTCCATCATCACTGATGATGATTTGGCACGAGTGCTTTTCTAAAAGATAGTGCACTGCATCTGTGCGTTTCGGCGCAATCACCACAGGGCATTGAGCTCGTTGCGCCAATAATAAGGGCTCATCCCCTACATCTTTAGCGGCGTCGTGAATACTCACCTCATGAGGAAAAGTTTTGATTGCTGCACCATAGCCACGGCTAACGATGCCTACAGATAATCCTTTGGCCTGGCATTGACGAGCAAGCTCGACAACTAAAGGTGTTTTACCTACCCCGCCAACGCTAATATTACCTACAACAATTAAAGGTACTGGGCATTTAATTTGGCAATAACGCTCTAAGTACCAACGCCGAAAGGAAACAATCTCTTGGTAAGCCCAAGAAAAAGGGCTAAGCACCCATCGTAACGCATGGTTTTCATACCATAAATTTTCGATGAATGAAGACATCAAATTAATGCTTCCTCATATCGTAGATTAGTTTGTTGTACGCCGTGCAATTGCGCATAATGCCCATGTAATGCTAATAGCTCTTGATGAGCGCCCTCTTCTACGATTCGTCCATGTTGCATCACAATAATTTTATCCGCATGCTGAATAGTAGAAAGTCGATGAGCAATCACTAAAGTGGTGCGGTTTTTCATGACCCCTTCCAATGCAACTTGAATATAACGTTCTGATTCACTATCTAGAGCCGAGGTTGCTTCATCCAAAATTAATATGGGTGCATCTTTTAAAATAGCGCGTGCAATCGCGATCCGTTGACGTTGTCCACCAGACAGTAACACGCCATTTTCACCAACTCTCGTATCATAGCCATCGGGTAATTTACTAATAAATTCATCAGCAAAAGCTAACTTCGCTGCATGAATAATTTGTTCTCGGCTTACATCCAAACGACCATAAGCAATATTGTTCGCTAAACTATCATTAAAAAGGATAACATTTTGGCTCACCAGAGCCATTTGCTCACGTAAACTACGTAGATTAATTTGGTTAATTGGCATGCCATCGAGGGTAATCTCACCCTGAGATATCTCATAAAAACGTGGCAGTAAGCTGGCGATTGTTGTTTTGCCACTTCCTGAATGACCTACCAAGGCAATGGTCTTGCCTGCTTCTGCAGTAAAGCTCACGTCATGTAATACCTGTTGGCCTTGACGGTATGCATAGGAAACATGTTTAAACGCAATTTCCCCCCCCGCCCGTTGATTAAGTACCACCCCCGGCTCGTTCTCAATGGGTTGGTCTAATAAATTGAATACACTTTCAGCCCCAGCTAATCCTTTTTGAATTACTGCATTTAAGTTAGTTAGTGTTTTCATTGGCTTAATTAATTGCAACATCGCGGCAATAATCGCTAAAAAGGAACCCGCAGATACAATCACTACAGTGGAGAGTTGGATTGCCGCAGCAATGATGGCTGCAATACCAATCGCAATTACGATTTGCACACCAGATACATTAATTGCTTTACTCACCGCAACCTTCATATCATTTTGTCGTGAACGCTCTATTGCCTTACTAAACTTGGCCGTTTCATAATCAAGGCCTCCAAAAATACGCACCACACGATAACCATCAATTGCTTCACTGGCAATCTCGGTTACTTCACCCATAGTTTTTTGTACTTTATGACTAATACGTCGCACACGCTTGTTGGTATAGCTGACAATGAATCCAACAAAGGGGATGGTCAATAAAAACATCAGCGATAATTGCCAGCAGATAACCATCATGACGGTCAATAATCCCAGAATCAAACAAGTATTTTGCACGAAATCAGTTAAAGCCTCCGCACTAACTTGGGCTACTTGTTCTACGTCATAGAGAATTTTAGACAGCAATTGCCCTGAAGTAGCTTCGTCATAAAAATCAGCAGGTAAACGTGAGACATGAGTAAATACTTTCTCTCGCAGTACTTTAACTACAGAACGAGCAACCCAGGTCATGCAATAACTTCCCAGAGAACTCACTAATCCTCTTAAGGTAATACCAATTAAAACAATATATGGAATTTTTTTAATGAATTCTATGTCGATGTTAATAAAGCCCTTATCAAAAAATGGCCGCATCATGTACGTAAAACCTGCATCGATCAGCGAATAAAAAATATTGGCGCCAATACCTAATGCCAAAACTGGCCAAAATGGTTTGACATAGGAAAGTAAACGCTTATATAAGACGCTGGTTTTAACCGTAAGTTTAGTTTTCATCAATCAGGAATTTGGGTTGTTAGTAAATGGCTCAGATTGTATCGCTTATTAACCCGAAGTGCTAATGATCAATACACTTAGAGCGTGATTAAAGTGCTTTTTTGTAATATTTTATCATTAAACCAATAGCTTATGTTGAAAATTGTTTTTTATCTTTTTATGTAGTATGGGCTGACTCAAAAATCCCCAACCTACTACCTGAGATAAATAAGAATTAGCCCCAGAAAAACAAGCAGCTCCGCCATTAATATCTAATATTTTTCCTTGAGTATATAGTTTGGTTACTTCAATATGGGTCTGTTTAATACATCATTCAATTTAAGTGGCTAAATCTTTGGTGATGCATCTCATTTTGTTTTTAACCCAGCAACCAGTTCATGAACTAATCCTGGTCCCTGATAAACCAAACCACTGTATACCTGCACTAATGAAGCACCGGCATCCAATTTAGCTTGGGCACTTTCACAGCTATTGATGCCACCAACCCCTATTAAGGTTACGGCATTGCCCACATATTCTTTGAGCAAACGCAAACACTGCAATGAACGCTCTTGTAACGGTTGGCCGCTTAATCCACCGGCTTCTTGAACATTGGGTAAATTAGCCACACCATCACGAGAACAGGTAGTATTTGTTGCAATAATTCCTTCAATACCATGACTTAAAATTACTTCTGTCATTTGTTTCAGCGTTTCCATTTCTTCATCAGGAGATACTTTAACAACCAACGGAACATGGCGCTGAAACGTGTCAGACAAACGCTTTTGTGCCTGCTGTAATTGCGAGAGCAAATCCGCAAAATAAACCTTCTGCTGTAATTGACGCAGATCAGGAGTATTGGGTGATGATATATTAATGGTTATATAAGTAGCATGCCCATACACTTTTTCTAAACAATAGAGGTAATCATCTGCAGCTCGATCTAAAGGCGTATCTTTATTTTTACCAATATTAATTCCCACAATGCCTCGATAATGCGCTTTTTCCACATGAGCAACCAAAGCATCAACACCTTGATTATTAAATCCCATCCTATTAATAATGGCTTGTGCTTGAGGAATGCGAAATAGACGAGGTTTGGGATTCCCCTCTTGAGGTCGAGGTGTTACCGTTCCTAATTCAATAAAAGAAAATCCAACTTTGGCCAAAGCATCCAGATGTTCACCGTTTTTATCTAATCCGGCAGCTAATCCCACTGCATGAGGGAATTGTATTCCCATTGCCTGAACCTGGTTTGATTTTGCTGTTTTAAAACAGGTTTGCGGGATAAAATGCAAAGCAGATAAACTAAAGGAATGCGCCCTTTCCGCACTCATACAAAACAATAAAGGGCGTACAATAGAATACAAATTAGACATCACACTTCTGCGCCCACACTCGAAGCATCGCATTTTCTGCTTGATGCAAATGATAATCCACTTCTCTTACTTCAACACCGTAGTTTTCTTGTTGAAGTTGCAGTAAAACGGGACCTAAAAGCTCTGAGGTTTTACCTTCGCGATCGATAAGCGGGAAAACACGTACTTCTTTTGCTACTCGAGCCAATTCGCGAATTACATTTAAATGAAAGTCTAATGTCTGATCTTCTAAATCAGCAAAAAGATAATGAGCACTCAAAGCAAAATCAAAGGAAAAATCAGGATAAGGTAGATGATAATCTGCAGCACCATAATAACGGCCTTCTGCCTTGCCCTGCTCATAATCAGCAAAAAACTCATTCATGCCTTTTTGGCGTTTTTCAATTAATTGTTCTAAACTGCCGTATTCACTAAAATCAAATTTATCCTGCTCAGTTTGTATTTCGTGGACCATTTCAGAAAAAATCATCACGGCTTTAGAGGATAAGGTATCTTTATCTAAAACAAATAAAGGATCACAACTTACAGCTTCATGCGCTTCGTGAAATTGTTGCACATTGACTGCACTTGGGCCACATCCATATTCTAAAATTCGGGCATTCATATCTTCGATAGATAAATCAAACATCTCGCGATATTCATCAACATTATGTCCCCAGAGCACTAACTTCCGCATAAGCAACTCTCCTTATAAATATAAATTTTGATTGCAACCTGGATGGAATACAACGCTGAAAGATTCTCTCATCGCCAAACCTTCGACGATGTTACAGAACATCGGTATTCTTTCAGTGCTGCGCTCTATCAGGTTACGACAGCATTAAGCGTTCTACGCTTGTTTACATCCTCTAACGTTGGCTTAAGATTAGGCGATTTTTTAAATCAGGTAAAGGAGCTTTTTATAAAATTAATATCAAAGATGGGTGAAAAAGAAGCAAGAAATAAAGTCCTGTAAAGTTAACCCACATTAGGACCAGGCCTAATACGGGCTACAGCTTTATTAAATAACAAATACATTCAATTGGTTATATCGGGCCATTCGTTGCTAATAACCGCTTCAGCCAATTCTTGAACCTGCCTTTCTCTTGCTGTAAGCGCAAAGAATCCATAAGCTGCTGCACAGCCCCCGGCAAGACCTGCTGCAGTGCCAGCAACACTTGCAGTAATCATTGCTCCTTGAAAGCAACCTAAAAACGCACTAACAAGCGTGGTGATGAATGTTCCTGAGCCTGTAATTGTTCCCGCAGCCCATCCAATACCCAAACCAATTATCGCCCCTGCCATACACCCAACAACAGCAGCAGCAAGGCCAAGCACTAAGCTAGCAAGCACCTTATTCCTCACATCCCACTGTTTTCCACAGCGCAGATTTGCTTTAACATAATCAGTAGCAGCGGTAAGAATACTATCCGAACTTACATTGGGAGCATAAATCGCACTAAGAAACGCGACCGTATTTTTTGCAACCATCAATACTTCTGAACTTTGAATAAGAGTACTATTTTTTCCTAAACAAATTTCAACATTCAATTCTTCTTTTAGTACTGAAACCAAAGCCAACAAATTAGCCTGAAGCACAGCGTTTGCGGGAGTTCCATCTAAAACCTTGCACAGCCCCTGAAGATAACCATTCACACACAAAGAATTAATAGCTACGTAAAGTTGCTTATCCTGAACCCCTGCTTTATTAAGAAATAGCAGACAATCGGCGTAAAATGTGTCTAAACCAGTATGCCCTGCGGCAATATATTCTTGAGCAGAATAATTAAGATCTTGAACTAATTTACTTTGTTCTGGATGGGTTGCCAAATAGGCATCAAGTATCAAAGTAAAATTGCAATAATGCTCAAGATTCGTTTTCTTATAATTATAATAAGGGTGGGTAACCCCATAAAGAACATGATCAGGCACAGCATTAATCAATCGAGCATGCTGCCAATTAATTGCTTCCAAACCCTCTTTTTCAGTATTGTTTGCAATAAGATGTCCTCCATAATGAAGATTTCGTTCTTCAAAGGGATGAATCCTTTTTTTTACCCACATAAGAATTTTTTTATAAGCCTCAATTTGTTGGCGTTGTAAGGTATGTCCATCAGAACCAACATCATGACCATCCGCCTCGAGAATGGCCATAGTCTTTGCCACCCCAAGTTCAAACAGAGCAGGATCCTCGACCGCTGGCCTAATTTGCCCATTATGTTGAACATCATACCAACCTGGCAAAGCCTCTACTTCAACGGTCGTGGCTGCATGGAATTTGGGAATGAATGCGTCCCATCCAACAGAACCTAAACCTCTCTCGTGTAAAGTCAAATGAGCGTGTTTAACCAAATCGCAATCACTTAGATCATGAACCATATTCGCTGTTATTAAATTACCGCCAATTGCCGTGGACCAGCGAAAACTACGAGGAACCAGCTCATGCAAATCTACAGTGATATCAACTCGCCCCCTTAATTCAGGATCTGCTTGAATTTTTTTAATAGCTAATAAGGCAGAAAAACCGCCTTGTGAATGCGCAATGAAATTAATTTGAATCTTTTCTGTGTTATCCAAAGAGTCAATTTCTTTTTTCAAGTCGGTGATAAATGCATCAGCCTGGCTTTGTATTCCAATCGCAAATAGTCCTGCATGACTCTGACAGCCATCATATACTCGTAAGGCAGTTTTACTTGCATTAATGTTGGAATGAAGCGTCTCATAGAGCTTATCATCTTCGCGAATATAATCCGTACCACAAAAAAAACCGATTATCATTTTCGTCATAAATAATGCTACCGTGCTGGAAGTTTGTGTCCATTTTAATCAATGGTAGTGTATGCTAACCTTAACTCGATAAATTTTCACCTTTCTTTAATATATTCATGCAATTGATAAGCTGGTTCAATTCTAATACCAGCCAAGGTGACTTTATTTATTGCATTCTGACAAAAAACAACCCCAGATCAAACACTTTAAATCGCTGCGCAAAATCAAACCATTTGGTATGGAGACAATGATTTATTAATCAATAAATAGATAAGAGCAAAAACAGGAAAAAATTCTGGTTGCAACTTCAATGCGATTGGGTATAGTTAGTGCATTTACAAAAATTACAGGAAGTCATCTATGTATACAGGGCCAAACTACCAATTAGGCGAAACCCATGATCTTTTACGAGACAGCGTTCGCCAATTTGCTCGTACCGAAATCGCTCCCTTAGCTGCAGAAATAGACGCAAGCAATATTTTTCCTAATCATTTATGGCGAAAATTAGGCGATATGGGCTTATTGGGTATTACCGTCAGTGAAGAATACGGTGGAGCCAATATGGGGTACCTTGCTCATACAATTGCTATGGAGGAAATTTCTCGCGCCTCCGCCTCTGTGGGCTTAAGTTATGGTGCACACTCCAATTTATGCGTCAATCAAATTTATTTAAACGGTAATACCAGGCAAAAAGAGACATATTTGCCTAAACTGATTAGTGGTGAATATGTTGGCGCGCTGGCAATGAGTGAATCCAATTCAGGCTCTGATGTAGTCAGTATGCAATTACACGCTCAAGCTTCCGGCGACAAATTCATTCTCAATGGCACCAAAATGTGGATTACCAATGGCCCTGATGCAAATGTTTTAGTTGTTTATGCTAAAACAGACAAGCAGGCAGGAAGCAAAGGCATCACAGCGTTTTTAATTGAAAAAGGAATGCCCGGATTTAAAACCGCTCAAAAACTGGATAAGCTAGGAATGCGTGGCTCAAACACCTGCGAATTGGTCTTTGAACAATGCGAAGTTCCTGCAGAACAGATTTTAGGCGAAGTAAATCAGGGTGTTAAAGTATTAATGAGTGGTCTTGACTACGAACGTACTATTCTTGCGGCAGGTCCCGTAGGCATTATGCAGGCGTGTATGGATGTTGTTCTACCTTATGTGCATGAACGCAAACAATTTGAACAACCTATTGGTGAATTCCAATTTATACAAGGCAAATTGGCGGATATGTATACCGATTTAAATGCAAGTAGAGCCTATTTATATGCAATTGCTAAAGCCTGTGATTGTGGAAACGTCAGTCGTAAAGATGCTGCAAGTGTGATTTTGTATACTGCAGAAAGAGCAACGCAAATGGCATTACAGGCAATTCAAATTCTAGGTGGCAATGGATACATTAATGAGTATCCAGCGGGTCGTCTACTACGTGATGCTAAGCTGTATGAAATAGGAGCTGGCACTTCTGAAATCAGAAGAATGCTTATTGGACGTGAACTTTTTAAAGAAACAGCATAAGGAATATCGACATGGATCAGAATGATATAGTAATTGTTGCAGCTAAAAGAACGCCTATGGGAGGTCTATTAGGTGCTCTTTCTGCACTTAGCGCGCCAGAATTAAATGCAATTGCTCATAAAGCAGCTTTAGAACAAGCCGGTATTAACCCTGCTGAAATTGAAGAGGTAATTAGTGGTTGCGTACTCCAGGCAGGCATTGGCCAAGCGCCAGCAAGACAAGCAGCCATCAAAGCAGGTGTTCCTGATTCAGCAGGTGCAACTACCCTCAATAAAATGTGTGGTTCTGGGATGAAAGCAGTGATGCTAGCCCATGACTTAATTAAAGCAGGTTCAGCAAATATCGTTTTAGCTAGCGGTATGGAAAGCATGAGTAATGCCCCCTACCTATTACCTAAGGCGCGAGCAGGATACCGTCTAGGACATGGGGAAGTTAAAGACCATATGTTTCTTGATGGACTTGAAGATGCCTACACTCGTGGCCAGCTTATGGGATGTTTTGCGGAAGAAACTGCAGCTCATTTCAACTTCACCCGTGAGCAGCAAGATGAATATGCCACTCAATCGATGAGCAAAGCAATCAAAGCAATTGAAAGTGGCGCTTTTGCTGAAGAAATTGCGGCAGTAACCATCAATACCCGTAAAGGGGATGTCAGTGTAACTACTGATGAAGGCCCTGATGCGTCAAAACTGTCTAAAATTGCGCAATTAAAACCCGCATTTAAAGCAGATGGTACCGTCACTGCAGCAAACTCAAGCTCTATTTCTGATGGTGCTGCCAGCTTAATTCTAATGACTGCTGCTCAAGCAGAGAAACGTGGTATTCGTCCATTAGCTCGCATTGTAGCTCATGCAACTCATGCACAAGCACCACAATGGTTTACTACCGCGCCAATCGATGCGATTCGCAAAGTAATGAGCAAAGCAAATTGGAAACAAAGCGATGTAGACTTGTACGAAATTAATGAAGCATTTGCAGTAGTTGCTATGGCAGCGATTCAACAGCTTGAATTAAATCCAGAACAGGTTAATATTCACGGCGGAGCTTGCGCTTTAGGCCATCCAATTGGTGCATCAGGTGCCCGTATTTTAGTTACCCTACTTCATGCTCTGAAGCATCAAGGTAAAAAACGAGGTATCGCTGCATTATGTATTGGTGGTGGTGAAGGAACAGCAATGGCGATTGAATTAGTATAAGGTCCGCTCTTAAACACCTTTACCAATGCAATAAGAAAGTAGCCCATATTACGACTTTGTCTAATACGGGCTACTTAGCTGTACCGTTAATAAAAATAATAACCTTTAAAGGATGTACATGCTAAGACAAAGTCTTATCTATCTGGGGCTTAGTATCCTAGTAGTCATATTTGCAAAATACGCCCATCTTGTCGTTGTTTATGTTGATATGTTTTTTACTTATGTAAACGTAAAATTAACCCCTATTTTCAGTCAAACTGGCTGGGGACTGGTCATTCGTAAAATCCTGGTATTAGTGCTACTGCCTGTTACTCTAACAGCAATTCCAGCACTCTTATACAAAGCAATTAAGGGCAAAGAGATGCCTCACTTTATTGCAATCACATGGACCATTTGGACGGTAATCGTTTTAAGCGATATTTTGGTACGTTAAGGACTAAAGCATGGCAAAATTAATCAGTCAAATTAATACTGGCAGTCAAGAGTTCAGAGAAAATCAAACTGCGATGCAAACATTAGTTGATGACCTGAAAAACCACATTCAACGCATAGTACTTGGTGGTGATGAAAAGGCTCGTGCCCGACATTTAAAACATGGCAAACTATTACCTCGGGAGCGTTTGCAACAATTGCTTGACCCAGGAAGCCCTTTTCTGGAACTTTCACAGCTAGCAGCTTATCAAGTATACGATGATGTAGTACCCGCAGCAGGAATCATTACCGGTATTGGCTGGGTTTCAGGTGTGGAATGTGTGATCGTCGTTAACGATGCAACGGTTAAAGGCGGTACCTATTATCCGCTCACTGTTAAAAAGCATTTGCGTGCGCAAGAAATTGCACAAAGGAATAATCTGCCTTGTATTTATTTGGTTGACTCTGGTGGTGCCTTTTTACCCCATCAAGACGAAGTATTTCCGGATAGGGACCATTTTGGTCGAATCTTTTTTAATCAAGCACAAATGTCCGCGCAAAACATCCCTCAAATTGCTGTAGTAATGGGCTCCTGTACCGCGGGAGGTGCTTATGTACCGGCAATGGCTGATGAATCCATTATGGTAAAAAACCAAGCCACTATTTTCCTTGGTGGCCCACCGTTAGTAAAAGCAGCTACCGGGGAAGTAATTAGTGCAGAAGAATTAGGCGGTGCTGAAGTACACTGCCGACACTCTGGCGTGTCTGACCATTATGCTGAAAATGATGCACATGCATTGCATCTAGCCCGAGTTGCGGTTACGAATTTAAATCGAAAAAAAGAAATCACATTAAAACGTATTGAAACCATTGAACCCCTATATGACAGTAAGGAACTAGCTGGAATTGTTCCCTCAGATCCAAGAAAACCTTTTGATATCCGTGAAATCATTGCACGTATTGTGGATGGCTCTGAGTTTGACGAATTCAAAGCACTTTTTGGTACCACCCTGGTTTGTGGTTTCGCTCATTTATATGGCTATCCAGTAGGCATTATCGCCAATAACGGCATCCTCTTTAGTGAAAGCGCTCTTAAAGGAAGTCATTTTATTGAACTATGCTGTCAACGAAAGATCCCTTTAATCTTCTTACAAAACATTACAGGTTTTATGGTCGGCTCTAAATATGAAGCCTCAGGTATTGCCAAGCATGGAGCCAAAATGGTGACTGCGGTTGCCAATGCAAATGTGCCTAAATTTACCGTTATTGTTGGTGGAAGTTTTGGTGCAGGAAATTATGCCATGTGTGGACGTGCCTATTCACCCAATTTTATTTGGTCCTGGCCCAATTCACGAATTTCGGTGATGGGTGGTGAACAAGCAGCCAATGTTCTGGCTCAAGTCAATCGTGATAAGCTAGCGAAACAAGGGCATGAATGGTCTGAAGAAGAAGAAGAACTATTTAAAAAGCAAATGCGCTCGCAATATGAAACTCAAGGTCACCCCTTCTATGCAAGTGCACGCTTATGGGATGATGGCGTGATTGCGCCCCAAGATACGCGTAAGATATTAGGCTTAGGCTTGTCTGCAACATTAAATGCACCAATTAAACCTACACGCTTTGGCGTATTTCGCATGTAAGGGCTAACACGTGAGCGACCTATTATTTGAAATTGAAGATCATCTTTGTTTACTAACATTAAATCGCGTAGGCAAACATAATGCCTTTGATAATACTGTGCTAGCAGAAATGCAAAGCAAACTTGATGCAGCAATCGCTGATCCGCAAGTGCGCGTTATTATCATTAAAGCAAATGGCAAACATTTTTCTGCCGGCGCCGACCTCGGCTGGATGCAGGATATGGCACGTTTTAGTGAAGAAGAAAATCTAAACGATGCCATGGTGCTTGCACGTTTGATGTTTACCTTGAATCAAAGCCCCAAGCCAACCTTAGCAATGGTGCATGGCGCAGCCTTTGGTGGTGGCGCGGGGCTTGCTGCAGCCTGCGATATTGCTATAGCAGCAACGTCTGCACGTTTTTGTTTTTCGGAAGTAAAACTAGGATTAATTCCTGCCGTAATTAGCCCCTATGTGGTAAAAGCTATTGGTGAACGCAGTGCGAAAACATTATTCATGAGTGCCGAGGTGTTTGATGCCAGTAAAGCCCTTGCATTAGGTCTGGTACAACACTGTGTTGCCGAAGAAGAATTATTAGAATTCACCTTAAATTATGCCCAAAAAATTAGTAATAACGCTCCAGAAGCAGTGAAAGCCTCTAAAAACTTGGCAGCTTACGTAGCTAATCAACCAATTAACGAAGAGCTGCTTTATTATACCGCTTCATTGATTGCTAAAAAGAGAGTATCGCCTGAGGGACAACAGGGTCTTAATGCATTTTTAAATAAAGAAACACCTAACTGGAATTAGAGGCTTGCATGTTTAATAAAATTCTTATTGCTAACCGCGGTGAAATCGCCTGCAGAATCATCAAAACAGCACGCTCCATGGGCATTCATACTATAGCGATTTATTCTTCAGTGGATAAAGACAGTTTGCATGTACGCAGTGCCGATAGTGCTTATTATATCGGTGAAGCAACAGCGAAAGAAAGCTACTTAAATGCTGCCGCCATTATCCGTGTCGCTAAAGAAAGTGGCGCTCAAGCCATTCATCCAGGCTATGGTTTTTTATCTGAGAATCCCGAGTTTGCCCAAGCATGTGAAGAAGCAGGCATTGTATTTATTGGCCCATCCGTAGCGGCTATGGAGGCGATGGCTTCCAAACAATTGGCCAAACAACTTTTGGAAAGGTCCAACGTACCTCTAACTCCAGGTTATCACGGCAGTGAACAATCAGAAGAGCATTTGCTAAGCCAAGCAAAAAAAATTGGCTTCCCCGTTTTAATCAAGGCGGCGAATGGCGGTGGCGGTAAAGGTATGCGCACGGTTCATTCTGAAGAAGAATTTAGTGCGGCCTTAGCTGGCGCAAAACGTGAATCAATGGCAAGTTTTGCTGATGATACAATGATTATCGAGAAACTGGTTTTACATCCTCGTCATGTTGAATTGCAAATTATGGCAGATAACCATGGCAATGTGGTCCATATTTTTGAACGTGATTGTTCCATTCAACGCCGTCATCAAAAAATTATTGAAGAGGCTCCAGCTCCAAACCTCTCCCCTGCTTTACGCAAAAGACTAGCAGATGCAGCTTGTGAGGTTGCGCGATCCATAGAATACCGTGGTGCAGGAACCGTAGAATTTTTGGTCGATTCCCAAGAACAATTCTACTTTATGGAAATGAATACTCGATTACAGGTTGAGCATCCGGTTACAGAAATGATTACGGGCCTTGATTTAGTTTCCTGGCAATTAAAGATTGCTGCCGGTGAGCCGTTACCTCTTGCTCAAGAACAAATTAAATCTCAGGGGCATTCTATTGAATGCCGTATTTATGCAGAAGACCCCTATAATGAATTTATTCCCTCTATAGGCCAAATTCATTTTTTAAAAGAACCTGCCGGTGACGGTATCCGCGTAGATACCGGGGTTGAACGCCTCTCGCAAATTACCATGTATTATGACCCGATGATCGCCAAACTCATCATCTGGGGAGCAACTCGCGAAGAAGCATTACAACGCTTGGAACAGGCGCTGAATCATTACCATATTGGTGGCTTAAAAACGAATATTCCCTTTCTTAAAGCAATCTGCCAACACCCCAAGTTTAGTCATGCCGAACTAAGCACTGACTTTTTGGCTAAAGAATCGATTCATTTATCGGCTCCTGATAAAGAAATCGCACAGCTGATGGCAGTGAGCTTTGATTATTTAAATACCATCAATGAAATTGGCGATCCTTTATTACGTGATGCCTTCTCCTGGCAATCTCATGGCTTGGGAAATTGGATATACCGTTATCAAGGTGCTGAAACACGAATTGACGCTATGATTACTCCCATTAATGCCAACCAATTTAAGGTAACAATTAATGAACAAGAACATAGTCTTCGCGCATCCTTAAATGAGATGCAACTGACTATTGAATTGGATCAAAAAAAACACACGGCCGTAGTAGAAAATACAAAAGATGCTTTGACCTTATATACCGCTCAGGGTCAGATTACTCTTGAACGATTTAATTGGAATACACCAGGTGCTCAATCATCAGCACATAAAGGCCAATTAACCGCTCCAATGCCCGCAACTGTAGTAGCTATACTAAAAAATATAGGCGAGCAAGTTAAAACAGGTGATCGCCTAATTGTGCTCGAAGCCATGAAAATGGAACATACCATTCATGCCCCAAATGATGGGATTCTTGCCGAAATTTTTTATACAGTAGGCGCGCAGGTTAATGAAGGTGAAGAACTATTATCGTTAAGCGACCCTAATTAATTCCTGGATTACGGCTACCGCCTAATCCAGCTTAACAGCGAACACAAAGAGATAAATATGGACTATCCGCAGCGCGTGACAATTATCGAAGTAGGACCACGTGATGGACTACAAAATGAATCGGCTTTTGTGTCCAGTAAACATAAAATTGAGTTAATCAATGCATTGAGCCAAACCGGCCTAGAATACATTGAAGTCACCAGCTTTGTTTCTGCAAAAGCCATTCCTCAGTTAGCAGATAATCAGGAAGTCTTCCGTGCAATCAATAAAGCACCATCTATACACTATTCAGCATTGGTTCCCAATGAACGGGGAATGCAAAAAGCCTTAGAGGCCGGTGTGAAAGAAATCGCAATATTTACCGCTGCCAGCGAAGCATTTAATGAGCGCAACATTAACTGCTCTATTGATGAAAGCATCGAGCGTTTTAAACCAGTTCTTGCCTTAGCCAAAGAACAAAACATCAAAGTGCGTGCTTATATTTCCTGTGTTTTAGGTTGTCCTTATGAAGGAAGTATCTCTCCTACCCAAGTAGCTGATGTAGCAAAAAAGCTCTGGGATTTAGATATAGATGAAGTTTCTTTAGGGGACACCATTGGTGTAGGTACCCCCAAGCAAACCCAATTACTCTTAGATGAAGTACTTAAAATCTTACCTTTAGACCAATTGGCAATGCATTTTCATGATACTTATGGTCAGGCGATTGCGAATATTTATGCCTCATTACACCATGGAGTACATCGTTTTGATAGTTCTGTTGCGGGTCTTGGTGGCTGCCCTTATGCTTTGGGGGCTACAGGGAATGTGGCAACTGAAGACGTTTTATATTTAATGCACGGCTTAGGAATAGAGACCGGTGTTGACGTATTTAAAATTGTGGCTGTTGGCGATCTTATTTGTAAGATCCTCGGCCGCAAAAATCAATCAAAAGTTGCCAATGCCTTATTGGCTAATCCTTGTAACTGATGGGGTTGCTTACATTTCCCTAAAAATAGAGAATTAAGAATGAATGAGCTCGTATGGAAACCAAACAATCCACAAACCACTAGAATGTGGCAATTTATGGATTTTGCTGCGGAAAAGCATTGCCAACTGTTTGAAAGTTACCAGGATTTACATACCTGGTCCATCAAACACCCAGACTCATTTTGGTCTACCCTATGTGATTTCTTTCACTTAAAGTTTGATACCCCAGCCCATCAAATTTTAAATTATTACAATGAAATGATGGAGGCTCGTTGGTTTTCTGGAGCCAAATTCAATTTTGCACAGAAACTCTTATCTCGACGAGATGGCCACATCGCATTAATCAGTAGAAATGAAAATAACGAACGGCATGTAATGAGCTATGCAGAATTATATGCCGCAGTAGCGCAATGTGCTGCAGGCTTACAATCCGCCGGGGTTATCAGCGGAGATCGTGTTGTCGCCTTAATGCCAAATACTCATTACACCATTATTGCAATGTTAGCAGCAACCTCGTTGGGCGCAATATGGTCTTCATGCTCCCCTGATTTTGGTACTCAAGCAGCACTGGACCGCTTAGGGCAAGTGGAGCCTAAAGTCTTATTCATTTGCGATGGTCATCAATACAATGGCAAAAAATTTAGTGGTGCAGAAAAAATTAAGCACCTTAGCAGCGCAATGAGTTCTCTAAAACATACCATCATATGCCCTAATGTTAATGAACGAATGGATTTATCTGACTTACCTAAAGCCAGTTTCTGGGATGACTTTCTAAAACCTGCCAAAGAATGTGAATTTGCTTCTGTCCCCTTTGAGCATCCTGTTTATATTATGTTTTCCTCAGGTACCACTGGAAAGCCTAAATGCATCGTTCATGGAGCAGGCGGAACCTTAGTTCAACATATTAAAGAATTGGGATTACATACAGATCTACAAGCTAAAGATAATTTATGCTTTTATACGACCTGCGGCTGGATGATGTGGAACTGGACCGTCTCTGCCTTAGCATTAGGAGTTACTCTAACCTTATATGAAGGTTCGCCAACCTATCCTGAAAATAATCGTCTGTTCAAACTGCTTGAAGAAGAAAAAGTTACCGTATTTGGTACTAGTGCTAAGTTTATTTCTAGCGTTGAAAAAGCTGGAGTCAAACCGAAGGAAGAATTTGATTTAAGCACATTGCGATGCATTCTTTCCACAGGCTCGCCCTTGCTGCCTAAGAACTATGATTATGTATACGAACAAATAAAAAGTGATATCCAACTTAGCTCTATTTCCGGCGGGACCGATATTATTTCCTGTTTTGCTTTAGGTAACCCCATGTTGCCGGTTTATCGTGGTGAATTACAATGTCTAGGCTTAGGAATGGCGGTAGAAGTCTTTGATGATGAAGGAAACTCCATTCAAGAAGAACGCGGCGAATTAGTGTGTACTATGCCCTTTCCGTCCATGCCTGTAAGTTTTTGGAATGATAAGAATCGCGAATTGTATCATCGTGCCTATTTCAATCATTTCCCAGAGGTCTGGGCTCATGGTGATTTTGCGGAAATAACCTCCCATCACGGACTGATTATCTACGGCCGCTCTGATGCAATATTAAACCCTGGCGGAGTCCGCATAGGTACAGCAGAAATCTATCGCCAAGTCGAAAAAATTGATGAAGTACTCGACAGCATTGTCATTGGCCAAGACTGGGAAGATGATGTTCGCGTCATTTTATTTGTTAAATTACGTGAAGAAGTTGATTTGAATGAAGCGTTAATGGATAAAATACGTTCCACTATTCGCAAAAATGCATCTCCACGCCATGTCCCAAGCAAAATAGTGCAAGTAACTGACATTCCCCGCACCATTAGTGGGAAAATAGTTGAAGTGGCAGTTCGACAAGTGGTTCATGGCCAACCCGTAAATAACTTGCAATCACTTGCAAATCCTCAAGCATTAGAAAATTTCAAAAATCGCAAAGAACTTATGAGTTAAGAGCTAATACCAAGGCCTGGCCATGGTATACATAATAAGTTCGGAGTGAGAGGCAAGATAAGTATGGATACCGCGGTCACCGCGGTATCCATACGTTCGAAGTAAAATACAAGATAAGTCTGAATACCACGCTCAAACCGGAGTAATTTGATCTTCGATAAGGTAAAATTAAACAGTGACCGTACACACAAACGCATTCGCGTAATTATCACCCGTTTTAACCGCATTAAGCACTTGGTCATTATTAGTACGGAACTTTCCTTGTCCTAAATAGAAAAAGCGATAACCACATTCTAAGGGAATACTATCAGGTGCGTTTATAAAACGAATACTTGCCCCCACCGTTGCCGAGAATGTAGTGTTATTTCGACTGGAAAATGCGCGGTCAGGAATAACAAAAGAAGCCAGTGCCTGTTCTTCATAATGACTTGCACTCATGAAATTTGGGCCAATACCTGCATCAAAAGCAAGTTTTAGTTTTTCTACTTTGGTATCAAGTACTGTTTTAGCAACAAAATAAAGAGGGATGTGTTGCAATTTATAGCGATAAGAAAGATTGGTAAATTCGTCTTCTTGAATAATAGTACCACGAACCGAAGTCTGGCCTAAGAAAAAAGCATTTATTCCATAGGAAATTGGAAATTTCCCCTGAATTACTGGACCATCAAACAAATACCCCAATCCAACCAAGCCATTACCTTGATTGTGAGTCGTTACTGTATAGCGATTACCTATTAAATCTTCGGCAATATGGATTGTTTGCGCCTTTCCCTGAATTGCAGAATAACCGCCAATTTGAGCAAGAAAGTGCCCTTTAAACGCGGAGCTTACAGGACCCATCGAGCCTGAAAATGCTGCTGAACAACTCAAAGTTGATAATAATGCTACGACTGCGGCATTGTACTTCGTGTTACACAAATACATGGAACATCCTTGTGAAAAAAGGGAAAATCATACAATGTAGCGAACTATTCTGGCAATAGATTTATATATAATCGACATGGTTTTTAAAACCCTCTGTCCCATAACTACCAAAATAATCCTTTGTTTAAGCAAGTAGTTTGTGTATAATTCTAAGCACGGCGTCGATTTGAAATTCAGCTTGCGGACGCTCAAAAAAGACTTCTTTTTTGAAAATACGGCTAAAGCGGGTAGTGTACACCATTCCCACCAAGCCCTCCCAAAAGCATAAATACATAATCTCAGGTTATAACAATGATTGAATTAGTGGGATTAAACAAATCCTTTTCTGGCAAACCTGTTTTACAGGATATCAACTTATTTATCCAGGAAGGTGAAATTTTCGGTATCATTGGCAAAAGTGGTGCGGGAAAATCTACTTTATTAAGATGTATGAATCTATTAGAGCGACCTGATCAAGGTGATGTCATCATTGATGGCCAATACCTGACCAGTCTTTCGCACAAGGATTTAGCACGAGCACGCCATAAAATGGCGATGATCTTCCAACAATTTAACTTGCTTAGCTCAAAAACAGTCTATGACAATATTGCGCTCCCCATGCGCATACAAGGCATAGACGAAGAAAACATCCGTATTAAAATTGAAGAGCTATTGCCAATAGTTGAGTTGTCCGATAAAAAACTGGCTTATCCAAGTCAACTAAGTGGTGGCCAAAAACAACGTGTAGCGATTGCACGTGCGTTAAGCTGTTCACCTAAAATTTTACTTTGTGATGAAGCAACATCGGCCCTGGATCCTGAAACTACCGATTCAATTTTAACCTTATTGAAAAAGATTAATGGCCTCTATGGTATTACCATTATTCTGATTACCCATGAAATGGATGTAGTGAAACGCATTTGCAAACGACTTGCAGTTATTGAACACGGCCGTCTGACCGAAACCACGTCCCTAGCCAATGTATTTAACAAAAAAGATAGCTTAGCCCGCAGTATGCTTTATGCTCAATTGAGTCCAGAACTCCCAGAATGCTTAACAAGCCGGCTCGCCTCTTATGTTACAGATAAACCGTTGCTGCGTTTATTTTTCCAAGGTGAAGAGGCTACTGTTCCCTTCATTAGCCAAACAAGCCGTGAATTAAATCTGGATATCAATATATTGCTGGCGAACATTGATCGTTTTGACACGATAACTTGTGGCGTTCTAATCGTTGAATTAACCGCCCACCCATTATTACTCGAAGCATTCATTGAGCGCTGTGAGCAAGTAAAACTAACTGTGGAGGTTTTAGGTTATGTCCTTCCCGATGGCATATGATTTATTAATTGCAACTGCCGAAACGCTCTATATGGTCGTTACCAGTACTGTATTTGCAGTATTACTTGGACTTCCTTTGGGTACCTTATTGTATTCATCAAATCATATAAAGCAGATGCCAAAATTACATAAATTCTTATCTGTATTTATTAATATGGCACGTTCTATACCCTTTATTATTTTATTAGTGGCAATCATTCCTTTTACCCGACTCATTGTGGGTACTTCAATTGGTATGAATGCAGCGATCGTTCCCTTAACTTTAGGAGCTATCCCCTTCTTTGCCAGACTTGTCGATAATGTCTACCAAAGTTTACCCAATGGACTGATAGAAACAGGTTATGCAATGGGTGCAAATACGAAACAGATTATTTTTCATATCTTACTTCCCGAAGCAAAACCAGCTTTAGTTCATGCAGTCACGGTTACTGCAATTACTCTGGTAAATTACTCAGCCATGGCAGGAACCGTAGGCGCTGGCGGATTAGGTACTTTGGCCATTAATTACGGTTATCAACGTTTCGACGCTGGGATTATGCTCGCAACTGTAGTCGTATTAATTATCATGGTGCAGTTAACTCAAATGTTCGGTGATTATTTAGCAAAACGTTTTGTACATAATTAATTATTGGAGTTGTAAATGCGGATTTTAACTTATATTGTTTTATTATTTAGTCTGGTGGCATGCAATAAGCCCTCCCCTAATACGTTAGTCGTAGGAGCAATTGCAGGGCCTGAAACGGAAATCATCGAAACAGCCAGAGAAGTTGCGAAAAATAAATATGGGATTGATGTTAAAATTATTTCTTTTAACGATTACAACTTACCTAATGAAGCATTACAAGATGGTAGCCTAGATGCCAACGTTTACCAGCACTTACCCTATCTTCAAGCTGCAGTTAAAGCACACCATTATAATCTGGAGGCGATTGGACGTACCTTCGTTTACCCAGTGGGTATCTATTCCACGAAGTTCAAAGAGCTAGATAACCTGCCTGAAAACGCAGTGATTGCCATACCTAATGATCCAAGTAATGAGCTACGTGCATTACAATTATTAGAAAAAGCACATTTAATTACTTTAAAAAATAATGAAAGTAGCGGATTAAAAGACATAGCTACCAATCCTCATCACTTTCAATTTAAAGAAATGGATGCAGCACAATTACCAAGAGTACTACCTGATGTGGATGCTGCGGTTATCAACACTACCTTTGCGCTACCTGCAGGCTTAACGCCATCTCGTGATGCGCTCTTTACTGAAGATAAAGATTCACCTTATGCCAACATCATTGTAATTCGCAGTGATAGCCCTAAAAAAGCTCAGCTGGAATTATTTGTGAAAGCATTAAACTCTGATGCAGTAAAAGAAAAAGCGAAAACACTATTCGGTGATGCAGCCATTCCCGCATGGTAAAATAAATCATTAACGTAACCTGCTTGAGAGCAACCAGGTTACGTTAAAAATAAACTCTTGTAGAACGGCATCTAAACTCTTAATTTCTAAACTATCTTAATCCTACCTTAATAAAAATAGTGTTATACTTAGCTTATTATCAAGTATAGAGGTATCAGATTATGGCTACTGGTTTTTTCAATCGTGTTGCAAATGCCCTACGAAATAAGCTAACCCCATCAGCTCCCTTGATTGGTGGTTCAGATCAAAACCCAACAAGACCTGAAGAACGTGGCCTGTTAAATAGGATTATTGGTGACCGAGTCGCCTATCCACGATTTAGCCCTGGTGCCCTACAGCAACTTTCTGAAGAACACCTAGAATATCTGCCCAGCATTGGCCTAGGAAAAAATGCCAAATTAGCTACTGATGCTGTTGATAAATTTGTTGCCAATCGAGTGGATGATGTTCTGAAGCTAAAAGAAGCAAAAACTCCAAGTGGCACCTTAATTCATGAAAAATTAAGTGATGCTGCTGCAGATAAAAAAGATGCGATTAGAGCGGTCAAAAAAGAAATAAATGAACTATTAAGCAGTAAAGCTCTTGAAGAAGGGGCTAAGAAAGAATACAACGCATCGATGGCAGCATTCCAGCAATTATTAGCCGGCCCAAAAAAGTTTCATGTACAAGAAGTACATGGACTTTTGGAAGACATTACTAATAAGACCCGAACTTCCCTGGAAAAACAACAAAAAAGTGAAATCGAGCAACTAAATACACTCTTTGAAGATGAAGATTTTCAAGCTAATATTACAACAGCACTCGATCTTCCTGATGATGAAGAGGAAAATAAAAAGGCTTTAGAAGCTGTTAAAGTAAGCATGTGCAAAGATTTATCAAATAAACATGAAGAGCAATTAAAAGCTTTTGACAAGAATGTTATCCAGGCAAAAGCTGATTTACATAAAGCAGCAGAACAACAACTAAAAGCATTCTTATTTATGGCTGATTTAAATAAAAATGATCCTAAAATGCATGCAATGATCGAACGCCTCGCTGAAGAGAATCGAGAAAATGCAGCAAATATTTTAGTAGATATCTCTGAGGATAGAGCCGAGATAAACTGTGTGAAACTTGATCAATTGAAGTTTATTCAACGGCTGGGTGGAGGAGAAATAAAAACCACTAAAGCGGAAGATGGCAGCCTATCCTATTCATTAGATATGGGGATGAAGTTTACTAATCCTCGTTACTATTTTAATGATCATCATAAAAAAGACATGGAGACCATGGCACAAGCAATCCGTGCTTCTGGCTCTGAAAGCATTACCATGTCGCTTAATTTTAAAAATGAGAAAATAGCCCAAGAACGGGGACGCCAGGCTTTTGAAGCCTGTTTAAAAAGTGGTTTTCCACCTGAAAATATCAATATCAAAGTCAATGGTGTTCTTTATACTTATAAACCTGCCGAAAAAGATGGTAAACCGGAAAATCAAGCTATTTCAAGCCTCTATTATGATGATAAGAACCCAGATAAAAATAAAAGGGCAAGATATGAAACAGTTGTCAAGGACTCAGCGAAAACTCGTGAGGCTTTAGATAATATAATTAAAGAAGGAGTTAAGGACAGACTTAAAAGTTCAGCTCCTGGAGATCTTACTTCAATTAAAAATGAGTTACAGGAATTAAAACGCAGATCAGCAGAAGTTAGTATGGGCGTTAATCCAGTATCTAATCAAGAGCATGATGATACTCGTACTTTGAGTCACTAGTAGAGGCTGTTCAAAAAATTCCACTGTTCCTTAATCCTTAATTCTGTTATTTTGTACGCGGAAATAACGGGTTAAAGCTAAAAGGAGATGGCTATGAGTGCTCGTGGTTTTGATGAAGAAGAAAATGAACTGGAAGATGATAGCGACAGCGCTATCATCGCTACTGAAGCAAACCCCTCTACAAAGTTAGAACGCAGACGTAAAATAGAGGAATTACTGGAAGAGAAACTCTTAAGAGAAGAGATAGCAGAATTCGGCTAATTTTAACCTGGGTTAGCTAGCGTAGACTAACCCAGGTTCCTATATCCTACCTCAATATCCAATAACAATTTTATATATCCCTGTTAGACTTTCTCGAACACCCGCAGCTTGATAGCAAAATACAACACTGAAGGAACTCGCTGTTTAGTTGCCGTTAAAGGAAGTCTTGGTTGCAAATAATGCAAGTAACCAGGCTCTGTTATTTTAATTTTTTAAGGCACATAGATATCAAAGCGTATAGTTTTACCTTCTATACTAGCATTAGCGGGTAGCAATGGTTTTACTTTTTGCGGCCATTTCACTACGACCCTTTGCTTTACACGAGTAATCGCTGTTTCAATTAACTCCAGCGCATCCTCATCCGCGCCTATCATTTGCTGTAAGGCTTGCATGTCTTTTTTGACTAAAGCAGATTTGTTGCGTTCGGGATGCATTGGATCAATGTAAATAACATCGGGATATTCTGTTGTGGGTAGTTGCTTTAAAAAAGACATCGTATCGCATGCATGTAATGATAATGGTAATGGTAATGGTAATTGCTGCTTATCTTGTTCCCCTTGGCGAGATAAAGCATCTGCCAGCAAAGCAGCCATAACAGGATGCCGCTCTAACATCAGTACTTCAGCACCAAAACTTGCTAAAACAGCCGCATCACGCCCCCAACCGGCAGTAGCATCGATAATTTTTAAACCCTGTGTTGGCTTGCATGCGCGTACTAACCCCTGCTTTTTCCCCTCTTGTCGGCGTTTCATCCAATGAGCCGCCTGAAAGTCGGGAGAAAGCAAAGAAAAACGATGCATTTTTAAGGCAAGGCCTTCTTCACTAAGAAAAAGGCAAGGATTTGCATCCTTGTCTAAATCAAAGTGTAACTGTTCTGCCAATACTAAAGCTTGGTCATGCAAGCAGTTATCAGCATAACCTACAGCAGAAACAGTAATCATGCGAGCTGTAATAAAGAAATGTCAGCAACACCCTGCAGTAACTTTTGTAAACTCGCTAACAGGGCCAAACGATTCGCCTTGATTGCCTCATCGTCGACCATAACCATCACTTTATCAAAAAATGCATCTACAGGTTCTTTGAGGCTTGCCAGTAACTTCAACAACGCACCATACTCGGCAGACACATACAAAGGCTCAACAGCTTGTTTAACTTGATTAATATGACTAAATAAAGACTGTTCTGCCCCCTCTTCGAGTAAAGATTCATTAATCGCTGCCAGCGTATTTTCTCCAGCATGATTCAATAAGTTATTTACACGCTTACATGCCGCTGAAAGTGAAGCGGCTTCAGGAAGGCTAATAAAGATTTGCAATGCATGTAAACGCTTGTCCAAATCATATAACCAATGATCTTGACGAGCACATACTGCATGAACTAAGTCAACACCTAAGCCCTGAGCTTGATAATAAGATTGTAACCGCTCGAGAATAAATGTTTTTAACTCAAGAATTAAATTCGGCTCAATACTTATCGCATTCCCATAATGCACTACCGCTTGCTCAAGTATGGTGTTCAAACTTAAAGGCGCAGGAATTGCAATTAATAAACGCACAACCGCTAAAGCATGGCGTCTTAATTTAAATGGATCTTTAGCTCCAGAAGGTTTTTGCCCAATAGCAAAAATTCCTACTAAGGTATCAATACGATCCGCTAAAGATAAAGCCATACCTAAAGTAGACTCAGGTAAAGCATCCGCGGCAAAACGAGGCATATATTGCTCATTTAGCGCTTGTGCTACCGCTGGGTTTTCACCATCATGAACAGCATAATAGTACCCCATTAAGCCTTGTAATTCAGGAAACTCGCCTACCATTCCCGTTAATAAATCACACTTACTCAACTCCGCAGCACGCTCAGCCTGCTCTAAAGACAAATTCAATGCCGGACTTAAGTAACTCATCATTAATTTAACACGCAAAGCCTTATCCTGCAGACTACCCAGCTTAGCCTGAAACACAACCT
The DNA here is from genome assembly GCF_965140895.1 of Legionella sp. Classification (GTDB taxonomy): domain Bacteria; phylum Pseudomonadota; class Gammaproteobacteria; order Legionellales; family Legionellaceae; genus Legionella. The sequence continues at coordinate 41,900 of NZ_CBCSKT010000036.1, read as the reverse complement.
GCTCAGTCGCTGCGATATGACTACTTAGTGGTTGTTTTTTATCTTGTCTAAAGAAAAACGCCGCGTCACTTAAACGGGCACGCATTACTTTTTCATTACCTAAAATAACTTGCTGTGGGTTTTTGCTCGCAATGTTAGAAACAGTGATGAAATGAGGTAATAATTTTCCTTGCTGATCTTTTAAAGCAAAACACTTCTGATGCGATTGCATAGAAGCGATTAACGATTCAGCAGGAACCTCAAGAAACTCTTCTTCAAAATTTGCCATTAAAGCCTGTGGCCATTCAACAATGGATGTGACCTCATCCAATAAATCATCCGGCATTACTACATTAGCTTGTCGGCTAGCGGCCAATTTTTCAATTTGCTCTTTGATCACTTGTTTTCTAAATGCGAAATCCGCAAGAACCAATCCTTCTTTCATTTGTGCTTCATAGCTTTGTGCTGACGCTATTTCTATCGGTTCTGGATGATGGAAACGATGTCCTCTACTATGCCGACCCGTCTTAATACCCAGTAATTGATGCTCAATTACCTCATCGCCATAAAGCATGACAGCCCAATGCACAGGGCGAGCAAACTCATCATCACCATCGCCCCAACGCATGGATTTTGCAATCGGCAATGCAGCCAATGCCTGGCTTACTAAGCCTGGTAATAATTCGCTTGTCTTTTTCCCATCGCTCATACTTTCATAGATAATCCAATCGCCTTTATCCGTAGCGATCCGAGAAAGTTGCTCTAACTCAACACCACAGGATTTAGCAAAACCAAGTAATGCTGGAGCAGGTTTCCCTTCTTTGTCATAAGCAGCAGCCACTGCTGGACCACGTCTAACTACCAGTTGGCTTTGTTGTTCCGCTTGTAACTCCTGGATAATCAGAGCAATACGTCTCGGAGTAGCAAAACGTTTTACTTGCCCATAACTTAATTGAGCTTTATCTAAAGCTGCTAATAATTGATTTGCAAACTCGTCTGCCAAAGGCCAAACGGAACCAGAAGGTAGCTCTTCACAACCTAATTCAAATATAAAATCGTTGACCATTACACACCTTTTGCCATAGGAAAGCCCAATGCTTCGCGTGCTTCATAATAAGCTTGCGCCACTGCTCTTGATAATTGTCGTACACGTAAGATATAACGCTGTCTTTCAGTAACAGAAATCGCTTTACGCGCATCAAGAAGATTAAATGAGTGAGACGCTTTAATCACCATTTCATATGCAGGAAGTGGTAATTGCAAGGCAATCAACTTTTGCGCCTCACCTTCATAATAATCGAATTGCTTAAATAACTCGTCTACATTGGCATGTTCAAAATTATATGCAGACATTTCTACTTCGTTTTGATGGAACACATTTCCATAGGTCACCATACCATTTGCCGTATTGCTCCATGGTAAATCAAATAAATTATCTACACCAAGAATATACATCGCCAGTCGCTCAAGACCATAAGTCAATTCGCCGGTCACAGGCTTACAGGGTAAACCACCCGCTTGTTGGAAATAAGTAAATTGAGATACTTCCATACCATTTTGCCAGACTTCCCAACCTAAGCCCCAGGCTCCTAAAGTAGGTGACTCCCAGTTGTCTTCAACAAAACGGATGTCATCACCTAAAGGATCCACGCCCAATGCGCGCAAGGAATCCAAATATTTTTCTTGGATATCTAAAGGAGATGGCTTTAGCACAACCTGAAATTGGTAGTAATGCTGTACCCTGTTGGGGTTATCGCCGTAACGGCCATCTGTAGGTCGTCTTGAAGGTTGAACGTAGGCAGCATACCAAGGCTCTGGCCCTATAGCGCGTAAAAACGTTGCCGGATGAAAAGTACCCGCACCTACCTCCATATCAAAGGGTTGCAATATAACGCATCCTTGAGCCGCCCAATATTGTTGCAGGGTGAGAATAATATCCTGAAATGTAGTTGGTTTTGTCATGAAAATCTCAAAAAAAAGCGATGGTGATTATTTTAACGCAGAATATACGAAATATGAACTGGCCGTGATAGTGGCTCGTCATCCTGAAGAGTTTACGATGAAGGCCCCTGAAGCAGGTACTATACCAGCCCCAGGAGGCCCCACCTCGTTCGGGATAACATGCCTGACTGAATTATTTACAGTTCAAAAGGAATTATATATTTAGGCTTAGTTGCCAGCTGCTTTCTTAATTAACTCTTGTAATGATTCTTCGCTCGCAGCACCAGGAATGAATGAAGGCTCAGTACCTGCTTTAAATTGGCCGTCTGGAGTAGAGGCAACGATAAAGGCAGGAGTTCCCATCAAGTGTAATTTTTCAGCTAATGCGCGGTTTGCTTCTAATACTTGAGCAACTTCTTTGCCATCCATATCAGTTTTGAATTTCTTCATATCTAAACCAATTGACTTGGCTGCATCCATAACCATTTTATCATTTAAGCGCTTATCAATGCTGATTAAAGCATGGTGCATTTGTTGGTATTTACCTTGCATACCAGCTGCTAAAGCTGCTTTTGAAGCTAATTCTGAGCTCTTACCAAAAATTGGGAACTCTTTGTAAATTACTCTTAAGTCACTGTCTTTCTTAAGTAGGCTGCTAATAACTGGCGCCATTTTTTTGCAATGAATGCATTGGTAGTCAAAAAATTCAACAATAGTTACATTACCTTTTGGGTTACCAACAATTGTCGTTTTACCCATGAATAATTGATCAGTATTTTCTTTAATTGCTGATTGAGCTTGTTGCTGCATATTTTGTTGTTGTTTTTGTTGCAGCGCTTGTGAGGCTTCCAATAAAACTTCTGGGTTAGCTACTAAATAATCATGCACAACTTTTTCAACTTCCTTTTTTTGTGCATCAGACATAGTAGGAGCAGTATTATCATCTGCCATAACTGCGGGTGATACTAAAGATGCAGTCAGTGCTCCAACTGTTAACAGATTTGTAAATTTCACACAATTCCCCTTATTTAATAGTAATATACTTCCAATCGGCACCCTAGCATTCACTAGGGAAAAATTCAATAGTTAGGGTATTTTAAACTTGACGCAGCTAGGCTTCGATGATCAAATTTGCATATGCTAACACCAACCATTTCACCCCATGCTCTCTAAATTTAACCTGCACGCGAGTATGCGCCCCACTCCCTTCAACTGCCAGAACAACACCCTGACCAAATTTTGCATGGGATACACTTTGCCCCAAAGGTAGGCCCGCATCTTGAGCCTGGACTTTCGCAATCATCGGCTCTTTAGTTCGTGGAGCAAAATTTGTAGAAGCAGGTGATTGGAAACGTGCTTTAACCCGCACCTCATCCAACAACTCTTGCGGCAATTCACGTAAAAATCGGGAAGGACGGTGATATTCTTCACGTCCGTACTGTCGTCGAACCTCGGCGTAAGACAAAATTAGTTTCTTCATTGCCCGAGTCATACCGACATAACATAAGCGGCGTTCTTCTTCTAAACGTCCAGGCTCTTCCATGGATTGTTTTCCTGGAAATACCCCCTCCTCCAAACCGACTAAAAACACGGTAGGAAATTCCAAACCTTTAGCCGCATGCAAGGTCATTAAATGGACGGAACGCTCATGATCATCTGCTTGCATTTCACCTGCCTCTAAAGAAGCATGTGCCAAAAAAGCATTGACTAAAGGTAGCTCTTCGTCTTCGTCTTGCTCATAACGGAATTGCTTCGCGGCATTGATCAATTCTTGCAAGTTATCAAGACGCGATTCTGATTTATCTCCTTTGATCTTGCTAAAGTGCGCATATAAGCCACTCATCTGAATGACTGAGGATAATTGTTCATCCAACGCTATATCCGCGGTATTCCGTTGTAACTCTTCGATGAGATCAATAAATTTAGCTAATGAGGAGCCTGCGCGTTGAGGTAAGGCTCCAGATTGAAGCAAGTCTTTAGCCGCATGCCATAAAGAAGATTCTTTTGCTTTCGCATGAAGGCGTACATCATCCAAAGTTTTTTCGCCAATACCGCGCGTTGGGAAATTCACCACCCGTTCAAATGCCGTATCATCCCCAGGATTAACCAGCATACGTAAATAAGCTAAGGTATCTTTAACTTCTGCTCGATCAAAGAAGCGCAAACCACCATAGATACGATAAGCAATACCCGCACGTAAAAGTGCTTCTTCAATTACCCGCGACTGGGCGTTGGAACGATATAAAATAGCGATTTCATCGGCACTAGCGCCTTGATTAATTTCCATCATGATGCGCTCGCTAATGAAACGGGCCTCTTCCAACTCGTTAAACGCACTGAATACTAAAATCTTTTCACCAGCCCCCCCGGCCGTCCATAAGTCTTTCCCCATACGCGAATTGTTATGAGTAATTAAGGCATTGGCTGCGTCAAGAATAGTCGAGGTAGAACGGTAGTTTTGTTCTAGGCGAATAACTTGTGTCCCTTTAAAATCACGAGCAAATTGCTGAATATTTTCAACCTTTGCACCACGCCAACCATAAATGGACTGATCATCATCACCCACCGCAAGTACCGCCGTATCTTCTCCAGCTAAAAGACGTATCCAGGCATATTGTATTGTATTGGTATCCTGAAACTCATCAACCAAAATGGCCTGAAAACGCTGGCGGTAATGTGCCAAAATATCTGGATTATCACGCAGTAACTCATGGGTGCGGAGTAATAATTCGGCAAAATCAATAACCCCAGCAGTCTGGCAAGCTTGTTCATAAGCAGTATAAATCGCCAATAAGGTTCTACCAGGACCATAACTTAGGGTGTGCACATGCTGAGGTCGAAGGCCTTCATCTTTGCGACCATTAATAAAAGATTGTGCTTGTTTCACCGGCCATTGCTCCGAATCTAAATTCAATGCTGCGATAACCCGTTTAATTACTCGCGCTTGATCTTCTGAATCCAGAATATGGAATTGCTCCGGTAAATTCGCTTCTTTATAGTGGCGACGTAATAAGCGGTGGCATAAACCATGGAACGTACCAACCCATAAACCCAATACTGGGGTTGTTAGCATGTTATTAAGACGCGCCCGCATTTCTCCAGCTGCTTTATTAGTGAAGGTTACCGCAAGAATACCATGGGGTGAAAGCTGTTCTTTCTCAATCAACCAGGCGATACGGCTAACTAAAACTTTCGTCTTACCACTACCTGCCCCAGCCAAAACCAAAGTATTACCAAGCGGTGCCGAAACCGCTTCGCGTTGTCGCTCATTAAGGCCATTGAGAAGTGCAGCGATACTCATACATTTATTCCAACTAAAAACTGTGCGCATATTATCATTAATTTAGTATATAAAAACTATAAAAATATTGTCTTTCCCGTGACTGACGATCTCGCAGCATCTAGGAAGCTGCGGAAATTCGGAGCGTATTTTAGAGCGAGTACCCAAACAAATCAGTGGTGTTTGAAGCATAAGATCCTGTTTTCTATGAGCCCCTTGCTTTCTGCCTGTTCCCAGAGCAGAATAAAGGGCATTAAACCCATTGATTCTTTAAAGGATTAAGATGCATTCTCTTTACCCTGCCATTAAACCGTATAAACAACATGAGTTGAAAGTCAGCGATTTACATACACTGTATGTTGAAGAAACAGGAAATCCCGAAGGAATCCCAGTTATTGTTTTGCATCAAGGACCAGGGGGCTGTTCCGCTGAAGGGTATCTGCGTCGTTTTTTTGATCCACAACACTTCCGCATTATTTTATTTGATCAACGCGGTTGTGGTCGTTCTACTCCCCATTTAGAAATCAGAGACAATACGACTCCTTTTTTATTAGACGATATCGATGCCATTAGAGATTTTTTAGGCTTATCCGAATTTGTGTTATCTGGTGGCGGCTGGGGCTCTCTGCTTGCTCTACTTTATGCACAGAAATTTCCTCAACAAGTTAAAGCATTGTTGTTACACCAAATCTTTTTAGGTCGTCGACAAGATGATAACTGGTTCTACCGAGAAGGGGCCAGTCTGGTTTATCCTGATTATTGGCAAGAATTCATTAGTTGTATTCCACAGCACATGCGCGATGCAATTCCGCAATATTATGCTCAATGCTTGCAAGGTACTAATGATTTAATCCGCATGAGTGCTGCAAAAAACTGGGCACTTTGGGAAGCGCGTTGCAGTAGCTTACAACCTCATTTGTATGTCATTGATCAATACAGCGACCCGCACTTTGCTTTGGCCCTGGCAACACTTGAAACGCATTACATTACGAATAACTACTTTATTGAAGAAAACCAGGTGCTCGAGAATGTCCATAAGATAAGACATATTCCAACCTACATCGTGCATGGTCGATTTGACCTCGTATCACCACTTGCAGCCGCTTATGAATTACATCAGGCGATCCCTGCCTCTAATTTGAGAGTTGTACGTGATGCAGGCCATTCGGATCGAGAATCAGGAATTATTGATGCCCTCATTTATGCCAGTAAAGAAATTTCTAAACAAGAGCCTGATGCATGCTAATTGTAATTCAACGAGTCAGTGAAGCTCGTGTTGATATTGATAATGAAACCGCGGGGAAAATAAATCAGGGACTGATGGTTCTCTGTGGTTTTGAACCTAACGATAACGAGCAAACCATCGAAAAAATGCTGCAAAAATGCATTAGCTATCGCATATTTAATGATGCACAGGGCAAAATGAATTTAAGCTTGAAAGAGGTTAATGGCAGTTTATTATTAGTACCTCAATTCACCTTAATGGCAGATACTCAAAAAGGTTTACGTCCAAGCTTTTCATCCGCTGCTCCACCCGAGCTTGGCCGCCAATTATTTGATCATTTATTGACTCGTGCGACACAGCTCCATCCAGGAACTCAAAGTGGTTGTTTTGGTGCCGACATGCAAGTTCATTTGTGCAATGATGGCCCGGTTACCTTTTTAATGCAATTTTAAATCTACTCGTTTGCAAGAACGATAAACTCGTGTAACATCATTCCTAGGTTGGTTTAATAAGTTATAAAAATCATGCGATTAAAATTAATAAGTATCAGTTTGGCAGGAAGCCTTGCATTAGCGGGCTGTGTAAGTAAAGGAACAAACCCCGCGGATCCTTATGAACCATTTAACCGCAAAGTTTATAAGTTCAATTCGGCGCTTGATAAAGTGGTTTTAAAGCCATCAGCAAAAGTATATCGAGCGGTCCTTCCTGCCTTTGTTCGCAAAGGTGTAAATAATTTTTACAGTAACTTGGATCTAATTCCTACTGTAGGTAACGACCTGTTACAAGCCGAAGGCAAATGGGCTATTAGAGATACCTGGCGTTTCCTCATTAACTCAACCCTAGGGGTGGGTGGTATTTTAGATGTAGCTAAAGAATTTAGTCTACAGCCACACTCTAATGATTTAGGCCTTACCTTGGCGAAATGGGGCGATAAAAACTCACCTTATCTGGTTCTCCCCTTCTTAGGCCCAAGTACCATTCGTGATGGTGCAGGATGGCTATTCCAATTTGCTCTGTACAGCCCATATGTTTACATTAATGAGGATGCTGTAGTTTACAGCTTACTGGCACTACGTTACGTTGATTTACGTTCTCAGTTGCTGGCGACCGATCGCATTATGGATGAAGCTTTGGATAAATATGCATTCATGCGTGATGCTTATCTGCAACACCGTAACTACCTCATTTCGGGTGCTAAGCAGGATAATGGCGAACTTTATGTTGATGATGTCGAAGCTGATAAAACTGCTCTGGCAGCTACAGCAAATGCGGGTAATGATTACGTAGATGAATAAGTAGGCATAGTCTGGGCGGTTAAGCCCAGCATTTGGACGCTTGTTTGCTGGGCTTAACAGCCCAGACTACTCTAACCTAAACAAATACTTTTAAGACCTTGCAAGAAATCACCAGCAATATCCAATCCTGTTTCCGCAGTAATTTCCCTTAAGCATGTAGGGCTAGTTACGTTAATTTCAGTTAAATAATCACCAATCACATCGATACCAACAAAATACAAGCCTTTGGCTTTCAATGTAGGGCCAATTTGCTGACAAATCCAACGATCGCGCTCATTAATTGGAACTACTTCACCACGCGCACCAGCAGCTAAATTTCCACGTAATTCGCCTTGAGCAGGAATACGAGCTAAAGCATAGGGTACTGGTTCACCATTAATTACTAAAATACGCTTATCCCCTGCTGTCTTAATCTCCGGAATATAACGTTGCGCAATAATAGTTCGTGTTTGGTTCTCAGTAAGTACTTCTAAAATAACGGATAAATTACGTCCATGCTCATCCACATGAAAAACAGAACTCCCCCCCATTCCTTCCGCAGGTTTAAAAATAACTTGTTGGTGAGTTTCCCAAAAGGACCGTAGCTTTTTTATATCACGTGAAACCAAGGTTGTTGGGCAACATTGCGGAAAATTTAAGGTAAAGAATTTCTCATTAGCATCACGTAAACTTTGAGGTTTATTAGCGACCAAAACCCCTTCACGCTCAGCCAACTCTAGTAAGTAGGTTGTGTAAATATATTCCGTATTAAAAGGAGGATCCTTACGCATCAAAATAATATCAAAATCAGCTAAAGGTTTTTCACCTAAATCATTGGTTTGAGCCCAATCACGGCTATGCTCATCGCCAATAATGAGCTGATAAACATGAGCATAAGCACGTCCTTCACGGCAAAATAGATCCTGTTGGGTAAAATAAGCACATGACCAACCTAGCTCCTGTGCTCTTTTAATCATAGCAATAGTGGTATCTTTGTACGGTTTTAAATACTCTAAGGGATCTATCAATATGGCTAATCTCATTTATTATCCCCCAATTGCATCAATTTCTCGTGCCGCTGCAAGAGCAGCTAAGCGAGCAATCACGCCGTAAACATAAAAGCGATTAGGACAATCAACTACTTCTAATTCATCCGAAGGTATGTTGCAGGCTTGTGCAAATGCTAATGGTTCAAAATGCATTCCTGGAGCATTCAGATTTTCATCAATACCTCGTTCCTGATGCACTCGATAAAAACCACCAACGACAAATTGTCCGATCATATACACAACAGGTTCAGCAACAGCACCATTAGGCATGGTTTCAAAGGTGTAGACCCCTTCTTGGATGATCACACGCTCTACTTTTTGGCTGCCTTTACTGGCTGACATTTTGGTACGTTGCTTTCTATTTAACTGACGCACTTGGTCGGCATTATGCACCATCATCACGCTCATGCCATAAGTACCATTATCCGCTTTAATCACTACGAATGGTTTTTCTTTGATTCCATAGGTAGCATATTTATCTTGTATTGATTTAAGAAGCTTATCCACTTCTGTAGCAAGCTGCTCAATACCTTCCTGAGCCATAAAATCAACCCCATCAATCGCACTGAAGTAAGGATTAATAAGCCATGAATCCATACCCACTAACTCAGAAAACTCAGCCGCTACTTCATCAAAAAAACTAAAATGACTGGACTTTAATCGTGAGGACCATCCTAATTTTTCTGTTGGTCTGATTTTTTGCTGCAAGCCTTGTAAAATTTCAGGAATTCCTTGGGATAAATCATTATTCAACATGATAAAGCAAGGATTGAAATCAGATAAGCCAATGCGATCGCCCTGTCGTTGTATTGGTTCAATTAATAACGTGTCACCACTTTCAAGAGTAATTTCTGTTGGTTCTTTAAGCTCTGGATCTAAACTGCCAATACGTACAACAAAACCTGCTTTACTAAAAATCGTGCGCAATACATGTAAGCTTTGCATGTAAAATTTATTTCTTGTATGGCTTTCTGGAAGCAATAAAATCCGAGTGCAATAAGGTACGTAATCGGCTAAAACAGACTGAGCCGCCTGAATGCATAAAGGAAGAAATTCGGGATTTAAATTATTAAAACCGGCCGGAAATAAGTTCGTATCCACGGGCGCTAACTTGAAACCTGCTTGACGTAAATCAACTGATGAAGTTAAGGATGGAGGCGTTTGTTTCCATTGTTTTCTAAACCAGGACTCGATTGCAGCGACTTGATTTAAAACAACTTTTTCAACGTGATACAAAGGACCAGGATTGGCTGTGGTTAAATGAGGAACAGGGACTTCAGAAGCGTTCATGTTATCTCTCTTATTATTTTTATTCACCGCATGTTACCGAGGTTAGCAAAGAAATAAAAGATCTGTATCATTTTCTGTTATCATATTAGTACTTGATTTTCATAGAGAAGGAAGACAATAAGTGATCTCTGAACTGGCAAAACAGTTTACTAACCAAATTCAAACTTTTTTTTATCTGATCATGATAATCAATGGTATTTTGCATTTAGTTTTTTCGGGAGCTGTTGCTCGTGATGCAGGCGGCTTGAGTCGTCTAGGACAAAAAACAGTCCTTGTATCTGCATCAACCTGGGCATTTGCAACTTTAATTGGAGGTGTATTAACTGCGACCATTTACTGGTTATTACATCACTCAACACTAACAAGACCACAAATAAGAGAAGTACGTTATGACAAACCCCAATATTAAAACAATTGATGTGCATGAATTGAAAAACAAAATGGAACAGAATCCTCAATTATGCCTAATTGATGTTCGTGAGCAAGAGGAATGGCAATCAGTACGGATACCAAATGCTATTCATATCCCTAAAGACAGCATTGGCGCTAATATTGAAGCCCACATGGCGGATAAAAATAATCCTATTTATCTTCACTGCAAAGGCGGTGTGCGTTCTTTATATGCCGCTCAGTCTTTAATGGATTTAGGATATCAAGAAGTTTATTCCGTAGATGGCGGTATCATGGAATGGGCTATGTTTGGTTATCCTATCGAGCAATAATTCGTACATACGTCATCCCCAACACAGTAAAGGCTCAGGATGACGTAGTATCCCACCTACTGCATACAATAAATAAATAAGTTATGTGCTCTTTCAGGAGCATTGGGATCCACTTCATCAAGTGTATTCTGCCCATTTTCCTCAGTAGCCACTTCAGTACGAAACAGCCCTATTTTGCTTACCTCCACATTACTCTTGCATTCTTTCTTTACAGAATCCATGACTTTCTGTTCTAGTGTCGCAATACGAGCAATTAATTCGCCAATAAAATCTTCAACAATAAATCCTTCTATTCGTGCACTGGAAAATACTATAGAAGAGGTCGTTGTTTTCGAGACTTGTGGCGCTTGTTGGCTATCAACAACTAAATACCCTTGTTCGGGATTATGAGGATCGGCATAAGTCTGATACAGAATAAATTGTTTTAAACTAGAGTACATTGTTGATGCTTCATTATTCGTCGGCTGATTACCACGATTAAAAAGCAACGCCGAACCCAAAAGATTATAAAACTTACTGTTGTCGACTGATGTTATAAAGGATGCCCAATAATTATTCCAAGACGCTTTAGCATCATAAGACAGATTAATAATATCGCGGACGTAACATACTGCAGCATTAAGTAAATATTCACAATGATCTAAAGCTTCGGGTTTATCTGTAATCTGATCATCCAGGCAACGAATCATCGTTAATAAAAACGCCGATTGAGAACGTCTTATTTCGGAAATATGACTGTATTTATTTTTCCATATTGCGGGATCTACCGTTTGGTCCACCAAGTACGCATTAATGAGGTCTGTTATGTCAAAGTATTTGTAATGCTTTGCTAGGGACTTAATACTACTAATTATATTATTTCTAAGTAAATCATATTTAACTAATGTAAAAGCCATTTCATTCCTCCATAAACTTCTAAAGATAGCCACCTATAAAGCACTATTAGTATACACCGTAGAAAGCAAGCGTGTTCACTAAGACTTATACCTTAGAGGTATAGATAAAATTCCATTGTAAAGGAATTCTAAACTAATTAATGTGAGTCCGATATAAAAAATAATGTTATTTTTTATATCAAACCTAACCTATTTTGATCTCCTCTTATTCCTCTGATGGTTGCATTATCCTAGTACATTAAGTTAAGTTACGCATTCCCCCAATGGAGGTGTAGCCTTATGAAAAAATATATCTGCTCTGCTCTATTAACCTTGAGTTGCTTTAATACCCATGCTGAGACCAATCAGCCTAAATTAGTTGTACAAATAGTAGTTGATCAATTACGTGGCGACTTAATTCACAAGCATCAACAACAATTCGGTAGCTCAGGATTTACTTTCTTATTAAGCCATTCTATCAATTACAGTAATGCACATCATCCTCATGCGAATACCACTACTTGTGCAGGGCATGCCACTATTTCAACTGGTACTTACCCTGCCATGCATGGCATTATCAATAATGACTGGTACAACAGAAAATCCAAGCAAACAATCTATTGCATGGAAGATTTAAAAACACAAGTATTACCCACACAACATACTAAATCCAACATCCCCGGACGTTCACCAAGAAATTTATACGCCTCTACCTTAAGTGATGAAGTAATTTTAGCGAAAAAAGGACGGGCTTTTGGCGTTTCATTTAAAGATCGCTCGGCAATAACACTTGCCGGACATGCAGGTAAGGCTTTTTGGTTTGATACGACCAATGGAGGCTTTGTAACCAGTAACTATTATGCTAAGGAATACCCAATTTGGGTAAAAACTTGGAACCAGCATTACCATTCTCCCAATTTTGAGTGGAATTTAAGCAAATCAAAAACAGAGTATCAAAATGCAAACTCCCCTATCTTCCCACAAGCAGACCAGCCTTTTGGACAGAGTTTTCCGCATCATGTGCGGCATGAGGAAAATCAAGACTATTTCAAAGCCCTGTCTAAAACCCCAAGAGCGGATCAGCTGACAGCAAGTTTTGCAGAACAATTATTAACTGAAGAGAAACTAGGACTAAGTGCGAACCAAACCGATTATTTAGCCATTAGTTTTTCTGGAGTTGATGCGATTGGGCATCAGTTTGGCCCCAATAGCCTCGAGGCTGAAGATAATTTATTGGAATTAGATAAAACATTAGCGCATCTACTTGGAGTAATTGATAAGCAGGTTGGATTAAACAATACCTTAATTGTACTTACTGCGGATCATGGCGTTAATGATGGTCCGGCTTATCTTAAGGCACATAATATTATTGAAATTCAGCCTATCAAAATTATGGAGATGGAACAATTCATTCATAAGACTTTAAAAAAACACTACAAGCTTCCTAGAAAAGCCCTCATGTCAGTAATGCCACCTTATATTTATCTGAACCATCACGTAATAAAAAAACATCACTTAAGTCCTCGTAAAGTAAGTAATTACCTTGCCCAACAATTAACATTGAAACCCAGGATATTTAAAGCTTATTCCCTTCCCGTTACCCAAATTGAAAAAGATTGGCTAAGCGCAAAAGTGAATAAAATGTATTTTCCTGATCGATCCGGTGATGTGTACATTGTGCAGCCTCCAAACCAATCGAATGGAGCCAAAGGCATTTATCGTGTCTCCCATGGTAGCCCATGGAATTATGACAGTTATGTTCCGTTATTATTTGTGCACCCAAGTTTCAAAGCACAACGTATTTTCCGTAAAGTTTATACAACGGACATCGCAACGACCTTATCTTCTTTGCTGATGATCAAAGCCCCTTCAGCGGCAGTTGGACAACCTTTAGAAGAGGTATTGGGAGCATTTAATAGTGACGTCCAAACCATGTAGCCCGCCTTAGGCTCAAGCATAATACGGGGAAAAATGGGCAAAAATCCCCGTATTACGCTACGCTAATACAAGCTACGTTGCCCAGTTCCACAATTAAAGATTGAATTTGATACAAAAAACTATTACCATTTGCACCAAAATTTGAGCGAAATCATCATGAACAAAGAAGTCATTATTATTGGGATTTCAGGCCCTTCCGCGTCTGGTAAAAGTCTTTTTGCAAATACTATTGTTAACGAGCTAGGCTCCGATCATGTAGTAGTTATCTCTGAAGATGCGTACTACAAAGATAATGGGCATTTGCCTTTCGCTGATCGAGAAAAAATAAATTATGATCATCCAGATTCGTTTGATCATGCACTATTATGTGAGCATTTACGTCAACTCCGAGAAGGCAAGCCTGTTGAGATTCCCATTTACTCTCATTCAAAACACCTTCGATTGCCAGAAACCAGAACTATCGGCAAACATGCTATTATTATACTGGAAGGTATTTTGCTCTTTAGTGATAAAGAATTACGTGACATTATGGACATTCGAATTTTTATGTCTACTCCTCTTGATGTCTGCCTGACACGACGTTTAAAGAGAGATGTTGTAGAACGCCATAGAACATTTGAGTCCGTAGTTCACCAATATGAAACAACCGTACGTCCTATGTATTTGCAGTTTATTGAACCATCAAGCCGTTATGCTGACATTATTGTGCCTCGTGGCGGAGAAAATAGAATTGCTATCGAAATGATTCAAGCTAAAATGCGTGAATTATTAGCTTCACATACTAATACCAAATAGTAATAGGAGAATAACTGTGGGTTTTTTAGCTGGTAAAAAGGCACTGATCATTGGTCTAGCGAGCAACCGATCTATTGCTTATGGAATTGCCAAAGCCTTTCATGAGCAAGGCGCTGAATTAGCATTCACCTACCAAAACGACCGCTTAAAAGAGCGTGTTGAGTCAATGGCCGCTGAGTTTAATTCAAAGCTTGTATTCCCCTGTGATGTTGCTCATGATGAAGAAATTAAAACTCTGTTTGCTAACTTAGGACAGCATTGGGATAAATTAGATAGCATGGTTCATTCTGTTGCTTATGCACCGGCAGACCAAATAAGTGGCGACTTTGTGACTTCTTGTACTCGTGAGGGTTTTAAAATTGCTCATGATATCAGCGCATATAGCTTAGTTGGTTTAGCGCAAGCAGCGCTACCGATGATGGAAGGAACTGAAGGTTCTATCATTACTCTTAGCTATTATGGTGCTGAGAAAGCCGTACCTAATTACAATGTAATGGGGATTGCTAAAGCGAGCTTAGAGGCTTCTGTACGTTATTTAGCAGCAAGTTTGGGTCAACGCGGTTTACGTGTTAATGCCATCTCTGCAGGACCAATCAAAACTTTAGCGGCAGCGGGAATTAAAGATTTTCGTAAGATTCAAACTGCTTATGCAAATATCACTCCACTGCATAGAAACGTGACTATTGAAGAAGTAGGTAATACTGCTGCATTTTTATGTTCCAGCTTGGCTTCAGGTATTACTGGTGAGATAGTACATGTTGATGCAGGTTATCATGCGGTTTCTACAATGAGTGATTTAGCTTAAATATATTATGCTCTTGGGTTAAAGCTTAACTTTAGCCCATACTTCAAACCTGATTTAGGCTACGCGCGCCTCCTCAAACCTATTGATTTTAAATTTAATTTCCCCTGTGGATAGCTCAGTAATTTGTGGGTTTCATTTGGTGAATTTACTCTTTAGCTTCTATTATTATGCAATTCAATCTGATTACGTTGAACTTGGTTCCAAGAAACCAAGAACCGATTGGAGTATTTCATTTGTGGTGAGTAATTAAACTACGATATTCCCTGAGAGTTTACTGCAAGCCTAGACTCCTCTGCCGAAGAAGATACGCTATATTTTTGATAGCCTTGAGCAATAATTGGCATAGATTTAACTGATTCCGCAGATTGCAGTTGTTGACAATGATACAAGGCCACAAAGCTATTCTCATCAACAGACACTTTTACCCTAAGCCAATGTTTTACCTTGACTGCATTAGGTGTATTGATCTTTGCAGCCTCTTCAGTCAGGTATAGTGTTCTCTCAGGAAATACAGCACGAGGGAAAAATAGAGGGATCGCCCTTTCATAGAAAGGAGCATAGAGTGAAAACTCCCTAACCGGCTGTTTGGAAAATAGTAAGTCCTTTATTTGGCCTATATTTCCTTCTTGGATACTTGTATATAAAGATTTTGCGTCAAGTTCTCTATTTAACAGTTCCTCTTCAAGCATGGCCGCACGCAGTAGAGGTTGACATAGAGGTTTGGTAAAACACAGTTTAAGCCACTGCAATTGCTCTTCAGCAACCTTTTTAAAAAAATGAGAGAGATAGTTCACTGTAGATAAGGATTTTGCATCTAAAAACTGAAATACATGCTCTATCATTTCGACAGGTAAGTCATCCATATTTTGATCGTATTTTTAAGAAGTGAATCACTTATTGTACATTGAAAGTTCTTTATCGTTCAATATTTTTGATTCAGGATTTAATAATACAGAATTATAACTTTGAACATTTAATGCAGTAATTGACGGGGTAACTACACCCTCACTGATATTTAATTCAATTTTACTTTTAACTCTCATTAACGGAGGAACCGAATAATTGCCTGATTTATCTTTGATGTTTTCGAGGTTTTCTTCGATTACCAATCGGCCTTTACCATTACTCACCCTTACGTCACCATCCATATTCATCGAATAAATAACAGACTCATAGGAAAACACAATCTTACCATTTTCAATACTCCATCCCTGCTCTATAGTTTCTACATTTACCAAGGAAGAAGGATTGGGAGTAAACTCGCCCCCCATCAATAATAAATCCAAAAAGCGGTTCATGTCCTGCCCGCCATTAGATTGCAACCATTGTTTTATAACTTTTTGCTGTTCTAATGAATAAGAGCTTCCTTGAACTAAATATTCTAATAGGTCATCTGCTTCTTTATCTGTTGTAGCAGTAATCCCACGAACATATATATTTCGTTTGAAATCGCTATAAGCGTTGGTAGGGTCAGATTTCATTAGCGTTTGACGTGCCTGCCATTCCCCAATGCTTTGATTCATCACTTCACCCAACTCCTCATCAAGTGGATAATTATAATTCCAACTCAAAGGAGCCTTTTTAACCTTTACATTTTTCTCTTCATTCTTTAAAAACTGATAACGAGAAGAAACCAATTCAACCAAGGCATGATGTACTGCACCAAAATGCTTTTCAGCCTTAACAGGAACAGAGCCGACCGAAGTGGTTACGCTAATCGCTTTTTGCGATCGCTCATGAACTGGAAGAATACACTCCCCCTTCTGGACCATCTTATCAGCCATAGTCGTGGCTTTTGCTTTTTGTTGAAAAAAGAAAGAGGGTTTAGTTCGGATTTCTATAGTTTCAATGTAATGAATCGCTTCATAAAGCTTAGCAATGTTAATTTCATCGCTATTGATTCCAGCTGAGCTTTGTTTTAATAAAGATTTAATATAGATAAAATGTGTATTAACCGCCTCATCTGGACTTGGAAAATTCCTTTCAATATACCCAATAATTGCATTTACTCGGTTATGAACCCCATCAACCTTCTCTTTCATAATGATTACCATTTAGTAACGCTATATGCATTAGCTTAGCTCACCAAATATTAACCAAATATTAAATAAAATAGGTCAAGCCCCTAATTTACACTATTTTTTCAATCTACATTAAATTGACAAACATTGTTAAAAATATTTACCATTCACTAAGAGCTAAATGGATCAAAAAGAAAATAAAAAGTTCATTGCATAATATTTCCTTAAGCTCCATTTGTTATTATTACTAACTATTTTGCCTTTAGAAAAATACATAAAAATGACTGATAAAAAAATAGACATCGTAGCATCCACTATTGAACAAGACCAACAAACTGTAGCTAGTCAATGGGCAAATACTTTTTTACACAATAATCCCAATGATCTGGGCACGCAAATCATGCAATTATTAAGTGCCTGTGTCGCTGCTGGCAATTTTAAAACCCGCCCAGCCTTTTCTTCATCTAAAGAATTACAAGCCCCGAATGATCAATTAACAATCGCTGATTATTTATCGCATGCCAGCCGTATTATTATCGATTATCAAGGGCTTTCTGAGACTCATAGAACAGAGTTACTAAGCTATTTTCCAGCGCCTGACTCAATAAATTCAGTATTTTCTCGCTCAGCGACTCATAATGTATTCCGCAAGGGTGAAACGATTACTGAAGGTAAAGGAATAATAATAGGCTTGCTCGGACAATTACCTCAGCTATTAAATACGCCTCGCGATTTTGGGGTTAATATCGCTATGGGTGGTGAAGGCAAACAGAATTTCTATGATAAAACAATTTCTACCAATGGATTTAGTGGTCATGTTTATTTTCACAAAAATGACTATGATAATTTGCTAATGGTTGGACTGGAACAAAGTGCACCATCTGCGTCTATTTGGGAATTATTCACCGGACATCAGACATCCAGTGAAGAGGAACAACAGCATAATGACCAATTTGGTCAAGGGCACTCGTTAACGGGAGCCTCTGACGTATATACCGCGGCTGCGTCCTTATATTTTAGTGACCCGGTATATCAAGCTAAACTCGTATTGGAAAAAGGTTGTTTCCCACCGGAAAAATATGGTGCGATGCAAGTGACCTTGACTGATGATAATTGGCCAGCTATTAAAAGCTTCTTAGATGGACTCAAGCAAGCAGCAGCCAAAAAATCAGAAAATGAACTCGTACAACATCTTTTGCAAAAACCAACAACTGCTAGTCCCCAAAAACAAGAATACGTAAGTTATATCGCCCTTGATTTTAAAGCTTATTTAAAACGTGTTTATACTGCGTTCATTAAAAACAGCAGTTTAGATCAAAATGAGCAACTGAAATTACAAACCTTACAAAATGAGTTATTAGAGCTGATTAAAAAACTCCAGGAAGGTGAAATTGAGTCTTATAAAGAGCTTATTAAGCGAGTCGATAAAATCACAACCACAGAAGCAATACCTACCCAATATAAAGAGGCTATTGCGCGTATTAAGGAACTGTTTATCTTACAAAATAATCTTGATACTGAGCTTAAGGATACGCATCGAGAATTAATGTTAAAAGCACGGTATGAGGCGTTTCAGGAAGAACGAAATGAGCTTGTGCAAAAAATAGTTGCAATCAAGCAGTATTTTGAATCGGAGCATATTAATAACGATTCGGGGATTTCCAATTTCCTTTTAGATTTACAACGGCAATTAGATTTATTTCTCCAGCCCCAGGACGACTCATTGTCCGTAACTCAAACTGATTTAGCGCTGAGCGTAATTGTAATTAATCCGGTATCAGGGATTAGTGAAGAAAAGGTTAGAGAATTAGAGCAGCAAATTCAACAATGTCGTACCCTTTTAGGCCAAACACCTAAATTGCATTCACAAGCTGCAATGGATGAGCAACAAAATTTATTGGCACAAGAAAAAGAAAAAAGAAAGCAACTTGAACAAGAGTTTGCAAACTATAAATCACTTACAGATACAGCCCTAACACATCAAAAACAAGCGTATTTAGTGGAGCAACAAAAACTAGCAGACGAAAATTTAAAGGCACAACAAGAACTGCGGGCTGAACTATACGAAGCGAAACAACAATATGAGCAGCTACTAAAACAAGGAATGATAGCCCAGGCACGTATGACAAGAATTACTCCGATTCTAAACGATATTAATAATCTGGTTGAGCTAAATAAAAGCTTACCGAAAAATGCAGCAGTTGAAGCTGAACAGTTAATTTTAGCCCTTCAGAATATTATTACCCAATATTGTAATAATCCCACTGTGAATGAAGAAAAAGCGCTTGTTGATTTTAAAAATACGTGTATCAATGAGTTATTAAAGCCTAGAGCGGAATTAGAAAAACATGAAAGTTCCAGATTTATCATTTCAAATATATTGTTGGCTCTTTCTTTATTAATTGTTGGTTATATCGTGGCTGCTGGTGTGAACCGTGTAGCAACTGGCCACTATACTTTTTTTAATGGTTCAGCATCAACATTGAAAGAGAAGGTTGCTGGTTTAGCTATAAAATCCGCACAAGATGAAGATACTGGAAAAGAGCACGATAAAGAAGCAGGAAATGCTCCTGCCATGAACCAATAACATTGGTGTAACCTGGTTGCCAGCAACCAGGTTACACTATAAAGCTCGCATAGCTATTAGCATAGCATCAATCAAGCTCCGACCCCGTATTACGACTTGGTCTAATACGGGCTAGGTTTTTCCACTACAGAGTAATTTCACCAGTCTTTTTAAAGACAGCATCAATAGCCATTAACGACTCTAACAATGGTTTCATCTTCTCTAAAGGCCAGCTATTAGGACCATCACTTAAAGCCTGATCAGGATTAGGATGAGTTTCCATAAAAATACCCGAAATACCTGCCGCTACCGCAGCACGGGCAAGAACAGGAACAAACTCTCGTTGCCCACCTGAAACCCCATTATTTCCACCTGGAAGCTGAACTGAATGAGTCGCGTCATAAACTACTGGGCAGCCCGTTTCACGCATAATTGCTAAAGAGCGCATATCGGAAACTAAATTGTTATAACCGAAACTCACACCTCGCTCACAAGCCATAATTTGCTCATTACCCCCAGCCTTAGCTTTAGTAATGACATGTTGCATTTCCCAAGGAGCTAAAAACTGCCCTTTTTTGATGTTTACAGGCTTATTCATTGCCGCTACTTTTTGAATAAAATTCGTTTGTCGGCATAAAAATGCTGGGGTCTGCAACACATCAACGACACTAGATACCTCCACTAAAGGCGTATCTTCATGGACATCTGTTAATACTGGCACCCCAATTTGTGCCTTCACTTTCTCCAAAATCGCCAAGCCCTTTTCAAAACCAGGGCCACGATAGCTGGATAAAGACGAACGATTTGCTTTATCAAAAGATGATTTGTAAATAAAAGGAATATTAAGCTCGCTACATAACTCTTTTAAATAGCCCGCTGTTTCCAAGGCTAAACCTTCACTTTCAATAACACAGGGGCCTGCGATTAAGAATAAAGGTTTATCCAAGCCTACTTCAAATCCACATAATTTCATGCGTTATCCTTGTTTTGATGTTTAGTCCGCGCAGCAAGTACAAATTGTTTAAACAACGGATGACTGCCTCTTGGCGTTGACGTAAATTCTGGATGAAATTGGCAGGCTAAAAACCAAGGATGATCCGCTAACTCAACCATTTCCACCAAGGTGTTATCTGCTGACCGACCTGAAATAATCATGCCATGTTCAACTAAGCTTTCCACAAATTTATTATTCACCTCATATCGGTGACGATGACGCTCAATAATTTGTGGTTTTGCATAAACGTTGCGTGCTAAAGTGCCCTCTTCCAATTGGCATAACTGAGCGCCTAAACGCATGGTACCACCTAAATCGGTGTGCTCATCACGTAATTGCTTAGAACCATCAGCATCCATCCACTCATTGATCAACCCAAGCACAGGATATGGCGTGTTCTTATCGAATTCAGTAGAGTTTGCCCCAGTTAAACCGACAACATGACGCGCAAACTCAATTACCGCAGTTTGCATTCCCAAACAAATTCCTAAGAATGGTACTTTACGCTCACGAGCATATTGGATGGCTTTAATCTTACCCTCAACACCACGCTCACCAAAGCCACCAGGAACCAGAATCGCATCTACAGTATCCAGTAATTCAGTACCATGCTTTTCAATGAGTTCTGCATCAACATATACAATTTCTACTTTAGTTTGCGTATGAATTCCGGCATGCAATAAAGCTTCATTTATGGATTTGTAGGCATCGTTTAATTCAATATACTTACCAACCATGGCTACTTTTACCGTCATGGTTCGCGTCTTTTGCATGTCAACAACACGTTGCCATTCACTGAGATCTGCTGGTTTAGCATTCAAAGCCAGTTTTTTAACAACAATCTCATCCAAGCCTTGTTCATGTAAAATCATTGGAATTTGATAAATACTAGGCGCATCTTCTAATGGAATTACACCTTCTTTATCCACGTTCGTAAACAATGCAATTTTAGCGCGATCAGCCATTGATACGGCTTTTTCAGACCGGCAAATTAAAATATCTGGTTGAATACCAATAGAACGTAATTCTTTTACAGAATGCTGAGTCGGTTTGGTTTTGGTCTCACCTGAAGTAGCGATATAAGGAACCAAAGTTAAATGAATAAAAATTGCTCTTTGTGAACCCAATTCAATGCGTAGCTGACGAATTGCTTCTAGGAAAGGCAAGGATTCAATATCCCCTACAGTTCCACCGATTTCAACCATAGCCACATCAAAACCATCAGCACCTAATTTAATGCATCGTTTGATTTCATTAGTGATGTGAGGAATAACCTGAACCGTACCTCCTAAATAATCTCCGCGTCGTTCTTTTTTAATTACGTTTTCGTAAATTTTTCCCGAAGTGAAATTATTACGTTTTGTCATGATGGTATTGACAAAACGCTCATAGTGTCCTAAATCCAGATCAGTTTCAGCACCATCATTGGTTACGAAAACCTCTCCATGTTGAAAAGGACTCATGGTGCCAGGGTCGACGTTAATGTATGGATCAAGTTTGATTAATGTAACACTAAGACCGCGTGCCTCAAGAATGGCAGCTAAAGATGCAGCAGCGATACCCTTCCCTAAAGAAGAAACAACACCACCAGTAATAAAAATAAAGTTTGTCATATTGACCCCGTTCGAAATGCTTAATCCACTAGGGCCTGTGCCCCTAAATACATGAAAATTACATTCGCATGTAAACGGGATTTAATTCTATCAAAATGCAGATAAAAATGACACCAATTTCTTATTTATATAAAAGAAAAGAGTATCTTTAAATTTTTTGATGGGAAAATATCCGAAACATACGATTATTTATAGTTGTATGCTGGGCTTATCAGCGCAGCATACATTAAGCAGAGTAACCAAATGAGCAATCATTAGCGTAATGTCTTTAGTTATGTGCCATTATGCCAGAACTCAATCTCCATGAAGGGTTAGCTTCTGAATCAATACTAATTAATTTCCAAAAAATGACCCATTTTTTCCTTTTTAGTTTTTAAATACCCCTGACTCTCTATCGTGGGATCAACCTCTAAAGGAATACGTTGGGTTACCGTTACACCAAAATTCTCAATGGCAGAAATTTTAAGTGGGTTATTCGTTAGCAGCCTTATGTTATCAATTCCAAAATGCTTTAATATTTGATAAGCAATAGTGTAATCACGATTATCCACAGGCAGACCTAACTTGCAATTTGCATCCACCGTATCCAATCCTTGATCTTGCAACGCATAAGCCTTTAACTTATTAGCTAAGCCAATGCCTCGTCCTTCTTGGCGCAAATAAATTAATACGCCCCCTTCTTCAGCAATCTGTGCTAATGATTGGTCAAGTTGCTTGCCACAATCACACTTACATGAACCGAAAATATCACCCGTAATGCATTCAGAATGAATACGAACCAGAGGCACACGATTTGCATGTTGCGATGGCTTAACTAAAGCAAAATGCTCTTTTAAATCCAACTCATTAGTAAAGACAGTCATATTAAAATTCCCCTTATCCTGCAAGGGAATACGCGCGGATGCTGCCTCGCTGACTAAAACCTCATGTCGTACTCTGTAATCGATTAAGTCTTTAATCGTAACTAAAGGAATATTGTGCTCTTGTGAAAAACGAACTAAATCGTCAAAACGGCTCATGGTGCCATCTTCATTAATAATTTCACAAATCACAGCAGCAGGAGTTAAACCTGCAAGCTTTGCTAAATCAACACTGCCCTCAGTTTGACCTTGTCGTTCTAACACACCTTTTTTTCGAGCGCGTAGAGGAAAGACATGTCCAGGAGAAATAATATCTGCAGCGGTGCTTGCAGAATTAATGGCGACCTGAATTGTATGAGATCTATCTTTGGCTGAAATCCCAGTCGAAACACCTTCTGCTGCTTCAATAGAAACAGTAAACGCAGTACCGTAAGGCGATTTATTCTTTTGAGCCATCATGGGTAATTGTAATTTGTCCACGAGCTCTTCAGCCATCGACAAACAGATTAAGCCACAACCATAACGTGACATGAAGTTGATTGCTTCAGGGGTAGCATGCTCGGCGGCGATGATTAAATCCCCTTCATTTTCCCTATCCTCATCATCGATTAAGATGATCATGTTACCTGCTTTTAGTGTTTCCACTGCCTGTTCTATTGTTGCGAGTAAATGCTTCATAAACGCGACCTCATTTAATGCAGAGTAGATTGGTCTTCTTGCCAATCGATACATGCGATCATATTATCCCCCATAGCCTTCCATGAGACAGTATGTGGACGGTTAAATATCTCTTCTTGCTGGTATGCAGAAATTGCATTTGGCTCCAAACTGGTTGGAATGAGATACAAATAAGTTCGATGAACTAATCCCTCACGATGTAAGGCGCTAAAAATTGCACCACCGGCTTCGACCCAAACATCATGATACCCCAATTCACCTAAGTGCTGAATTACTGCAGCTAAATTCATCCTCCCATCCACCATAGGCATTAAATACAGACTACTGTTTGGATAAGTAACTTGCCTCTCATTACCATGATAAACATGACAATGAGAGGCAGTTGAAAAAATGGTTGCTTCTTTATTCAGTGTTAATTGCCTATCAATAATGGCTATAGGCTTTGCCCTTTCTTCATTCCCTAAGCGTACATTTAACTTAGGATTATCTAGATGAATTGTGCGCGCACTCGTCAGAATTACATCCGTTTCTGCGCGTCTTTGATGGGTAAACTCCCCACAAAGTGAATTCGATAACATAACCCGATCACCAACTGCTCGGCCAATTTTACCATTTAGGGTATGGGCCATCTTCACCGTCACTCGTGGCCTGCGGGTCAAAACCCAATGGGTATAACTTTTATAAAATTCAGTAATCTCTTCTACCGGATAATGAGTTACCTTAATTCCTTGAGCACGTAGCTTTTGAGACGAATTATTTTGAGCCACAATTGGATTGGGATCCGAATAAGCAAAAATCACATGTTCAACGCCACCGTGGTTGATAATTGCATCAACACAAGGAGGGGTTCGTCCCCAGTGATTACACGGCTCAAGAGAAATATAAAGACTAATTCCTGGCGTTTTAGGTGGGATCTGTGCTAACAATAATGGCTCAGCATGTGGAGTTCCTGCCCCACGATGACTTGCCTGTGCTATAATATTTCCATTTTGCACAGCTACAGCTCCAACACAGGGATTGGGAGCGCAAAAACCGAGCCCTAGTCGGGCTTGTTCGAGTGCTGCGAGCAAAAATTTTTTATGCATTGATGTATAGTACCTTTAAACGCTGTACGAATGATAACAAATTATTCAATTTTTGAGTAGCCTAATGATTAGATTGAAAATTAAAAACTATGTTTTTGGAATGCTTCTGGCAAGCACTTTAATTCAACCTGTCGTGGCTCAAGGGTTGTCTCCCTATTCTACAAGTGAGCTGGAACAATTAGAAAAAGAATTTGTTCAGCAGATTAATCAATCAGATAGCGTAGAGCGTAATCCTTTAGCCACTCAGTACGTGAATCAGATAGGAAAAAACCTGGCAACTCATGGACGCATCAAAACGCCTGATTTTTTTATTGTAAAATCTCATGAAATTAATGCCTTTGCCGGTCCCGGAGGACATATAGGAATTAATTCGCAGCTTATTCTAATCACCCATAACGAAAGTGAGCTAGCCGGAGTAATGGCTCACGAGATTGCGCACGTACGTTTACATCACCTGTACAGCGCCATCGAACATCAAAAGCAAATGCGTATCCCTATGCTTGCATCCTTACTTGCTTCTGCAGCTTTAGGTGTGATTAATCCTACCGTGGGCATGGGTGCGATGATGGGTTCCTTATCTGGTTTTAACCAGGAAAATATAAATTTTACACGCTCAAAAGAAAAAGAAGCAGACCGAATTGGTATCGATATGCTGATCAAAGCAGGTTATAACCCGCACAGCATGGCTGCCTTTTTTAAAAAAATGCAGGAAAACTCACGTTACTATTATACCGCCAATGTGCCGGCGATCCTGCGTACTCACCCTCTGGATTCAGACCGTATTGCCGAAGCAGAGAGCCGTACTACTCAATTTGCCCAAAAGAGCTATCCAAGCTCTACAGATTACTTCTTTGTTAAAGAAATCATTCGCAACGCAGTGGCCTCCGATCCTAAATTATTATTTGAATACTATACCCACCAATGCCCCAAAGTCAGTCCAATCGATGCTTGCCAATATGGGCAGGTGTTGGCGCTATTAAATATGAATAAATTTTCTCAAGCTCAAGCCTTGCTGAATCCCTTATTATCACAAAATAATAATCTCTATTTCCAAATAGCAATGAGCCAAGCGCAAACAGGACTATCTCTGCATCAAGCAGCGGTAACGCGCATGGCGGAAATGCAAAGTAATTATCCTAACAGCTATGCTGTACTTATGGCCCATGCCCAAGCCTTATTGGCCGCGGATCAGAATGCAAAAGCAACCAGCATATTGCTTAAAGGTAGTCGTCAGTACAAACACGACCTTCCACTTTGTCGAGAACTAGCGAGGGCTCAGGCCAAGTCAAACCAAAAAGGTTATGCTTATTTTACGCAGGCTCAGTGTTTATTACTTGAGGGACAAAAAAGAGCGGCAGTGGCACAATTGAAAGTTGCTCGTGGTCTTGCGAAAAATGATGAATACTTGCAAGCAAGAATTACGGCTAAGATTGATGAGATTGTTAATTAACCCGTAGCAACTGTCTTGAAATCAAATTCAAGACAGTTGCTACAAATAAGAGCCCTACTTAATCCCTAAAATTCTCATACTGCATAGGCAACTTAATATCAGACTTCTTCAGCATAGCAATCGCTTCTTGAAGATCATCACGTTTCTTACCAGTCACACGCACCTTATCACCTTGAATAGAACTTTGTACTTTTAACTTGGCGTCTTTCAAATACTTCACAATTTCTTTTGCAGTAGGTTGATCAATCCCCTGCTTAAAAGTCATGTTCAACGAATAAAATTTGCCAGTATGTACCGGCTTGTCTTCCATATCGACACCGGATGCATCCAGGTTACGTTTGCTGCAATGATTGCGGAACAAATCTTCCAATTGACGGACTTGGAAGTCCGATTCAGCACGTAACGTGACAGTAAGCTCTTTCAGCTCAATGCTTGATTCAACCCCACGAAAATCAAAACGGGTTCCCATTTCACGTACTGCGTTATCTACCGCATTGCGCAGCTCTACCTCATTCGTTTCTGAAACAATATCAAAAGATGGCATAAGATTCTCATTCGAATTAAAAAAGGTAATTTAACAAAAAATGCCTCTGTTCAACAACATTTTATTTATTGTTCAAATTATTGACAATTTGACGTAAGTGAATCTAAACTTAGAATAGAGAGTAGCCTTCCCAAAAGGTCCCCAAATGAATGAGCAATACACCGCGTCTGTATACTGTGGAGAAGAACAGATTGCTAACCAGGCTGGGAATGACATTGATGTGCTCTATACTTGGATGCTAACCCAAGCAAGTACGCATATGGGAAACATTCATGGAGAAATAATCGATAATCAAACCCAAAAAGTCCTCCGCACCTTTCGTAAATCAGCTATAGAATAATGTCTCTGGTTATTGTCTTAGTGCTCTTCGAAAAACAAAGTGTCAAAGTAGAACATTCTATCGGCCAGGAATCCTAAATTATAGCTAGATTTGATTTATAAATCGACAATAATTATATTATAAGGAGGCAACCCAGAGGTTCGCAGTACAGAACCTGGGTTGCTCCTTCGTTCGCAACGAAGGGGGTAACTAAAGCAAGAAGCAATAGAGCCTTAGGGAGTGTTCCGTATGTCTTCCTGGATTTCCTCGGTCTGCGCATCCTTCCTTATTACCTCCATATGCTCTTTAAATTTATTCGTTACACTTTGCTCTTCAACTGGCTTATCTTCTGGTATTTCTCGAACTTCCTCAGACCACGTCTCTTCTTTTTCCGGTTCACTTTCTTCGAACAACCCAGAAATATCCTCTAGACCATATTCCTCATCGTCATCAATCATCAAATCGTCTAAATTAAAAGAAGAGATAGGAACTAGTTCATCCAACCCGTTTAGCAAGTTATTCAAGTAACTATTAATTAGCGCAATATTGGAGAAATTCAGCTCACCTTCAAGTTTTTCCTTTACTAGCTCGATTTTTTGAGCGTATTCTAGATATGCTGCTTCATCTGTTTCTTTTAATTCAGATAAGTGTTGCTCTATTTCTTGAATCGTCTTCTTACAATCATCCTTTTTCATCGTCAACAACTGCTTTTCATCGTATTTTACTTGCTTCTTGCCAAAAAAATCCTGGATAAAATTAATGAGTAGATTTATTGTTGTAAAGAATGAACTATATTGATTTTTCTCTTTACTCTGAATAATGTTTTCTGCTTTAGCAGAGAAAGTCACGCCATTATTTCGTAATAGCCTTAATACCTCTAACTCTGTTCGTTGAACAGACAAAGGAGACATAGACACTAGTTCTAACACGTTCTTAGACATTTGAGGATTTACAGCAATTAATTTCTCTAATGCATAATTTTGATTATGTTCTATTGCCTTCAGGCAATAATCCAGAAGTTGTTTTTCATCAAGCGGTTTTTTGTAATCAACCAATTTATTTAACAAGACTTGAATACATTCTGTATGGCCTTTCTCTATAGCATGACCCATCGCAGCATGGATATAAATGTTCAAATAATACTCTTTTGCGTCCTCCTTACTCATTTTTTTCAGACCTAATAGTCTATTATCCATATTTTGGGTTACAAATTTATCAACATATGCCCCTAAGGAAGGCTGTATGGCATCTAAAACTCGCCCCAATATTTTCTCATTTCCACCCTTTGCGGCCAGGATTAAAAGGTAACTAGAATTTTCGTTAATAAAACATTCAGGAAAATATTGTTCGATTTGCTCATAAGTCTCTAAACGACCGCTCACAATTGCAATTTCAATTAATGATTTTAATTTTTGAGTTCGCGCAGAATCTCCATTTATCTTACTTAATAAAGCCCCTACTGCAACAACATTATTATTTGCAACCGCACGTTTTGCAGCCGTAAAAATTGCTTCAGAATTCGCTTCGCTTTTAATGATTAAATACTCTATTACTTGTGGATCTGTAACAACAGCAGCAGCAACTACTAGTGTATCAAATGTTTTAGAGTCCAACTTTGCAGTTGCCTTTTTACGAGGCCAATTTTCATTATAAAGCTCTTGAACACCAGGAAAAGGAACTTGTCTAGGAACTGCATCAGGATTTCGAACCACGTGCACCTCCATACCTAAATTCCCTCGCCCATAACCAAATACCTCTTTATGTAATTCCTTGACTAAAGCAGCCTCTGATGCAAATTCTTTAAATCCTGAAGCATAATTTGGGTCGTATACGCGGTATTTATCGTTGACTTTACGAACTGAAATAGCATGATTGATACTTTGTATTACCATCACCTCATCATTTTGGAGTCCTATTTTGGCAATAACGTTGCTCCATTCCTTATCCCCTGCTGCCAGAGCAAAATCAAATGAGGATTTCATTGGCTTGCCATTAATTTTTAGCATTTCCATACCAGTGGACTGAGTTTGGCTTAGATTGTACCTACCTGGTTGAAAGGCCAGTAATACTTGGCTTGCAAACAATAAAATGGCTCCTTGTTCCAATCCATGTATTTCTTCTTCGTTCAGTTTTCCATCAGCAATTATCTTTAGCACTTTAAAAAATTCGTCTTCTTTTTTAGGCCCTTGCAATGCATATTGAGCATAAACCATAGCTAAGCCGTTACATACTCCTCCCTCGTTAAAACGAAATTGAGCAGGAAGGCGTAATTTTTTAAACTCTTGATTTAAGTTTTCTATTAATAAATCCTGACCTAAATAACCCATGATGTAACCTCTCGAGAACCCGAACTTTAAATATCGATCACTACGTATAATAATTATACGATATGTGTGGGATAAATAACAATACCCTAGCCCAGCTCGATAGAAAAAGAGATTCGCTTAAATGAGGGTTACTGCAGCTTCAATTGGCATTGCTGTAAAAAATAATGTACGGAAGAATCATTGGGATTTGTTATGAGTATTTGCTCGAAAAAATTTGCCGCATTGCTATATTGCTTTTCCTCATAGTATTTTAAAGCACTAGCAAACACAGAGGCAGCATCTTCCTTCAGCTTTATTTCTGCAAAGCTATTGTGATTAAATATTTCATAAATGGCTATGGGTAAGCTCTTCCCCTTAACCGAAGTTAGCCCCAATGAGCGCAAATGATAGTTCTGATGGAACTTAAGTTGTTGGTAAGTTTGACCACTAATTAGTAACTCAATATTAAAATCGCGAGTTAAAGACTCAACGCGTGAAGCAATATTGACCGCATCACTAATCACACTGCAATCCATACGTGCTTCAAAACCAACAGTTCCCACAATTAATGGCCCGGTATTAAGCCCTATTCCCACATTTACTGGAGGCAGGTTATGACTAGCTCGCTCGGTATTAAAGATATTTAATGCATTCAACATATCCAATGCGGCGAATACGGCATCATCCGCATCATCAAATAAAGCCATAATGGCATCGCCAATATATTTATCAATAAAACCTGAATGCTTAACAATAACCGGGTCCATATAACTCATTAAGGTATTGACCAGATTAAAAATTTCAACTGAGGTTAACTGTTCAGAAAGCATCGTAAACGATTTAATATCCATAAATAAAACGGTCATGACCTTTTCCACACAATCCCCGACCCTTATGTCTGCGATATTTTTTCGATTGAGCATTTTCAAGAAATTCTGAGGGACGAAACGAGCCACAGCAGTTGCATTTTGTTGAATTTCCATGAGTTTACTAATGAGCTCATCATTAAGTGCATGCACTTTTTTCTCAGCAACCTGAAGCTCTTGAAAATAAAAACTAGTTCGCACCATATAACGAACACGATAACCAATTAAGTCTGAATTCAAAGGCTTCGTGGTGAAATCCGTAGCTCCCACCTCAAATGCTTTGTTAATAGATTCATAATCTTCTAAACCAGTAACCATCATAATTGGTGTGTACTGATACTCGGCTAATTTGCGAATTTGAGCACAGACTTCAAAACCATTTAACCCAGGCATTTCCACATCTAAGAGAATCGCATCGGGTTTTGTTGTATTTAGGATGGATAAGGCCTGTTCCCCATTTTCCGCCTGCACAATTGTGAACCCTGCTTTAGTTAATGCATTACTGGTAAGCAGACGCATCGTAGCGCTATCATCCACAATTAAGACCAACACATTTTCTTTGTCCATCACGTCACGCAGCCTTAGATACAAATCGTAGTTAAATAACTTGCGATGCTGTCTAATTCAATGACCCGATCAACAGCATCTATTGACTGAGCAACAGCCCCCATTCCAAAAACTACTGCACTTCCAGAGTCCTGAATTAAAGTATGACCATGTGCTTGTTTTAATGCCAATAAACCTTCAGCACCATCATCACTCATGCCAGTTAAAAGCACTCCTATCGCTTTCTTACCTGAAACTTTAGCCACTGATTGCAATAACGCTGTAATTGAGGGGCAAAAACTATCACTAGAATCCCCCTCAACAAGCTTACTGACCAATTGGTCATGCTCACGCCTGATTTGTAAATGCTTTTGATCTGGTGCTATATAGACAGTCCCCTTTTCTAATAATTCACCGTTTGTTGAGACTTTCACTTTAATGCTTACATTTTGTTCTAGCCATTGAACAAAGCCATCGATAAATCCATTACTCATATGCTGAACAACGACAATTGGTAAGGGAAAATCAGGAGTTAGACGAGATAAAATAGTTTTTATTGCCATAGGCCCCCCCACTGAGGCACCCATAGCAATTAGTTCGTAATGCCCTGCTTGGGCGTTATGTTCATGCTTAGTTATATTTCTTGTTTCTTCAAAAGGCCCTTTCAATGGTTTTTTAGTAACGCGAATTTCTGAAAGGCTGCGTAATGTATCAATGATATAAGCACTTCGGTCTTTAAACGAAGGAGAAAAAATATTAACGGGCTTTGCCAAAGCGGTTAACGCCCCGGCCTCCAGGATGTGGAAGGTAGCATTAAGCGATTCATCACTTACCGTGGAACTAATCACAACAATAGGAGTTGGATGCTGTGCCATAATGATACGCGTTGCCTCAAGCCCATCGAGGACCGGCATTTGAATATCCATGGTAATCAGATCAGGCTTTAATTTGGCAGTTAATTCTATTGCCTCTTTTCCATTTTTGGCAACGCCAACCACAATCATATCGTGTGTCGACTCAATAAGGTGCTGAATCAAGGCAACTTCCGTCGGTGAGTCATCGACAATTAGAACGCTTATCATAGGCAATAGTTCACTTATATTTGTAATACACTTCATCCCGAACCCTCGTCATCCCGAGGAGTTACCTCGCTTGGTTCTACTAGTCGTACCGAATTCTGGATGGCCTGCCTAGTGTTAAATCAATGCTTTTTTAATAAGTTCAGCAGAATTTAAGACAAAATTAATTTGGTTGCTGCCGGATAAAGTAGCACCGGTAACACAAGGTATATTGGTTAAAGGTTCTTGAAGTGGCTTCAAGACAATTTCGCGTTCCCCAATAATTTCATCAACAAGTAACGCTATGCGCTCCTGTTCCTTATGGATCACAACCACAGACAAATGCTCTTTTTCATGTATTTTTTCATTAAGATGCAATACCTTAGACAATGAGCATAGCAAAATCGGTTGTTGATTGACAAGCACCGTTGGGCTTCCTTCAACCTCAATAATATCTTGTCGTTTTAACAAAAATACGCTGTCCACCGCCCGAGTAATAAGAACAAATAATTGATCACTACAGGAAATAATCAATCCACGCTCAGTGACCAAAGTAATCGGTACTTGTAAAAGAAAATGAGTCCCGTTGCCTAATTGAGTTGTCACACTGACTTGACCTTTTAATTGCACTAAATTAGAACGAACCACATCCAGGCCCACCCCTCGCCCCGAAATATCTGTGGCAATGTCACGCGTAGAAAAACCGGGTCGAAAAATTAAATCAAGAGCGGCCTCCGAACTCATCCCCTCAAGCTCAGCTGGGGTAATGATATTTTTTTTCAAGGCAGATTGAATGATCACTTCGGGATTAATCCCTGCACCGTCATCTGAGATTTCAAAAATAATTTGGTGATCTTCCTGGCGCACTTCAATGAGAATATTTCCCTGTGCGGATTTACCAGCAGCTTGGCGCATCTCAGGCAGTTCAATCCCATGATCAATGGCATTACGTAACAAATGCACTATTGGATCTTTTAAACCATCAAGAATCATTTTATCAATTTTGACATCATTGTTGATAATGTCGAAATTCACTTGTTTTTTTAATCCATACGCTAAATCACGCACCACACGCGGTAAGTAACGCAATTGTGCGTCAACCGGAATCAAGCGAATTCGACGGACCTCATCCTGTAGAGAACTGAGTAAGGTGGATAATTCATTAATCGGCATGCGCAGCGAACGTTGCATCGTATGCATGGAATTATTGATTTCAGTTAATTCAGTGACTGGTGTAGAAAATAAGGCATTAAAACGCTCGTCTTCATTATTAAACAGGTTTTTAACATTCGCTAAATTCTTTTTCCAAGCGTGCACAAAATAATCCATTTTGTAGTTTATTTTAATTAAATCAGAGTAATACTCTTCAATAATAATCTTAATTGCCTGAAGTTCTTCCATATCAGCAGAGATACGATCCAGATTTTGTAGTGAGACACGAATTGATTCAAACTCACCGGCTCCAAAGCGTGTCTCTAATGCTTTTGTCTTCTCTACATGCACTTCCTTCGATGTCTCAACAACTGCTTGCTGCAATTCAGCCTGAGGGTGTTCTGTATAGTATTTAAGTTGCTTCAAATGGCCTTGCAGATCAATAGTTGAAGGTATCTCTTCACTGTAACAGCGCATCGCTTCATTCATGAAATCAATAGACTGTAAGCAAAGATTGATAATTGCCGGGGATATTTCAAGATTTTGTTGCTGGATCTCTGCAAATAAAGTTTCTATCTGATGAGCAATTTCCCCCACATCAATTGCCCCAACGCCACGAGCGGAACCTTTAATGTTATGTGCTGCTCGAAAAATCACCTTGAATAAATGCTGAAGGTCATCTCCATGGCTCTCCCTTTTTTCAAGCTGTAATAAACCGTCTGTAATCGTCATTAAATTTTCTTGAAGCTCGCTTTTAAAGGTTTCAACGATTTTCTTTAAAAACTCTCGCTCCGAAGGGCTTTCAGGCATGATGGATTTAGAAAAAGCAGATTCTGCTGATGCAGGCTTCTCAGCTACGTCTTCCTCTCCATCGGGAATACGTGCTTGTCGCCGAAGTTGATGTATTAACTCACGCAGCGTAATCGACGATTGTCTTTTTGCAATAAAATCTTGCAAAGAGTCCCGCATCCCCTCCACTGCATTGTAGGTTAAGCTCACTCGTTCTGGCGAAATCTGCTCTGTTGGCATAAAAAGCTTTTCAATACATTGAGCAATAGAACCCAAGTCATTAATGCCTACAGAAAGTGCGGAGACTTTAATATTACGTCCTGAACGCGAAATTTCTGCTGCAATTTGGTGTAGTTCTGCCTCAGGCGTCTCTTTTTGAATTTTTTGCAAATTATCAATAATTGCTGAAATCAATGACTCGAGTTCGGTACTAAAGGTTTCTATCAGTTGTTTTAGTAATGAATCGTCTGGAGTCATAATAGTTCCTAAACTTTATAGATATTTACGTCATCTTTAAGGTGTTTGGCGATTTCATTTAGCTTGTGAATGAAATTCATCCTCTCCGTTAAGCCACCAGAAAAAGTCGAGGTCGTTCGATTAATCTCCTTCATGCTTTCAACAATCTGCTCAATCCCAACCGCCTCCTGGCGTATAGCCACTTCAATATGTTGGCTTGAAATGGATGCATCATTAATCATCTGACTTAAAGTTTGGATAACGTCCCCTGCTTTTTCAATTAACTGCATGCCGGATCCTAAAGATTTAGCACCTTCTTCAGTTACCTCAACTGCTTTTTCAGTAGTCCGACGAATATCCTCAAGAATTTTTTGCACCTGTGCAGTTGATTGTTCAGATTGCTCGGCCAGATTTCTTACCTCTGTTGCCACTGCCGCAAAGCCCCTTCCAGCCTCTCCAGCTTTTGATGCTTCAATTGCCGCATTTAAAGCCAACATTTTAGATTGTTGAGCAAGTGTATTGACCACTGCCGTAATCTCACCAATTTGTTGGGTATGCGTACTTAAATCAAGAATCGTTTGGGCAATTAACTGCATTTTTTCTTCAGAAGCTTTAATCCCCTCAATACTTTGAGCAACTGACTCACTACCCCACTTTCCTTGTTCATAGGTATTTTTTGCCACTTCACGCAAAGTTTGAGCTTTATTCATGGTTTGTTTAGAGCTTTTATCAATTTCCTCTAAAGAAGCAGAGATTTCATTAATTGCAGATGCTTGCGAATTAATACTTTCAGTTTGTTCATTTGCTGAGGTAAGAACCTTATCCGCCATGGCAACAATATCACTACTTACCTGGGTGATTTTTTTGGTAATTGATGCCAAGCCGTCAGTCATTAAATCTAAATCGTTCCCTAACTCATATAATACATCGTCTCTATCTACACTTAACCGTTCTCTAAGGTCACCCGCGGCTACTTTGCTACTGTATTCACTAAATTTTTTCGATGTCTTCACTAATTGCTCAAACAATTGTCGCGACTCTTCCTCCTGCTCACGGAGCTTTTCTTCATTTTCCTTAATGGCCTGTTGCATGGTTTTAATCGAAAGTAACATACGGCCAAGTCTGTCCAAGACAGGAATCTCAATTTCTATATCACGCTCACCCGCAGCAATCCTCTGAGCAATCTCAATCACCCGGTCAATTGGACTCGCTAAATAACCCAGCGTGCCAACCGGAACAATAATAGTTAAAACAACTCCTAAAATTAATAACCCGTATGCTGAGCGAGTCAAGGAAAGTAAATTACGATTAATGTGCGAGGTATTTTTATCAATTTGAGTTACTAAGCTATTGGTTAATCCGCCCACACGCCTACCTATATCTTCAGCGAAAACCCCATCAATTATATCAATCATTTGATTTTCAATAGGTCGAGTTGTCTCGATGTGTTTTTTTAAGGTGTCAACAATATCTAAACTTCTTGGCGCATTAATTACTGCCGACTGAGCTTGATATAAAGGTTCATATAAGTCTCTGACTTTTCTCCATTCATCTAATATCTCCTCATTCCCCAAACGAGTAAGCCCCTCATTCCAACGTTGTTTTATTTCATTTATTTCAGTCCAAACGTGTTCGAAATGAACTCTATATTTTGGATCCCCAGTTACAATCCAATCAATAACTAAATTTTGTGATTGAAAAACTCCCGTATCCAAAACTTGAGATAAGTTCTCCTCATAAATTTCTTTGCTGTAAAACACCACCGCATTAACTTTGGGTATTAACAGCATGATTAATAGCAGTAAGGGTAAACTCAGTGTTAAAAACCCGATAATTAAACGGGCACGGAGTGAAATAAAAAAGCCTGATTTATTTACTTCCATGGCCATCTCCTATCCTATATATGCCTTCTTTAATTGCTTGGTATAAACCGGGTATCAACACATCGATATTAAGAATTGCTGTCACTGATTGATGCAATCCTAAGATGTAATCAGGATTTGCGACTTTTGCTGAAGACAATGGCATACTTAGTTGATTGGGTTGATACATTAGGCTCCCCTCAATGGAATAAGCGAGTATCCCGAGCGTCATGTCATTGACGCTCACAATAATAATAAATTTTCCTGCCACTCCAGAATATTCGGGGTGAAAAAATTTCATCAAATCAACAACCGTAATTAATGAACCGCGCCAGTTAATTACACCAACAACGAAATTCGGAATGCATGGAGGTTTTGAAACAGTGACGTGATGTAGGATTTCATAAACATGCTGGTAGGAAATCCCATAATGTTCCTTGGGACTCAGCTGAAAACGTACGTAATCAATACCACGTACATCTATTGCGCTCACTTCTGGCTTGGCAAGTAATTCTGCACGTGCTTTCAAAATACGCAACGCATCAGTACCTTGAGGCATAAGTTCAGAAGCATGTTTTTGTTGTTTAGTCGCCACTGCCAAAATCCTTTTTATTGATTATCGTCGCTCAAAGTAAAATAAATTGCGCCATCATGATGAAACACAAGATTAGTATCGGCTATGATAATTGGATCTGACGCCCCTAATAAAAGATAAGCTCTCTCCGCCAGACACTGGCTTAATTTTGTCATGATTTTAACAACCAAATCATTCTCAAAATAAATTAGCACATTACGACATAATATTAAATCGACCTGATAAGTGCCATTAATAATAGAAGGATAACTATTATCACTTAAATTCAGATACTTAAAACGTACCATGTCGCGAACCTTAGAAGAAAGAACGTAAGTACGTTTTTCTTTGGTAAAATAGGTTTGCAAATACTCATCAGGAATAGAACGCATTGACCATTGCCCATAAATGCCAGTCATTGCCTTTTCGAGTGCCGTCAGATTAATATCTGTACCCAGTAATTGCAAATCCCAGCGCTCAATATTAGGAATTAACTTCAAAAGAAGCATAGCAATGGTATATAGTTCCTCACCTGACGAGCACCCCGCACTCCAAATTTTTAAGGTACGAGTATCTTTTTTCTGTTGTATAAGATTCGGTAAAAGTTCTTTTTCTAATAATCGCATTTGCGATTTATCACGGAAAAAATAACTTTCCCCAACGGTAATTGCTGCAACTAAGTCCGCTAATAATGAAGAGCTACTTGAGCAATGTTTTAACTTATCCAGATATTCAGCAGGCTGGAAATTAAACGTGACGCAAGTCTCCATAATAATCTTCGTTAACTCTCTTGCTTGATTAATATGAGTCACTAAACCAAATCGTTCATGGATTAACTTGATAAACTCAGGCTCAAGAACTTTTATACTATCTGGCAAGTTAGTCATGATCTGCAGAAGCCTGGTCCATTTCTTCCATTAATTTCAATGCAAAGAGCGATGCAACATCCATCAGCAATGAAACACCTTTATTAATCGTTACTGCGCCGTAAAATAGTGAATGACTGCGAATAAATTCTTCATGTATTTCAATTTTATTTTTATCAATCTCACCAAGCCCTATAATTCTATCAACAATAAGACCAAGACGATGTGCTCCATCAGAACACAGAAGAATAGGTATGCTCAAAGGATAAGGCTCATCACGAGTTAATCCGGCACAAATTCGCAAATCAACAACGGGAATACATTTTCCATGTAAATTCATCAATCCTACAAGATAAATCGGGCTTCCAGGGATGGTTTCCAACAGAGGTAAAGGAAATATTTTTTCTACATACTGTAAATCCAAACAGCATCGGATGTCTTGTAATAGAAAGTGCAAAACTTTAATACAACTCATTTCCTTACCAGCCATTTTGCACCACATAAATTAAATTTCTTATCATTATAGTTATAAGCTGAATCGGATAGGCATACAAGATAATTTTTAAGTACGTACCGGTCCTAAAATCGTAATCAATAAATGGCGCTTATGCGGCTGATATCGATGTTCATAAAGATAAATCCCTTGCCATGTGCCTAATGCTAATTTTCCATCCTGCAGGGGGATGGTAAGGCTGGTTTGGGTCAGAACGGTACGCACATGTGCTGGCATATCATCCTTGCCTTCAATTACATGCTTGAACAGAGGGTCGCCATCAGGAACCAAACGCACTAAAAAATTTTCCAAGTCCATGCGAACCTGTTGATCATAGTTTTCACAAATAATTAATGAAGCACTGGTATGCTGAAGAAATAACTGACATAAGCCTTGCTCAATCGCTGTATTCGCTACAACAGCGTCAACTTCAGCCGTGACATCGATAGTTCCTCGACCCGAAGTATTCAGGTAAATAGAATGTTGTTCAATATTCATTAATTTGCCTCGCTAACCAAGAGTAACTCCAGAGAAGTATTCATTCTATTCAAATCCCGGATAAAGTGTTCATTGATCTGATAAAGCAAAGAGTCATTAGGTAGCTTTTGGATGTAACCCAGATCTTCCAATTGATTTAAAAGAGGGGTAATTTCTTCAGATAAATCATAACGTAAGCGAGGAGCAGAAGAATTCATAATTGCCATTTTGTCTACGACAAAGAACTCTCTAATCTGTGCATTAACCGGCTCATTAATATCTTTTTTAAATTGCTCCATAAAATGAGCGTGAGCCTGAAACAACTCATTTAATGCCATTTGTTTCTCATTTTTCTTTATCGAGCTTGTAGCGCCACCACCTAAAAATAATTGCACACAATATTGGCCTATAGCACCAATCATGCACCCCATAACTAGTCCGGCTGAAAAAGAAGAAGCCATGATTACTGTTTTCCTTGGAACGTTAACTTACACTATAATAATTTAAAACAGGTGCCGATTAAATAAGTGAGGATACCAAATGAGTATCGAACGATTTATAAAGGCCCAGCAAGGACAAGACTTTTTCCCTACCTACACAGAGGCATATAAAGAAATTGCCCTGGGTCGTAAAACCAGCCATTGGATATGGTACATCTTTCCCCAGCTGCAATCATTAGGGCATAGTTCAACAGCGAGGCACTTTGGCATTACAAATTTACAAGAAGCCTGTGATTATTTACAAAATACCACACTTTTTGAACACTATAATGAAATTCTGCATTTGGTTTTAAAACAATTACAAACAATACCACTTAGAACCTTAATGGGAGGAAGCATTGATACTTATAAATTAGTTTCTAGTGTCACGCTTTTTCGAAAAGCCGCATCATTACTTAGTAACGAGAGCGAAATGAGACAGGCTTATCATGAATTAATTCGCTGTTGCGATTTAATTTTGCGTAAAACAGCAGATCAAGGCTACCCACCCTGCCAACATACTTTGGAATTTACCTAGATATAGATTTGTGGGCTAGGCCCATGGTCTAACCCACAAGACAGAAGAGAAAAAGCTACGTTCCTTTCGCCAATTGAATAAACTGTTGCACGTCACAAACTGTGCCGCCACAACCAGGAATACTGACTGGTTTACCGTTATAAGTCACTTTAACCGTATGAGAACCGGAATCACCTTCATAAAGAGAAAAATTAAGATTAGATGCATACGGTGGTGGCTGCTCTAATGGTGCACCTAAAAAGCTTAATGAACTGGCAATAGTCGTATCATGAGCCGATAATAAAACATATTTCAGCTTGGATTTATTTTGACTGCCCTTACTAAGATAATTAGCAACATTCGTCATTATCTTAGTACTATAAACACGAGCAACCTGCTGAGGCCTTTCTTGTGCCATAAATGCCCAGCTACACGCATTAATAATCTCATTAACATCGTGCGAACTTAATCCCTCGGGCATTGGTGCATGATGTATTTGATGAATGTATAAGGTGTCGCCAAGTAATCCCAAATCCTGCAATTTATTAATTTGCATTCCTGTTAAAGAATTCCATCGCGCATATTTATCTTTCAATTCATTATTTTTTTGTTGCCACTCTTTGGTAGGATAAACATACTGTTGCATTAGCTTCTCTCGCACCCGAGGGCTGACAGGTTGTACAATTACATCATCGTATTTGTAGGGTGCACTAAAGACCGGTATAGGTTGAAACGAATAGGGTAAGGCGGGCATAGCGGATTCTGAAGTATTAGGCCCCGTTCCTGGAGGATACAATCCCATCAGTAAGGATTGAGCACTCATAAGCGTCCGCTCATAATCTGTTGAGCGAACATACATAGTTCCTGCTTCATAGTGTTCTGGTAATAGATGTGTCTGCTCCACATATTTTTTACGGAACTCCATACCCATATTATGTTCTTGTTGCATCCCTTCTGCGGTTAGCTGCCCT
Organism: Legionella sp.; assembly: GCF_965140895.1. Lineage (GTDB taxonomy): Bacteria > Pseudomonadota > Gammaproteobacteria > Legionellales > Legionellaceae > Legionella. The sequence continues at coordinate 1,185 of NZ_CBCSKT010000036.1, read as the reverse complement.
AAACCTGCTGCCCACTCATAATTTAAGCCAGGAATAGATACTATTGGTGTTCTATCCCCATGGCGAATAATATCCACGGCAAAAATAAGTGTCTCTGCAAATAGCAATGAGGGAACACTGAGTAGTAGTGCGAATGTCAGGCAACGTTTATAACCCATTTTAACTCCTTAATTTCAATCGTGAATAAAGCAAAACGGATCATACCACAAAAAAATCATGCAAAAACAAACAACTTGATTCATTTATAATCATAATGAGCAATTAAACCCAATTGCAGCATTCTTCTCTATCTACTCCCCTGCCTGGCGACATTGATTATGGGCCGTCTCCGAACAAGCAGTAGCGCAATTGATAGTTTTAGTTTTTTGACACTGCTCCATACAACGAGAAACAGTTTTTTTAACGCATAGCTCTTGTGCCTCCAGTTGCGATGCATTAGCTGTAAACGCTAAGAAAAAAAATGAAATCAATGTAATTAGCTTATACCCTTTCATTAGTTAACCCCTTCCTTGACCAAACTTACTATAAATCTAGCATATTTCTCTTATTCAACCCGCGCAAATGGAATAAAATTCACACAACCCTTTCGCTAATCAGAGCGATTTCATCAACATAAAGATGAGATCGCCCTGAAAAAAAGCTTTGCACAGGACAATTTTTTAAATGAGCAAAATAAATAAGAGATAACTCGCTGATTTCAATATGATTTCATATAATCCACCTCGACTAAAAAGAGGGTTGTATGGATAAAATCAACGAGTTAAAGAGAATATTAAGTGAAAATCTACCTTGGAACAAAGCCAGATTGGATTGTTTTGTGCGCATGTTACTTGCTTTATTTACTGTTCGCACGGTTAATTTAAGTGAACTAGCGGTAGCGTTTCCTTCTAAAGCTGAGAAAAATTCTCGTTATAAAAGGCTTCAGCGTTTTTTTGCACTCTTTAAAATGGACTACACGCTTATTGCACGGATTATCTTTCGGTTATTTTTTTCGGATACTCAAAAAGTATACCTTACTATAGAAGCGAGGAGGTTCCATTTTTTTGGCTGTCTCGTGTGCCCGAGCGGCTGGAGCGCGTTGGGCAATGGGTATCGCTATACGCCACTAAAGGATGCGGGGTATGGTGGGGTAGCCCAACGGTGGATGATGGTTCATTCAGAGCACGCCAGTGCACGCGAACTAAA
>NZ_CBCSKT010000035.1:0-5276 GCF_965140895.1 Legionella sp. | reverse complement strand
ATCCGAAAATAAAGGTTTATCCTTTAAAAAATCATCGCTGATTCCATGAACCCGAAATGCTCCTTCATCAACCAAGCGTTCAGGGTTAAGGTACACATGGAAATGTTTTCCAGTTAATTTTCGATCAAATAATTCCACACAGCCAATTTCGATGACCCGATGACCCTGCTCATGCCCGATTCCGGTGGTTTCTGTATCTAATACAACTTGTCGCATCAATTACTCACTTAGTTCTTCAATACCTTGGTTGGCTAATGCGTCAACCAATTCATTTTCCGCATGCCCTGAGTGTCCTTTAACCCAATGCCACTTTATTTTATGGCGTGATGCCAATTCGTCTAAAAGAGTCCAGAGATCAGCATTTTTCACTGGCTCTTTTTTTGAGTTGCGCCAGCCGTTTTTTTTCCAGCCATGCAACCAACTCATCATACCTTGTCTTAAATATTGAGAATCAGTATACAAATCAACGTCACAAGAACGAGTAAGCGCCTCCAATCCTTTAATCGCGGCCATGAGCTCCATACGATTATTAGTCGTATGCGCTTCTCCGCCATGCAGGGTTTTTTCCGTCCCTTTATAGCGAAGCAAAACACCCCAACCTCCAGGGCCAGGATTGCCTTTACAGGCCCCATCTGTATAAATTTCTATACTCACTCAAACCTCGTTGTTTACATTTCAGCCCGAGAAAACTGCTCGCGCAAAATCATTGATTTTACCGCCTCAATATCCGGCGCAAAATAACGATCATGGTCATAAGGAGCAACCTCTGCTCGCACCGTATTATACACATCCTCCAACAAGGGTGAAGTTTTTAACGGTTTATGAAACTCAATTCCCTGACAGGCAGCTAACATTTCAATCGCTAAAATAGTCGCAGTATTATCATTCATTTCATGCAAACGCCGAGCAGCACTCGTTGCCATTGAAACATGATCTTCCTGATTGGCTGACGTGGGTAAACTATCTACTGAATGAGGATGGGCTAAAGCCTTGTTGTCACTAGCACAGGAAGCGGCCGTAACATGGGCAATCATAAAGCCTGAGTTTAAACCACTTTCTTTAATCAAGAAGGCAGGTAACCCACTGAAATTCTTATCAATTAATAAGGCAATTCGACGCTCAGAACTCGCTCCAATTTCGGCAATCGCTAAAGCCAAATTATCCGCAGCCATGGCAACAATTTCCCCGTGGAAATTACCACCGGAAAGTATATCGCCCTGTTCACTAAACACCAAAGGATTATCCGAAATAGCATTTGCTTCAACTTGTAAGGTATCTCGAACAAAACTAATTTGATGTAAGGCAGCCCCCATAACTTGCGGTTGGCAGCGTAATGAATAAGGGTCTTGAACTCGAGAGCAATCACGATGCGATTCGCGAATTTGGCTTCCGGCTAATAATTCTCGATATAATGCAGCAACCTCACGTTGGGTTTGATGGCCACGCACCAAATGAATGCGATCGTCAAAAGGCACATCACTGCCCTGTGCTGCATCAACAGATAAGGCTCCGGTAATCACCGCCACTTCAAATAGACTCTCGGTAACAAAGAGTGCTTTGATGGCAATAGCGGTAGAAACCTGAAGGCCATTAAGTAAAGCCAAACCTTCTTTAGCTTCCAACTCAAATGGCTTAAGCCCTGCTATTGTAAGACCATCAACAGCACTAATTATTTTGCCTTGATGCCGTACTTCTCCTACACCAAGTAAAGGTAAGGACATATGTGCCAAAGGCGCCAAATCACCTGAGGCACCTACTGAGCCTTTAGCTGGAATGCAGGGATACACTTGATGATTAAACAAAGCAAGTAAGGCATCGATTAATTCCAGACGTACGCCTGAGTAACCTTGGGCCAAGTTATTAATTTTAAGCAGCATAATCATAGCGACGATGTCGTCGTCCAATAACTTGCCAGTACCACAGGCATGGGAAAGCACGATATTACGCTGTAATTGTTTTAAATGTTCAGTGGGTATTGTTTGGTTTGCTAAGGAACCAAAACCGGTATTAATACCATAAACGGTTTTTTTGTCTTGGATTACCTTTTTCACCGTTTGGTGAGAGGTATCAATTGCTGCAAATGCATGGTTTGCAAGAGAACAGGGTAATTGATTACTCAAAATTTGCTTGATTGAGTGTAAGGTTAATTGTCCCGGCTCGAGAATAAAATACTCAGACATAAAACTAACTCCTTTTTTCAACTTGATAAGATGTTGGATTTTGGGTGGTAATTCTTCCTCTCCACATATTCCCGTAATTGCAAACGAAGTGAAACACCCCTGGGTTGCTTCGTCATTACATTCCTCGCAATGACGGAGAGAAGGAAAATCATGCCATCATCTCAACCTACGTCCTATTCCACCATGGGCAACCACAGCCCATTTTCTTTAGCACACTTTTTCGCAATTTCATAACCAGCATCAGCATGACGCATCACCCCAGTAGCTGGGTCGTTATGCAACACACGAGCTAAACGTTGAGCCGCCTTTTCGGTTCCATCAGCAACAATAACAACCCCTGCATGCTGTGAAAATCCCATACCAACACCCCCACCATGATGAATACTCACCCAAGTAGCTCCACCAGCACAATTTAGCAACGCATTTAGTAAAGGCCAATCAGATACAGCATCACTTCCATCCATCATGCCTTCAGTTTCACGGTTCGGACTCGCAACCGAACCCGAATCCAAATGATCGCGCCCGATAACAATCGGTGCCTTAACCGCCCCGCTCTTCACCATTTCATTAAAAGCTAAAGCCAATCGCGCTCTATCTTTTAATCCCACCCAACAAATACGCGCAGGTAATCCTTGAAAGGCAATTTTTTCTTTAGCCATATCCAGCCAGCGGTGTACGTGTTTATTATCAGGAATTAGCTTTTTAACCATTTCATCCGTTGCATAAATATCCTCAGGATCCCCAGATAGAGCAACCCAACGGAATGGCCCTATGCCTTCACAAAATAGTGGGCGAATGTATGCCGGTACAAAACCTTCAAAATCGAATGCATGCTGTTCGCCAGCTTCAAGAGCCATTTGACGAATGTTATTCCCATAATCAAAAACTGGAATACCTCGTTTATGAAACTCAAGCATTGCATGAACTTGAGTGGCCATTGATTTTTTAGCTGCATGAACCACTTCTTCAGGAGTGGTTTTCCGCATTTTTTCTGCGTACTCTAAAGTCCAGCCCGCAGGTAAATATCCATTAAGCGGATCATGGGCACTGGTTTGATCGGTTACTAATGAAGGAGTCGCGCCGCGTGCAACCAATTCTGGAAACACTTCCGCTGCATTGCCTAACACAGCCACGGATAAAGGCTTTTTCTGAACACAAGATTCATTAATCCAAGCTAAAGCTTCGTCCAAATCGGTAGTGTATCGGTCCAAATAACGTGTTTTTAAACGCTTTTCAATACGTAATAAATCACACTCTACCGCTAACACGCTGGCGCCAGCCATTGTGCCAGCCAAAGGTTGCGCCCCACCCATGCCGCCTAAACCTGCGGTAAGAATCCAGCGACCAGAAAAATCACCCTGATAATGTTTGCTGGCAGCAGACACAAAGGTTTCATAAGTGCCTTGAACAATGCCTTGTGAGCCAATGTAAATCCAACTTCCAGCCGTCATTTGGCCATACATCATTAAGCCTTTTTTATCGAGTTCATTGAAATGGTCCCAAGTTGCCCAGAGAGGAACGAGGTTTGAATTCGCAATTAATACGCGTGGTGCATCTTCATGAGTGGTAAAGACCCCTACCGGCTTGCCCGATTGGACTAACAGCGTCTGATTTGCTTCTAATGATTTAAGTACTTCTTCAATTTTTTCAAAGCACTCCCAGTTGCGTGCAGCCTTTCCCAAACCACCATAAACAATTAATGAATCGGGATTTTCAGCAACCTCTGGATCCAGATTATTATGAAGCATACGTAATGCAGCTTCGGCTAACCAATTTTGGGCCTGCTTTTCTGTACCGTGATTTGCCCTAATTACCCGCTTAGACTTGTTCGCATCCATAAAGCTTGCTCCATTCGCTAAAAAATAACCGATTATGAGCATACCAATACTTTGAATAGTCACATAATAGGGCGCAGGGAATTGAATACCGCAAAAAGTTGGTTCTACCACTCGAGAGATGAATAGAGTTAAGGACATAAACATCTGGAAATAGAATGACCAAAATACGACCGAAATAATACAGAGTAAACCAATCACCAGTGTTTGTCGTGATTGATTGGCATTTTCGCCACTAACCGCATAACTAATGTAACCCGCGGAGAATAAGACCACTAATCCAAAGACAATATTCGCTAATTTGGGAGAATTTAAGATGTAAAACGATAAGCCCCAAAGAAACACGATTAATAGGAAGGCGAGAACAATTTTTTTAAATTGAAATACAAAAGGATTATAGTCCTTGATTTTGTATTTCTTGATACCAAACGAAAACACCAAGAAGGCAATGACCATGCCTATTGCGGCACTGGTAAATGATGCAGCCCAGCCAAAATGTTCATTAAGTATGTTTGGCAGCGTAGTACCTAAAATGATACCGGAGGTAATTCCCATATAAAAAATGGTAAAACCGCTTTCACGCCGTGCTGAACCTTGTAAATATTCATTACCGAGCAAAGAAGAGATATTTGGTTTTAATAAACCTGTACCTACGGCGATACCTGCAAGTGACGCAGTGAGCACGTTTACACTATCTACAGAAGAAAGAAGACAATAGCTGATAAAAAGTACGATAGCGCCTAAGAGTACGGCTCTTTTTTGACCGATTAATTTATCGGCAATCCAACCGCCAACCACAGGTGAAAGGTAGGTTAGGGCGGTAAACGAACCGACTAGCGCATAAATTTGTTTATCGGGCCATTTAAAATGTAAGGCTAAATAGAGGGCTAAAAGTGATTGTACGACATAAAAACCATAGCGTTCCCACATCTCAGTAGCAAAGTATATCCCTAGAGATTCAGGGTGTTTTTCAACATGATTCTGCACTTTTTATATTCACAATTAATTAATATTGTACTGATTATATCATAGCCTATTATTAGGTGCCTATATGGCTATGAAGATGCCTTTATCAGCGTTCTGACTAACCTATCCTGCTCCGTTCTCCACGTTCCGCGGTACATCGAAGCTTTGTTCAATATAAGGGGTTTTTCCGTGCTACGTCAATGCCTGGCCTCAATATACCAAACCCTATGCGCTGAAAGCGCTGTAGTGTATGATTCATTTAATTTTTTAGCTAATGGAGCAAGCTTTATGGATG
>NZ_CBCSKT010000034.1:0-24825 GCF_965140895.1 Legionella sp. | reverse complement strand
GGCAGAACGTAATTTATTTAATGTTATTGATGAACAAGACATTTTGTTACATCACCCTTATCAAAGTTTTGAAGTAGTCATTGATTTTCTCAGGCAGGCAGCAGCAGACCCTCATGTATTAGCAATAAACCAAACTCTTTATCGCACTCACTCAGCATCAGCCATGGTTGACGCTTTAGTGGATGCGGCACATTCGGGAAAAGAAGTAACAGCGGTTATTGAACTTCGCGCTCGTTTTGATGAAGAGTCAAACTTAAAATTGGCAAACCGCTTACATGCAGCAGGAGTACTGGTGCTCTATGGAGTGGTTGGTTATAAAACTCATGCCAAGATGACTCTGATAGTACGCCGCACGCATGGCAAATTAAAGCGCTATGTACACTTAAGTACGGGTAACTATCATGAAAAAACTGCTCAGCGTTATACGGACTTAGGGCTTTTAACCTGCGAACCAACGGTTACGGCTGATACGCAAATTATTTTCCAACAGTTAACTGGATTAGGTAAAGTCGTTAAACTGAAGGCATTAAGCCATTCTCCATTTACCCTACAAAAAACATTGCTACAATATGTTGAACAATGCGCTGCAGCGGCGCAATCAGGGGTGGAAGCGGAAATTTTACTCAAGGTAAATGGCCTAACCGATAAGACGATGATTCAAGCCTTGTATAAAGCATCTCAAGCGGGTGTGAAAATTAACTTGCTCGTTCGTGGTGTTTGTTGTTTAAAACCAGGATTAGCAGGTGTTTCCGAAAATATACGTGTTCTTTCCTATATTGGACGTTTTTTAGAACATCATCGCATTTTTTACTTTCGCATTGATAATGAAGAACATTATTTTTGTGCCAGTGCAGATATGATGGAGCGCAACCTGTATCATCGAATTGAAATTATGTTCCCCATTCTTAATGAACAATGTAAGAAACGCATCAAGCAAGAAATTATTAAGAACTACCTCAAAGATAATAGTAATACGTGGGAAATGCAAAGTGATGGCAGTTATAAAGCGATAACTCAAGGAAGCTCGTCAGCTCAGGAGAAGTTAATTACTCTTTATAAAGATGAGACTAATGATATTTAAAAATGATCGCGCCCTCGGCAGACCCGCTTAATGTAGGCAGGGCTTTTCAGTCTAGCCTACGCCGTGCGCTATGATTTTTAGTGTTTTTAGCGTGGACAGGTTAAGTGGATTTCTTTACCTAAGTGTAATTCGGTGCGTGTTGCCAAAGGAATGGGGAAGTTCGTTGCCCCATGTCCGATGCCATCCATCTGTACTACTGGAATAGCACTTTCATCTGCAAAACGCTGTAAGACCGGTTGAATTAGCGAGGTACCGTTGGGTTCTTCACCGCCGAGAAAATCAGCGAAAAGCACTGCAGCCGCGTCTTTAAAAATATTCGACTGGCGCAGATGTTCCAACATCCGATCCACACGATAACCACGTTCATTAATTTCTTCTAATAAAATAATTTTTCCACAACCATCTAATTGCCAATTAGTCCCTATACTCGCTTGAATCAGGGTTAAATTACCTCCTGTGACGGTAGATTCAATGATGCGATTCTCTTGGGCCTGGTTATTTAGCGGTCTTAATCCATAAAAATCAACCGCTTCACGCTCTGCAAACAACAATGATTTCAACGCGGCAAGCGATTGTGCGGAAAATTTATCTGGTGTTGCGCCACCATGAATCGTTGCCCAGCCCCAATGTTGTTGCAAATACAAATGCAACGAGGTTATGTCACTCATCCCCACAAAGATCTTTGGTTTTTCAGGTGGTTGCAGGCTTGCTAATCTAGGGATTAAGCGCATCGCACCATAACCACCACGTACGCAAATCAACGCTTTAGCTTCCGAATCGAGCAAAGCCTTTTTTAAATGTTGAAAACGAAGCTCATCACTATTGGCGCAGAATAAATCCTCGGCAAAAATATCTTCTTTAACCACGCAATTTAACTGCCAAGAGTTAACTAGTTCTTTTAGTTCCTGTAATTGCTGATCAGTGCAGCGAGAGGCTGGAGCAATCAACTCAACTAAATCACCCGCCTTAAGTACTGGTAATGTATTCATTTTTTATCTTTGCAAGAGAGTCATCGTACTATATTAAAAGCGTTTTGCTTAACTTTCCAGGTTCCTCACAAACTAAGCGCGGCAATAAATACCCTGGCACTAATTGTTGCAATTGCTGGTAGATTGCCTGAGCTTTAATAAAAGGCATATCAAAATGAGCAGCCCCCTTTACTTTATCTAAGGTATGTAAATAATAAGGAATCACCGCATAATTAAATAAAGACTGGCTTAATGAGGCTAAAACCTGCGCATCATCATTGATTCCGGCCAATAACACCGATTGATTCAATAAATGGCATCCTGCTTGCCGTAAGTCATGGAGTGCCTGTCCTACCGCGTCATCCTGTAATTCCTGCGGGTGATTACAATGTAACACGATCACTTTCTTCAGTCGGGTCGTTGTTAATAAACATAAAAAATCCGCATCAATGCGCTCTGGAAATACCACCGGAATACGGGTATGAAAGCGTATGGTGTGCACATGCGAAATTTGTTCTAATTGTTGCAAAAGAGCGGTAATAACGATGTCAGCAGCTAAAAGTGGATCGCCCCCACTTAAAATTACTTCCGTAATACTTGAATCCTTCGCAATGTACTCACAAATTTCTTTAAAACCCTGACGCCCAGGATTATTCTCCTGATAAGGAAAATGTCGTCGAAAACAAAAGCGACAATTAACAGCACAAACACCGGTTAAGGTAAGCAGAACCCGCCCATGGTATTTATGAATTAAGCCTCTTAAAGGATTACTCTCTCGCTCTTGCAACGGATCAACCCCATACTCCGTAGGGGAGTTCATTTCTTGGGTTGTTGCTAAAACTTGCAACAGTAATGGATCTTGAGGATTTCCCTTTTGCATTCGCCGTGCAAATCCCAAAGGAACACGGCTGGCAAATTGCTCTTCGGCACATAAGCTTCCAGTAGATAAGGGTAATTCCAGGTAAGCTAATAAATCAGCTACAGAAGAAAAACCTTGGGCTAATTTTTTTTGCCAACTTAAAGAGGTATCTCGCATTAATTACACAGACTTGATAAACTGTGCGAACTTTAACTAAAACCAGAAAAAATCTCAACACTGTGGAGTCCTAATGGCAATTTATAGCACCAATGAATTTAAAAATGGCCTAAAAGTAATGGTCGATGATGCTCCATGCACCATCCTTGATTGTGAATTCGTAAAACCCGGAAAAGGCCAAGCCTTTACGCGCATTAAAATTCGTAATCTGAAAACAGGTCGAGTCGTAGAACGTACCTTCAAATCAAACGAGACCTTGCCTTCTGCTGATGTTGTTGATATGGAAATGCAATACCTCTACGCTGATGGCGAGCACTGGCATTTTATGGTTCCAGATAATTTTGAACAATATGCGCTAACCAAAGAAATTCTTGATGACACCGCACTATGGTTAAAAGAGCAAGATATTTGCATCGTTACCCTATGGAACAATGAACCTATTCAAGTGCTGCCACCTACATTCGTTATTCTTGCAATTACCGAAACCGATCCTGGACTAAAGGGCGATACTTCTGGTGGTGGTGGAAAGCCTGCCATACTGGAAACAGGCGCAGTAGTGCGTGTACCTTTATTCGTACAAACAGGCGAATTAATTAAGGTAGATACGCGTAAGGGCGAATACGTTTCGCGCGCTAAAGAGTAAGGATCTCGCGAACTACACCGCTCCATCGGTGTTGCAAGATCTCCGGCTCCCGCGGCCAAGTGTATGGCACAAGCCGCGGGAACTCGAATACTTTTAAGTTAACGTCACTACCTGGCGCTTACTCAGAATGATGTACTTAGCTAAAGTAAAAATACCAAAAGCCTATAAACTCTAATAAACATTATAAGAGTCATACATACCCCAGTACCCCACATCACCTAAATCATCATAACCGTAATAATAAGCATCATTCCAATATGGTCCACCATAATTACCCACTGTATAAACAGTGCGAGTGGGATATGCACGAGTATAGTAAACCGTTTCTGTAGTAACACAACTTGTTACTAAGAGCATTGGCACTACAATAACTAAAGCAATGATTAATTTTTTCATGGTTCCATCCTATATTTATGATTCTAAAACTAATTAATACTAGTAACGATGGTGGTGATGATGATGGTGCCATCGATCCCAATGTCTGTAGTGCCTATGATCCCAATGTCTATAATGCCCATGACGATACCCATGGTTATGATGCCAATAAGCGTAATTAGTACCAACTTTAGCTACGTTATTGTAATTAACGGCAGTCATATTGTCTGAGCGCAATTCTGGGTTATAAATAAAGGAATTAGACGCAGCAAATCCCGGAGCTATAAACAGGAGCAAAGAACTAATAACAAAAGAGAAAATGAGTTTTTTCATGGTAACCTCCAAGTAAATTAGCACTCCCTTTATGTGTATTATTATTATACAACCAGATTCCATGTTTAGCAAAGAAGGTTACGTTATTCAGGAAACCGGATACAGATAGGAAGGGAAAAACGTAATTCCAAAAACTGTTCATGAAATAATATAGGTAACGACTTACCAAATCTTGAGCCGCTACTGAATGTACATTGGAGGTTTATGCTGAGCTTAAGGCGTCCTACTATGGCTCACGTAGGCTGGCACACCACCCATCAAACTAACCTCCCTATCTGAAAATATTTAATGGTTCAGTTAGGTTCAGTCATCACCCATATGTTTAATAATAGACCAACACCCGAGGCATTGTAAACTTTTTGTGCAGCTCGTGATCCACGACTTGTTCTTTATAACTACGCTATGATGGTACAGATACCCGTATACGCTGCGCTAATACGGGCTCCGTTTGAGGTTTATTCTGGATCTCTGAATAGGTGATTGGCAGATGCTTGTACGGTTGGCATGATAATCATTTGTTCTATATCAACATGTTGCGGCCGTGTAATACAATAGAGGATTGCATCAGCAATATCTTCGGCAACCAATGGATGGAAGCTACTATAAAAGTCTTTGGCTCTTTGTTTATCATTCCAGCGTACTTCACTAAATTCAGTTTCCACAGCTCCTGGAGCGATTTCCGTAACCCGAATAGGACTTCCCAATAAATCCAAACGCATCGATTTTGAAATAGCGTGTACGGCATGTTTTGTTGCGGCATAAACATTACCATTAGGATAACATTCATGACCTGCAATAGAGCCTATATTAACGATATGCCCTCTGCCACGAACCATCATCACAGGAACAATGACACGACTGACATAAAGCAATCCTTTAATATTCGTATCAATCATCGTATCCCAATGCGCTTCAATTCCTTGCTGTAAGGGTAAGGTATCGAGTGCTAAGCCGGCATTATTAATTAAAACATCAATTCCTTTCCATTGACTGGGTAAAGAGGATAATTGTTTAGTCACTTGTTCATGATCACTAACATCTAAAGTTAAGACATAATGTTCTTTACCTGATTCCTGAGTTAATTGCCGCGCTAATTCGTCTAAACGCTCTGTGCGACGAGCAGCCAAAATCAATTGAGCCCCTTGTCCTGCACAATAATGAGCACAGGCTTGACCAATGCCGCTCGATGCACCGGTGATTAAAATAATTTTATTATCTAATAAATTCATTGTTTATGATCCTTAAACTGCATATTTGAACGTTCTATGAGCATTTATTAGCGGTTCTTAGTGAATAGAACTTAATGTAGTCATCAAATGCATGACCTCCTCATCGGATGTCTGGCTAAAATCATCATACCATAACCCAACGGCATAAAAATTAGCGGGCTGTAATGGACAAATTATTTTATTAACCAAGTTTGCCATCCCCGCACAAGTAGACCTTGCCGCAACGGGAACAGCCACAATAAGCTCCGCTGGATTTTTTTGTTTTAATGCCGCAATTGCCGCGCGCATGGTATAACCCGTAGCAATCCCATCATCAACCAGAATCACGGTTTTTCCAGTAAGTTGCAGAGGCGATTTATTCGCCCGATAAACCTGTTCGCGACGCTCTAATTCTCGCTCTTCTTTCTGCAATACTTCCTCAATTGCGGTGCTATTGATATGCAGTCCTTGAACTACGTCCTCATTAAAAACTACAACACCTCCAGATGCAATGGCACCCATGGCATACTCCTCATGCCCGGGAACACCTAATTTACGCACAATAAAAATATCCATCGGCAAGCAAAGTTTGGTTGCAATTTCATAGGCAACGGGCACCCCCCCTCGAGGTAATGCCAAAATGAGGCTGTTCTCTTTTACTGCGTAGTCATGCAACAAGTCAGCGAGAACCTGTCCGGCTTGCTGCCTATTCACATAGTTCACTCAAGATCCCCTGGAAATTATTCCTTAATTCAAAGTTTAGTATATGCCTCCCACGGAACAATCAATCGAAGCAACTCGAATATCATTCCGAACACATAGAAGGCGGTTCTTGGTGTGCCATACATAGGACCAACGCCCGCATCCACCTGGTTAGGTTATTTTGAATTCTGGCTCCATTAATCAAAAGCCAATTTAGGTCCTAAAGGAACTATTTGCGTTGGGTTAATGGTTTTATGGCTGTAGTAATAGTGTTGCTTAATTTGTAAAAAATTAACCGTTTCACTTACGCCAGGATAATGATACAAACGCTCCAGGTAAGATTGAATGGCTTTGTAATCACTAAATTGATGCGATTAGCATTAACAATGGTACAGTTGCCAGCCGTCCATGCCCCAAAAAGCTACAGGGTAATTGCCCAACCGGCATTCCTGGTTCGTGTATGATGGTCTTCACCCCATCGGTTTTTTCGGGAACATTAACCATTACCAATAACTCAGGCAGGACTTCCTTAAATGTCACAACAAATCAGGCATTTATCAGCTCTTATGACATATTCCAATCTCCAGATACTGGCCTTGCCAGTATCGCCCCTCACTCATCAGGTACCTTAACTTTTTATGCAAGTGGCTTACCGATAGATCCGCCAATCGAAATTAAGGGCAGCAATACGTCATCAGCATGCTTTAGTATTCAAGTTATCTCCTGATTTTTATATCGCCAATGCTCCAGCTCTCAATGAACTGGAGGCTGGCTCTTTAGATTAAACTCCGAATTAATTCTTCCTGAAGCCCTGAAACTACCGATTGTATAGAAGCTAACTTTTTGAAAAATAGCAGCTAAAATATTATGGGGCTTATCCAAAAACACTAGATATCCTGCTGACTAAGGCAGACCAGGGGTTGATTTATCAAAATTTTTAGGGGATCCTTATCACCCAACTTACGTCAATATTGGATGATGTTGATAGTGCATTTAAACAAGCAGTTGATGCTGGTGCTCAAGTAACCATGCCTATAGTCGACATGTTTTGGGGCGATCACGTAGGTCAAGTAAAAGCCCCCTTTGGATACAGTTGGATGATAGCGCCCCATACGGCCGATCTAAGCAATGAGCAAATTAAACAACGTGCCGAAGAGTTTTTCGCTGCCTGGCAAAATAAGAAATAGAGTACCGATGAACTACACTGATTATGGTTATAGAATAAATCAAATTACCGCAGGCTCAGGACCTAACTGGCTCTTTTTGCCAGGGGGGCCTGGCTTGGGGTCAGAATATTTGACCGAGTTTTGTAAAAAATTACAGCTACCTGGAACTATTTTTGTACTGGACTTCCCTCAAGATGGAACCAATACAGCTCATGGTGAATTGGACCTGGAACACTGGAAAATAGGACTTAAAGACCTACTTCAGTCCTTTACTAATCCCATACTGGTTACTCATAGTTTTTCAGGAATGCTTGTCATGATGATGCCTGAACTGGAAGAACAGTTGTCAGGTTTAGTGCTAATGAATACCACAACGCAAAATACCTTTTTCCCCCAAATTAGCGCCATGCAAGAAAAGCATAACCTACCTGATCTGGTGCCTGCCGCCGGCCAGTATCATTTAGAGCCATCAGATGAAACTTATAAAGAGTTTTGGCAGACCTATAAACATTATTGCTTTACAGCAGATGAGCTCTCTGAGGGTGAAAAAATGATCCCTCTTTTTGCATTCAATAATGCCGCCTATTACTATGCAGTGGAACATTTTTATACTGATTATGTATGCAAGTGGAGTCCTAAAAGCATTCCAGCAATGACCATTGCCAGTGAGGAAGATTATATTTGTCCACCACAAATTTTTCTCAATGATGAGCGGTTTCAAAGCCCCAACATTATGAACAAGCTTATCCCCAATGCAGGCCACTGCCCCTGGGTTATTTGTTTTAAGCAGGTTCAGCAATCTTTTGATGATTTTGTTACAACGCTCACACCTTTAAGTGCTTAAAAAGCGTATCTGCTTGTTTGTACTACTTACAAGAAACCCGAATTACCGTGGTCAAGCCGCGGTAATTCGGGAAAATTATTGGGAAAGAATAAATCAAGTAAGCGCCATTAGTCGCAAAGCAAGCCTAGTTATTACCTAATACATAGGGACGATAAACAGGTTCCCAAATGCTTGCGGCAAGCTCTTGTTCAAATTCTGCTTCATTGACACGTGCCAGCCCTTCAGCAATGGCTTGCTTGCCCACTGCTTTTGCAACCTCATAGCTAATAGAGCGCAATGCCGATAATGGGGGCAAGAGATTTGCCGTCTTATCATTCCGTGCAGGAGAACATTCTGCAAGCGCCTGTGCTGCTGCCTTAATCATGCCATCAGAAACATGTTTTGCCTGTGACGACATTATTCCCAAAGCCAAACCAGGAAAAACATAGGAATTATTCGTCTGGTCAATATGATACTCTTTTCCCTTGAACGTAACGGGTGCAAAAGGGCTGCCAGTGCCAATTAACGCTCGACCATCAGTCCAGTGCAGCAAATCCTCGGGAGTTGCTTCGCAGTGCGAAGTAGGATTAGAGAGAGGGAAAATAACTGGACGTTCGGTATTTTGCGCCATGGTTCTGACAATTTCTTCCGTAAATGCGCCAAATTGCGTAGAAACCCCGATCAAAGCAGTTGGCTTTACATTGCGAACTACATCGAGCAAGCCAATTTCATCACGATTAGAGAGCTGCCACCCATCAATTTCCGCGCGTTTACGCACAAAGAATTCTTGAGAAGGGCTTTGACCTTTACCCCCTTCAACCAACAGGCCGTAACGATCCACCGCGTAGATACGTTCACTAGCCTCTTGCTCCGTTAAGCCCGCCTCAACCATTGCCGAACGAATCAACTGTGCGATTCCCTGCCCGGTTCCACCAAAACCGAAAAAGACTACACGTTGCTCACGTAGAGGAATGCCTGTGACATTAATTGCTGACAATAAAGTTCCGGTTGCCATAGCGGCAGTACCTTGAATGTCATCATTGAAAGTACACAGCTGATTGCGATAATGAGCTAAAATTTTCGCCGCATTTGCACCAGCAAAATCCTCCCATTGCAACAAAATATGCGGCCAACGCCGTTTTACGGCAGAAACAAAGCTATCAATAAATTCGTCATACTCAGCCCCTCGAACTCGCTTACTTCGCCAGCCAATATACAAGGGATCATTAAGTCGTTCCTCATTATCGGTTCCTACATCAAGTAAAATAGGCAAACAATACTTGGGATGAATACCGGCTAAAGCCGTGTACAAGGCCATCTTGCCAATCGGAATACCCATCCCACCAGCTCCCTGATCGCCAAGTCCTAGAATACGCTCCCCATCGCTAACAACGATGCATTTAATGGAATCATAACGTGGATGCGCAAAAATTTGATCAATCTTATCTCTATTGGGATAACTAATGAAAAGCCCCCGGGGTTTGCGAAATACTTCGCTAAACTTTTGGCAGCCCTCACCAACCGTCGGCGTGTATACAATAGGAAGCATTTCCTCAATATGATGAGCGATTAAAGAATAAAATAAGGTTTCATTGGTATCTTGAAGATCTCGTAAAAAACTGTATTTTTCCAATTGGGTTGGCAATTCGGAAAGCACTGCATAACGGCGACGCTCCTGATCTCCCAAAGAGCCAACATGAGGAGGAAGTAAGCCATGTAAAGAAAACATTTCGCGCTCTTCCTGAGTAAACGCAGTGCCTTTATTTAACAGAGAGTTATTCAATAAATCATAGGCGCTTAATTTGGTTTCAATGCAGCCACCCTTTGGAGATTGTCGTTTTTGATCTGAAGTGCTCATGTATGAAGTCCTTTTATAGGTAATCTTTTAACGATAAATACGTACTCATTCCCCAATAAGCATAGATCAAATTTTAGCCTCTATTCCAGGTTTGAATTGGCGAAAACAAATTGAGCCAAAATTAAACAACCACAAACCCCTTCTATACTTAAAGTTAAGTGAATCACTAAATTAAGGTGATTACCTTTAGGGGCGGATGGATATGACGTATTTCATTCAGACGATGAATCGGAACCTGATAAACCGAATCCAAGTGGTGATTCGCAACCCTAGGGTTGCCAAACGGCATCCAAAGATCGTACTAAATTCACAGCAACCTGCGGACAAGCCGCAGGAGATAGAAATGAAGGGGATAGGTAACTCCTCGCTCAAGCTAAGACTTCATAAAATGATCGTAAATAGCTCGGCTTGCCAACGCAATTGCACGGCTTCTGGGATAATCGCTCGCAGACCGCGATTTCACATAAACCGCGATGGCAATATGCCCTTTATTATGAGGTAAGGTAATAATCCCAACATCGCTGACAAAACGATACAGCTTCTTAGAGCCTGAATAATTTAAGTATTTGGGCTCATAGATAGACCAAGTGCCCGTTTTATGCGCCACTTTGACCCCTGGAGGCAACAAACCTCTTATGCGACTTCTACCGGTTCGACACTGTTCCATGATCTTCATCAGCAACTGAGTGCTAGAGGCTGATAGTGCTTGGTTTTTATAGACTTTCACCAAGAGCTTAGCCATATCATTTGGAGTCGTTGTATCACGGGTATCTTTTTGAAAACGCTGCCAAGCCTTCTGTTTGTCTTTAAGGGAAACGCGCCCAAAAGCACGTTCCCAAGTCACTACAGGTGGGCGTTTTTTTAATAAAGCATGGTCCACATGATTGGTATCTACGAACATTTCCATGATGGAACGATTAACATAGATGTCTTTAAAACCCAGAGCAGCCATACGTTTTTTTACTGCCTCAGGCCCCTTAGCAGCATTTAACAATGAATCACTAGCACTATTATCGCTATTGATCAGCGTGTACTTTAATATTTGTTGCAAGGAGATATTAATTTGTTTCTTTTCAAACAGATGATGTAAATAGCCTGAGCCTGGAACCGAGTTTTTGGAGTTCAGTTTAATCATACGACTTAATGATTCCTTTTTTTCATCCACAAGATGTAAAAAAGCTACAGCGATGGGTAATTTAATCGTGCTTGCCATAAAAAAACGCTGATTACTATTATGCGCAATCATCTGATTTTTCTCGATGTGGATGGCAGTGATCCCGATTACTAAATTAGATTGTTTCTCAATGTCCTTAATCTTTTTAGTCAGCGCTGCCTCTGCATTTATCGCCCAGCAGTTCACCGAAAACAACAGCGCACAAAATCCATATAAGCTATTCTTTAGCTTTAAAATCTCAAATAATTTGATTTTCATACAGTGTTAATCCATTCGTCATTATTTAATTATTTCTACTCTCTATTCATGCATATTTAAACATTCTTAACAAGAGTCTATTTACATTTCTATGCTTTTAACAGACACAATATTACTTGTCTTTGTATTGCAAATTGCGGAGAATAACGCGCCTTTTTGACTAATGTTTTATACATACATTAAGAACTATTTAGGTTCTAAGTTACTTGATTACAGAGTATTTTGGCAATTGATTTTATTAGCCCTGCTATTCTTGCCAATAGTTTTAAGATGTACTTTTTAATTAAATAGGATTTTGTTATGAAAGAACAAGTAATTCTTACGCAGCTAAGTGAAATTCTGGAGAAATTAGATAAAATCACCAAGTAAAAAAAACGCTCGAATCTCGTTTTTGGGACAATTCTGAAGTATGCCAAGATGTTAACAGCGCTCCCCTTTCAAATGAGAATATTCAAAAAACGTTCGATGGTTTAACACGTAATACTGACTGCATTAAAACCATGAATAAAGCGATGTTACCCACAAAGCAAGAGGCTAAACGCTTAGAAGAAGAAAAGCAACTGTACGCTCAAGTCAAGGCGTTGCATAAGCAATTAAAAGAACTGAGTGACGAGAACAACAAAGCCTCCTCCTCAAATGCAAGCGAGTCAGGTTTCTTTGCTGCAACACAGCTTACAGCACCTACAGATAATCCTGTAACCGAGCAAAGCACCTTCACCGACCTCTATACCGGATTATCTCCTCAACCATAATCCGGAAATAATCCCAGCCACTTTATGCTTATAATGCAAATACTTTATTGAGCGACAGCGCTACCTCTTGGCTAACAAGACTTTGTCGGCTATGAAAACTAAAAGTGCCCGAATTAAATCCCTGGTTCATTTCTGGCGCGAAGGCAACAGTCTTGTTTAGTGCATAATTACCTGTAAACGCACAGATATAATTTAACTTAAAGAACCAGGTAGAATTAACATAGTAAGCCATACCCGCCTGTACGGCCCCACCCCATATCCATTTGTTTTTAGTGATGCCATTCAGGCTACCAAGATAATAGGCAGACTCCGTATCGTTAATTTCGGTGATTTTTTGTTGAGTATTAAATAATGAAGGACCGATACCAACATAAATAAAACTGTTTTTATAGGAGCGCCCAATAAAAGCTGGCAACATTAAGGTATCATTCACTTTAGCTTCGATGGCAGCAAGGCTCATGGTGTCCGTCGTACTCACCGCTGGATCCGTTAAATCAATCGCACGTACAAAGGCTGGCGATCTAATTTTTAGATTAGTGTATTGGTAGAAAAACTCAAGCCCCCACAACCATTCACTACCTGGAAAATGTTTAAAATAACCGGCTTGCGCCTCAAGGGAAAAATCATCTGCACTATTATGGAAAGACTCCCTACCCCCGGCAAATACTCCCAGTGGCGGAAAGCCACCGGTTACATTAAGCGTTCCGGATAGATTTGAATTCAGGCGAACAAAGTTATAGCTACCACCGAGTCCTATGAAAATCCCGGTTTGATTAGCAGATGCCGAAGAAACCTCGCCTAAAGTACCTGCAAATGCTAATGAATTCATTAACCCCCAAACAAATAAACATAACTTGAGCTGCTTCACATTAATCTCCAGAGAAACCGCCGCAACATACGATGGTTTCATTTATATGCTTTTAGAAATAACAGTTATTGCCATTATTATTCGGGCAGTTACATTTGCCAGAAAAGGTAATTTGTTGTGCAGCATTAATCGATTGCACCGTACTGGTACAGGAAGGATTTCCTCTAATAGTAATTTTTGCACCAGGAAATACTAGATACTCTGACCATGGAGCATCTGCCAATGGGCCTTGATTGCCGGTACTGGACATAACTATATTGGCATTTTTACCGGTAACCGGGTTGGTTTGCGTGATAATGAGCGTATACGGATTGCCAAAACCAACAATCGTGAGCAAGGCCCCTCCAGAAAATCCTTTGCAGCCATTGTCTGCAACCATCACATTATTCGGGACTAAGCCCGCAGCCTTTTGATTACAGTTGGTATCAAAAAGACCATAATTCCCTTCTGCCGAACTTACTCCTTTAACTGGTTCATCATAAGCTTCAAATGCCAAAACACCGATAGGATATCCTGAGCTGGCAACAAAATTGGTGCTCGCTTGTTGGTAAAGAGCTTGATAATACGTCACCGCATTGGCAACAGAGGGTACACAAGGACCAGGGCTATTACATGCATAAATTGACGTACTGCCCTGCGTTGCCCAACCGGTTTCAGCAGATAAAAGTGTGCGCCCCAAAGGCGTGTAAAAAGGTTGCGTAGGCGCTGTTGGATTTGCCGGAGGGTTGGTTGAACCAACAACACGCAAATAATCCCAAGCTAATGAATTATTTAGCTGCGTTGTCGTTAAGGGTTGAGTCCACACCGCAGATGCGGGTGTTACCCCCCATTGAAAAGGATAAGGATCAAAAGCCAAGGGGGCAGTAGCGGAATAACTGTTAACCAAGGTGACCATGTCTTGCGAAATCGCAGAACTGGGGGTTGTCAAATTACCACTTACCAAAGCAGAGCCAACAGGGGTAGTGAGTCCTGCCGCAGTTAAGGTACTTTGCAGTGCGCTAACTGCAGAAGTCAGGTAGCTCACATTCGAAGTAGTAGGATTATTGCACGGTGCAGTTGTATTCCCTGCGTCACAATAGTTTTCATGTCCTGCAAATACCAGAACCACGGTATTTTGGAACACTTGTGTGCCCACGGTATTAATTACCGTATTAAGTACGGTCTGAGCACAAGGAATATAGTTTTGCGCTACAGGGGCGGTGGGACAGCCGCCGGCGTATGCCGAATCCGTAGCTTGTTGCGGAATCACTGCTTCGTAGATGACCTTCATATCTAAGGCATTGGCCTGGTTGATGATATCTACCCAAGAATAATCCGTTGTTTGATAAGAACGAACGGTGGTAAATCCTGCCGCTTTTAATTGAGAAAGTTCTGCATAGACGTTGGTAATGGCTTTACCCGCTGTATTCGTACCAACATAAAATACATCATGGTAATTAAGCAGGTTCCCATTGGGATAATGATTCGGCTGATAATCCACCCCCACTAAGCCTGAAAATGAGGAAGCAGAAGCATAGGTTACAGCAGAAATAAGCGATACGCAGAGTAATACCTTTTTACACAAATGCAGCATGTTGTTCGTCCTTGTCGTAGCCTGGTTACTATAACCAGGATTCTTCTTTTATCGAAAACCTGGTTGCACGCAACCAAGCTACATAACAGCTAGCCTGTAATTTGAGCTGGCATTTTACAGTAATCTGTAACCGATTGATAATATTATTCGTTAACATGCCAGGAGACAAAAATACTACAGACATGTTAAAATAGAATGCGAATCCTAGCCCTGGGACGATGTAAACTGGATACCCCTTCTAATTTCATAAACGTGATTAGTTACATTATGGGCGGAGTAACTCTCCTTGGCGGCACCTGGTTGATATTCCGCTTATTGTTTTAATTTGAAGGTACCTATTTTATTAATTCGTTATAATGTTCTTCATCAAAGCCTAATGCGATTATTTTGCCATTTGTTTCCAAAACAGGTCTTTTGATAAGAGAAACGTTCGCGATAATAAACGCTATTTTTTCCTCTAAATTTAACGCTTCATATTCATCTTTATATTTCCGGTAGGTGGTCCCTCGTTTATTGACCGGAAGCTCGCCGGAAAAAGTACTCCATTGTTTTATTTGCTCTGGTGTGGGTGGTGTTTTTTTGAAATCAATAAACTCATACGCAACTTTATTTTTTTCGAGAAAACTACGGGCTTTTTTTACCGTGTCACAGTTAGGAATTGCAAACATCGAAATCATTTATTTAAATCCTGCTATTTTTACATGCACGAATCTTATAACGTTGAGCTTACTTCTTCTAGAACAATTTATGAGTAACTTTACTCATGACTAGATCAAAAAATGCTGCTAACGCCCCATATCATCACACCCCAGATATTAATTTTAGTACCTCCTTAGGGGGCCTGTTTTTTGTGCCTCTGGTAGGGTGAATGGTGGCATTTTAATCTTGGGACTATCTGTTGGAGCAGAGAAACAGGGAAAGCTTCAGTTTTTGGGCCGTTGTTTGGAGATGATGAATGGCCCCACCAATTAAACGCGATGCATACCTTTGATGACTGAACAATAGCCTATATAATCTTGGTTACCAACTCAACCCTAACCAGGCTAAAGGATATACATGTTTCAATCAGCTCTCATAATTGCACTAATGATGTTTAGCATCGTTACTCAAGCAGCTCTACCTGCCGATCCAATCCAACGTTGTTTGGATGTTAGACGATTCGCAGACTTTACCACCCGCCAGAAAATGGCAGCCAAAGAGCCAGGGGTATTACGCTTTAAGTTTCATAAAATTTCCGTATCCGAACTCCCATTAGAGAATCCTGTGGGCAATATGAATGAAATTATTGATGCCTTAAATCATCAGATTGCCAACTGTACTAAAAACCGTGGAGAATATCAGACGATGACTATTTCCGGCCATCGCTTTACCCGCCAAGAATGGTGCATTAATACCAATAAAAAGCTCCTCGCTTTTGCCAAAGCCGCTCGCGGTAATTTTCAAAAATATTTAACCAACCTCAAAACGGAGTTTGACTGGTATAAAAGTGATGGCTGGCCAGAAAACCATGCCGGATTTAAAAAGGGTGAGTTTCAATTTACCGCTTATTACGCGCCAGCCGCTGTTGAAGCGCGTAGCAAACGTGGTGGTGCATTTTTATATCCACTCTATGGTAATCCAGGCATTGTCAATTCAGCGGCGGAAAGCAGACGGCTTAAATTAAAAGGCCCTCTTTGTGGCGTAGATCCACTGACCAAAATACCACGTGGATTTTGTATGAAAAATGCTAATGACACCTACTCGGTTATCCCTGACCGCGAAGAAATTGAGCATGGCGCCTTACCCCCCAAACACATCATTGGCTATGTTAAAGATCCAAACGATCCGGCGTTTTTAATGCTTGAAGGCTCTGGTTCATTAATACTTGATGGCAAGTTATTCCATATCAATTACGATGGCTCTAATGGCAGACCGCGCACGATGCTAGGCCGTATAGTCCAATGTGCCCAAGACCCAACCTGCGGTGGCAATCTGGACAACATCGAACGTTGTGCTAAAGATCCTAAATGCCATGATGAAGCTAAATTACGTTGTAATGTGTCTAAAGAAATCAGGCAAAGTGCGGCATCAGAAAAGCAAATTCGCCAATATCTGGATAACCCACTTAACCGGACTAAAGCGGATAACTTGCGAAATCGTGACCAAAGCTATGTATTCTTTGCTAAAGAAGATGGCGGACCTTATGGTTCAGAAAATATTTCGTTAACGGCACATGCTTCCTGTGCAACCGATCATAAAGTCATTCCTATTGGCATGAATTTTATTTATAACTGCAAAAAAACCACTTCCTGGTGTGTAGCTCAAGATACCGGCGGTGCCATTATAGGGGCTCATGTTGACGTCTATAAAGGGGAAGGAGATCGAGCGGGTGTGGAAGCAAATGAGTTGAATCACACAGGCTCATTGTATGTGGCATTGCCGAAACGTAAATAAGCACTGTATATAAATTTTGGCTATTTTTGTAGCCTTGATGCAGCACCGCACCAAGGCTACAGTTTTTTCTAATGTCCTAAAAATGGTGAGTGCAGCATATCTTCGATAAACCGCTCACACTGCTCTAATTGTGCTAATGCCACAAACTCATCGGCACGATGTGCTTGTTCGATACTCCCAGGACCACAAACAATAGTTGGAATGTGAGCTTGTTGAAATAACCCTGCTTCGGTGGCATAAGCAACCTTTAATAATTCAGAGCTATTACTTACCGCTTGTGCGGCACGCACAAGCGCCTCCGTAGGCGGAGTATTTAAACCAGGGGCATTAGCAATGGTATCCAGAACAACCTTGGCCACCGATTGCTCTTCATGCATCGCTGGTTCTAACTGCTCTGCAACATAGGTCAAAATCGTTTTGTGGAGTACGTCAGGATTGTCTTGTGCCAAGTTCCTAAATTCAAAAATAAACTCGCATAAGCCAGGAATCGTATTATAAGCATTACCACCGTGAACCAAATTAGTTGTTAAGGTGGTATAAGGCACATCATAAGCCTGATCCTGTGTACCTTCGTTTTTAAAATACTGGGCGATGGAACGAAGATAGCTAATAAAGCTCGCCGCATGCTCAATTGCATTGCATCCTTGATCAGTCAATGATGAATGAGCGGCAACGCCATGAACTTGGCAACGATAAGAGCGCTTTCCTTTATGACCAATAACCGGCAACATGAGTGTTGGCTCACCTACAATACAGGCTTTAGGTTGGTAATTAAGCGCCTCCATTTTGTCAATTAAATGCGGCGCCCCCAAACAACCGATTTCCTCATCGTAAGAAAAGGCAAAATGAATAGGAAATGCAAAGTTTTGCGCTTTCAATTTAGGGATAAGAGCCATAACAACCGCAATAAAACCTTTCATATCGCAGGCGCCACGTCCATATACTTTATCGCCAATTACGGTAGCTTTGAAAGGATCCGTTGCCCAATCCTGCCCATCAACAGGAACCACATCAGTGTGACCAGACAAGACAAGCCCCCCCTCGCGACAACCATTTTTCGCAGGTAAAGTAGCCAATAAATTTGCTTTAGGCTCTATCGCATCATGAATTAAAATCGGCTCAAGATTCAGCTCATTGAAGGCATTAGCCACATAATCAATAAGCGGCATATTTGAATTTCGAGAAGTCGTATCAAATGCAATGAGTTTCGTTAACCATTCTAGTGTTGTCATAATAACTCTTTGTTTTGGCAATAACGCAAGCAACAGCAAAGCTTAGACTTATTGCGGTCATTAAATAATAAGTAAAAACCATGGGGTTTTTACTGTGCTCAATTAATGCAGTATAAGATACAAAGATAAAGAATGGCGAAAAGGCTAATAGCAACGCCAATCATCGGCCCCAGCTGAGACTCATCTTAAAGTAATAAAGCATGGTCTGTACTAACTGCCGCGGAAAAGGAAACAATCCAGAATCGAATTGATAAAATATTTTATAATGAAATACCATTTCAACTTGAGCATGATAAGCTTATCTACATTCATTTATTCTCATTATTTGCCCAATTAGAAACAATTGGTTTAAGAGGCCTAATAAGATCGCTTGATAAATTGCATGGCACTGATTTGTATCAACAAATGCGCCAGCGAATTACGGATGAGATTTTTCATGCGACGATGTTTACCCGGCTTGCATTCCAGCTATCGGCTCCTTATGCATTACCCCTAGGACATCAAAAGAGCATCAATCATTTTATTTCTTCTCTTGAGAGCGAAGATGATTTAGCAACCTCGTTAACGTTAGTAAATCTAGTCGGTGAAGGTTGGGTAGAAGAGTTATGTGTTGCCATGACAGAGAAAAACGTTGCCGTTAGCGTTTTTGAAGCGGTGCTTGCAGATGAAAGCCGGCATATGGATGAATATGAACTATACCGCCAGATTGGCTTGCCTAATAAAGAATATTTAAAGAAAAAATTAGCCATTTTTGAAGATGAATTAATTAATACCGTATTCGCTCATGAACAATACGTTACGACCCTGGGCATCCTTTTAGGCAAGGAAGGTTCATTGAAGTTAATGAACCATATTAACCAGAAACAACATTCCATGCTGAAACAAATAGGCATCACGCCCTCAGCCCATTGGCAGTTGTTTATGGAGAGCATGCCCTTATTGTTGAGAAACCTGTCTCATGATTATGAAAAAGATACGCCAGTTGAACTTACCAATGTTCGTAAATTATTGTCCGCGTTATGGAATGATCCCGAATTACCTACTGAGTCAGCCATTTTTAGCATTAATGTAAGCCCTGTTTGTTTCTTCGAAAAGAAATTTAAACCGGAAACCATCACCTGCCTGATGTTACAAGCATTAAGTAAGGCCTGCTATGATAACCCACAGGCGAGAAATTATATTTTCAATCATAAACTGTATAACTCCCATGATAGCCATGTGGCGCTTGCAGTAAAGATTCCAGGCAGTGAACAGTTAGGCGCGATTGAGTTTACAAATTGTCATGAAATGACGATGGCGGAATTAGCGCAGCATATTCAGCATGATATGGCCATCATGACCTATTGTTATAAAAAAACCCAAGCCTTACAAAAAGAACATCCCTATTTAAATGAGGTGGTAAACCGCCTGCTTACTCCTCGGCATGAACGAGCATATCGTGATTTCTTATTTGCAAGACCGGCTATTTCATTGAGTAACATTGGTCATTGGGGCTATCAGGCGGCCATTTCGCCCTTGTTTCCCAGTGAAACCTTTAAATTAACCTTAACCGAAATTGAAAAGAAACCGGTTTGGAATAAAGCAACGAAGCAATTTGAAGCACAAGATATATTACCTGTAGGCTTAAGTGTTGATCATCGGGTGTTTGATGGCAATATTCCTCTGCCTCATTACATGCAACCTATATTCCGCACCAAATTTCAAATAAAACTCCATTAAATTGAGCAAGCTCAAAACAATTTTTTAAAATTAAGAAAAAGCTCAAGTAATAATGAGAAAAAGCTCAGACTGAATGTAAAAGGGATGAGTTATGCTTGAGTGCATCATTTTTTATTTTTAACGAGCGATGCTAAATCGAGATACTGTAAGCAGTGAACAACTGGGTCATTTGGGATTAGTTGCAGCCACCATTCGCGAACTGGGACTTAAGGCAAGAAGGCTTGGGGACTAATTCAGCATCTACAACGACAATGCCCTCATGGTTTACTAGTATTTATGATGAGGGGCAAGAGCCTATTACTTGGTTTGAGCTTGGGGTTATTGTTTAAATTATAGCCTTGATGGGGCATTAAGCCCCTTTCGTAGGCTGGGCGACTTACATTAAGATAAAGCTGTTTAAGGAAGTTCTGCAAGCAACTAAGCTTTTTTTATCTTTTTCTTGCCTCATTCTTTGTTCGGGGTTGCTGCTGACGCCAAATGCTTGCGCCGCATAAAAAGACCTAAGGCCACAATGGCAATAATTAAAATCGGTACAATAAAAAGAAAGATATGTGTTTCCATCCAAGCAATACTTATAGCGAATAAACCAAGTACAACTCCTATAAAAAGGAAGGTCGATTCAATATAAATACCAGCCAAAAAAACCGCTTGGGCAATTAGGGTAATTACCCCTAAGGTTCCTAGAAATGGGCTGATAATTCCTATATCGACATAAATTGACATGATATAGACCGAACCAATTAGTCCTAACCAATGTAAAATTTCATGCCAAATAAGGGCGGGCGTTGCAATAGCATTCGTGTGCTTAAGATAAAAACTCAATCCCAATGCCAGTAACGCAATAATAACCGTTGTGATTTGCCAAAATTGCCAGGCACCTGAAGCTTTCATATTGGTCAAAACCAATCCAATAAACGTGAGCAAAAGTATGATGATTCCAACAACAAATCGAGCGGTCCACGGATGTAGTGAATTATTATTTTCCATTAGAGAACACCTCCTTATTAGCATTTATCTCTTATCTGATTTTGGTGATAAAACATGTATCCTCAACAAACATTGAAGAAGATAATATGATGCATATCATTGCCATCATGGACAATAATCGCATCTCATCTCTTTATGCTATTTTTTTGCTAAGTTCAGCAACATGGCGTCCTTGGGAACGAGCAATTTTCTTTTCAATTTCCAAGGGAGTACGGCTGCCATCTGCACCAGCAATGGTACCCGCTCCATAAGGTGAGCTTCCACGCATTTCACTCAGATCAAACAGACTCGATTCACTATAAGGAACCCCGGTAATTAACATTCCATGATGGGCAAGCGTATGCCAAAAAGAAGTAATCGTTGTTTCATTTCCCCCCCCTGTACCGGTAGACACAAAAACACTTCCTATTTTTCCAATTAATTTCCCTTGCACCCATAAACTACCCGTTTGATCAAGAAAGTTGCGCATTTGTGCCGCCATATTACCGAAACGAGTAGGTGTACCAAAAATAATGGCATCATAATCGACTAACTCTGCTGGACTTGCGATTGGGGCTTTTTGATCAAGTTTTACCCCTGCTTTTTTGGCGATATCGTCTGGCATTGTTTCAGGTACACGTTTAACCACCACCTCAACACCAGGAACTTCTTTTGCACCCTCTGCAACCGCATAGGCCATTGTCTCAACATGGCCATAGCTTGAATAATATAATACTAATACTTTACTCATATTAAATTCCTTTTACTGATATAAAATGCAATTAGCAGGATAGCCGATACTTACTTTGATGTATAGAAGCATGTGTTCTGACTGATAGATTTAAAACAGATACTCAGCAGGTTGATGCGTCTATATAATGGCTCTAATCCGACGTATATTAAAGAACACTTACTCTTTTTTTCGATGTGAGGTAAATTTTCCAGAACCGTTGAGAATAAACCTGGTTGCCCTAAAAGGTTTGTGTATACATCCCTCATTCCAAGGTTATCTTCTACTCGAAGTTGCCTCTGGAGTTGTTTTGCAGTTTCAGGTTTTTATTCTCAACTTCAGGTAAATTTTCCTGGGTGATGGGGAAAAAGCCTAGTTGCCCCAAAAGATTACTGTATGTATTCTCCATTACAGGGTTATTTTTTTCTATTTGCAGTTGTTCTCTGAGTTCTTTTGCCGTTTCAGATAAGGAAAGACGTTCATTATCTAATTCAATAAAACGTGTGATATCTTCGTTTTTTGTTTTAAGCTGACTGATGAATTTTTGTTTATCCAATTCATTCTTAAAAAACTCCAGCTCTTGAGCCATGATTATGGTATCACCATTAACACATGCGATTGCTCCATAACCCTCAGGAATATTAATACGATCTACATTCTCATCCTTAAGTTGGATTGCTAATTGCGCTGCAAGCATCGGTGCTTTTAAGTGATTTTTTTTATTCTTAGGATTTTGCATCACTGCCGAAAAGGTCAATCCCTCTCCTTTAGTTATCCCATCAAAAAACAGATCTACCCCGCGTCTAGTTTTATCCATGTTTGCACTGGTCAAGTGATGCAGAACAAATTGATTATCTATTTTTCTTTGGGCAACAACGGCATTACACGGAGCAAAATCTCTTGAAAATACATTAATGCCAACTCGTGTACCACCTATTTCAGCTTCATTTCCACGGTTACCGGCATTCCGTAAAAATTGAGTCACCTTATCCTGATAATAGAATTCTCGACTAGTCGCTTTACCCTCTGGGCTGATATCCAGTTCATTGATAACATCAAGACGCAGCTCACAATCAATAAATATAGGCTTGCTAGAAACTAAGGTATTGTCTTCGATGTAATAAATCTCACGCCGATCCTTTGCGCCGATTAACAGAATTGCATGCTGTTCATGCTGCTTAATTTTATTGATTTTAATTGACAGCTCATCGGCATTTTCAAAAACATAAAGAGCATAATCTTTATACGCCAGCTGCTGCTCCACCATCAGTCTCGGCACAAAAACACAGGCAAGAGCTTTACCATGCTCAAGCAATGACAAGCGTCTCCCATTGTCGTCCATGCATTGAACTTTGCCATTAGGGCCTGTTGAAAGCACGATTAATGAAGGAAAATTGTTTTGTTGCATCATTGGCTATACCCTCGATCATCATGGATAGAACAGATGAAAATTGAAGACTGATGATGCAGTGACTATAGCATAACAAACGACCATATTGTTGCATTTAAGCCTTAACTGCTAGCTTTATTGCTTCTTTTGTTCCCTCCTTAAAACGATACGCAATATGCCAATATTTTTTGTTATCAGGAGCACGGAGAAAGCGAAATCTCAAAAAACCCAGTGTTCCTCGGGGTTAAATGGACTTTTCAGGAATATCTAAGATTAAGTTTGGCGACAGGAATTGAATTCAATTCCTGTGGTGTTGATTTTATTGGAGAAATTATTTTTTTATTTTGGACGTACCAACAAAAGTACCAACAGATGTTTTTGGAAAAGTTAATTAGAGCCAACTATGTCTAAGCAAAATAGAGATTCTTATGAACCCATTGGCCCTAACTCTGATTAGCTAAAAAATATTGCTTATAAATTTTAGGGAACCATAAGCACATAATATAAATAGTAATCGATCCCATACCTAAAAACATAAGGTGTAAAAAACGGTTAGACCAATTCCATAAAATCCAGGTTTCAATATTATTTGAGAAATACCATAAAAACACACCTAGAATGTAATTAGAGAATATAAGTTTCAGTGTAAATTTTATCCACCCTGGTTGCATGGAATAAATATTTCGATAATTTAAAATTGTCCAAAGCATTGTTATATTAAACCAGGAAGATAAAGCACTTGCTAAGTGCTAAACCAGTATGAGCTAACGGCCATACAAATATAAAACTTAAAATCATATTGATTACTAAGGATATTATTGTAATTTTAACCGGTAAGATCACATCGCAAGGTGAAAACTCAGATAAAAGTTCATCGTCATTAATTATATCTTCGGGTCTTAATTTTAAAAATTGCTTTTTAATTCCGACTAGAATCACGTGCAACTCAATTTCATTATTCCGTGATGTAACATTCACTAAACTATACCTAGAACCACTTTTTTCCAATTTGTATTTTCTAAATACATCCTTAAATTTTTTTATATACAAACCAATGGATTTAATTGGTGAAAACATCTCTTCCATAAAATTAATATTCCTCAAATATCTTTTGGATCTTAGTAGTATCCCGAGTCTTGCTGAGAGCGAGCGATAGCAGGAGACTTGATTTATGGGGTGATAATCCCTTTGCTACAATGAATCCGTATTTATCATCATAATTTTTATCAATACTTGTATGAGTAAATCCAGCGCGTGAACATCTTACAACAAGGACACCTGATTGAGCAGCGCTCCTTAAGGCTTGCGATATATTGTTTGGTTGATAGCCTTTTCCAAATCCTGCGCTGATGATACCAGATACTCCTGAGGTAATTAAAGCATTGACTAGGAATTCATCCATCCCTAAATGAGCATAAATAACACCGATTTTTGGTAAACTATTTATGTCTGCTATAGAACCTACATTCCGCACCTAATTTAAAAGTTTTTGGCAATTAAGTTTTTTCTGCTTACACCAATATTTAGTCTTAGGCAC
>NZ_CBCSKT010000033.1:0-5326 GCF_965140895.1 Legionella sp. | reverse complement strand
ATGAAATCTCATAATGCCGATACTTTTAATTCATTTCAGAAAAAATTTCCAGTACTTTCAATGGCGATGGGTATATACGGTAGACCGCAAATTGCAGCAAGCTCTTCTGGAGTAATCAAAAAACCAACCATGTATTCTTTTTCCTTAAGTTGTTTATGTTATATTGCAAAGATCTTACATGCTCTTATACAAGCCAATATACTCATAACGAGCAATTTAAATTGAGATTAACACATTTTGATAACGTGTCAATATCTGTTATCATAGTTTTAAGTAATTTTAAAAGTCATTGAAGATGAGTATTAAAGAGAAAATTGGATTAAGGATTAAACAGGAACGAACAGCAAAGGGCATCACAAGAAAGGCTTTGGCTGAGCTAACAGAGCACCTTAATGCTTCCCGAATCAATAACTACGAACGCGGCGACAGAACTCCTGGACCTGAAGAAATTAAATTATTAGCCAAAGCACTAGAAGTCTCCCCATCGTTTTTAATGTGCTTATCCGATGATCGACAGGGAAAACCTGCTAAAACCCCAGGCTTAGGTGGTCTTATTCCTATTCTTGATGCCAAGCAAGCATGTAATCCGATGTTAACCATTCAGAACATGAAAGAAGAGAACTATGTTGAAAAGGTGGATTTAGTTCCTATTAGTTCTTCTCTGCAAGAGTGTATTGGTAATCATACCTTTGCTTTGATTGTTAAAGATGAAAGTATGGTTCCTGAGTTTAGGCCTAATGATGTTTTAATTATTGACCCTGACACTGTGCCTAATCCAGGCGATCTTGTAATGGCTAAACTTGATAATGACGAGCAAGTTATTGTGCGTAAATACAAACAATTGTCTGCATCAAAATCCAATCCTGAAATTGAGTTGGTTGCATTTAATCAAGATTGGGCTAGTGTTCGGTTTAGTACTAAAGTTAATGATAAATTGATTGGGACAGTGGTGTATTTAATGCGTGGTCTATTTAAAAAAGCTTAGGATGCTTTCAGGTCTCGATACTAAACGGGTTTTCTTTAATTACGCTTTAATCAACTATATTGCCGTGTTAAAATTGACATACTTGCTAATCAGGAGTAAAGAAATGAATATCGTCAACCTTTTAGAAGAAATTGCTCGCACCTCTCACCATAAGTTAGATATCAAACAATTATTAAAAGACAAGCCTGCTGATATTAAAATCGCAATAGAAAATAATGATGCAGAATCTTTAAAGGCCATTTTTAATAAAACTGACTTGCTAGCAAATAGAACAACCATTTTTGATGTATAACAATTAATTTGTAGAAGTACTAAAATGCCCAAAAGCTCCAGTAACTCATCATTATATGTTGTCGGTAGCGGAATTAAATTTTTTTCTCATTTAACTACTGAAGCAATTACATATATTAAACAGTCTGACATTGTCCTCTATCTAGTCAATGATCCTATATTAAAGCTATGGATAGAAGAGCAAAATAGTAATAGTGAGTCTTTGGATTTCCTATATTCCTCGACTCCTATGCGCGCTGAAGCTTATAACCTCATTACAAGATATGTGTTAGAGCATTTATATCAAAATAAGCATGTTTGTTTTGTACTTTATGGTCATCCAGCTGTTTTCTCAAAACCGGGATTAGAAGCGGTAAAGATTGCAAAACTTAATGGATATGATGCAAGAATTTTGCCGGGAATATCTTCAGAAGATTGTCTATTTGCAGATCTACTCATTGACCCAGGCTCTTCTGGATGCCAATCTTTTGAAGCTACAGATTTTTTAATTCATCAAAGACAATTCGATATATGTTCCCATCTTATTCTTTGGCAAATTGATGCATTGGGTATTCAAGGCCATGAATCAACTAAAGATAAGAAAGTGGGTGTAACTTTATTAGTTGAACATTTAATAAAGTATTATGAAGATACTCACGAAATAATAATTTATGAAGCAGCCCAATACCCTGGGTTTGAACCCAAAATAACTCATGAAAAACTAGTTCAACTTCCTAATATTGATTTAACAAATATATCTACCTTATGCGTTCCACCAAAGAATAAAGCACATAGGAATGAATCTGTTTTGAATGCACTTGGATTAAAACAAAAATGATGAGTTTTATATTAACTTACTCAAAGAAATACAATAGAAATTATTTAGGTCTACCAAAAACATGTTGGCAGGGCATAACTTTAATTGGTATTAATGCATTCACAATTGGTATCTGTTTTTTCCTTACTCTCTTCTTTGTAAATACAAAAGGTTATACACCTAGTACAGCTGGCTTGCTTCTTTCATGGTATGGTTTAGGTACAGTCACTGGCGGTATAGTTTCAGGCAAATTTTCTGATATTGTTTCACCAAGGCTAATATCTATTATTAGTCTTATTGCTCAATCTGTTTCATTTTTACTCCTCATATATCTGCAGTCAGTATTCGCACTAATGCCAAACCTCTTTTTACTTGGATTTGCTGCATATGGATTTAAAACATCAAATAACGTCTGGATGCTTAGTCAATGTAAAGATGATTCAAAATTACGGTATAAAACGATATGTATTTCTCATGTGGCATCAAATTTTGGACTAGGTTTATCGGGCATATTAATTGGTATTTTGACATTTTATGGATTTCAGACCATTTTTTATTTATCTAGTTTCTTGCTCATTGGCTCAGCATTGTTCATCTATTTTGAAAAAACAGAAAAAAAGGCAAACATTCAGATAAAAGAAAAACATCAAATAGTACAATTACCTCAATATAAATCAATAATCCCGGTTTTAATATGTGTTTTTCTTATTGGATTGATTATTGCTCAATTAGGATCTACATATCCACTATATATTCAGACGTCATTTCCGAAATATGGCGTTGAGGGAGTCAGCATTTTATTTACACTTGATACATTTCTGATAGTAGTTTTCCAAACGCCATTAACAAATTTATTTAGTAATCAAAATAAATTTTTTATAACCGGATCGGGAGCCTTATTAATGGGTTTGGGAATGCTGATATTATGCACCTCATCTTTATTTTTAGTAGCTATTTTCTCATGTATAGTTTGGACAACTGGAGAAATGTTATTTGTCTCAACAGCACAACTGCTTTGTTATGAAGGAAGCCACGAACGTAAAAAGGGACATGGCCTTGGATTATTCCAAACTGTATTTGCATCAAGTAATGTCCTTGGACCTATCATTGGTGGAGCAGTATATCAATATTGGGGAGGGGATTTCTTATGGTATTGTTCTATGGTTATAGGGATATTTTGTTTCTTACTATGTTGGAGTTTTAGCGGAACTCATGCTAATACATCCTCTTAGAAAAGAAGCATCTGCAGCAAAAGTTGACTCTTCATAAGAAGGAAACAAAGTTTTTTTAAATCGCATATCGATGTTAAGCAAGTCAGTTGATTCTTTCATGATTTTGTGACTATCAGCAATATTATGAAAATACTGAAACTCAATGTATTTTGCTATTTCACCAATTACTGTATCCGAGGATAATGCCCCTTCCACCAATAGGTCATTAATAAATATTCCCATAATATGCTGTAGTTCTCGCATTTCATTAATAGTGCTTGAAACAGATCTAGAGCTAGGCGAAAATACCCGGGTAGATGGATGTTGTAAAGAATAGTATATAGGAAGTGAATCGGTTTCAAAGTTAAAATGTTTTGCTTGCATTATCGTAGGCCAGTATTTCTTTAATCCATAAGATTCAACAAATACCTGTTGTAAGGTGTTTACAGGTAATGCGCTGTTATCTACTGCAGGGACATACCCTGGTGCATCGCCAAGTGCCGTTGCAAACAAATGTTTGGCTGTATCTACTAAGTAAGGGTTTGGCTTTAAATTACGGTTCTTTTGTATGATTGAAAATGTGATGTCATAATAGATTCTATTCCTATCATATTCATACCGACGCCATGCTAATTCATTCAGATACTGCTTTAGACCTTTCCATTCAACATCATTATGTAAGCTAGTTAACCACTTCTCAGAAAAATAAGCTATACAACAACGCCAATCAGATTGAATTTCATTGCTATTTACTATTTCTCTAAAAATATGCCAATGATCATATGTGGACTTTGGTGGGCGGCTTTTAATATTAAAATCTCGTTGCAAGTTTGAGTGGTTAATAGCTGCACCAATATTTGGAAGCACAAATGTCGACCTTACTCCTGCAGTTGAGGACAAAAGTCCATTTGGAGTATACACTCGATTTTTGGTTTTATTAAGGATAGTAGAAAGTGGGAAGATATCTCCTGGTTTGTATATAAGCCAAGGTATGATTATTTGCTCATTTTTCAGGTCGATATAACATTCTAGTTCTTTTTCTAACAACATTCCTAATGGTGTATTGTTAGCACTATAACCAAGATGATGAAGAATATATTCTGGTACGTCCGGGTCTGTAATTCGGAAATATCCCCCATTAATATTAGGGAATAAGGAACTTTGTGTATCGGCGTCAGTATCCCCATAAGAATAATAAGCGATGTATAGAGGATATGAATGATCTGGTGAGAGATGGTCAACTATTTCCGTGAATTTAGGCTCTACTGCTTCAAAACGATGACGAATTTCCGACCAAGTGTATTTTACTAATCCATTTCTTTCATCAACTGAGGTTATCATCGATACAACTTCCTACAACCTATCCTACATTAAGCTAACTGACAGCTGCATTTTAGATTTTGTAAGGTATTGTTGTCAAGGATTCACCACGCCTTTATTTGCATCATCTTGTTAAATATTTACCTTCGAAAATCCCAGGATAATTTCTTAATTTTTTTATTTATCAAACAATGGTTTAATTTCCCTCAGTTTCTAAGGGTAGAAAATATTAATTAAATACCAACTATTAGAAATATAAAGTATTGATCATAGTTTCATGAATAAGGATTTTTTATGAGTAATATAGAAACTAGTCATGTAGATTGTCTAAATTTGTTAATAGTAATTTATGTTTCTCAATACAAATCGACTAAGATCATTGTCCCGCGTGCTTTTTATATGTCTGCATACAGCAGTAATCAGTTGGTGAAACTGATCCCATTTGAACACCCAGAAACGTATGTATTCCTCTGTTCTAGCCTCATCATTTCAGTATTTTCCCCGATTACCTTTAATTTGAGCCAACGATTAAATATATTTCTCGCGAGTGTTACATTTAATTTGATTATGCTGTCAAAAATTCAGTATGTACTTATAGAAATCACCTTGGTAATATCACTCCCTTCTAGAATGGAAATTAAAGAAGT
The DNA here is from genome assembly GCF_965140895.1 of Legionella sp. Taxonomy (GTDB): domain Bacteria; phylum Pseudomonadota; class Gammaproteobacteria; order Legionellales; family Legionellaceae; genus Legionella. Next base: position 76 of record NZ_CBCSKT010000033.1, on the reverse strand, counting down.
GACGTGGTCAAGTAAAACGATACAACCCAGTTAAGCTACTTTTTTCAAAGCCATCTCCCTCAGTGCCTCATATTTA
>NZ_CBCSKT010000032.1:0-82325 GCF_965140895.1 Legionella sp. | reverse complement strand
TTCTTCCTTGCAAAGGAATGTATAAAATTATGCATGATCATTGTCATGAACGATTAAAAGCGTTACAATTGGCAGCTTTTTTAAAACCTTGCCTTACCGCGAATGTCCGCAGAAGGCTATTAATCCATAAGGAGAAACCATGAGACATTATGAGGTTTTTAATGGATATTGTTTCTCTTCACTTTGAAGAACCCTTAATGATTAGTATTAATGATACAATTGTTAAGATCTTGGCATTTAAAACCCAAGAACATGGGAATATTAAATTTGGCGTTGAAGCACCTCGTTCGGTTAATGTGCACCGAGAAGAAATTTTCCATGCAATTAAACAAAAGCAACTGTTAGAAACGACTGAATAATCCTTGGAAATGCGTCAAGTACCTTCTCGATGTATTAGCTCACTTGCTGGATTTATTCTTTTTTTTTCCGCTATAGCTTTTTTTATCAATTATTTTATTTATCAGTTTCCGGGAAATAATTATTTTCCGGATAACGTAGTACCTTTTGGCATCTTCTTAGTTCTCCTCAATGTTGGACTTCATTTAACCTTTGCAAAAGAAAGCAAATCCTGTCAGATAGGTAACGAATTAATCTATTTTTTTGTGGTAATGGTGATTATTGCGTTTGCAACCAATGCGGTTCAATTAACGCCATTTCCGGTAATTGATCAGTATATTGTAAAGCTGGAAGCCTTGATGGGAATTGATACCGCGGCTATAGTTAGTTGGACTAATGAGCATCGGCAGTTCAAAGCGTTACTTAGCACGATTTATGACAGCCTAGCTTATCAAATGAGTATTATTCCTTTACTGGTATTATTTTCCTGCCGCTTTCATTTGTTGCGTGAATATTATTTTCTATTGCTGTCCACCGTACTGCTTGGTTTTGGATTTTATTATGTTTTCCCTACGGTGGCCCCTGCCAGTATATTCAACCATAGCTTATTTGAGTCAAGCCAAATTGCGACAGGCTTGAAGTTTTCCGAACTTCATCATCATATTGTACCAACTACGAACGAAGGTGGGTTAATCGCATTTCCATCATTTCATGCTATTTGGGCCATTTTGTGTGTTAATTTACTTAGAGAATGGCCAATAGCCTGTATTGTGTTCGCGATTATTAACCTTGTGCTCATTGCTTCTTGTGTTTTATTGGGCTGGCATTATTGCACAGATATTGTGGGAAGTTTAATTATGCTTTTTATTAGTTATTTTGTTTTAAAGTATTGTACAGATAAATAAATGTACCCTGGTTGTAAACAACCAGCTACGCTGAATTAATCAATAACGTAGCCCGCATTAAAGGGATCTTGTGGCGTATTATGCTGCGCTAATACGGGCTACGTTCAATATACTACAAGCTTTCGTCTACTTTAAAACGCTCTCCGTACTTTACTTCCAGAGTTTTAAATAAACTTTCCAGATTATTGATTCCAAAGTCTTTAGCATAATTCATTGGACCACCACGGAATGGAGCGAATCCTGTCGCGAAAATCATACCCACATCAAGCAAGTCAGAATCGGCTACAACCCCTTCACGTAAGCAGGCTGCTGACTCATTAACCATTCTTAGAATCAATCGATCGGCTATATGTTGATCTTTAGCAACCTCTGCTGGACGACTTTTTACAGGCTTACCATTTTTATATTGATAAAAACCTTCGCCTGTCTTACGGCCAAGTTTACCTGCTTTAACCATGTCACGTAATTTCTGCGGCACAGTACCACCATAATGTGCAGTTAGGTTTTCTGCCACAGCCAAGCAAACGTCCATACCTACAGTGTCTGCCAACTCAACAGGTCCCATGAACATTCCAAACTCTAAGGCGGCTGCATCAATGGTCTCTCCACTATGACCTTCTTCTAAAAGCTGCACGCATTCCATTAAATAAGGCATTAGCACTCTATTGATTAAGAAGCCGGGGCTGGATTTAACGGGTAAAGGCAATTTGGCAATTTGATTGACAAAAGCACAAGAGGCTTGCGCTACTTGCTGAGCAGTTGATGCACCACTAACAATTTCAACCAAATCCATCTTAGCAACTGGATTAAAGAAATGAATACCAACTAAACGCGTTGGATCGCTCATCACGATGCTAATCTCATCCAAAGGAATACTGGAAGTGTTCGTAGCAATAATTGCATCGTTCTTCGCAAGTAGTTCTACTTTTTTGAAAATTTCTTGTTTTACATTTAGATTTTCAAAAACTGCCTCAATAATCACATCTGCTTGAGCAATACCACGGCCGTCTGGATCAGGAATTAAATTATCCATAGCCGCTTGAACTAAGCGTGGTTTACGCAATTTTTTCTTGTATAAAGAATATGCTCGACCAATAGCAGGTGCAATACGCTCATAAGATTGATCTTGCAGTGTTACACGTAGGCCGCGCAAAGCACACCAGGCAGCAATATCGCCCCCCATAACCCCAGCACCTATCACATGTACATGTTGCGCTTTAAAGTTGCTGTCTTTGGCAAAAGCTTTCATTCGCTCTCTTAAACCAAAAGCACGGATCAAATTTTTGGACGTAATGCCTTGAGTGACCAAATGCTCAACTGATTCAATTTCTTTCTGGTACGCTCTATCACCCATGCCCCCTTCTTTTTCCCATAAATCAATAATGGCATAAGGTGCAGGATAATGTTCTTTGCGTACACGCTTGGCAACATTTTTACGCATTAATGCTGCAAGTGGTTTACGAAGCCAAGCCGCATTTGTTAATCCTTGTAGAAATGAAGGCTTGTGGCGTGGTGGCTTATTTTTAATAAAATAAACTGCAGCACGCTTTAATTGACGAACAGGGACTACATCATCAACCATACCTAATGCTTTAGCTCTTGAAGAAGCAACCGTACTACCGGTTAAAATAGTTTGTGTTAAGGCATTAAAACCACCAATAAGTTGTGACAAACGCACCGTGCCACCCCAGCCAGGATGAATACCTAACATTACTTCGGGCAAGCCAATACGCGTATCTTTTTCGTCAGTGGCAATACGATAAGTACATGCCAGGGCTAATTCATATCCGCCGCCCATACAAAAACCATCAATCATGGCAACTGTAGGAATAGTTAGTGCCTGTAATCTAGCGAAAACTGCGTGACCTTTGCGTAAGAAATCAACAGCTTGGGCAGGGGTTTCAAATTTAGAAAATAAAGAAACATCTGCACCAGCAATAAATCCTTTTTCTTTTGCTGAATAAATAATTAAACCGATGGCATTTTTATCTTGGGCAATCTCTTGAAGCTGACTATTTAGCTCATCTAAGACTTCTTCATTCATGCTGTTTACACTCGTATCGTGTCTATTTAGCCCAAGCCACAGAATGTTATCGCTGCCTCGTTTTAAGTCCCAGTTCTTATAATTATTCATGTCCTTTCACCTCAGTCACACGTTCCAGATACATAGCCCCTCCTTGCCCTCCACCGATACAAATAGAGGCCATTCCACGCAACTCATTTCTTTGCTCTAATGATTTCAACACATGAAGCACAATACGTGCACCACTAGAACCAACAGGATGTCCAGCAGCTATTGCGCCCCCTTCACGGTTTAATTTATCCATGGATGGAGCACCAAAAGCCTTATCTAAGCCTAATTGCGTCTTACAATATTCATCATCATCCCAAGCTGCCAAGCAACCTAAAACTTGAGCCGCAAAGGCTTCATTAATTTCCCAACAGTCAATATCATCTGCTTTTAAATTATGACGTTGCATAATTGGCGTTACTGCATGCACTGGACCTAATCCCATTTTAGCGGGATCAAGCGCGGCCCATTGTGAATCCACAATACGACCAATTACATTTAAACGATACTTTTTAATGGCATCAGCACTAGCTAACAATAATAAACAAGCACCATCAGTTACCTGAGAGCTATTACCTGCCGTAACCATACCGTATTTCTTATCAAAGAAGGGTTTTAATTTCGCTAATTTTTCTAAAGTAGAATCAGGACGCATTCCATCATCCTGAGCATGCACACGCCCCTTACTGTCAATAATGGGAGTTACTTCGGTCATGCGTTTTTCACTATAAGCTTCAGCCAATTTTAAATGGCTTCGTAAAGAAAACTCATCCATTTGCTCGCGAGTGATATTGAATCGGTAAGCAACTTTTTCGGCGGTTTGCCCCATATTCATACAGACAATTGGATCATTTAGTCCACGTAATAAAGCAATTACGGGCGCTAAATAGGAAGGTCTGAGCTGAGTAACTAATCCTAATTTCTGTCCAATACTTTTAGCACCATACCAATTAGCTAACCAGGACACCATTTTGTGGTTGAATAATAAAGGAGCATGGCTCATTGCTTCGGTGCCCCCTGCCAAGATTAAGTCGCTGCGACCACTGGCAATTTCTATTGCCGCATTATCAAGTGCTTGCATGCCTGAGGCACAGTTTCTCATTACCGTAAATGCAGGAACTTGATCACCACAACCTAATCTTAAAGCAACTACGCGAGCAATGTTCGCCTCATCAGGGCCGGGCATAGCACTACCAATAATTACTTGATCCAATTCGGTTGGAGAAAATGGTTGTCGATTTAATAAAGTCATACCCGCAGCAACTGCTAAATCAGATCCTGAAAACGGACCTAGCCCCTTCGCTTTAAGATATGGAGTCCGGTTACCATCAACTACATAGACATCGCGACCACTTAAATTCGACTTCTGATTCATTGATCCTCCTTAATGATTGGTCTGATTTTTTATAGTGTAAGAGTAGCAGTAAACATCTAAATTTGGAAACGATTAACACTGTTTTTCAACATAATTACATAGAGTTAAGCTGAATGAAATATATTGCTTTTTTTGGAATACAATTAAACAAATATTGCACATCAGCCCTATTTTGTTACTGAATTTAATATATTTTCAAAAGAAATGTTGACGTTGAAAAAATACCTGCGTATACTCCGAGGCATTGATTGGAGAGATGGCCGAGTGGTCGAAGGCGCTCCCCTGCTAAGGGAGTATGGGAGAAATCCCATCGAGGGTTCGAATCCCTCTCTCTCCGCCAGTCAACGCGCCCGTAGCTCAGTTGGATAGAGTATTTGGCTACGAACCAAAGGGTCGGAGGTTCGAATCCTTCCGGGCGCGCCATTATTAGAAGTGGTTCTTAAAAAAAATAAGAATAAACCACTGCATTATAAAGACACCTAGGTGTCTTTATTTGTTTCTAGCCTTGTTTTTTTCGTTTCTCATTCTTATCGCTGCAAAACCCAACTTGTAGGGGCAATAGTATTAAAGGTAACGGCCATTGATGCTCCCGCCAACCCCAAGGCAAACAGATGTAAATAGCTAAGAACGTCACCAAATAATGATGGCAACTCCACAACAGAGGCGGCACCATACATCACTCGTTTTGCGAAACTTTTAAAATTAATCACAGGCTCATTTGAAGCAAAAACCATAATCATCAAAATGCTTAGGATTAAAAGGAATATTCCCAAATGAATTAAAAGCTCTTTATGTTGAATTGAGCCAACAGAAAATAGTAATACAGCACTAATTAATAAAATAAATCCTAGCGCTTGCACTGGGTGGGTCACTTCATTTCCAGGCATGGTGGTTACCGAAAAATAGTCACAGAGCCAGTTCCCTGAAAATCACAGGCTTTTTCATAACGATGTGCTAATTGTGAATATAAATCCCCCATGTAACCACGATTTGAAGGCACCCGATCCATTGCAATGCCCACTTCTTTCAAGGCATCAGCCAAAGCCATATCAGGAATCAATAACCGCTCCAAAGTAGGATCGGAAGCCTGATTAACAAACATTACCTTACGTGCTACAGAGCCATGATCTTCAAAGGAACATTATCCTTAAATTATAGAACAAATTAAAAACAAAAATTGTCATGTATAATTAAATGAAACAGGACGTGAAGGAAAAACACATGGATAAGAGCTTACTTTCAGGAAAAAAAGCATTGGTAATTGGTATTGCCAATGACTGTTCCATTGCTTATGGATGTGCACGCATGTTAAAAGCATCTGGCGTAGAATTAGCACTCACCTACATTAATGAAAAAGCCAAACCATTCGTTGATCCCATTGCTCAAGAGCTTGAACCATCCATTTATATGCGTTGCAATGTAACTCATAACCAAGATTTAACTGATTTATTTGCAGAAATTGGCAAAACCTGGGGGCAAATTGATATTATCGTCCATTCAATTGCCTTCGCCCCAACAGAAGATTTGCATGGCCCACTATTCGCATCATCAAAAGATGGTTTCTTGCTGGCGATGGATATTTCCTGTCATTCCTTTATACGTATAGCAAACCTCGCCAAGCCATTAATGAAAAATGGCGGTTCCCTATTCGCTATGTCATTCTATGGTGCTGAAAAAGTGGTAAGCAATTATAATCTCATGGGGCCAGTGAAAGCGGCATTAGAAGCCTCGGTGCGCTATATGGCGGCAGAACTCGGCCGAGAAAATATTAGGGTCATTGCCATTTCCCCAGGGCCGCTTAAAACACGAGCAGCCTCCGGTTTAGATAAATTTGATGAATTAATCCGAGATGCAACACATAAATCCCCACTCGGCTCTTTAACTAATATCAATGATATTGGGGCCATGGTAACTTTTCTTGCCAGCGATTATGCGAAGAGCATTACTGGAGATACGATTTACATTGATAGTGGTTATCACATCATAGCCTAACAGTATTTGGCGAAATCATCGTTACCAAATAAATGGTATTAATCGATATCTAACGTTCTTTTGATACTCTGGATATCCAGGCAAATCGCGTACCAGTAAATTCTCTTCATTCAAAATACGAGCGACTAAAACTGCGCAGAGGATAGGCGTTAAAAGAAGTGCCCACCAGAAGCCGAGGGCAATTGGAGTACCAAGGTATAAACCCAACCGTGCCAATAGTTCAAGGTTCCGACGGGAATAAAAAGGAGTAACAATAGAATTACTATGCCAATAAGTGAGGAGCGGATTAATTGGCTTGAGTCAATGTCCATGATTTGCTCCCTCCTGGAGTCTGAACGGTTTTCCACATATCCATTAATTTTTTCATGCACTATCTAGTAGTATAGTGAATTACCACAGTCACGCTGTGGTAATTCGATCTTCCATAAGCCATACAACACTACTGTTATATAATGCCATTAGAACTCAATTCCTCGATATCCGCATTTTTTACGTTTTCTATAAATTCATTCGCAGCATTATTGACTGGCTTCTGGAAAAATCTATTCGCAAAATAGGTAACAGAAGCCAGATTGGTTGCAGTAGTTCCTGCAGCAAATACCGCAGTTCCTGTAGTCCCTTCTACAAATGCCGCAAAAAATGTAGACGCACCAGCCCAAGCACCAAATGCAACACCTAATCCAAAGAACAGCCCCGCGGCTAATGCGGTAACTAAAACTACTGTCGCAAACGTTTTAACTACAGCCTTAAGACCATGATATTTATCGGTAAATTTAGCATCACAATTTGTAAGGAAGTCATTATAAGCATTAGTCTTATCGAGCATCAGCGAATTACCTATCTTGATAAACAAGCTGTTAACTTCAGCGGCCAGAAAATTAATTTCTTCAGCATTGAGTCCTAAACGAATCACTTGATTATTTAACTTATCTAAAGCGCGACATAAATCAGCATTAGCCGATAAACCATTGCGCACCTCCTCTAGTTTATTTAATTGCTTAGCAGAACTATGCGGCTCGATTAACTCCTGATCTTTCGCTTCCTTATAGTGCTTAAAATCGTGCTTAAGCCTCATAAGTAATGATTGTGTACCATGAGCTTCATCGGTGGTCACAGTGAGCACATCCATAAAACCAAATTCATTCAATTTATTATGCAATAATTCTACTGTGTTTTCTTCTAAAGCTTGGTCGCTAAAGGTACCTACTAAAATTAGTTTTGCATTTTTATTCATAAGCTTAAACAATGAAATATCCTTTCTCATTTGCTCTAGAACGGTATCATTAATCACTTTAGATAAATTAATACAATAAATACCTACGTCAACCCCGTGAATATAAGGGACGATAAAATTCTTATTTGGACCATTGGTTCCAGGAGAGTCCCAAACATTCATGCCATTTATACATTGAAAATCAGGACCTATTGTCGTCTTATAGCTTGAGGATGGAGCGTGCGTAGCCTCTTGATTGGTTAATTGTTTTAATAACGCCGTTTTACCAGTTTCTTGCGCACCAAAAATAAAAACTCTCATAAAAATTTTCTCTCGAAAAACGCACATATTACCTTATTTTGACCTTTGAGTCCATTATATGGCCAAATCAGAGAAGTAAAACTTAATACAAAAACGAAGCTCCATCAGGAAAATTTTATTTGTATTCAATCTATGAAAAAGCATAGAATCAATCTTTTCATTGGTGCTTTTTGGATATTGCCCAATATGAGTCACCTTCTAAACCTCTCCATTCTTAAAAGAAATCGTGATTTCCGATTACTTTATTTAGGACAATTTATTTCTTTTATTGGGACCATGATCAGCAGTGTGGCACTTCCTTACCAAATCTATCACCTATTGTTAGCGCAGCGAAGCAACCCAGAGCGAGGCTGCGCTGACAATGACGACAGTGTTTTTTATTCTATACTTTATCCTTTTCGACAGGTATGCAGTAAATCATACTTTTTATCATAACTTTTTGTTTTCACATCAAATAAGGACAACACAGTAGAAAAAAGATAGTCATGAGAAACCGCTTGTTCTTTTTTACTCTGCATGCACTCATTATCAAGCACCAATTGCTCCGACAACCCTTTCGATGACCAAAAAATCATAGGCACTTTTTTCTGCTCATCAGGAGCCATGAAATAAGGCAATCCGTGCAGAAATAAATTATGCTCTCCTAGAGATTCACCATGGTCAGAAACATAAATTAATCCCGTATCATGTGTTGTAATAGTACTTAACTCATCAAGTGCACGAGCTAAAACAGTATCCGTGTACAAAATAGCATTATCATAGGTATTAACTATTGATTCTGGTGAACAACTGGCTAAATCCGCTGTATCACAAGTTGGCTGCCAACGTTTGAATTGCTCAGGGTAGCGCTCATAATAAGCTGGCCCATGGTTACCCAGCATATGTAAAACAATCAATTGATCACCCTTTACTGAGCTAATTTTTTCTTTTAATTGATGCAAGAGAATTTCATCAAAGCAACGACCATTCTTGCACATGGCTTCAATTTTTAATTTCTCCATAGGCAATCCATCACATACGCCCTTACAGCCCGATTGATTATCGCGCCACAATACCGAAATATTTAACCGATTTAAAAGATGCAGAAATGATTCGCTTTGCTTAATACGTTTTTCATCATAATGGCGAAGGCCATATGGAGAAAACATACAGGGTAAGGATACGGCTGTTGAGGTACCGCAGCTGCTTACTTGACTAAAATTAATAAGCTGGTGCTTGGCTAATTCAGGAGTTGTTTGGCGGCTGTAGTCGCCTAAGCCCCAATTGGCAGCACGGACGGTTTCACCAATCACCAGAACAATCGCGCGCGGCTTCGCTCCCACTGATCTGGGGAGTTGCTGTGCGTCTTTTGCAATCAGTTTTCTTGTTTGGCTTGCCTTCGTTCTCTGAGCTCTCCAATAAGCCTTTGCTGAAGACGAAAATAGGTTTAACGGTGTAACTAAATAGACAATTTCTTTTTTAGCACGATGTATTGGACTCAGATCATTATAAACAGCCCATCCACCGCCCAAAAACATGAGGAGCGACAAAAATATGCAGCCAAACCGACCAGTCCAATATGAGAGTAAATTTCGTTTATAAATACGACTATTCCATACAATCCAGCTGGGAATTACACCGAGCAGCAAAAGATAAGGAATAATTCGCCATTGTAATAACTCTTTGCTTTCCTGATAATCGGTACTTATGGCATTAGTCACCATATTGGGATCGATATAGACATGAAAGGTATTCATGAAATAGACCATGATGGAGGTGACTAAAAACAAACTAATCATAAACCCTCTAAAAGTCCAACGGTTAATGACCAGCAATAATAGAAACCACTGTAATCCTGTAATTGCGATTCCAGTACAAATAATAATGAGCCAGGTATGTGCTGATGTTAATTCTTTGCCACTTAATAAGTCCGCCCAGAATGAGGCATTATATGCAAGAGTAAAAAATAAGCTGACTAATAAAGTAATCAGTTCGCTTGACCAGTAACTCGGTCGTCTCGTGTTTAAAATGATAATTCTCCCCAAAATAGGCGCATAGTTTACAATTTTTTTTCCCTCGTTCAAAAAAAATCATAACTTAAATGGCTAAATATGGGGATGAGGGACAGAATGAACTCAAAGATCGAGGCATGAAACCCTGGGTTGCTTCACACATTAGCAATGACGGTTGCGTGTATTAAGTATGATATTTAAACCACACAGGCATCACTTTATTGAGATAGACCATGAACTTCCATAAACCTACCTGGGACTCTACATTACCAAATGGATCTGTTTTACTTTCTGGGTAGGCTATTCCTAAACCAAATAAACCTGGTCCAATAATACCTACATGAGGATTGTGACACGTATCTTCATAATCACCAATGATAATATTTTTACGCTTTTCAAAACCAACAGCATAAATAACCCGATCACATTCAGGCAGATAACGCGCAATATTAGGCTCAGCCGTGTTATATCGCACTAAATTTTCAGGCCATACCCCATCAATATTCTCTCTTGCCCAAACAGCAGTTTGCCCTTTCAGTCCGGTATTATCAAAAAGGATCCAATCATCCATATCAATCGCATAACGACAAGGTGAGCGATAAAAGTTAATTACTTTTTTCACGCCCAGCTCCACCAAATAGCGCACAATAATGATGGCAGAGTGTGATGAACCAAATACACCATAAGTTTCATTAGGATCAAGCTCTTCAGCCAATTTTTCCTTATCAATTGCTGTATCAAAGGGAATTACATTAAGACCGGGATAATTCAATGAGGAGGCAGATGCGCCTGTAGCCAGAATAACATTTTTAGCTTGATAAGATTCGCTTGCTGTAGATAAAGTCCACCTCCGCTCGGCTAAAGACATATTATGGATCATCGTATTTACTGCATGTACTTTCTGCATTAAATACGTACAAATCCACTCTAATGGTTCCACAGCATAACTTAAGGTACAGGTTTCCTCTTTTGGCAAATGCTTTAATGCAAAATCAGGCGCCCCTTCATAATTAAAAGATCGCACGTCATTTAAAAAACTAGTGAAATATTTTACGCTCGTATTACTTGAAACATTGCGCCATAGCAGCCCTAAGTCACCAACTTTGAAATGCGGGTCAATCCACAAAATATCATCAGATGAAATACCCTGATCTAATAATTTCCCTACTGCAGCAATACCCGCAGGTCCTGCTCCAACAACTGCCCATTGGAATTTCTTTTTATTCATAATAATCCATGTTAATCACATTTATGCTGCGTAATACAGTGACCATCGTAAGTACAGGTTTGAATTGTCATGCATGAAGGATCAAAATGTCCACTCACAGGAACACCTACAACCTCTTCATTATTTAAACTATTATCAAACCAAGCCACGTCTCCACCAGTATTAATAATCGCAACTCCTCCCTCATTATACCAGTCCCCATGGTGGCCACCAGCACGACGCACAGTCCCGCGACTCCCCTCAATATACCAGACATTGTTGCGGTAAGGTTGACTGTAACTATTATAATTAACATTATCATATACCTTATTATGGTTACCACCACCATGATGGCCTCTATGAACATGTGCAAAGGATATGGCGTTAATAAATAGACATGCTATAAATAGAAATGAGCGCTCTTGATACATCATTTTAGTTCCCTGGGTTGGACAAGCAATTTCTTATATAAAGTATAGTATGATAAGTTGCGGAGTGGCTTGAAAGTAGTTACCGATGAAATTTCAATATTGATAAATGACTCATAAATAAGTCAAATACTGTTGCTCAATAATCAATTATGCTACTATTCCTGCTGTTCCACACTACTATTTTGGGATTCACCACATGGCCGTTACCATAAAAACTCCTGATGAAATAGAAAAAATGCGCGTTGCAGGCAAGCTTGCAGGCGAGGTTCTTGAAATGATTGGTCCTTATGTAAAAGAAGGCGTTAGCACTGAAGAACTAAATACTATTTGTCATGATTACATTGTTAATGTACAAAAAGCTATTCCTGCACCTCTAAATTATAATGGATTTCCAAAATCAATATGCACTTCGGTAAACCACGTAGTTTGTCATGGCATACCTGGAAAAAAGACATTAAAAGATGGCGATGTCATGAACATTGACATCACCGTAATTAAAGATGGTTATCATGGTGATACCAGCAAAATGTTCTATATCGGCGCACCTGCTGTTAAAGCCAAGCATGTAGTGCAAATTGCACATGACTGCTTATTCATCGGTATCGAAATGGTGAAGCCTGGAGTACAATTAGGCGATATTGGACATGCAATTCAACAACATGCAGAGAAAAACCGTTGCTCCGTGGTTCGTGATTATTGCGGACATGGAATTGGACGCGTGTTTCATGAAGACCCTCAAGTATTGCATTATGGAGTACCAGGAACGGGAATGAAGCTGGAGCCCGGTATGACCTTTACCATAGAACCAATGATTAATGTGGGCAAACACCATACCCGTTTATTACCTGATCAATGGACCGTGGTTACCAAAGATCACAGCCTTTCCGCACAATGGGAGCATACCTTATTGGTAACTGATAATGGTGTAGAAATTTTGACTCTACGCGATGAAGAACGATAACCAACGACTCAAAAATACGGTAAAACAGTTTAAAGAAAAACTGCGGCAAGACTTTGATCAAAAAACGAATGTAAGCACCGTTATTCATAGGCTCGTTGCCTTTACTGATGAGCTGCTCATTAGCCTTTTTTATAAAAATCAACTCGATCAAGGAGGTAGTTTCTGTCTCCTTGCTTTGGGAGGTTATGGACGACGAGAGCTCCTACTTCATTCTGATATTGATCTATTACTTCTGCATACTGATAAAATCTCCAAAGCAAAATTACAACGCGCACAAGCCTTCATCCAAGATTGCTGGGATGTCGGATTAGAAATCAGTCATCAAATTACGAACGTATCCTCCTGCGCTGAATTGGCGTGCCGTGACGTTACAGTGATTTCAAGCGTTATGGACATGTTTTTGCTCTGCGGACGCGGTGCCTTGATGGAGGAATTACTGTATCAAACCCATCCGCTGCATATGTGGACGAGCAAAAACTATTTTATCGCCAAACTGCAAGAACAAAAAAAACGGGATCTTAAATACGGTGAAACAGCTTATAACCTAGAGCCGAACGTCAAATATGGTCAAGGTGGTCTTCGTGATCTGCAAATATTGTATAGTATCGGTAAACGCCATTTTAATATAAAAAAATTAGCCGATGGCATTAGCTATGGATTTATCACCGATAAAGAATATGAAAAGCTAATGCACTGCCACCATTTTCTTTGCCGAGTCCGATTTGCCTTACACGGTCTTGCAGAAAAGGCAGAAGAACGGCTTTCCTTTGATTATCAAGTTAAATTAGCGAGTTTCTTCGGCTATAAGGATAAACCTCATTCCTTAGCCATTGAACAATTCATGAAAGACTACTTTAAGGTCATAAAAAGCAGCCGAGAATTAAATGAAATGCTCTTACAATGGTTTGATGAAACAATTGCTCAGTCCCCGAAACAAAAGCTCATTCCATTAGATAATGAATTTCAATTATCCAATCAATACATTGAGGTACGGAATAACCGCGTCTTTACCCAAACCCCTCAAGCGTTACTAAAGTTATTCCTATGGATAACCGATCGACCTGATATTGAAGGAGTAAGAGCCAGTACCATTCGTTTAATTAGAGAGTCACTCTATCTGATTAGTCGGCGCTTTAAAACATCCAAAAAAACCACGGAACTCTTTGTGAGTATCTTAAAAGCACCTAACGGCCCTTATAAAGCCTTACATTACATGAGCCAATATGGGGTTTTAGCCCACTATATTGAATGTTTTGCTCAGGTAACTGGACAGATGCAATATGATTTATTCCATGTATTTACTGTGGATCAGCATACCCTATTCGTGGTGCGCAACATGTCACGCTTTAATCAAGCACATTACGCCCAACAATTTCCACTTTGTGCGCAGATCATGCCAACATTAGATAAGCCGGAAATACTTTATCTAAGCGCATTATTCCATGATATCGCCAAAGGACGTGGCGGTGATCATTCCGAATTAGGTGCAATTGAAGCCCAGAATTTTGCTCAAAATCACCACTTAAAAAAAGAAGACAGCGATTTACTTACTTGGCTCGTGCGTAATCATTTATTAATGTCACAAACCGCACAGCGCCAAGATATTTATGATCCCAACACAATAAAACATTTCTGCCAATTATTACCTCAGCCTCATTATTTAGATTATTTGTATTTGCTTACCGTGGCTGACATTTGTGGCACTAATCCTCAATTATGGAATGCTTGGAAAGACTCGCTGCTAAAAGAATTATATCGAGCAGCGAAACATATGATGCACAAAGCCCAAGAACTCATGGATAAAACAGCCTTAATTACGACAAGAAAACAGTCTGCTTTAAATATCTTAGTTTCAGAAGGCATAGCGTCGAACACAGTCGAAGAGCTTTGGTCTCAATTTAAAGATCGATACTTTTTGCATGAGTCCCCCGAGGTGATTGCGCGGCATACTAAAGCCATATTGAACTGCACTCAATTCCCTTTGATCATGATTATGCCACATCATAGCCAAGGTGGTACGGAAGTATTTATCTACATGCCCCACAGTGATGCTCGCTTTACGATTACCACTGCAGTGCTGAGTAATAATCATGTCACGATTCAAGAGGCAATGATTATTACCTGCGACAATCAATTCGATTTAGATACATATATTATTTTAAACGAGCAAAACCAGGCTCTTATTGATCCCCAGCAATCTGAAGACATACGCCAAGCATTATGTTTTCATCTAAAACAACAGGATCAATTACCCACTATAGCTCAAAAAAGACGCTCTCGTGTTTTAGCTCATTTTAATGTCAAACCCCAAATTAGCTATAACGATGATCTACATAACAACTTTACACGTTTATTTTTAGTAATAGGAGATAGACCGGGACTTCTAGCCACCATTAGCCGTATTTTTTTGACTTTAAATATTCATTTACATAATGCAAAAATCGCAACGGCAGGAGAGCGTGCAGAAGACATGTTTTACATCACCAACCAAAATAATCAGGCACTAAGCAGCGAAGAAAAAGAACTTTTACGCAATTTTCTCATTCAAAAACTCTCATAAAAACAAAACCCTAATAATTTTCATACAAAAAAAACCAAAGTATGTATATTTTTTGTACTTCTGTACTATACTTCTAGCTAGAGACTTCAAAAATCGCTAAGTCATTATTTTGGAGTTAACCATGATAAATGCAGAAACACCCAAAAATGAGCTACAACGCTTACAATCGCTCTACGATCTTCAAATTCTAGATACAATGGCTGAAGAACGCTTTGACCGCATCACACGTATTGCGCAAGGCCTATTTAAAGTACCTATTGCCTTAATATCCTTAATCGATAAAGACAGAGAGTGGTTCAAGTCAAAATACGGCTTACATGTTCAAGAAATCCCTAGACCAATTTCTTTTGGTGCTCATACTATCCTTCAAGAAGAAGTAATGATTGTAAATGATACACAACAAGATATTCGTTTTAAAGATAATCCCTTAGTGATTGGTGAGCCTAAAATTCGATTCTATCTAGGATGTCCTTTACAAATTGATGGGCAATTTAACATTGGTACATTATGTCTCATGAATGACCATCCTCCCCAATTAAATAGTTTAGAGCATATTGACTTAAACATTATGAAAGAACTAGCTAAGACCGTATCTAAAGAATTTATTACCAATCGCTACGCAACAATGGACGCCCTTACAGAAATTTCCAATCGCCAAGGTCTTCTTACAATTGGAAGACAAATTATGAAACTTTGTACTCGTTATGACAAAGGACTCATGTTGCTTTATTTTGACGTAACCCAACTAAAATCCATCAATAAAGAATTTGGTTATGATGAGGGAGATAAAATTTTAAAAACATTTGCCCAGCTCTTACTAAGCAACTTCCGCAATTCTGATGCGATTGCACGACTTGAAGGCGACAAGTTCGGTGTATTATGCCCTGGAATGCGGGAGGGAAATATTTCTGGTGTTCTAAAAAGACTACAAAATAAATTAGCAGCATTAAACCCTGAACACCCAATTAATTTTACTATGGGGCATATTCAATATAATCGTCTAAAACATTTTGCACTGACCGCGATTATTGAAGAAGCTGAGAAGAAAATATACGAAACGAAAATGTATCATTAGTGATATTGAATGAAACCATAAGATCCCGCGGTCAAAGCAGCGAGAATCAAGTGATTTTTTATACAATAAGACTGATAAATGGGCCCCCCCCGTTACACCAACTCATTGAGCCGGCATAAATGTAAACGCCGTTGCAGGTTTAAACTCCGCAGACACCTCCCCTGCATAGATCTGAGCTTTATCCAATGCTAATAACATTACAGAAGCACCTTCAGTAAAATTTAATTTCTCCAAAGAAACCCAAAATGTATTTGGGATAGTGGATGAATCAAAATAATAAACTCGATTTTTTTGATCAGCTACTGTACGCCAAAGAGTAGATGCAATATTAGGTTGCTCTGGTGTTGTCACTCCAAGAGGAACACTTACTGCCCGCATAAGACTCATTACATTCGCCACTGCTTGGTGCTCATAACGTTGTCCAGGAACTGCACTGATGTAGTTTTTATCCAAGGCCTTTGGTAGCGCACCAAGATAAAAAGAAGTTCGTGCAAAACGATCTGCGGCTCTACTTGTTCCAGGTAAAAACACCGTTCCACCTATATCTTTCCAGTATTCGTTCAATGCTAATTGTTTGCTGTATATGGGGGAGTTAGTCATTACGTGGTATTGCTTACCATGGTGTATCACTAGTTTTCCAGCAATGTATTCAAAAATAGCGGAGTCCCCAGTCGAGTCAGAAAGTGACAAATGCACTGTGCTTTCTGACCCATTAGGAAGTTTTGGTGCTACTAAATGAAATGGTTTTGCCTGTAATGCATCGACGGCTTCCTGTACCGTTGCAAAATTATCCAGCGTATATTGTCCCCATAAACTAATTGATAGCGATAGCTGCCCTGCTTGCGGCTTGCCATAATCACTTTCGGCTAAATACAGGACATTCATAACTAAACCTTTTTCATTCATCCCGTCAGCACTAGCTAATTGATAAGCGGAGGCAACCACACTACCGTATTTGGATTTCCAAACAGGAGAATCAGAGCCAGCTAGACCATTTCGTTCGATTCCCCGAGGGAATACCCATAAACTGGTATGCATATCTTCTTCCCAATCCATGGTTCTGCCGGTGATAACTGTATTGTCTGTCCCAACATATAGAGCTCGGGTGCAGGCAAAGGTGGTGGTAGAAAATAAAGCTAGAATAAAGATAACCTTGCAAATAAACCGGTACATGAAACGTCCCTTTTTCAGTATTTGAATTATTTACTGTAGAAGAGTTTTTAGAAAGAGACAATAGGAAGGATGGGAAAATCATTCTTATGATGAATTTTAATGAAAACATAGTTCCTCCCTGCAACCGGGTTTTCATTTTATTAACGGCATGTTTTAAAGAAATCGGAGAGCAGATGAGCGCATTCTGACTGCATAATGCCTTCATCAATTGCTACTTTATGATTTAAAGGATAGCCTTGCAGTAAGTTATATACTGAGCCTGCGGCCCCTGCTTTAAAATCACGCGTTGCAAAAACCAGGCGTTTAACTCGCGCATGAACAATAAGACCTGCACACATGGAACAAGGTTCCAAAGTAACATACAAGGTACTATTAACTAAGCGATGGTTTTTAAGTTGTTGTGCGGCTTGGCGGATTACGCGTACTTCGGCATGTTCAGAGGGGTCATGATTGGATTGCACGGCATTTCGGCTTATGCCCAAGAGCGTACCCTCTTGGCTTACTAATACCGCCCCTACAGGAACTTCTCCCTCAGTCTGAGCAAGAAGTGCTTGTTGATAAGCTTTTTGCATCCAATATCGATCATTCATTATCATAACTGTAGCCAGCCATCATTGCGGAAAATGCGGTGATGACACACCCAAAGGATACTCTTGGGTTGCCCATGCGTTTGCAATGACGGCAAACAGGCCAGATTATTCCCACTCAATCGTTGCTGGTGGTTTTCCTGAAATATCATAAGTAACTCGCGATACCCCAGAAACCTCATTAATGATTCGATTGGAAACTTGACCTAAAAACTCCCAAGGCAAATGCGACCAATGTGCTGTCATGAAATCAATGGTTTCAACAGCGCGTAAACAAATTACGTATTCGTATTTACGACCATCCCCCATTACCCCTACACTCTTAACCGGTAAAAATACCGCGAATGCTTGGCTCACTTTATGATATAGATCTGCTTTTCGTAGTTCTTGAATATAGATTGCATCGGCTTTACGAAGAATATCAGCATATTCCTTTTTAACTTCACCTAAAATCCGTACGCCTAAACCAGGACCTGGGAATGGATGTCGATAAACCATATCATGCGGTAAACCTAACTCCAAACCAATCTTTCGCACTTCATCTTTAAACAATTCGCGAATAGGCTCTAATAATTTTAAATGTAAGGTTTCAGGCAAACCACCCACGTTATGATGTGACTTAATAACTACTGAAGCTCCATTGGTGCTCGTTGCAGCAGACTCAATAACATCAGGATAAATTGTTCCCTGAGCTAACCAGGAAACCCCTTCTATTTTATGCGACTCTTCATCAAATACGTCAATAAAGGTATGGCCAATAATTTTTCTTTTTTCTTCAGGGCAGCTAACACCAGAAAGCGCTTTTAAGAATCGCTCCTCAGCATTGACGACAATGATTTTAATCCCCATGTGCTGACCAAACATTTTCATGACTTCATCAGCTTCGTTAAAACGTAATAAACCCGTATCAACAAAAACGCAGATCAATTGGTCACCAATTGCCTTATGTAATAAAGCGGCTACAACTGAAGAATCTACCCCACCGGATAAACCAAGAAGTACTTTATCAGAACCAACTTGCTGTTTAATTTTATGAATGGCTTCGTCAATAATATGTTCTGAAGTCCAATTGGTTGGCGCCTGACAAATATCAACCACAAAACGCTGTAAAATACGTGTGCCCTGTAAGGTATGGGTTACTTCCGGGTGAAACTGTAACCCATACATACGACGACTTTCATCAGCCATTCCAGCAATTGGTGCATTACGCGTTTCGCAAATAACACTAAATCCAGGGGGTAGTTGAGTTACTTTGTCGCCATGACTCATCCACACATCTAATAAAGCCTCACCTTCACTGGTGGTGTGATCTTCAATTTGAGCAAATAACTTGCTGTGTCCATGCAATTTCAATTCAGCATAGCCAAACTCTCTAATATTAGAGGACTGTACTTCACCACCTAATTGCACCGCCATCGTTTGCATGCCGTAACAAATACCGAGTATTGGCAATCCCGAAGTAAAAATCCATTCAGGAGCTCGAGGATTGGCGTGATGAGTTACTGTTGAAGGTCCACCAGATAAAATCACCCCACAAGGATTAAGCTTTGTGAACGCTTCCTGGCTCATGTTAAAAGGATGGATTTCGCAATATACTCCTAATTCACGTACTCGGCGTGCAATTAGTTGGGTGTATTGAGAACCGAAATCAAGAATAAGCAAGAGATGTTGTTTTAAATCATTCATTATTATTTATCTACCTGATAATTCGGAGCTTGTTTTGTGATGCTCACATCATGGACGTGTGATTCGCGCATACCCGCATTAGTTACTTGTACAAACTCTGTTTTGGTATGCAATTGTTCAATTGTTTCGCATCCAGTGTACCCCATGCATGAACGTAAACCGCCTAATATCTGGTGAATAATTGTTTGTACTGGGCCTTTATAAGGAACACGACCTTCAATACCTTCAGGAACCAATTTTTCAGAGCCTGCAGTAGCATCCTGGAAGTAGCGATCACTAGAACCATGAGAAGAAGCCATGGCACCAATCGAACCCATACCACGATAACTCTTATAAGTAGTACCTTGGTATAATTCGATTTCACCAGGAGACTCTTCTGTCCCTGCAAACATACTGCCTAACATAACGGTGTCTGCACCTGCAGCCA
Organism: Legionella sp.; assembly: GCF_965140895.1. Lineage (GTDB taxonomy): Bacteria > Pseudomonadota > Gammaproteobacteria > Legionellales > Legionellaceae > Legionella. The sequence goes on along the minus strand of NZ_CBCSKT010000032.1, from coordinate 62,014 downwards.
AAGCCTTACACACATCGCCTGAAAAACGGATACCGCCATCAGCAATAACAGGGATTTTACCTTGTAATTCATGAGCAACATTAGCAATCGCACAGATTTGAGGAACACCTACGCCGGTAACAATACGTGTTGTACAAATGGAACCAGGTCCAATTCCCACTTTAACAGCATCCGCACCTGCTTCATATAAATCTCGAGCCGCGGCTGCTGTGGCAATATTCCCGCCAATTACCTGTACTCCAGGAAAATTCTGTTTTACCCATTTCACGCGATTGAGTACGCCTTGAGAATGCCCATGGGCGGTATCAACAACCAGAACATCAACCCCAGCATCAACTAAAGCCGCGACACGCTCATCAGTAGACTCGCCAACCCCAACAGCCGCACCAACGCGTAACTGCTCTGCATCATCTTTAACAGCATAAGGATTTTCTTTAGCTTTTTGGATGTCTTTAACGGTAATTAAACCACGTAATTCAAATGCATCGTTCACTATCAAGAGTTTTTCGATACGATGTTTATGCAATAAACTACGAACCTCTTCTCGACTAGCTCCTTCTTTCACAGTAACCAAACGCGCTTTAGGCGTCATTACCTGAGACACTGGCAAAGATAAATTGGTTTCAAAACGAATATCACGGCTGGTTACAATCCCTACTAAATTCTTACCATCAACCACTGGAACGCCTGAGAAATGATGAATTGTCATGACTTCCATTAACTCTCGAACAGTAATGTTAGGAGTAACCGTAACTGGATCTTTAACCATGCCACTTTCAAATTTCTTTACTTTACGAACTTCATCGGCTTGCGCACTGATTGTCATATTCTTATGAATAATGCCTAACCCACCTTCTTGCGCCAAGGCAATTGCCAGACGCGCTTCCGTCACCGTATCCATCGCTGCGGATACCAGCGGCATATTCAAGTTTATTTCGCGGGTTAATTTGGTTTTTAGGGACACATCTTTAGGTAGAATTAAAGAGTGTGCAGGGACAAGTAAAACATCATCAAAGGTTAATGATTGCTGCACAATATTAAGAGACATTTTCTTCTCATTAAAGTAGTTAAATTAACCAAACAGTATATCACAAATACCAAATAAATTAAAGGAAATAGCCCTTTTAATACGCACAATACTGACGAAATCGATCTATACTTTCAAGACAAGATGTTCTAATACTTATTCGCCCATATATAAACCAATTCCCGCAATTATTGCCCAACATCAATACGAGCTAACTCATTAACGCACAGCTTGACTATTAGTCAGCGTGATAAAAACGAATAAAAGGGATAACACTTGAATTGAATATTCATTAACGTGTACACTGTTGGTTAATTATTGTGTTGAATCAACAAAAACGGGAAGGGTTCAGCGTTGGCTAAAATTATTGTTATTACTTCAGGTAAAGGCGGAGTAGGAAAAACTACTTCATCTGCAGCTATTTCATCAGGTCTTGCGTTATTAGGGCATAAGACGGTAGTCATTGATTTTGATATCGGTTTAAGAAACCTGGACATCATTATGGGTTGTGAACGACGTGTTGTTTATGACTTCATTAATGTAATCAATGGTGAGGCAAGCTTAAATCAAGCATTGATTAAAGATAAGCGTCTTCCCAATCTGTTCATTCTTCCAGCATCGCAAACTCGTGATAAAGATGCATTAACCATTGAAGGAGTTGAGAAAGTTCTGAATGATCTTTCTAAAGAGTTTGATTTTATTGTTTGCGATTCCCCTGCAGGCATTGAAACAGGTGCTTTAATGGCAATGCATTTTGCAGATCATGCCGTTGTGGTTACGAATCCTGAAGTTTCATCTGTTCGTGACTCCGATCGTATTCTGGGTATCCTGTCTAGCAAAACGAAAAGAGCTATTGATAACAACAAACCAATTCAGGAGCACTTATTGTTAACTCGCTATGACCCTGAGCGTGTTGAGCGTGGTGATATGCTCTCTGTTGCAGACGTAAAAGAAATATTAGCTATTCCATTGATTGGCGTTATTCCAGAGTCTAAGTCTGTACTGAAAGCGTCGAATACAGGTGTTCCAGTTGTACTTGATACAAACAGTGATGCCGGTCTTGCTTATCAAGATGCCATTGCACGCTTTCTCGGTGAAGAAAGACCAATGCGCTTCATTAGCAATGAACGTAAAGGATTATTGCGTCGCTTATTCAGCAAAAACAAAGAGGAAGTGACTGTATGAGCATTTTCAACTATTTACGTCGGAGAACAGCTTCTGCTTCAGTAGCAAAAGAACGTCTGCAAATAATTATTTCTCATGAGCGTTCACAAAGAAATACTCCGGATTATCTGCCACAACTTCAGGATGAACTTCTGGCAGTTATAGCTAAATACGTTCATGTAACACGTGATCAAGTGAGTGTTAATCTTGAGCGTATGGGCGACAATTCAGTACTTGAATTGAACATTACCATGCCTGATGATGTTGCTGAAGAGGCTTAGTCCGCATTACTGATTACGTTTTTTCCTTGGTTCCGTCCCAAGGCAGTTTCTCTTTTGTTAGATTTTTAGGTTGGTTGCTCGCAACCAACCTAAAAATCTAATAAATGTTTTAGACCGGATGATTATCTAACCAAATTAATGTAAAGGTACTTCTGGTTCTGGATTAATTACTTCTTCATCCAAGATCATTGCCGTTTGTTCCTTTTTAGCTGTAGGTTTCTTCGCCTTAGAATCGCTACTTGGTCGACGTAACTCATCATCGCTAAAGTCATCGACCTTAATCGCATCTTGTCGAGCTAACTCAGCATCCTTCATTTGCTTGGCTTCGTCTTGAGTTAACAAGCCCATCACTAAAGCTTCTTCAATTTGCTCTAATAAGGTTAGCGATTTTAATACGTCATCTTTTACAGCACGCATTAACTTTTTCTCTATTTCTTCAACCGCACAAATTTTATAGAACGCTTCTTCCAATCGGCCAATTGGACAATTTTCTCCAGCCTTCTTATAAACAAAATGTGTTAGTCGATTACGTGTTTCGCCTGGTTCAATTAAAATACGTGCTAGCTTATGCCCTAATTGATCCGTTGGTCTGTGTCTGCGATTACCTAAAGGTCTTAAAATAATGTTGAGAACAACTCGTGCCCAACGTTGTGGGAAGTTAATAATAACTCCTTGCATCGCCATTTCACATTCGTGCAACAATTGTTGGCAGCTCCACTCAACTATAGGCAAATCAGCAGCAGGCTCACCATCATCATGGTAGCGCTTTAGCACAGCTGAAATTAAATATAAGGTACTTAACATATCCCCTAAACGAGCAGATAATTTTTCTTTACGCTTTAAATCACCGCCAAGAATCGTCATAGAAAAATCAGAAAGGAATGCCAAATTGGTACTGTATTTATGAACTAACTGATAATAGCGTTTTACTGAACTGGCTGGTGCCTTAGAAAAATGAGCATCAGTCAAACTAAACAAGAGAGATTTAGTAAAGTTTGCAATATAAAAAGCGGCGTGCGAGAAAAATGCATCATCAAAGCCTACCAGATCATGCTTTCTTACGCTTTCCAACTCTCTAAATACATATGGATGGCAACGAATTGCCCCCTGTCCAAAAATAATTAAACTACGCGAAAGAATATTAGCACCCTCAACAGTAATGGCTATCGGAGCTCCCTGGAATCCTCTTCCTAGATAATTATTAGGACCAAGGCAAATACCTTTACCGCCATGAATATCCATAGCATCTATAGAAACCTGACGAACACGATCGGTTGTATGGTATTTTAAAATTGCACCAGCTACCGAAGGTTTAGCACCATGGTCAATAGCCGCTGCCGCCATAGTAACGCCTGCATCAATAATATATGTATTTGCCGCAATACGTGCTAATGGTTCTTCAATTCCTTCAAACTTACCAATGGGTTGATTGAATTGTTTGCGAACACGTGCATAAGCTCCTGAAGCTAAAGCGGCTGCCTGAGCACCTCCATTGGCACTTGACGGTAAAGAAATTGCTCTACCCGCACTTAAACACTCCATAAGCATACGCCAGCCGTGACCAGCCATTGCAGCGCCACCAATAATGTAATCTAGAGGGATAAATACATCTTTACCCTGTGTTGGACCATTTAAAAAGCCTATATTTAAGGGGAAATGACGGCGCCCCTTAATTACCCCAGGGGTATCCGCTGGGATTAATGCGCAGGTAATACCGACATCTTCGCCCTTTCCTAGTAGATTCTCAGGGTCAAACATTCTAAAAGCTAAACCAACCACAGTAGCTACTGGGCATAAAGTAATGTAGCGCTTATTCCAAGTTAAGCGAATACCAACCACTTCTTTGCCATTAAACTCTTGGCGGCACACAATACCTTGGTCAGGAATCGAAGCTGCATCAGAACCCGCATTAGGACCAGTCAAAGCAAAACATGGGATTTCTCGACCATCCGCCAGTCGTGGTAAATAAAAATTCTTTTGTTCTTCAGTTCCATATTTAAGTAATAACTCACCAGGGCCTAAAGAATTAGGTACAGAAATTGTTGATGCCGCAGTAATAGAACAACCGTAAATTTTGGCTAAAACCGTCATTTGTGCAGTAGCTGAAAACTCTAAGCCACCATAACGCTTAGGAATAATCATACCAAAGAAGCGATTTTCTTTAATGAAGCTCCAAACCTCAGGAGATAGATCAGTTTGTTTATGAGTAATATCCCAATCATTAAGCATGGAACATAAGATATTTACAGGACCATCTAAAAACGCTTGCTCGTCTTCGCTTAAACGAACAGGAGGAGTGCTACGAAGCGCTGAAAAATCTGGGGCGCCACTGAAGATATCGCCTTCCCAGCTCACGGTTCCTGCTTCTAAAGCTTCTCGCTCTGTAGCAGACATAGCCGGCATAGCCTTACTCACTGTCTTGAATAAATGTTTCGAGACAAATTCGCGTCGTAATGGTTTAATTGCGAATGCGATTAAGGTAAGCTCAATCAAGATTAACAGCGCTTTAGTCAAAAATCCTGGGGTGCCATAGTAAAAAACCAGCCCAGTAAATAGAGCAAAACTAATAGCCCATACTGCGACTGCCGCTTGCCGTGTTAACAATACTCCTGCAGCTCCTATTACCAGAAGCACTAAAATAGCATGTAGCACTGTATTCTCCTTATGTTAGCTTATCCAAAACCCTTAAAACTTGCGCAGCTACAACCTGTGGATACTCCATAGGAAACAAATGACTCCCATGGGTTTTATAGCAGGTAATATTGAAATTCTTTTTCATATACCGAAGTTCCATTTTACCAACCACGTTACTTTTGTCACCATAAATTAATGCAGATGGGGTTAATAATTTCCCCTCATAACGTGGGATGATATGTGGTATCGTTCGATAAATTTGATACTCCACAAGGCGATTAAAACGAAGATAGTAACCATCGGTTTTATATTTCAGGCCATATTTAATATAGTCGCTCAAACACTCATCTGAAAAGTTTTTAAACAATTCTTTGCTTTTTAAATATGGCAGTATTTGCTCATAGCTTTGCCAATGCTTACGTCGCCCTTTTGTCCTAAACGCAGGAGTAACTCTATCAATGATGCCAAAAACCTTGGCGAGTCGAACTGCGCTGGATTTTAATAGACCGAGTAAAGGAGAATCCAACATAACAACTGCTTTAACTAAATCAGGTCGTTCAATAGCGGCTAATAAACTTAAAACCCCACCCAAAGAATGGCCTAGAGCAATCACTGGGCGATCTGCTTGCCGTTCAATACTGGCAATCACCTCTAAGATCAAATTATGCCAATTTTCACCCACAGGAAAAGCCGGATCATGACCAATCTTATCAATATAACAATAATCATAATAAGGATTAAGGCCATCCAGCATCTGCTTATAGCATAATGCTGGAAACCCGTTTCCATGAGCAAAATGGATTAACTCTTTCATACACGAGCTACTTGCCTACTTTCAGCTCTTAATGCATAAAGTGCAAAACTGTAATAAGCAATCAAGAGGAAGAATAAGATAATACCCAGCCCCGTAAATACACTATTAAGTGACAATATAGTCATTAGCACCAACAACATCGGCGTTCCTGCTACCATAATCATACGGCTTGAGGCGGCAAATGATATTTTAAAAGAAAAGAAAATCGATGAAAAAGTTTGCCCTAGTAAAGCAAGTACTAAAAAGAAAACTAAAAAAATAGAAAAGAAAATACCCACGATAATAGGATAAAGCACTGCTTGTGAGGCGTATTTAAGTCCAGTAACGGAGTTTGCCTCCACCATTTTTTTGCCATCGAATACTAAATTGGACCCTTTATCAAAAGTCTGCACAATAGGAGTACTTCTAGTTGGTGGCGCCTCTTTACCCATAGTAAACAGCTGTGGATTAGGGATCCTAAATGCAATCTGATTTTTATTAATCAGAATATTTAAATAAGGATATTGTGCCGTAAAATCATTTACAGCCCCTGTAGTATCAATAACAACCACTGTCTGACCTTTATCATTCTTAACATAATAAGGCATTGGTTGATCAAAAAGAACATCACCATTTTGGATGTAAAAAACAGGAATTTTTAATAAAGGCTTAACTATCTGCTCTTTAAAGGATTCATCTAAACTAATCGACATTCTAAAAAAGAATGGCACACTCAGTATCGCAATAACCAATAAGAGATAAAGCACACCAAATCCCTTCCAGCGCTTGCCCACATCCACATACAGGCGTCGTGAATAAAATGATCGATACAGTGCAGACCAATAACTATATACCGGTGTATCAATTGGTTTTAGTGCCGTTTTTTCTTTACCCACGCGATTCTCCAATACGTTGTCCAGTTTGCTGATTAAACACATGTAATTTCATTTTAGGTAGTTCAACCTCGAATTGTCCACTAGGAATTAATTGATCAGCAGAAACTCGTAAATTTAGTTGCTCTCCATTGTTTATACAGCGTGCTCTAATTAACTTGTCCGCCCCCATATCGTCGATAAATTCAACAGCTACTGTGATGCGTTGTGCGTTTGGTTCGTTAGCCAATTGTACATGCTCGGCTCTAATTGCCAAAACCAATTTCATCTTGTCCTCAAGTAAATAATTTGTTTCAGAAATCGGAAAATTAATACCTATGCTCGTTTCAATAGTAGCATTCTTTTTATTAAATACCCCTGAAAATGTATTTAACGGATAATGCCCCGTAAATCCTGCAACAAATAAGCTTGCTGGACGTTGATACAATTCTTGCGGCGTGCCAATTTGTTCGACAAGCCCCTGATTAAGCACAATCACCCGTTCAGCCATGGTCATAGCTTCTGTTTGATCGTGAGTTACATACACGCTGGTGGTATTAAGCTGTTGATGCAAACGTCTCAGTTCATGGCGCATTTCGGTGCGTAGCTTTGCATCAAGATTCGATAATGGTTCATCAAATAAAAATACAGAAGGGGAGCGGACTATCGCCCTACCCATTGCCACACGTTGCTTTTGCCCACCTGATAATGCTTGAGGCTTTCGCTCTAAATAAGGTATTAAATGCAACAATTTCGCAGCGTCAGCTACTCGTTGTTTAATCACATCCGTTTTAAAGCCGCGCATTTTTAACCCATATGCCATATTATCAAAAACAGTCATATGCGGATAAAGGGCGTAGTTTTGAAATACCATTGCCATATCACGTTTCGCGGCATGAACATCATTAACTCGTTGCTCATTGATTAAAATAGATCCTGAACTCACATCATCTAAGCCCGCGATTAAGCGAAGCAAGGTTGATTTACCACAACCTGAAGGCCCCACAATAACCATAAACTCGCCTTTTTTGATGCTGAGATTAATTCGGTCTAAAATAGTCGTTTGCCCAACTCGTTTGGAGACATCAACCAAAGTTACTGTTGCCATGTTACTTTAATCCTTTTTCAAACCATCGTTGCATCAACATCACAACCAAACAAGGCGGAATCAAAGCAACCAGGGCAATTGTCATAATATAATGCCATTGCGGAACTTGATCAGCCACCCCCGCAAGATAACGAATTCCCATCACTACTGTCGCCATTTTTGTTTCAGTAGTAATGACTAAGGGCCATAAGTACTGATTCCATCCATAGACAAATAAAATTACAAATAAAGAAGCGATTTGCGTTTTAGATAAAGGTAAAAGAATATCAAAAAAGAAACGCACAGCACCTGCACCATCTAATTTTGCTGCATCGACCAATTCAGCAGGTACAGTTTTAAAAAACTGCCTGAATAAAAAGGTTCCTGTTGCTGAAACAAATAAGGGTAAGGTTAATCCCGTAAATGAATTTAATAATCCAAATGAGGCCACCACTTGAAACGTGGGAACAATCCGCACCTCTACCGGTAACATCATCGTTGCAAAAATCAGCGCAAAACAGAGCTTTTTAAAAGGAAAATCAAAATAAACTAAGGCAAATGCAGACCCAAGTGCCAAAATAATTTTGCCCAAAGCGATAGCTAAAGCCATAGCTAAGCTATTAAATAACATCGCGGTAATCGGCTCGCCCCCGGTAACAGATAGGCCGTCACTCAAAACCGCTTTTAGATTTTTTAATAATAAGGTTCCTGGAATCATGGGGACGGATGATTGCATCATCGCACTGCCATCATGACTCGCAGCCACAATGGCTAAATAAATCGGCAACAACATGAGCAAAATGAATAAGGATAAAAATCCATGGGCTAAAATGCGAGACACTAATTTCATGCGTAATGAACCTTTTTCTCGAGATACTTAAATTGCACTAAAGAAACAAGTATCACAACAACCATTAGAATTACGGATTGGGCTGACGAGCTACCCAAATCCATTCCTTCAAATCCATCTTGATAGACCTTATACATCATGTTCGTTGTACTGTTTCCCGGTCCCCCATGTGTCATCACATGAATAATTCCAAAGGTATCAAAGAAACCGTACATTAAATTCATAATCAATAGGAAAAAAGTCGTTGGCGATAACAAGGGAAAAATAATTTGCCAAAAACGCTGCCAAGCTGATGCCCCATCAATAATTGCCGCATCAATCAACGATGGAGGAACGGCTTTTAATGCCGCAAAATAAAATAAAAAATTATAGCTGTATTGCTGCCAACTGGCAGTAAGAATAACAACCAACAAGGCTTGATTTACATTATTTACGTAATCAAAATTAATTCCTAGAGGTTGTAATGCATGAGTTAACCAGCCCAAGGTAGGATGGCACAAGAAACGCCAAAGAATCGCAGCTACTGCTGGTGCTACAGCATATGGCCATAATAATAAAGACTTATAAACCCCTTGCGTTTTACTACGATTGTTAACTAATATGGCGGTAAGAAGACCAAGGCACATAGTGCAAAAAGTCACGCTGCACGCAATAATAAAGGTTACCATTATTGCTTTACGATAACTGGAATCGGCAAACAAATCTGTAAAATTAGTTAGGCCAGCAAAGTGCTTGTGCAATCCAAAAGCATCGGTATAAAAAAATGCTTGTACTAAAGCATTACCTGCAGGCCAAATAAAAAATATGAGGGTGACAATAAGTTGTGGGACTATAAAAAGCCAGGCATAAAAACGCTGATGATTAAATTTTGACATTAGCCCTGCTTGGTGTGGAAAATCGTGTAGGCCTGCGATTATATACTTTGGGTATATAGATTCAAGTGAGGTAGTCACTTGATAGGGCAAGCAAAACACAATTAGTATCTGTTCAGGTGAGATACTTGAATCATGGCAAAAAGCCTAAGTAAACATTTACCATAATTAAGGAAGATATTTTGCGCTACGTACATATAGAAAACCCCGGCTCATACAGCCGCCTTACTATAGAAAATGCCCCTACCCCTAAATTTAAAGACAGCCAAATATTAGTTCAGGTCAAAGCAACGGCGTTAAACCGCGCCGACCTAATGCAACGCTATGGAAAATATCCTCCTCCCGCAGGAGAATCAGCGGTTCTAGGTTTAGAACTTGCTGGTGATGTAGTTGCTGTAGGTGCTCAGGTAACTCAATTTAAACCTGGAGATAAAGTCTATGCTTTAGTAGGAAGTGGTGCTTATGCCGAATATTGCCTGGTTGAATCATCACTTGCACATTTAATTCCAGAGGGCTGGGATTACCCCCTTGCCGCAGCTCTTCCTGAATCCTTAGTTACCGTTCATGCCACCTTATTTAACCTCGGTGGATTAAAATCAGGGCAAACACTTTTAATCCATGGCGCAGGAAGTGGGATTGCCTCATTAGCAATTCAAATGGCAAAACAAGTAGGTGCCAACGTCATCACCACTGTAGGTAAGGATGATAAAATAGATAAAGCAGTACAACTTGGCGCTGATCAGGTAATCAATTATAAAACGCATGATTTTGAAGATCTAATTGCTACACAAAGCCTTGACTTAATTCTGGATTTTATTGCCGGAGATTATTTTGACAAGCATATTCAATTGTTAAAACCTCAGGGGAAATTAATTCAAATAGCCTGTCTTCAAGGCAGCAGGGTTGAATGCAATCTGGCGTTAATCATGCATAAAAGACTCCAGCTTATTGGCTTTGTTCTACGCTCACAAAGCCTGCAAGAAAAAGCAATTTTATGGAAACAAGCTCATGAACGCTGGTTTGATGTCGTAGCAAAAAAGCAAATCAAACCAGTAATTGATTCAGAGTTCAATTTGGAACAAATCGAAGAAGCACAACAACACATGCAAGCGGGTGTCCATTTTGGCAAAATTGTTATTCATGTAGCCTAAACCTAGCCGTATTAGCGCAGCATATACGGGGCCGATTAGATCCCTGTTGCGCTAGGCTAACTTACTATTCTTCATAGTACGATTCAACAACTGAACATAAATAGGCTCATTGCGTGCAAGTTGCAACATAATCGTGGCACAAATACAAGTTATCATAACTGGAACGATTAGCGCGTAATTTTGCGTCATTTCCACAACCAAGATTCCTCCTGTGATGGGTGAACGAGTAATTGCAGCAAAAAATGCAGCCATCCCAGCTACTGCAAACATGCCTGGATGTACTAGAAAATCGAGATGCAAAAAAGCTAACACCTGAAACGAAGCCAAGCCAAGTAAGGTCCCTAAGGCTAAAGTTGGCGCAAAGATTCCCCCCGGAATGCCAGTGGCATAACAGCCAATGGTCCCAACAAAGCGAATAAGAAACAGCATACATAAAATGGAAAGTCCAGGAGAGAGTGTTAAGGCCTGATGAATAATATGCATTCCGCCTCCAGTGGCTGCTGGATTAGATACCGCTAAATAGCCGATAAGGAAGCTTACGATTAAAACATACACTAACTTTTGGGATGCTGATAATCGATCGGTCCAAGCCAAGGTTGTCATGAGTCCTTTATTAAACAACAGCCCAGCCACACCAACAATAAATCCGAAAAATACAAATAGCCATAATGCGTCTAAAGATGGAAATTGAAACACATCCATCGGAATGGTCGCTTGGGTACCGATGATCAAATCCATCATGAGCGTCGCTGTAATGCACGTAATCACCACCATAGTGAAACTGGTAAATGAGTAGTTAAATTGATTACGCATTTCTTCCATCACGAAAATAACACCAGCCAAAGGTGCATTAAAAGCGACAGCAAGACCTGCTGCCGCTCCGGCAGCAATTAGGCTGTCTCGACGACGGCGGCTGAGGTTAAATAAAGCCCCCAGCATCTCCCCCAAATTACCTCCGACATGGATGGTCGGCCCTTCACGTCCTAAAATCATATTGGAAGAAATAGCTAAAATACCAAAAAAATATTTTACCGGTACTAAGCGTCGCCAAAAGATGGGCCGTACATGCAATAAGGCTCCTTCTATTTCCTGAACGCCACTGCCACCAGCTTCCGGAGCAATGTACTTCACCGCCATGAATGCAGAAAGCACCATGAGCATAGAGAAAACCCCGGAAATAATCCCAGCCAGCCATCCCTGCCCGCCAAGCACATGAACCATATGCATTAAAGAAGAATCTAGCAAATCGATTGATAAACGAAATGAAGATCCGACTAATCCAACAATAACTCCCAGTACAATAGACACAAAGTACAGAATTGCAATTTTATGGCGCATTCCTTGTTACCATTCCCATTAAGTTAGTAATAATTTTCAATCCTGCTTGATTCACTAAAGACAAAATAGTTTCTGGATGAAATTGCACAGCATAAATTGGTAAATGTTGATGAGATATAGCCATCACAACACCATCCTCACTCAGCGCAGTTACCTTAAGCGCTTCCGGCATTGCATTCAATCGCGCATATAATGAATGATACCGCCCTGCTTTAAATTTCGCCCCTAAGCCTGCAAATAAATCAGAGGAATCTAAAACCTTAATCATTGACGATTTACCATGCATTGGATATTCCAGAATATCCAATACACCACCAAAATGTTCAACTAACCCCTGCAGGCCTAGGCACACACCAAATAAAGGTATACCTCGTGCCACAACAGCATCAATGCTTGCTGATAAATTAAAATCGCCAGGTTTGCCTGGCCCAGGAGATAAAACAACTAAATCATAGTGATGTTCTTGCAAATATTGCTGAGCCTTGTCAAAACGAATCGTGCTGACCTCAGCACCAGTCTGGCGAATGTAGTTGGCAAGTGTATGGACGAATGAGTCCTGATGATCAATCAGTAACACGCGCTTCCCTTTTCCTGTTAGCGGCAAGGATTCTCTATTTGCGCTCACGGGAGCTTTATGATTTAACATATCCAGAAACGCCGAAGCTTTTAAACGTGTTTCTTGTTCTTCAGATTCAGGTACTGAATCATATAGTAACGTAGCGCCAACACGAACTTCCGCAATACCTTGAGATATGCGTACAGTTCTTAAAACCAGGCCAGTATTTAAATTACCATTAAAACCAAACCAGCCAACTGCTCCTGCATACCATTTACGAGGAGATTTTTCATGCTGCTCAATAAAATTTAAAGCCCAAATTTTCGGCGCCCCAGTTACCGTAACCACCCACATATGGGTCAGGAAGGCATCCACAGCATCAAACTCTTCTCTTAAAGTTCCTTCAACATGATCTACGGTATGAATCACTCGTGAATAAACCTCAATTTGGCGTCGACCAATTACCTTAACCGAGCCAGCCTCGCAAATACGTGACTTATCATTACGATCCACATCCGTACACATAGTTAATTCAGATTCTTCTTTGGGAGAATCAAGTAAAATCTGAATATTTTGAGCATCTTCAATTGCATCAGCACCGCGTTTAATGGTGCCAGAAATAGGACAGGTCTCTACTCGCTTCCCAGTCACACGAACATACATTTCCGGAGAGGCACCAACTAAATACTCCCCATCACCCAAGTTAATAAAAAATCCGTAAGGTGAAGGATTTAGTTGACGCATTTGCTTGAATAAAGAAGATGGCTGCTCGGTATAATGCGTATAAAAAGTTTGGCTTGGCACGACCTCAAATAAGTCACCGCATGCAAATCGTTCTTTTGCTTTATTCACTACTGCAGCATATTCGCCAGGCTCATGATCACAGAATTTTTCAGGTTTATTAGGTGTTTCATAAGCTGACTGAATACCCGCACGAGGAAGACCATGAGTTAAATGATCTTGAAATTGAAACTCATAACGATTAACAAAAGCTTCTTCTTTACGATGGTTCACTACAAAGATTTCATCCGGCAAATAAAGAACCATATCACGCTGAGTCGGATCGCGTTCCTTATACTGAAACAAATCTTCAAATTGGAAAATTAGATCGAAACCAAAGGATCCGTATAAGCCTAAATAAGGTTCCTGCTCCGATTTAAAAAATGAAAGTAATAATCTGATTACGGTAAATACGGAGGGTTGCTGGCTGCGCTCTTCCTCACTAAAAGCCTGCTCTGCGGCTTTTATGCTAATCTGGATTTTGCGCTCACTTTGGACAACAAGTTCTAAACGTTCATCTGAGCTGAATAGTTGCTGAACAAAACCAAGTAAAACCTCTCCACGTTTATTTAAGGCATCAATATGAATAGAACTCTGCTTGCACACAAGGGCTAAAGGTGGATTAAAAAATCCAATATCCCAGCAAGTATAACGCCCTGGATATTCAAAGCTAGAAGCAAACAAGGCCCCTCTTTCTGAGTCCAAACGCTCAATCAAGTGTGTGATACCTTCTTGATAATCTAATTGCTGTTGAGAAACCTCAACCTGAACACCCCCCTGGGTTTTAAATTGTTGCAGCATGAATAACTTACTCGACTTAGGATTAGGGATTACTCAGCATTCTACTGTAAAAATAAACAAGTTCCTATCAGAGTAGGAACTAAAAGATACCCTACCCATAACACGTAAGTTCTCTCCTCTACTCATCAGATTCAGTGATATTTGCATCCGAGCAAACCGGTGCTTTCACACAGAACATATTGATTTTATTTAAATCATATATTATATAATTAATACACACTCTTGGGTAAATTCATGAGTACCCGCTATGCCTAGAAAAAAACCGGTGATTCAAGAGAAAGCAATTATAGCAAAAACAACAAAGGTAAACCCTGTTGGCGAAGCCCCCAAATGCGGGGAGGCTGTCCTGGTTTCACCTATGACAGAGTTCGAACGCGAGGATATGGTTATTCGTTTAGAAGAAAGTATTACCAGGCTCATGAATGATGCTGAAAAAACTTATCAAGCAAACCGCTATAAACCCGGAACTACGGATGTAGATCCTGATTACATAACTAGACTAAGTACTAATGAATTCTTTTTTTACACTAAAGAACCGCTTACATTGAGTGAATTCGAAGATTTACAGGAGCAAATCGCTAGAAAAGCAGGAAACCTGTCTCCTGGAGTGCAATTAATTCTTGGGTCTTTTGCTGTAAAAACAGATGAGGATCAAGTGATGAATGTAACGCCACATATTACTTGTGGACACCCCGCAGACTTTCAATTCATTGTCAAAAATTATACTTCATCTATAGACGTCCGTTATAAAATAACGGACAAGCTCGGAAACACCAATACGCTCGCGGTATTAGATAAGCGCACCTATAATTCATCTATATCTATGCCAGGAATCAGAATCAATGGAGTTCTTATGAACTTCTCTTTCAATAACATAGTGTCCTGCAAAACGCCCGGTGGTACTCCATTCATAACCGCTGTAGATATTTGCTTAGATCATGCATATGGGGTAGCAAAGGATAATTTTGAGGCTTTTGCAAAGCTTACCCCCGCTATATTAAAACAACCAATTTCGCATGTTGTAGTGTCCAACAGCATTTCCATAGATAAAACAAGGTGTCTTGGAAGCGCCATAATGCATACGGATCCCTACAACTCACCGAAAAAATGCAAAGCAGGTATTTCACAGCAAAAAAGTGCCTGGCAAAAACTTGCATTCGGAAATGACAAATTTAGAATATTTGAGATAGCTCGTGAGGAAGTTCACTTTCTTATAGAGGACGTAAAGAATAAATATGCTTATAAAACTTCAGAGCCTTCGACTGGCAGAGATCACAAATCTTATACGGCCTCCTTATCGAACATCAACTGCCAAAAAAGCCAAGCAACCACTGAATTTACTGAGTTTAAAAAACAATATCACGCCCTTAAAGGAGATCGCTTAAAAACCCAAATTTTAGAGAATATTGAGGAGCAAATTAACGAGACTACTTCAAGCCAAGAATTAAATAAATTAAAAGAAAAATTTAAAACCTCCTATGAGTACGATATATTAAAAACAGGACAAGGCTGGCTCACTCAAAAGCTGGGTATCAAAACGTCCTCGATAAAAGCATTGGAGAAAATGCTTGAACACCGAGAAACGCTGTTATCTGCTAAAGAACAAAAACCGTCTATTTAAAAATCTAAATTTATGAATAACTTAAGCTGTGCTAGTATGAAAAATAGATAATATAGGATAGATCATAGAATCTTTGGGGACAATATGAGAGAAATCATATTAACGAAAATTAATGAAAATAAAGATTCAACTAGAATAACTTTAGCTGGCATGAAAATCCAAGATAATGAAATTTTAGAAATAATAGAAACTATTAAAATAAAGAAACCTGATGTTTCCATGATTGATTTAGATAATAATAACATTAGTGATGCAGGTGCACTTATTTTAAGTGAACGATTATGTGATTTTGAGAATATAAAAGAGCTTAGCCTACAATTTAATAACATAGGAAGAGATGGAGCTCTTGAAGTATTCGGCCTTAAAAACAATTTCTGTAATCTTGATATATTGTTTCGCGGGAATAAAATTGTAAATGCATTAGAAATGGACCAAATCGAACGCCTAGCCCTAGGAAAAGGAGCTCCAAAGCCATAAAAGGTCTTCACTGAATACCAACTGTAATGTAACCCATCTATACTTTATAAATAAAGTAAGTTATTCAATGGAACGAATTAGGAGAAAACGATGGAGAATAACCCGTCAATACGTCTAGCTCAATCTTGTCTGACTAATGCGCGTGAGGCTGTACGCGAATTTTACGAAGCCGTAAAACAGCCAAACATAGAATTAGTAATTTTCTTTTGCTCAAGCGAATATGATCTAGATGCCTTGGCAGATGAAATGAAATGTTTATTTACAGGCATACAAGTTATAGGCTGTACTACAGCCGGAGAAATTGGACCTGCCGGATATCGAGATCACAGCCTGACTGGAGTTAGCTTTTCAGCGACTGATTTTAAGGCTGTAGCCGGCCTTCTTACTGACTTGCAACAATTACAAATTTCTAAATGCCAGCACTTTACTCAAGAACTCTTGCAGCGTCTGGAACGACAAACAGATACTCAAAACAGCTTTGCCTTTTTGTTAATTGATGGCTTATCAATACGTGAAGAACCCGTCACACGGATATTGCAGGGTGAGCTGGGAAAAATTCCTCTAGTTGGCGGCTCGGCCGGTGATAACCTTAACTTCAACGCAACCTATGTGTATTTCGATGGGCATTTTCATTCAGACAGCGCTATCATGACATTGGTTACGACTAACTTACCGTTTAAGATATTCAAAACACAGCATTTTATTGTCACTGACAAAAGATTGGTCGTTACAGACGCGGATACCGCCCACCGCAGGGTTAAAGAAATCAATGGCCTACCTGCGGCACAAGAATATGCACGAATTCTCGGTATTGATGCATATGGCCTTGATCCGATGCGATTCGCTACATCACCGATTGTCGTCATGATCGGCGGCACCAACTACGTGCGTTCTATCCAAAAAGCCAATTCTGATGGTAGTTTAACTTTTTTCTGTGCCATTGAGAATGGATTGGTCCTTCGAGTAGCTAAAGGAGTGGATTTAGTGGATAACCTGAAAGAAAATTTTGCCCAACTCCGTTCTGAAATTGGTCCACCACAACTTGTTCTCGGCTGTGACTGTATTCTACGCAAGCTAGAAGTTTCTCCTGAAATACTAGCTCCTATTAACGATATTTTTCAGCAAAACAACACTATTGGTTTTAATACTTATGGTGAACAATTCCTAGGCGTGCATGTTAATCAGACTCTAGTTGGAATTGCGATTGGCTCAAATTCAAAGGAGGTAGATAATGCTTGATTCGGCATTACCAAATTCCAGTTCCAGCGAAGATGAATTAGAGAGTGAAATTGCTCGTCTTAACAAGATAATACAGGCCTTGATGGATCGCGCAGAGCGTAGCACCAGTGCTCGAAGTTCCGATTTCAGTCTGTTCCAGACCACCATTATATTAGAAGAGCAAGTACGTATCCGTACAGCAGAACTAGAACAAGCATTACGCGAAAATGAAAAAATAAATCGAGCCTTAAGTGAATCAGAAAAAAAATTCCATAGCTTGGTAAGCCAGTCTCTAGTAGGTATTGTAATCATCGAAAATGGGAAATTCAGTTATTCAAATGCCAAATTTAATGAAATTTTTGGTTATAGCGCAGAGGAAGTTCGGGAATTAGGGCCACTCGATGTCACCGAACAAATGGATAGACCACTCATCGCAAAGAATATCCGAAAACGACTTTCTGGAGAAGTGAAGCAAGTTGTTTACCTATTTCATGGCTTACGTAAAAATGGCGAAGTCATTGATATAGAGGTTCATAGTAGTGTCATGGAAATCAATAACAAACCTGCACTCATTGGACTAATTATGGATGTAACAGAACGCATCCGTGCTGAACATGAATTGCACGCGTTACAAAAAATATTGCTTGACCAATCAATACACGATGCCCTGACTGGTCTTTATAATCGTCGCTATCTTGAAGAAACATTAGCTCGAGAACTACTCCTAGCTGAACATAATAATTACCCTGTTAGTATAATCATGGGCGATCTTGATCATTTCAAAATGGTTAATGATCACTTTGGTCATCTTGCCGGTGATGAAGTATTACGGGTTTTTGGCAATCTTCTGAGGCAACAAGCTCGCCAAGGCGACACCTATTGCCGTTATGGCGGCGAAGAATTTCTCCTGGTATTACCGAAAGTTGAGAAATCTCTCGCCATCGAGCGGGCTGAGCAATTGCGAAGCACCATGGCTGCTGCTCCCATACTTTACGGTACCTCTGCTATCCCAGTTACAGCCTCTTTCGGTGTTGCATCATTCCCTGAAGATGGCAGAACTGGAGACGAACTTATTAGTGCCGCGGACAGCGCGCTTTATGCAGCCAAGGCAACCGGGCGTGATCAAGTGAGTGCCAGCTATAGGTAGAAGGTTAAGAACGGTGTGCCTAGGCTCCACATCACTAATTCCAGTATTCAACTAAATTTCTTTCTCAAGGCGCCGTTGGCGCACAGGCCGACGAAGTCGGCGACTTGTCCTGTTCCGTGCTACACTAAGAGCTTGTATTCTACTCCATTATTCGTATGGCCCTTACCCTAAAAAAGCTTCTGCTCAAAGATGAAAACTGGTACCGCTACCGTCATTTTTATTCAGAGTTTGGTGGAATCAGAGAAAGTGTGGACTACAGCATCAATAAAATATTAAGTTGCCGTCATTACATGCGCATTATCATTGCTCGAATCCTCGTGTACCGAGTTCACTTTAGTTGCAAAGACCGAGGCTGTAGTGCCTGTGGCAAAATCGCTACGAATAACTGGTTACAAAGAATAAAGAACTTCTACCACCCTGCCCAAAGCCTTAAGTGATTTATTCCTGGTAAACCGACATCTACTGAATCAACTACCCGCGCTTGCGGGAGCAAAAAATAAGGGAATGTTAGGGCTTTAATTTTTGTTAATCCATTTGAAGAAACTCACTTTTTCTTTTTTTTCTTCATCCTTTTCAGATTCAGCCACCGCTTGAGTATTATGAAAAAATCTGCCAAATGAGTTTTTTAATGTTTTTCCAAATGATAAAAATGTATCTGCTTTTTTATTCAGCTGTAACTGCTTTCTCACTTCAGCGACTTGCTTTTCCAGAGCTTGGTTAAAATTATAATTTGCAATAACATGAGTACGGTATGTTTTGAACTGTTCCTGAATCTTTGGCTGACGCAGCAAAGCCGCTAATTCCTGATATTCCTCTTCATTTTGCGCTGAACTCAATAATTTTATTGCCCGAGATAAATACTTTTCCGGAGCAATTTGATCCGCAATAGCCTCCATCCCCAGTACAAAATCCTTTTTCCATGTTTGTGCCTCATAAACTACCATACAACTTGAAGCTATTGTTTCACTATAAGACTGATCTCCCGTGGCTCCTGCAAAACTTCCTCCAAGCAGCCTTAAATTACTTGCTTCTAAAACCCCCACTCGTCCTGTATGCAACACGCGATAGGTTGGTCCAGAGGCATTACCTTGAGCAATTATTTCTGGCTCTTGGCCAATCTCGTGATACATCACACAACCAAACCCCTTATCGATTAATTCTAAAGCAATCCGACCCAATGTTGACCTATCTTTTTTTTTGGCCTCTCCCATAATAATGACATCAGTATTTTGATTCGCTTCGGTAATTAAGCTATGTACTCGTAAAAAACGCGAGGCATTATCATGACTGTAATTAACCGCAATATTAGTATGGTTAAGATAAGCTACCGGGGATTGCCCCCCCAACAAGAAAGATGAGGTGACTGGTAATTTGGTTGTAAAAAGTGACTCTATTCCTTTGGGATCTTCGATATTAAATTCTATTGCGTCTTTATCAAGAAAAATACCATATTCATTGGGGCCCAATCCAGTCGGTAGCGCTTTGACATGAGTATACTGAAGCTCCTTTAGATCGTTTTTTAAATCATCCATATGAAACCCTGCAAAACTATATTCAGTAAGTAATAAAATAGGCGTAGCCTTATGAGTAACCAAAGGGGAAATAACCAAATTTGCCGAAAAATTTAATGTAGGCCCAACGATGAGTAAGTCTGGAGGTGTATTTTCCCTGGTTATGTATTGATCATAAGGAATATACATCACGTTATTTTGAATATTAAACTGCTCTACATTATTTAGGCCATTGAGCGTTGTTTTTAGCCGAGACACTGCCGAAGTAATTAGAACTAATTCTGCATCTGGATATTGATTATGAATTAAGTCAGATACTTTTTTTCCAAAAGATAAATCACCCAGGCCATTACTATATCCACTATAAATAAGAATTTTCATAATACCCTATTAAAAGTATTAGATGATTTTTTTATTATAGATAACAAATGCGATTATTACATAATAATACATTATGTTCATTAATAAATCTATTGACAGCGGATCATTTATCAGAGAACAAGCAATAAGAAAGCAAGTGATTCAGAAAATTGCCAAAACACGGCAATACATGAATGAAACGGCATGCCTGCTATAAACATTATAGGTGAGCCAAGTCCCCGCACTTTAACTACAATTTTCTCTAAATTGACACCATTGTTCATTCAGAAAAATAACCACCTCTTTCGCATTTAAAATGCGAAGCTAGTATATTGTAATTGCAATATGTATAATAAGATCAAAATCCAATCACATTGAATCAATTATTTCTAGAGAAAATAAATATGTCTGAATTATGTTATATTGTCTTAGGTGGTGCTAGCGCTTACAACTTTAGAGAAATTAATCTTGAAACAATCAGCGAAAACGATTTAACTACCCTTATATTGCAAGAGGCTCAAGGCGCCTATGGCGCACAGGCCGACGAAGTCGGCGACTTGTCACGTTTCGTGTTAGACTAAGAGCCTTATTATAATTCATTATTCGTATGCACCTTACGCTGAAAAAGCTTCTGCTCAAAGATGAAAACTGGTACCGCTACCGTCAGTTTTATTCAGAGTATGGTGGAATCAGAGAAAGCGTAGACTACAGCATCAACAAAATATTGAGTTGTCGTCATTACATGCGAGGCCACGCCCATTATCATTGCTCTAATCCCTCGTGCACTCATGAAAAACGAGTGCATTTTAGTTGCAAAGACCGAGGCTGCAGTGCCTGCGGCAAAATCGCCACCGATAACTGGCTGCAAAAGAATAAAGAACTTCTCCCGCCCTGCCCCTGGCAGCACATTACGTTTACCATGCCTAAAGCCTTAAGTGACTTATTCCTGGTAAACCGACATCTACTGAATCAATTACCAGCCCTTGTGGGGAACATTATCAATCAACTGGCTAAAGCAAAAGGACTCAAACCAGGAGTTTTTATGGCCCTACACACCTTTGGCAGAACCCTCAACTGGCACGTGCATCTTCACGTGTCTGCAACCCAGGGCGGATTAACCAACGACCTGCAATGGAAAAGCCTCTTTTTCAAAAAGAACACCCTCATGGTCATGTGGCGCTATGCGCTCATCGCCTTTTTAAGACAGCAGCATCGGCAAGGAACTCTAAACCAACCCCCTGAGATGGGAAACCAAAGCATGAATTCCATGCTGGCACAACAATACGCTAAATACTGGCAAGTCCATTGCGCAAAACCCCACAAAAATCCTAAAAAAGACCTCGAATACTTAGGGCGTTACATTAAACGGCCAGCCATTGCCAACTCTCGTCTCGTTCATTACAACGGAACATCGCTACTCTTTAAGTTCCTAAATCATCGCACCAAACAAACTCAATATACAGAGCTGCATCCTTTTGATTTTATTACTCGATTCATTCAACACCTCCCTGAAAAAGGATTTCGCCTCATTCGATACTTTGGATTTCTTGCCAATCGCTTGCGTTCTCAATTACTGCCTATTGTCTCTGCTCTATTTAATCATCAGCCCAATCCAAAACAACGTTCCTGGGCTTTGCGAGTTAAACACCAATCAGGGAGCAATCCACTCAATTGCATCCTCTATAAACAGGACATGCGATTGTCTTTCCTGCTCTTTAAGCTCTCCTCCAGACAATTGATGAATTACACCTCGCAAATCGCCCTGCAAAAACCCATTCGCAGCAATTAACGGGATTACTACGTCTTTTTTTCAAAAATACGTTCATTAGAAATTCTTTTTGGAGTAAATTTATTCTTGGCTCTATTCCTTATCCCTGCATCACACCACAACCATCGATAAACCATGACCATTTTACTGTACAAAATCAATCCTTTTACCTTTTGAATTTCCTATAACCTCAAGACTCTTGCATCCTGAAAATGATGCCATTTAAATGTAAAAGCAATTCCTACATGAAACGGCAGCAAGAAATTTGCGTTTCTTCTATTTTGGTAATTTCTTTTTTTGCGTCCTCTGACAATAGCCCGAGAGAAAAAATAGAATTTACTATCGCCATATAACTTTCCCTAATCCTTTTATTTTTTTCAGTCTTAGATAATTGGATCAGTTCACTGCATGCCTTGGCCAAAGAAAGTGTATCATTTGAAGAAAAATCAATCTCCCGACTAGGCAATGTTAAGAGTCCAATCGGATATTGGTTATCTGTAATATCTGTTATTGAAGCAATAATTTTATTTGCGTGGTGAATGTCTTTATACAAACACATCTGTTTCGTCATAATCACTGTATTGCCATTAATACAAGCAACACCCCTATAACCTTCCTCGAAACGATACATGTTGACATTAGAATTTTGCAACTCTACTGCTAATCTACCTGTTATCATTAATCCTTTTAGATAATTTACTGGTAATTTAGGCTTAGCCATCACCGCAATAAAATCGTCCCCGCCCTCACCTATTCCTTCTACAAAAGCCTTGGAGCCTGCACCAACCTTATCAATAAATGGAGACGTTGCATGATATAGAACAAATTGATCATCAGATTTTCTTTTTGCTACTACCGCATTACAAGGAGCAAAGTCTTGTGAGAATAAATGCCTACCTGTTTTAGCTTTGCCTCTATCGACCTCATTTCCTCTGCCAGTAGTAAAAAGAAAATATTTGATCAAATTTTGTAAATCCGCTTCATTAATACTTACTGGATCGATAATTCCTTCAGAATTAGCGCGAAGATTATTAATAATTTGATAATAAATCACGCAAGGCAATTCAATTGCATCGAGAACTTTTCCTTCTTCAATACAATAAGCTGAAACATAATCTTTTTTCATCATAAGCGTTGTACGGATTAAAACAATGGCATTAACGCTTTTTTTAGCCAAAGACTCTAATTTAGAGAATAAATTATTTTTATCAGTAATTAAATAAAGGGCATAATCGTTAAAAACCAAATCCTGTTGCACCATTAAAACTGGCACAAAAAATACGGCAATATTTTTTTGATGCTGTACCAAAGGACTAAGTGCTTGGCCGTTTGCACTACTGGCTTGTATATCACCATGCTGGCCTGGCGTTAAAAAAACAACTGGTGGTATTTTCTCTTGAGAGTGTTCTATCACTAAGCTTCTTTGATCATACATGTAAGTACCTCCTAAAAATAAAGCGTTTTATGGCTCCAATGTAATGTGCTTTATAGCGACCTATATAACGTTCTTGATTGATAAATCTGTAGTTTCTGAAGGATAGAATTCCTCAGCTTTTTGAATATTAGTGATTCCAGAACGCTCAATCTTTTTTAGGTCTCGCGTATATTGACTAACTACGGTTATTTCCTGGCATTCATTAAGATTAAGTAATTCTTCAAGCAGACTTACGGTTGTTACTGTTTTCAGTTTTAAAAGTTTTATATCGATAAGACAAGCATAAAAAAATATTTGGCAAAATGTCCACAAGTTCTTTACTACGTTCTATGCTGATATTAATTGATATTACCAATGTATGTCACGCCTTAATTCAGAAGGGGTGTAACTTATTAAAATTATTCGCTATGATTAAACCAGTACGAGGAAGCGCCACCATTAACTCAATTATTTTGATATCAACTTGAACTTTGATTAATGCATAAAGTGTTTGCATAACCAGTAATTTAGTTGACGCCCCCCTTCTCTGAAGAAAGATTGCCATCCTAGTTTACCTGACTCTAAAATGCGCCCTACACGGATTTTAAGTCAAGAGTAATTAAAGTTTTTTTATTTAAAAATCATCAACCTAACTGTCTGCACAATCTATTATGAATTTAATTTAAAGCCATTACGTATACCTGATATGGATAAAAATGATTCTTTGTGTATAATTTGAACCGCAAGTCCTTAAAAAAAACCAACAGGAAATATAAGATGACGTACTATATAAAAAAGGCAAAACAAAGTAAGTTAATCCACAATGTGCAAAATACCCCTTTGGGCTACACCAAGTTGAATTTTTCTAGCGCTCTTAAGAAAAAAAGCGTTTCGCAAATAATAGAAATTTTCCAAGCGATACCGGACTATATTGTTGCTCTCGATTTAAGTTTTCTTCAATTGGGCACTCGAAATGCGGAGGAAGTAAGGGACATTTTAAAGGCTATTCCTGGCTGGGTTACCTCGGTGGAATTGAGTTACAATGATTTAAACCTATTGAAAACAGATGAATTGATTCAAGCTTTAAGTGGGCTTCATACGAATATCACTCGTATTCATTTGGATGGAAATAATCTGGGGCATAAAAGTGCCACTGCTCTGTCAGCGATTCTGACTACACTGGCGAATAGAGATAAGCTGCATGCTCTTGATTTAAGAGATAACAAACTTTATTTAAGAAAAGCTGATTTTGAATTAATTTTTATTTCTGAGACGAATCAAGGTCAAGGTAATCTCGGTAACATTAGTGAGCTGAACTTAAGTGATAACCGACTAGATATAATATCGACCGACAAATTAATTCAGGCGATTGCTCAGTTATCAGATCATTTAAAATCCCTTAATCTTGGTGGAAATTATTTACACGAAAAAAGCACGGATGATAGATTCATTGAAATTTTCCAGTCGATTCCTGTTAATGTAACTACTCTAAATTTAGAACGAAATGGCCTGAGCAGAATAGAAACAACAATATTAATCGCTCTAATGAAGAATATTCCCAAACACCTAACTTCGCTAAGTTTCTCTGCAGATAATTTTTATAATAATTTTCAGCAAGAAAAATTAAATGAATACTTTGGGCTAGTTCCTGGTTTTGATAATAAAAATGATGATGAATTGGAAAAAATCCTGAGTACTATTCCTGAGACGGTAGAGATGCTTGATTTTAGTGGGATGCTCCTTGTTAGAAGAGGCATTGACTCATTAATCAGATTTATGCATTCTCTTCCCAAAGGAGTTACGACACTGAATTTTAGCTCTAATAACCTTTATCTAATTAAAGCACGGGACTTATCACGACTGTTTGAAGCGATTCCTTCTCACATAACTTCTATTAATTTGAGTAATAATGGCTTTGGGGAAATGGATACCTCCAAATTAAAGGAGGCCTTTGCTATTTTTCCAAAGCATGTTACGTCCATTTCTTTAGGTGATAACAAATTTTATAAAAAGAAACACAGTGAAGTGATTGAAATTTTAAGTGCGATACCTATTCATGTAAAAAATATCAACGTTGAAAAAAATAAATTATTTAAGAAGGTACAAACAACAGATAATTTCTTTAGCACCTTGCAAAACCATGTTAAGGAACCGGAACGTTTTAATTGGAGAGACAATGGAGAATCCAATTTTTCCAGAGCTTTAGCACCCATGATTTCTTTTGCTACAAAAGGAAGAACAAATAAGGCTGCGGAGCCTTTGCCTGCAGATAACGTTGCTACAATTTTGTCATTCCTTGCCCCAGCGTCAGTTAAATCAAATTGTATTAAGCAACTTATTATAGAAAAAGAAGAGAAAAATAAGCGTTCCTCCTCAACAAATACATCAGGAAATAATTCTTTACCAACTAATATTTTTCAGTTCTTTAAGAAATTTATTCCTAAAAGAACCGTTGAAAGTGATGAAGCATCTGTAAATTGCATTATATAATACTGGCTCCATCGAATATACGACAGCAACTATTATCAATAACTTTCTAAAAAAATTAGCTTGCAATAAAGGATGGTTCATATACGTTGTAAAAAACGCAGTATTATTGTGTGCAAATTTAGCGCAAGCAATTAATCAAGAACAAATTTCAGAAAAATCAATGAATTTTCTATTGATAATGCTCGCGCTAAGGTGCTTTTAGTAGGAATTCAATAAGATCATCCAGACGCGCGTACTCAAGTGTTTCAGCAATTAAATTTAAATAAAAATCCTTATTACTTCAACAAAAAAACGGATTACTGATGCGTGCAATATCCCATCATTGAGAAAACAATGATATAATGAGGCTAGTAATCATATTATCGAAAATGAGCCTACTGCCAACAAAAAAGTCTAATGCAAATAAGACAGGAGCTCAATTAACTAAAACACATTTTGTTTCCTAATGATGAATTGATTCTGAGTTTGCAGCAAAAAAGTATTGCTCCATTATTCCCGCCAAAGTGCAGAATCAAACGAACACAACGTTAATGTGCGTAAAATAAACTGATTTGTCTAAACCCAGCAAAAAAACTTACCGCAATAATTAGAAAAAAGAAGTTGTTATTATGTGAAGGACCCTACGAATACAAGCTTATAGATTTACCAAGAACTTTTGAAGCAATAATATACAAAGATAAGCATTTTTTAACATCAGGATATCACTCAAATGCAAATACACGAGGGGCGTCATGAACGGCGAGCGCTTAAAATATCAATAGCTGTTACCTTTATCTTAGCGGTGGTAGGTATTTTATTTGGGCTATTGTCGGGTTCATTGGCTATTGTCTTTGACGGTATGTTTAATATGGTTGATACCGTTATGTCAACCTTGGCCTTTTTTGTTGCCCGTCTTTTAACAAGAACAGGGGACCGGAGATTTCAATACGGTTACTGGCATATTGAACCTATGGTTCTTGTTTTGAATGGTAGTATTCTAATACTTCTTTGTGCTTATGCGATGATAAATGCCATAGGCAGTTTAATGTCTGGTGGACATGAGTTGAATTTTGATTGGGCATTTGTGTTTGCTCTTTTGGTCTTTTTTTTATCCACCGGCATGTATTTTTACTTGATTAAAACAAACCGAAAAATCAAGTCCGAATTCTTACGATTAGACATTCAAAGTTGGCTAATGTCTGGATTGATCTCCTCATCGCTCCTATTGGCGTTTGGTATCGCCGCATTGTTGCATGGTGGGGTCTACGGATATTTTACCCCCTACATCGACCCCCTTATTTTGGCGAGTCTTACTGCTTGTTTGATTTTTGTGCCTATGGCCACGGTCCGAGATGCGCTGCGAGACATATTTCGCATGGCCCCCTTGGAGCTTGATGAAAAAATAAGAGATTTTTTAGAGCAGCTTATAAAACAGCGTAATTTCAAAACCTATACAAGCTACGTTGCAAAAATAGGACGTGCACAGTTTATTGAAATACATATAGTACTACCCATGAATTTTCCAATTTCAAGCATTGAAACCTTGGATGAAATTCGTAATGAAATCGCATTGGCTATTGGAGAAGACTCGCCAAGACGTTGGCTAACTATAGCTTTTACTGCAAATGAAAACTGGATTTAATTATGAGCCTTTATTTAGCTCTTATTTAATATCCTTAGTCTTTACTATCTCAGCTAATGAGCATTTCTTTTCTATTGCTTCTTTAATCCAAAGGCCTACTTGATGATGGGCATCACGAAATGGAATACCTTTTAACACTAAGGATTCCAGAACTTCAGTAGCATCAAGATAACCACTGCTTGCTTTTTCTTGCATCAACCCGGTATTAAAATGAATACTTTGTAAAAAAGGAGCAATGATTTGCAGACACGCGGTAAGCGTGGTTGCCGTATCAAATAAACATTCTTTATCTTCTTGCATGTCTTTATTATATGCCAGCGGTAATCCTTTCATTATGGTTAAAATACCCATTAAATGTCCAAATACCCTGCCACTTTTGCCGCGGATTAACTCCAAGACATCAGGATTTTTCTTATTCGGCATTAAAGACGAACCCGTAGCAAAAGCATCATCAAGGGTGATAAAGCCAAACTCTTGAGTCGCCCATAAAATTAAATCTTCAGCCAAACGTGACAAATGCATCATAATAATTGAGGCAAGCGAACAAAACTCTATTACAAAATCACGATCACTTACTGCATCTAATGTATTTTCAATAACACCAGAAAAACCCAATGTTTTCGCGGTCCAATCGCGATCCAAGGGTAAATTACTTCCAGCCAAAGCCCCAGCTCCCAAAGGCGAGTAATTCATACGGACATGCCAATCAGCCACTCTGCTTAAATCACGTTGAAACATAGAAAAATAGGCCGCAAAATACTGACCAAGAGAAATAGGCTGTGCTTGTTGTAAATGTGTATATCCTGGCATTTTTGCATTGGCATGTTGTATAGCCAAATCCCCCAATACCGTATTCAAATCCTTCAATAAAGCACCGATGTACTCTCCGGCATCACGCACATACAGCCGTAAATCAAGAGCCACCTGATCATTGCGACTTCTACCTGTGTGAAGTTTTTTCCCCACATCGCCAATCTTTGCAATCAATAGTTGCTCAATGAACATGTGAATATCTTCACAGGACTCATCAAATTTTTGAAGACCATGCTCTATAGCATAGCCAATCTCAGCAAGTGCCTGACAAATTAATTCAGCCTCACTGTATAAAATAAGCCCTTGCTGCGCGAGCATCGTCGCATGGGCCTGACTTCCAGCAATATCATGAACATAAAGTACTCGGTCAAAAGCTAATGATGCATTAAAATGCATCACCCGTGGATCAAGCTCTTTACTAAAACGTCCGCCCCAAGTTTTGTGACTCATAAAACTTCCCCTTTATGGACCATACCATATATTTTAGCGGATAAAGAAAATAAGTTAATGAACCCTTCAGCATCAAATTGATTATAAACGCAATCTTCTTCAAAGGTAGCTAAAGCTGGCTCATGTAAACTAAAGGGTGATTTCATGCCATGAGGAATCATATTCCCTTTAAATAGTTGCAAGTTAACTATTCCTGTTACATGTTGTTGCGTTACATCAATTAGTGCATCCAAAGCTTTTTTGGCTTGTGAAAACCAACGTCCTTCATACACCATATTGGCATAAGTCTGTTGTAAAGATTGTTTTAAATGTAGTGTGGCCCTGTCCATACACAAGCTTTCGAGCATTAAATGTGCCTTATATAAAACCGCAGCAGCAGGCGCTTCATACACTCCTCTAATTTTCATCCCCACCAATCTATTTTCAACAAGATCCGCTACACCGATGCCATGTTTCCCTGCGATTTTATTAAGCTCAGCTAATAAAGCTACAGGCGACATTATTTTGGAATTTAAGGCAACAGGTATTCCTTGCTCAAAACCAATACTAATCGACTCAGGAGTCGCGGGAGTTTGCTCTAAAGAAGCGGTCATTAATAATAAGTCATTAGGCATAGGTTGAGCAGGATCTTCCAAAACGCCACCTTCATGGGAAATATACCAAGCATTATGATCCCTTGAGTATGGAGATTTAGGCGTGACAGGCACATCAATATCATGTAACTTGGCATACTCAATAGCTTCTTGTCTGGATTTAATTGACCAAACTCTCCAAGGAGCAATGATTTTAAGCTCAGGCGACAAAGCTTTAATCGTATATTCAAATCGCACCTGATCATTCCCTTTGCCCGTAGCCCCATGTGCCACGGCTTCGGCTTGTTCTTGCTGGGCGATTTCAACTAACTTCTGAGCAATCAATGGTCTGGAAATGGTTCCAAGAATGTACTGATTTTCATAGAGAGCACCCGCTTTGACTAACTTCCACAGATAATTATCGACAAACTCTTCCTGTACATCAATTAGATAAGCTTTAGATGCTCCACTGCGAATTGCCTTTTCTTTAATTGCAGATAAATCCTCACTTTGGCCAAGATCACAAATCACCGCAATGATCTCTGCTTGTTGATAATGTTCCTTTAACCATGGAATCATTACTGAGGTATCAAGTCCACCAGAATAAGCCAGTACAATTTTTTGGATGGATTCAGCCATGATTTACTCCTGATAATAATGTTTTAAATACGAAATGGGCTCAGCCAAATTTTTAGATAGTACATCCGCAACAATTTTTCCCTCTTTCAAAACCACTAGGCGATCAGCCATTTTGCTAAGGAAATCAAGGTCATGTGAGGCAATTACCATTGTCACACCTAAAGATTTAACCGAATTTAATAAGTAAATGACCTCATCAATCGTTGCTAAGTCCAAACCCGATGTAGGTTCATCACAAAGTAATAAAGCCGGTTGCATCATCAAACACCTCGCTAACGCAACACGCTGCTTTTGTCCGCCCGAAAGCTGTTGCGGATAAGAGCCTGATTTATCACTAATTCCTAAACGTTGAAGTAAGCTTTGAGCCTGAGATTCATGGTTTACGGCCTTGTCTTGCAAACTGGGCGCATAAATTAGGTTATGCAATACCGTCATATGCGGAAACAATTGAAAATCCTGAAACATAAAACCACTTTTTCCGCAGTAGTTAATGCTTCCCGAATCCAAAGTTTCTAACCCTTGCAGACAACGTAATAAGGTAGATTTTCCACCTCCCGAAGACCCTGCCAGCCCTAACACTGTTTGCGATTCAATTTCTAGACTAATCCCATTTAATACAGGTAAAGAACCAAAATGCTTACATGCATTGTTTATCGTTAGCATGGCGCCCCCTTTGACTCAATTTTCTTGCCTAAATATTCAATAAATAAAACTAATCCATAGTAGTAAGCCGCCGCGATGCATAAAGGAACAAAATAAGTAAATTGCTCCGCCGCAACAGATTGAGCTCGACGCATAACATCCATACCCCCAATCGTTGCAATCAATGCCGTTTCTTTAAGTAAGGTGATTGTTTCATTAATAAATGCTGGAAAAATATTCTTTATCACTTGCGGTAAAATGATGTCTTTCCACAAGTAAAAACCAGAAATCTGTAAGGTTTTTGCTGCTTCAAATTGCCCTTTTGGTAAGCTCTCTATTCCAGCCCTTAAAATTTCAGCCACATAAGCAGAACTGTTCAAACCAAAGGTTAATAAACCTGCCATTAAAATATTCGGCTTGAAACTAATCAGAACAGGGACTGCAAAGTATGCAAAACTTAATTGCAAAATCATGGGCGTCCCTCTCATAATGGAAATAAATCCATTAATTATTGGCTTTGCAATGCCTTGATGACGCAATAAAGCCAAAGTAGTACCCAATAAAGCGCCAATCAAGAGACCACCAATTAGAAGTGTAAGGGTCATCATGACCCCATCACCGATAAACAGGATATTTTGCTTCAACTCATTCATTAAGCACCTCCAAACCATTTTTGCTTGAGTTTGGCCAGCTCCCCCTTTTGCTCAAGCTGTTGTAATGCCTTGTTGATTTCATGAGTTAACGGAGAATTCTTTTTCAAGGCCAAACCGTAGCCATCATTGGACTTAGAAATTACTGTAAACGCTAAACCAGGGTTTTTCTGGCTAAAGGACACGCCTTGAGCTCCATCCACCACAACCGCATCAGCATGCCCTGCATTTAAAGCAGCAATAGCTTGATTGTTATTATCCATAACCAGCAGCGTGGCATTAGGAATATTATTCTTTAACCAAATCTCCATGGTACTACCTAATTGCACCGCAATTTTTTTATTCGCAAGCTGAGCTACATTTTTAATGGGCTGTTGCTGCGAATAAACAACCGCGAGACTTTCAAAATAGTAAGGAATACTAAAGTCAAAATTCTTTTTTCGTTGTTCGGTAATTGTGAGTGTCGATATGGCTGCATCCACCTGCCCCATGCTCAGAGCTGGTAAAATGCTGCTAAATTGCATACTGTCAAAAACAACTTCTTTACCGAGTTGTTTTGCGATTAAACGTGCCAAATCGATATCAAAACCTTTAATTTCACCACGTTCATTATATTCAAAAGGTGGATATTCTGCGGAGGTGGCAAAATGAATAAATGTCTTGCTTTCTTCTGGAATATAGGCATAGCACCATGAAACAACAAGAGCAAAACTAATGAGCATTATATTAATTATCTTTTTCATATGAATACAAATCCAAATTTTATCCGTTTTAAGAATTTAACAAAACGAGACTTGTCATGTCAAGCACAATTGAATATAATTTCTTAAAAATGATTACATATTCAATTTAGGGATATCATGAGCCAAGATGCACTTCTCGACGGACATATATTAAATATTGTGCAAAAAGAACAAATTTCCGAACAGAGCGATTTACAAAAGAGTCTAACGGAACGAGGGTATACTATCCCCCAAGCAACCCTATCCCGTCGTTTAAAAAAATTAAAAATCGCTAAAGTTGCTGGTATTTATCAAGTTGTAGATTTTAATATTCCCAATCTGCCGTTGGTATTGAACATACAGGTTTCTGATTTTGGATTAATCGTTTTGCATACTCATCCAGGTAATGCCAATAGTCTTGCTTATTATCTTGATAAGAAATACGTCTCATTTTCGATGCAAAGCAATAAGAACTCGGGGATTTTAGGGACCATTGCCGGGGATGATACTGTTTTGTTGATTGTTAAAAGTAAGGAGAAGCAAGAAGAGGTATTACAGCTACTGCGTGCAGAGTTTCCCTATTTAACATAAAAATTAGTTATTTGAATTGATTAGTGCATCGAAAGGAGGGCCTGATGCCCACTACGAATTACCACGGTCAAGCTGCGGTAATTCTGTTGTCGATAAAGCATATGACAACACTATAGAATGGCCATATTATATTTGTAACTTCATATATCCTCGCTATAATAAGCTGTTTCTCTATTTGGACATTGTTCATCATGACCATCACACCTACAGAACTAGAAAAAATCGCACAACTCGCGTATCTGGATACAGATACGGATCACACTCCTCAACTCATACAAGAAGTTAATGAAATCATGGACTTTGTGGAGCAATTACGTTCGGTCGATACCACCAATGTTTCCCCATTATTCCACCCATTTGCCTTACAACAACGATTAAGACCTGATACCATTACGGAAGAAAGCTGCTTGGCAGAGCTAGAAGCCATCGCACCTTTGTTTGAGGATGATCTTTATTTAGTCCCCCAAGTTATTGAACAGGACAAATAACCATGGAACAACTCGCGGTAAAACAATTATCTGAAGCACTCCATCAAGGAAAACTATCCAGTGTTGAACTCACCCAGCACTACCTGACACAAATCAATAAGCATCAAGAATTGAACGCCTTTATTAGTCTGGATGAGGAACTTGCATTAAAGAATGCGCAACAAGCCGATCTGCAATTACGACAAGGTAATGCCCATGCGCTTACTGGAATTCCAATGGCGCTTAAAGATTTATTTTGCACTCAGCGGATGACCACAACCTGCGGCTCAAAAATGTTGGCAAATTTTCAATCACCTTATGAAGCAACTCTTGCAACAAAATTAAAAGAGTGTGGTGCCATTTTAGTTGGCAAGACCAATATGGATGAATTTGCCATGGGTTCCAGCAATGAAAACAGTTATTTCTCTGCTGTAAAAAATCCTTGGGATAAAAAGCGAGTTCCTGGTGGTTCTTCTGGTGGTTCAGCAGCAGCTGTTGCAGCAGGTTTAGTCCCCTTCTCTATTGGTTCCGATACGGGTGGCTCCATACGCCAACCGGCAGCCTTTTGTGGAATAAGTGGCCTTAAACCAACCTATGGCTTAGTTTCACGTTTTGGAATGGTTGCCTATGCCTCAAGCCTAGATCAAGGCGGTCCAATGGCTCGTAGCGCTGAAGACTTAGCTTTGGTTTTACAGGCTATTTCAGGTTTTGATAATAAAGATTCCACCTCTGTAGAAACTACGATTCCTAACTATGAAGGCGAATTAAATAAACCTTTAGGGAAATTAAAAATTGGCTTACCCTCTTGTTTCTTTCAACCTCAGGTAGAGCCTGAAATTCAACAAGCCATACACGAGGCCGTTACAATCTATGAACGCCTGGGCGCAGAAATCATTCCTCTTGATTTGAAGCTACAATCCTTATGGGTGCCCTGCTACTATGTAGTTGCCTGTGCAGAAGCCTCATCTAATTTATCCCGCTATGATGGACTGCGTTTCGGTCATCGTAGTACTAAAGCAACGAACCTGAATGAATTGATCCGCTGTTCACGCAGCGAGGGCTTTGGTGCTGAAGTAAAACGCCGTATTATTACAGGTACTCACGTTCTCTCTTCAGGTTATTTTGATGCCTATTATTTACAAGCGCAAAAAATTCGCCGTTTAATTCAAGAAGAACTACTCACCACGCTCCGCTCCGTTGATGTGATTCTAGGTCCAACTACGCCAACAACCGCATTTAAATTAGGCGAAAAAATCGCCGACCCGATTCAAAACTATCTGGCTGATGTCTTTACTGTCGCGGCTAATCTTGCCGGCATTCCCGCAATATCTATTCCTGCAGGCTTTGCTAAAGGCTTACCTATTGGCATGCAATTAATGGGTAAGCCTTTTAGTGAGGGGCTTCTACTGAATGCAGCACATCATTACCAACAACATACTGATTGGCATCAAGCCAAACCAAAGCAATAGAGGTAAACTATGGAATGGGATACAGTAATTGGACTTGAGGTACATGTCCAACTTAAAACAAAATCCAAGCTTTTTTCTGGCGCCTCTACTGCTTTTGGTTCGGCACCCAATACCCAAACCTGCTTGATTGACGCAGGTTTTCCTGGGGTTTTGCCGGTATTGAATCAAGAGGCAGTCACTATGGCGATTCAATTCGGCCTAGCTATTCAGGCAGATATTAATGATCAATCCATTTTTGAGCGTAAAAACTATTTTTATCCCGATCTACCTAAAGGGTATCAAATCAGTCAATTTCAAAAACCTATTGTGAGTAACGGTGTACTTAAAATTACTCTAGGTGATGGCAGTGAGCACGAAGTGGAAATTATTCGTGCTCATTTAGAAGAAGATGCGGGAAAATCCTTACATGGTGTGCATCAAGGTTTTAGTGGCATTGATTTGAACCGAGCAGGCACCCCATTATTAGAAATAGTAACCGCCCCTTGTCTGTATTCAGCACAAGAAGCCATCAGCTATTTAAGAACCTTGCATCAATTAGTCCAGTTTTTAGGAATTTGTGATGGAAATATGCAAGAAGGATCATTTCGCTGCGATGTGAATCTTTCCTTAAAACCCAAAGGTTCTACTATTTTAGGGACTCGTACGGAATTAAAAAATCTAAACTCATTTCGTTATATTGAAAAAGCTATTGCTTATGAAGAGTTAAGGCATCAAGATTTATTGGAATGTGGAGAGAAAGTAAAACAAGAAACCCGTCTTTATAATCCAGAAACCAACAGCACGCATACCTTACGTCAAAAAGAAAATGAAAATGATTACCGTTATTTTCCTGATCCTGATTTATTGCCAATTCAAATCACCCGTTATCAGATTGCTGAAATAAAAGGGAAAATACCTGACTTACCCGGTAAAATCCGCGCACAATTAAATCAGATCCCAAATCTAAAAAGTGATGACATTGATTTTCTGCTTTCAGCACCAGCAATCTATCATTTCTATAAAGAAATAAAAGCGCTGAGCCAAGCCACGGAAAAAATGATTGTTAACTGGTTAAAAGGTCAGTACGCGGCCGCATTAAATAACGAGAATTTAAATTTTGAAACCCTTCAAGTTTCAGCAAAAACGATGGCACAGCTCTTAGATAAATTGCATGAGGATAGTATTTCATTAACCAATGCGCGTTCCTTGTTTGCATTATTATGGGAAGGCGAAGAAGACATCGATGCACTTATTGAGCAAGAGGGTTATCAACAAGTTGATGATACCGCAGGCTTAGAAGAAATGATTGCCTCCCTACTTCTGCAATTCCCAGAGCAAACCGCTGAGTATCGAGCAGGAAAGGAACGCCTGTTAGCCTTTTTTGTAGGGCTAATAATGAAACAAACAAAAGGCCAGGCAAATCCTGAGTTAATTAATACATTGTTGAAAAAACACCTGACTGGATGAGCCGCCCTTAAATTTACCTGGTTGCTTGCAACCAGGTTTCCTGAAACGGCACAAATAAGATTGCAATTAACATAAGCAATTACTAATATTCTTAGGAATTTTTATAAATAAAGAAAAATAACCATATTCACCGTTGGGCTTTGCAGCCCAACGTAACAACAACACAATGATTATATGAACGAAGAAAAAAGAAGAGTCGGTCGATAAGCCGGGTTCTGTCTTGGACAATCATTCATCTGGGACATGCGTCACCACATGCCTCAAGCAACCTACCCGAATCCCGTACGGGTCGCACGTCATGACATTGTAGTCAAGTGGATTCCTATTTGGTCTTGCTCCGAGTGGGGTTTTCCCTGCCACGTCTGTTGCCAAACGCGCGGTGCGCTCTTACCGCACCATTTCACCCTTACCTCCGAAGAGGCGGTATATTTTCTGTGGCACTTTCCGTAGGCTTACGCCTCCCAGGCGTTACCTGGCACTCTACCCTATGGAGCCCGGACTTTCCTCCCCCCACCGAAGCAAGGAGCGATTGTCTAACCAACTCTGTTACCAATAGTAGCAGAGTGCTTAGCTAAAGGCCACCATAATGAGTGCTTTATACGAAAAAACCACAAAAAACTACAACTTCTCACGCAATATCTAATTAGAAATCGCGAGTACCGATGAACTCATCATCAAAATAACGCTTTAGCTTAGTACGCAAAGTACCACGGCTTACGCCTAAAACACGAGCAGCTTTAGATTGATTGTAACGAGTTAATTCCATAACAGTTCTGAATAAAGGTGCTTCAACTTCTTCAACGATTAATTGATATAAGTTCAAGTTAGCATCTTTATTATTAACAGTAGTTAAATAGTTCTTTACAGCATGTATGACTTGATGCGAAAGCGACTCGCTGCTTTGCACCATAACTTCTGTACTCATTTAAGTCTCCCAGTACAAATTAACAAATAAATTATGCTCAGTAGACTCTCTCACTGAACACCATGGTCTATATAGTATCAAACATCCCAAAGAGTGTAAACATTGTTTTAATGATATTCATTTATTAAGGAAATATTAAGATAAAAAATTTTATCACTTAACGCTCCAAATCCCAAGGTTATTTCACTATTTAATTTCACCTATTATGTTCATTAAGGATTTTTTTTATACTAACCGTCTGTTTTGTAATGAATAATTACTATCATTCCTTAAGGGAACCTTAAGGTTCCCTTAAGATTTGATTAATTACTGATCAGATAGAGGGGGAGGGAGGAAAAATTACATCCTCAGTTAAAATCTTAATAAGAATTACCCTAGACCAAGGAATATACTAGTTGGATCTCAATAAAACGCAATGCACTAACATGGCGCTCAGGGTGCAATTGTTACCGGCAAAACAGGAGATCAATGAATTGATTTATTATTTATAATAAATTGTAACGTGGATTAAAAAAATGTAGTCATCGAGCAATTCCAAAGATCGAAGCACTGAACCGTGGGTTGCTTCACTTCGTTCGCAATGACCGCGATGTGATTTAAATGCAAGAATAAAACGTCAAATAATATCCTGTCATTGCGAGAAGCACGGTGATGAAGCAACCCAAGAGTTCGTGGCACTATAACCCTAGGCGGCTTCATTTTGTTCGCAATAACTGCTGTTTTTGGGTCAGGAAGGCATTAATAAAATGCGAGGGAGACTATTCAACAGTAAAACTCTCTCCACAGCCGCATTGTCCTGTTTGATTTGGATTGTTAAAAATAAATTTATAATTTAATCCCTGCTTTACATAATCAACATTCATATTTCGAAGAAAAGGATAACTTGCCTTATCAACGCAAACCACATAATTCTCATTCAACCGCATTACTAAATCACCCGGTTCAGGAGCATGAACGTAATCAACGACATAAGAAAACCCCGAACATCCAGTTTTTTTAACTGACAAACGCACACCTGCATGTCCAGTATTCTTTTGTAAATAGGAAATTAAGTGTTTTATTGCTGATTCAGTGAAACTGATTTCTGGTGTCGGCTCATTTACTGCATGTTGCATTACTACACTCATTATAGTACCTCTAGGTATGCTGCTCATTTGGAAGCAACTTGTTATTCATTAAAATTAACGTTTCTTTAAAAACACTAAAAATTCGTAAAGCCAATGGATATTGAGTTACAGGTATATTCAACACATTTACCAATAACTGATAATCAATTGACGGTAATTCATCGATTAACTTACCCTCTATCTGCCTGCATAACCACTCTAAACCAGCAATAAGATAAGGATTTCCATTCGTTTTAAAACAAATACGCTGAATCACCCTGTCCTGTCCGCATTGCATATAAAGCTCAATAGTTCCTTGCTTTTTTTGATTGTTTTTAACAACAACGGTATAGTCATTTAAATCAATAATACCTACATGCGCAGGTGAAAAAAAATAATCTAGAACTGTTTTATTATACATCATAATGGGGATATATTACGTAAATGAAGCACTTGAGCATTAATCACAGCGATCGCATGCTCTACCTCTTTCTCCAGGGTAAAACGCCCTAAAGACAATCTAATCGAACTTTGAGCTAACTCATCAGATAAGCCTATCGCCTTTAAGACATAAGAAGGCTGGATACTTGCCGCACTACAGGCTGAAGTAGTAGATACCGCCAAATCACTCAAAGCGAGGAATAAAGAATCACCATCCAATCCTTTAAAACTGATATTCAAATTACCCGCAACACGTTGTTGCTCATGGCCGTTGAGTTGAATTCCGGGTAAATGTTTAATTCCATCCCATAATCGTTGGCGAGACTGTAAAAGGCTTGCTTGCTCTTCTTCACGTGTACGTTCAGATAATGCGAATGCTTCACCCATACCAACAATTTGATGCGTTGCCAATGTACCTGAGCGTAACCCATGTTCATGCCCACCACCAAAAGTTTGCGGTTGTAAACGCACTCTAGGGCGTTGACGAACGTATAAAGCCCCAACTCCTTTAGGTCCATAGCATTTATGGGCCGAAAATGACATTAAATTGACGGGAAGTGTACTTAAATCAATAGCGAGACGTCCTGCACTTTGTGCGGCATCCACATGAAAAAGAATGCCCTTACCTTTCAATAGCTCACCAATGGCGGCAATATCTTGAATCACACCAATTTCATTATTCACGTGCATAATCGACACCAGGATGGTATCGGGTTGTAAAGCACGCTCCAATTGCTGTAAATTGAGTAAACCATCAGCTTGAGGCTCAAGATAAGTGACTTGAAAACCATCCTTCTCTAAGCGATGAAAACTATCCAGAACAGCTTTATGCTCCGTGCTCATAGTAATTACATGTTTACCTTTGTTCTGATAAAAATGTGCCGCTCCGATAATCGCTAAATTATCAGCCTCTGTAGCTCCAGAAGTAAAAACAATCTCTTGAGGAGAAGCATGAATCACCTCAGCAATCTGACTACGAGCCAGCTCTACGGCCTGAGCCGCCCTACGACCAAAGTCATGAGTAATTGATGAAGGATTTCCAAAATCACCATCAGGACCTAAAAAATGCAACATGCGTTCAACCACCCGCGGATCCACGGGAGTTGTTGCCATATAATCCAGATAAATAGGGACCTTAATTTCCTTCTTCACTCTTACCTCGTTTGCTAGCCCATTCCAGTGACTTTTGTACCTGACTTAACATACCCCGTAAAATACTAACTTCCATCTTTTCCAGATTCACCCGATTAA
The DNA here is from genome assembly GCF_965140895.1 of Legionella sp. Classification (GTDB taxonomy): domain Bacteria; phylum Pseudomonadota; class Gammaproteobacteria; order Legionellales; family Legionellaceae; genus Legionella. Next base: position 21,997 of record NZ_CBCSKT010000032.1, on the reverse strand, counting down.
ACAAACGTCTTACACGCTGCATTAAGCGTCGTGGGTTTGTTTCTTTTAAAAACTTAATTTCAATAAACACTTCTCTTAAGTGCTCATAAAATTGTTCAATTTCATCAGCTGTAGCGAAGTCATCAGCTGCACGTAAAGAAACTTCCGCCTTAGGCGCTAACAACTTCATACGTAATTCATAAGCAACAATCTGCACTGCCTGAGATAAATTAAGCGAACTGTACTCAGGATTACTGGGAATATGTATATGATAATGACATTTTAGCAGTTCTTCGTTAGTAAGGCCTGCATACTCACGTCCAAATACAATAGCAATTTGGGTTGTATCCGCTTGCTTGCTTACCAATTCAGCACTTTCAGACGGGGTTAATCCCTGCAAAGACAGCCCACGGGGTCTTGCACTGGTCGCTAAAATTAGCTGGCAGCCTACTAAAGCTTCATCCAGTGTTTCAGTAACCACTGCAGTTTCTAAAAGATCATCAGCCCCAGCAGACATTTCACGCGCTTTCATGTCGGGAAAAGACTTAGGACTAACCAGATAAAGTGAGTTTAGACCCATGGTTTTCATTGCACGAGCAGTTGAACCAATATTACCCGGATGTGATGTACCAACTAAAATGATACGAATTGAACTTAAATTCATAAAGGCGATTTAACTTAATGCAAAAGAGACGTATATGATATCATTTAAGTGCTTTTGCACCTAGCTGAATCCTATTAAGGCATCATGTAAGTGAAAAGAGTTACCTTTGTACAAAAAAAATATGCTAGAATCACCGGTTTTGTAAATTCAACGAGAAATCCATGGAACCACTTTTAAATATTGCAGTGAATGCGGCACGTCAAGCCGGGGAAATTATTATTCGCCACATGGAGCAAGTGGACCATCTCAAAGTAACTTCTAAAGCACCTAATGATTTCTTTAGTGAAGTAGACATTAAAGCGGAACAGGTAATTATTAATGCCATCCGCAAGGCTTATCCAGATCATGGAATTATGGCTGAAGAAAGTGGAATGCAAGAAGGTACTGATGAGGATGCTGTGTGGATCATTGATCCTTTAGATGGTACGTCGAACTACCTGCATGGGTTCCCATTTTTTTCAGTTTCAATTGCTTTAAGAATTAAAGGCCGAATAGAACACGGGGTTATCTACGATCCATTACGTCATGAATGCTTTGCCGCCAGCCGTGGACGCGGAGCACGCTTGAACGACCGTAGAATTCGTGTATCAAATCAAACACAATTAAGTGCCTCACTTTTAGGAACAGGCTTCCCTTCTCGTGACGCAAGCATAGGCCAGCGCTATTTACCTGCATTTGAAGCCCTCTTTGGTAAATGTGCCGGAGTAAGAAGAACAGGTTCCGCAGCTCTTGATTTAGCTTACGTTGCCAGTGGCCGTATTGACGGCTTTTGGGAATTAGGCTTACGCCCTTGGGATGTTGCTGCTGGTTCGTTAATCGTTAGAGAGGCAGGGGGTTTAATCAGCGATGTTCAAGGCGGTGAAGACTTCTTAAAATATGGTGATGTGGTAGCAGGAACACCAAAAGTCTTTAAAGCGCTATTACAAACAATCTCCCCAGCGTTAAGATAAGGCTTTTTAAAATAATGTAGCCTGGTTGCTAGCAACCAGGTTTTCCACCCTTTTATATTAGATACCTACACTACCAAGTCAGCATATTGTTCAACCAATAAATAAAATGTATAATTAATCAGCTTACTTGTTGAGAAAAATTATGCGTCTCTACTCTTCGTTATTCCAATGCCTTGATGAAACACTCCCGTGGACAACGACCATTATAGCTCGTAATTTCTTAAGCTATATTCCTATTATCAACTACATTGTAAAACCTGTAGATAAAAAAATTTATGTCCTACGGCAAATCTTGAATCAAACGACACCAGCTACAAGCAATATGGATTATCTAACTTACTATAAATTTAACCAAAATAGCTTGATCTTTAAGCTAATGAACATAACCCCAGATTTTTTTAGCTATTCCCCATCGGAACGTAATCACATAGAAAAATCAAAAAATCTTACTAACTCCGATCATCAATTGACTGATTTATGTAAAGTGATGGGTGGTAAAATTGGCCAAAATCTCTCCGAAGTAAAAAATAAGCCTCCGCATGAACAAGGTAAATCAGCACTCTCGTTGGTTTCGAGAGAAGCTTATAGTCTGTTCCAACCCCGTCGACTATTCAACGCCTTACTCTCAAGCGTTGCCCATGGGAATCAAGAAAATGCCGAGAAAATACTGAAACAATACCCTGAACTCCTCATGCAAGCAGGGACTGTGACCGATTACTCAGGAAGAACCTTTAAAAACATCTCCCCATTTCAATATGCATTATGGGCATTGGACACTCGCTATATGTGCACCATGATGCTGGATTGCCTACCCCAAAATGAACAAGGGGAAGAAATAAGGCTCTCTTTACAAAAACAATTGCTTAACCATGAACAACAAGGTGTTTGCTACTCTCTCGAAAATACGTCTTATCAAGAAAAACACTATAACTTTTCATCACTAATCAATGCATTAATAGAATATACTACTAAGCGTGCAGATTGGGCAACAAATGAAGCATGGGATGTGATGGATAATTATTGGTGCCAAGAAGTAGGCAGTGCTCAGCGCACTCTTCCGGCCCATGTTGCCCAGCATTACTGTGATCCCGATAAACGATTTGATGGCGAGCATTCTTTTACAGAACCAACTTTCAAGCGTACCCTAGGATTCCATAATCTTGTGACTGAAGAAGTTGATGTCTGGTTCTCCTCTACTGCGATGGCTGGCTTAGGTTCAAGTTTTGCTATCACTGGCAACACATATGCCTTGAAATATAGGCCCTTGTGGACTTATGGCGAGGGAGGACGAGGAACCAAAGCAGGTGGTAGCAGTACAGATTTAGCCGCTATAATCACTTTATTGGAAGTAAGAACTCAAGACATCAATCAGCTAAAACAGCGTATAAACACCTCTCTTCAAAAACTCGAAGATAATCTGGAAGTAGGCAGCTTACTTATAATTTAACGCAGTAAGCCATTCTGGATGAGTCAAACACTTACCTTAAAATGGTGTAACCAGGTTGCTCACAACCAGATTTTCCGGAAACGGCAGTCGAATCATAGCAATGAAACAAGCACAGTGCTCGAAGCCACTAGATTGCGTCACTACGTTCGCAATGACGGCCTTCGTACAAAGCAAAATAATATCCCAACCCAGAGTTCTCAGCTCATAAAGAGTGATATAATCAACGCGACCTGTCATAACGACTATCATAATAGGAGTTTGTGGTGAGTAAGCCTTTCACTAAAAAGAATAATAAATCAGCTCTTATCAAGAATTATACCACCCCTATTGGCTTTTCAATGCTGCAAACTGAACTACGTGATTTAGTTAGTAATGAACGGCCTAAAATTGTCAGCGTCGTTAGTTGGGCTGCGAGTAATGGTGACCGTTCGGAAAATGGTGATTACATTTATGGAAAAAAGCGCTTACGTGAAATTGACCGGCGCATACGCTATTTAACAAAACAATTAGAAAATGCTGCAATTGTCGACCCGAAACTTCAAGTAGGTCTTACCCAAGTATTTTTTGGCGCCACCGTCCAATACACTAATGAAAATGACGAACCCCATACGGTTAAAATTGTAGGACTGGATGAAGCCGATATTAACTTAGGAAAAATAAGCTGGATTTCTCCTTTGGCAAAAACATTATTGAAGGCTAGAGTTGGGGATAGCATAACCTTGCGGGTTAGTGATGGCGAACATCATTTCACGGTGACACATATTTCTTACGGCGAATAATTTTATAGGCTAATATCCGTCAGCGCCAGCCATTAATCTTTTATAGCCTCTGCAGTTCGTATAGACGAAATCGTAATACGGGATATTGTGACACGAACACCCGTATTACGCTGGGCTACATGAAGACTTACCTAAGTCCCGTCTTCATTCCCAAACTAGATGGCAATTCGTCAGCCATCGCAGTACCTAAATTTTTAGTCACACGGTCAAAAATATTTTGCTTATGTGTGTAGTCAATTAATGAATCAATTTTAATAACATCACGAGCCAATTGACCACTGCTAGCAAAGCCATCAATCAAACCTAAAGGATAAGCTTGCTCACCAGTCCACATAAGACCTGAGAACGTATCATTATCAATATGCAAACGGCTTCCCCGCCCTTCTTTTACACGACTAATAAATTGCTCATGTACTGTATCAAGCATTATCTGTAATTTTTGTTTTTGCGCATCAGTTTCTGGAGAGAATGGATCTAAAAATCCTTTATTAGCCCCTGATGTTTGTAGTCTGCGGCTAACTCCTACTTTATTCATTACATCCACAAAACCAAAACCACTATAGATAACCCCGATTGAACCCACCATACTTGCAGGGCTAGCATAAATATCATCCGCAGCAGCGGCTACGTAATAGGCAGCAGAAGCACACAAATCAACACAGACTGCATAAACTTTAATGTCGGAATACTTGGTTCGATAATATTTAATAGCATTGAACATATACTCTGCCTGGACTGGGCTACCTCCAGGACTGTTAATGCGAATGATTAAGGACTTTAATCCAGAGTTTTTATACGCTGATTCCATTCCCTTTGCAAAATCATCAGCATTAGCTGGCTTCGCATCAAATATTTCACCATTCAGATCAATTAATCCTACGTGCGGTTTTGTATTAGCGCCGCTTTCTTCATTACTACTAGACATTAACTGATAAGCAATAAAAAGAACTATTAATAAGTACACTACTCGCATAAACCAACGCCAGCGACGCTTACGTTTTTGTTCTTTTATGTAGTCTATAATGATTTGATTTAGCAAAGCTTGCGAATCAGGATTAGAATCAGAGTTAGAAGAAATTTCTGTTGTCATATTAATCACTTGAAATAATTAAATTAATCCCCATTCTACGGTAGATAAGATAGAAATAACACCCATAAGATAAGGTGAATAAATATGCGAATGGACAAATTGACCTCAAAATTCCAAATGGCTTTGGCTGATGCTCAATCTTTAGCCTTAGGTGGAGATAATAACTTCATTGAGCCTGAGCATTTGATGAAAGCGCTATTGGATCAACAAGGAGGGAGTTGCCGACCATTGCTTAGTAAAGCAGGGGTAAATATTTCACTATTAAGAACCCTTTTGGATCAAGCATTAGATAAACTCCCGAAAGTGTCAGGAATTGGTGGTGATGTTCATATCTCCAATTCATTAAATCGACTCTTGAACCTTACGGACAAAATAGCTCAGCAAAAAAAAGATAATTTTATCTCCAGCGAATTATTTGTCTTAGCGGTCATTAATGAAGAAAACTCCTCTTTAGCTCGTATATTAAAACAAGCAGGCGGCGCCCCCAAAGCAATTGAAAATGCCATTAATGAGCTTCGTGGAGGCGAAACGGTAAACGATGCCAATGCGGAAGAACAACGCCAAGCCTTAGAAAAATATACCCTGGATTTAACTGCACGCGCCGAGCAAGGTAAATTAGACCCGGTCATTGGCCGCGATGATGAAATTCGTCGAACCATTCAAGTGCTACAACGACGTACGAAAAATAACCCTGTTTTAATTGGGGAGCCAGGGGTCGGTAAAACAGCTATTGTAGAAGGTCTAGCTCAACGTATCATCAATGGTGAAGTGCCTGAAGGATTGAAGAATAAACGCCTGCTATCCCTTGATATGGGGGCGCTAATCGCTGGTGCAAAATTCCGCGGAGAATTTGAAGAGCGCCTTAAAGCTGTACTCAATGATTTGGCGAAACAAGAAGGTCAAATTATTCTCTTCATCGATGAAATTCATACCATGGTAGGTGCAGGTAAAGCTGAAGGGGCAATGGATGCTGGAAATATGTTAAAGCCAGCTTTAGCACGTGGTGAGTTACATTGTATTGGTGCGACTACCCTAGATGAATATCGCCAATATATTGAAAAAGATGCGGCTTTAGAGCGTCGATTCCAAAAGATACTCGTTAATGAGCCAACTGTTGAAGATACTATTGCTATTTTACGGGGCTTAAAAGAACGCTATGAGGTGCATCATGGTGTAGAAATTACTGACCCAGCAATCGTTGGAGCCGCGACTTTATCTCATCGTTATATCACCGATCGACAATTACCGGATAAAGCAATTGACCTCATTGATGAAGCAGGAAGCCTTATCCGTATGGAAATCGATTCAAAACCTGAAAGTATGGATAAATTAGAGCGCCGCCTTATTCAATTAAAAATTGAGCGCGAAGCGTTGAAAAAAGAACATGATGAAGCATCTAAAAAACGATTAGATGACTTACAAAATACAATTAATGAGCTAGAACAAAGCTACTCTGATCTTGAAGAAATTTGGAAAGCTGAAAAAGCAACGATGCAAGGAGCTACTCAAATTAAAGAGGCACTTGAGAATGCCAAACAAGAAATGGAAATGGCTCGCCGTGCAGGTGATTTGAGCCGTATGTCTGAGTTGCAATATGGACGCATTCCTGAACTAGAAAAACGCCTCACGCAGGTTGCATCAGCAGAAGAAGAACATGAAACTAAATTAGTCCGTAATAAAGTCACCGAAGATGAAATTGCCGAGGTGGTTTCGAAGTGGACTGGAATCCCTGTTTCCAAGATGATGGAAGGCGAGCGAGAAAAACTCTTAAAAATGGAAGAAGTATTGCATGAGCGTCTCATAGGACAAGAGGAAGCGATTAATGCCGTATCAAATGCGATTCGTCGTTCTCGTGCAGGTTTAGCAGATCCAAACAGGCCTATAGGCTCCTTCTTATTTTTAGGACCAACAGGTGTAGGTAAAACTGAATTATGTAAAGCTTTAGCCGCTTACCTCTTTGATACGGAAGAAGCCATGATTCGCATTGATATGTCTGAATTCATGGAAAAACACTCTGTTGCACGTTTAATTGGCGCCCCTCCAGGCTATGTTGGCTATGAGGAAGGCGGTTATTTAACCGAGGCAGTAAGACGTCGACCTTATTCAGTCATTTTACTTGATGAGGTAGAAAAAGCGCATACTGATGTGTTTAATATTCTCTTGCAGGTAATGGATGATGGTCGTCTCACTGACGGGCAAGGTCGTACTGTTGATTTTCGCAATACAATAATTGTTATGACCTCAAACTTAGGCTCTCATGTCATTCAAGAAATAGGTAGTAAATGCAGTTATGAAGAGGTAAAAAATGCGGTCATGGAGCTTGTAGGCCAGCATTTTCGTCCTGAATTCATCAACCGAATTGATGATACTGTCGTGTTCCATTCTTTGGCCAAGGCACAGATTGCCAAAATTGCTGACATCCAAATTGAACATCTACGTAAGCGTTTGAGTCAACAAGAAATGCATCTTGCTGTTAGCTCAGAAGCTCTTGCTCATTTGGCAGAAGCTGGGTTTGATCCGGTGTATGGCGCACGCCCTTTAAAACGTACGATTCAACAGCAACTGGAAAATCCATTGGCACAATCAATATTGTCTGGAAAGTTCCGCTCCGGAGATACAATACGTGTTGGTTATAAGGATGGTTTAATGCAGTTTACGGTTTAATAAGTTGCCTAGCCGCTTTATTACGCCCTGCGGCTTGTCCGCAGGGTCCCACTAAGCAACAGGCTTCATTACATAACTAGAGAATGAACCGTTTCCTCACCTAACGTGACGATTAATTGTGTTGTGAGGCTTATCATTGCCGTTGATGTGCCAAAAAATTTGTAATCTAATTGTACATCCTTTTCATCTTCATCATCTTTATGAGCAAGCACTGCATTATACTCTGTCACAGAGTCCGCATAAGCTTTAAAAGCCTTAAGACAAGCTACCTGAACATCGATTGTAAGCTTCTCACTAAAACCAAAAGTATCCGTCATTTGTGTAATTAGCTTTTTATCTAAATGTCCTTGTTTCAATAACAAGATATAAGCACCACAACAAATACTACGGCTCGGATCAGTATTAGAGGTTACTAATTCATTTAAAAATTTAGTGTGATCATTATTTGCAATGAAACGCTCATTATTCAATACCCCTTCAAGCAAGTACTGTATGTGTTCTTTATCAGCTATTTTTTCGGGTTTTGATTGATAATATTGATTAAGATGATGCTCAATTAACCCTTTATTTAACGTACCAAAATTTTTGTGAGTCTTAGCCAGATCCTTACACCATTCATTTAATTCTTCTTCAATGGCCCGATTTTCCTGATCGAGTTTTTTCATTAACGATTGCAAAAAATCAATTGCCTCAAACTGTCTAATGATCGATTTTCCACTCGCTCTACGCTCGGAAATCATTTTCTTTAAGTTAGCTTTGAAGTTTGGATCCACCGTATTAAAATGTTGGTATGTTTGATATCGCGGCTTTTTTACCACTTTTTTCTCGTTGCCTACTACTTCCTCAACATCAATCTCCATCTCCATATTTGCTTTGAAAACCTCTAAGGCTTTAATTACCGTGTAATCATCTAGCTTATTGACGTCACTCAGCCCTAATACACTATTTATTGCCATATATAAACAGCTATCAGTAAGACTCCAAAGAGGTTTGCTGCTAAACCATGTATAAAGATTAAGTTTAGATTTATTATAATCGTTATATTCGGTCTCGATTCTCAAAAAACGATGAATTAATCCGCCCAATAAATAAAGGGTATCACTTTTTATATCTCGGGGTTTCTTTTTAGGAGAGCGCCGTATCTCATCACTCAATTGATGGAATACGTCACGGGCAGTTATTCGCTTAGTCTCACAGTTAATAATATGCTTATTGACGCGAGCGAGCAAAATAAAAAGGGAATTGTCAGGTATATTAGAAGCTTCTTTCTTTTCAGCTTCGGTCATTTCGATTGCATAACGTGCTAAATAATTAGAATATTCTCTATTCAAATTCAGAATATTATTTCGTAGAAATTCATATCCTACTGTTTTTAATGTCATACAATCTCCTTTTGCTAATACCCTAATCCTAAGGATTTTTTCTCTAAAATCTATGTTGAATTCTTAGCATGATATATCTACCCCCTAAAGCCGTTTAAGAACATAGTAAATACCGACGTGTCATTAATTTCTAAGGGCACTCTTTTTTTTATAACAACCAATCTGAAATATTGCAACTATTAATTTAACTAATTGAACAGAAAAAGAATCATTCGCATTTTTTTCGTGGGAAGGTATCGAACCTTAAGGAGGATCAAACACTAACTCCGCCCCGAGGATACGCCTCGATACGGAGTTCATTCACTTAATTTTAGCAATGAGTACTAGAATAACGAGCGTCAATAGAATTGATTATTTGTTGATGAATACCATTAAATCCGCGATTACTCATTACCAAAATAGCATCACCCTCTTGTACATTACCGATAATTTCCTTGACGATTTCTTCAGTATTTTTACAAACACGATAAGGACAAGTCCAATTACCAATAGTTTCGGTAAGATCAAAATCATGCGGCTCTAATACATAGGCCCCCTGGACAGGTGCTAAAGCTTGTGCCATTTCTGCTGCATGTACTCCGGTACGCATGGTATATGAAGCGAATTCAAGAACTGCGAAAATACGATGATGGCGATTACTTCGTTTTAAAGCATCAATTGTGCGGGTAATTGCCGTAGGATGATGCGCAAAATCATCATAAACAGTTATTCCATACTTATTTGATTTTACTTCCAATCGGCGTTTAACTGGCGTAAAGCGCTCTAATGCCTCTGCCGCTACTTTAGGGTCTACTCCAGCATTAGCACTTGCAGCAAGAGCAGCTAATGCATTTTCAACATTAAAGCGCCCTATTAAAGACCAATTAATTTCAGCTACCTCTTCACCACGGTGCAGTACTTTGAACGAACTACCATTTTCTTCGATTAGTTTAGCGCTCCATTCTGCATCACCATCTAAAGCAAGCTCTTCGACACGCGAGTAACTACCTCGTGCCAAGACTTCATTTAATGCCTTATCATCACGAGGTTTAATTGCAACACCATTGGCAGGAATAGTCCGCAGTAAATAATGGAACTGCAACTGAATTGCGGCTAAATCAGGGTAAATGTCTGCATGATCAAATTCAAGATTATTTAAAATAGCAATACGCGGACGATAATGCATGAATTTGGGTCTTTTATCAAAAAAGGCACTGTCGTATTCATCTGCTTCAATAACAAACCATTTGCCACTGCCTAGCCGCGCACTGGTTTTAAAATCAGAAGAAACACCGCCAATTAAAAATCCAGGATTTAAGCCCGCTTGATCCAAGATCCAAGAAACCATAGACGTTGTAGTGGTTTTACCATGAGTTCCTGCAACCGCGATAACTTGATACTTGGATAAAATATTTTCTGCAAACCACTGTGGCCCTGAGGTATAAGTTTTTCCTGCCTCAATAACTGCCTCAAGAACAGGCATACCCCGTTTAATCGCATTACCGACAATAACCACATCCGCTTTTAATGCCAAACTGGCATCCTCATATCCCTCAGTCCAAGTGATGCCTTTGGCGGCTAGCAAATCACTAATTGGTGGATAACAATTGGCATCACTCCCAGTGACCATATAACCTGAATCGCGTGCTAATAGCGCAAGTGCGCTCATAAAGGTCCCACTTATCCCTAAAATATGTAAATGCATAATTCTCTCATTGTAGTGATGAAACAGTTAAAATATTAACAGCAATTAAACCAAAAGCGACGATCACTGATTGTATGGCTGTAGTGCCCAGGGCATATTTATAAATATGTGCAGTAATCACAAATTGCCATACAGATAATCCAATACTCATAAATAAATAAAGAACACCTAAAAACAAGAGTACTGGGCTTTTTATGTGTATGTGCGATAAATACGGAGCAAAAAACAGCAATGGCGCCACTAAAATGTGAATAATGGTACTAGTATAAAATAATGCTGTTACTGTTTGTACTAATCTTGGAGTAAATCCTTTTAAAAATAATACGAGATAGGTATAAATGACATAGGAAAAAAGCAGGCAAGTGGCAATAATCAACAACCACCCCCGATCCCCTGAGAAATCGTAGTAAGAATAGTTCCATTCAATTACCATGATAATGGCTAATACAATGCCAGCCAAAAATACTCGGATAATTGAATAAGGTGTATTTTCAGGGCTTTCTTTTAATAAACAAATATTCCAATATCGGCCCAAAACAAAGTGAATCATTTAAAACCTTCATTTTTTATGTGTAGCCTGAATTGCTGAGGTTACTGCCACAGCTTAGTTGATTAGGCAATATCTCGACACCTTGTGGAAAACGCACTCTTTCCACTGTTAAGTTTAGTCTAGGAGAGATTGAGAATTCTACTATCTTGATAAAAATATTATGTTTTTTATATGCGATTGGGGGCGAGGCATTCCGTATTAGCGCAGCGTAATATGAGACAACAGGGCTACGATGGTTAATTAATCCAAATTAAGCTGATCTTTCAATGGCCCTTGCCCTGTGGAGATGGGATTGTTCTTTTTCCTAACAATCGTTAATTGTTGCACTACAGGTTGTTTCCATGGGCCGGAAATCTTGTAGCTGTAGGCGGAAATCTTTTGCATGCCCTGATTAATAATTTTCGTTGCAACCCAAGTTGCAACACCAGCCACCGGACCACCGGCGATTGTTGCCACAATAGGCAAGCTGGCAGTGATGTGCGGGGATATTTTTAAATTCATATCGTAAGTTTGTCTTACTAAATCTAAATCACCCTTCATACTTGCATAAGCAACAGGCCCATCAATGTAACTGTCTTGAGTCGTCATTCTTCCTTTACGAATCGAAAAGTTCCCCTGGAATATATCAAAGCTATATCCTTGGGATGCTAAGTCGCTGAAATCAAGTTGCAATCGTCGTGGTATGGTTTGCAAACTTAAAATACTCAGTAATTTACCTAGATCCAATTTTCCTTCAGTTGATTTGCTCAAATCAGTGATTCTGCCATTTTTAAGCTGCAAAAACATATCACCATTTAGTTTCGCTAATGAAAAACCGGCTAAATCACTGTTCCAGCCACCTTTAAATTCTAGATAGCCTTTTTTGGCACGGACCGAAGGATTAACGCCCCAACGCTCAAGACTTTTAGCCACATTACTCATCTCGAGTTTTAAATGGAACGCGGATTGATCTGCTTTTTTTGTCTGCGTCCATGCACCATCAATATTAAATTGATATACAGGAGAATCAATACGACAATAATTCAATGACCAACGCTTCACGGTTGACTGGCTTTTTAAAGTCACATCACCAATATGCACAGCCCCTACCGATAAATTATCAACTCGTAAGTCAAGATTTGGAATTTGGTTCGGATGAATTTTTTCCGAAGACTCACTCGACTTAATACCTTTTGTATGAAACTTCTCTAAATGTAACCGTTGAATATGGCCACTCAACTCATTAGCTGACACACGATATAATAAATCAGCTGCGATATTTTTTTGGTTCAAGCTAAAAGACCAATCTTTATTGGGTAATAATTTTGCTTTAACAGTCAATGCATCAAATTGTTGTTTCAAAATACTAAATTTATCCAGAGTCACATTAATAATTCTTAGTTTATTAAGTAAGGAAGGGCCTGTGTTTTGAGTTGCCGTATATTGATTATATACAGTCTTCCATTCATCTAGCTCAAAACCTGTTAATGATCCAACTAGCGCTAATCCAGGCAATTTCTGGTTAAGTGCTTTTGCGTTACCCAAACGTATCTGACCTGAATCCAAATCTAAAGCACCATTAGTCATCTTAAATAATAAATCCGTGCTTAAACGCGCATCATAATTAGATTTTAAACGTATTGATTTATCAGCATTTAAATCCACATTTACATCTAATGGAAGTGTATCATTATGCGCTTTGCCAAGTGGCGCAGGTAAATTAACAGCCAAACCTTGCAATGAAGAAGTTAACTTAATTGTATCTGCTTCAGAAGACTTATTTGCTAACTTCAAAATGGCCTTAACAGGAAAAGAACCATTTAATAAGGCAAGAATTGGCGCATTATGGCGAGTTTTCAAAGAATCAACAGTCCAAGTACCTTCTACAACAATCGAGGTAGCGGATTTTGGTGTTTTTACTGACTGAATCTTAATGTTAAGTGGATGCCCCATCGAGTTAGCAATTAATGAACTATCACTTACCCCATCATCAGTGAAGAATAGCTCACCTGTTACACCCTTTAACATAAACTTCACAAGGTCATACTTTACCGTAATGACATTGTCTTTAAAGGTTAAATCCCCTTTAGCTAATACTTTGTCGTTTTCTGGGTATAAAGGAACTTCTAAATTAAGATTCAACTGAGCATAACCGTCTATTGCCAATTGTTTTAATAGAGCTAATTTAGTTTTTAACGGAGAAGACATCACATAATTCACCATTTTTTGCACGGGTGCATTGATGCTTCCTGTAACAATAAGGTTTTCTTTATTATTACCTATATTGTCAATACGTAAATTCATTTGATTGACGGGAACACCTTGAAAATCTGCATTTAGAATAGCAATATTTAAATTACGATTAGTTAACTGAATATCCCCTTCAATGTCCTTGATGATCTTCCATTTAGGATTGATGTAGAGTTCTCCACCACTTGCATGACTTTTAATCGTAAATTCACCGTTATGATCATCGAAAGGAAAGTCTTGGGCCACTCCATTTAAACTGATGGTTCCGCTCATCTCAGCAATATGCTTCAGATCCCGTGTCAGCCAAGTATACAGTTTGGCTTTCATATGCTTTTTAGGGAGAAATGGAGCCCATTGCTCAATATTTTTACCTGAAAACTCGGCATTCAAACGAACAGCCCCAACAGACTTCCGCGATACTTGGTCGAGAGCTCCCTGAGCACTTAAAGTAAGCTCTGGTGTACTTAAGACAAAGCGATCAATGCTAATCCGTAAGCCGTCATTTAACTCCTTCCAATCGACCGCCCCATTCAGTAAGGTCAGATTCTGTGCAGGATAACCATGTACAGCAACCAGTGTATTCTCCGAGTCCAGCTCCAAGCGGCCTTCTTCAGGTTGCCAATTAACCACGCCCGAAAGATTTCTTACTTCAAGTATTTTCTTTTTCGGATTGCCATTCCAGCCCAATTGCTCAAAACGTGTCAGCACATAGGTAATTTCATTTCCTTGTGCCCATGTTTTGACAGGCTCCTGCGCAGCACTAGCTGAGGATAATTGAGGAATCAATGGAATACGGAAAGAAGCATCTGCGAGCCTCACTAAAACCTGGGTATCATGTAAAATACCTTGTGGTTTTATTTGCAACAGATTTTGAATACTTTTAGGCCAATTAATCGCATCTGAAAGTAGTGACTCAATAATGATGTTTTTAATAAAGAACTGATAAGTTTGTTGTTCCTGATTGTATTTAACTAAAAGCTGATTCTCAGGCCAATTTAAACCACCTACGCGCAATTGGATATGATCACCATGTAATTGCCACCCCTGATTATCTGGTTGCCAAGACAGGTTTGCAAAAAAGGATTGCACTAATTGGCTTTTTTCTTTGTTGAGCAAACGCCAAGCCAAATGCTCTAATTTTACTTGAGCTTGCACCGAGGCAACCGAGCCTTTATGCACATCCATCCAGACCTGTAAGCCGCCTTTCCCACCTTCTAAATGTTCCGTCGCATTAGGAAATAGACTTTGCCATTGGGCTGGCATAATATTTTGCGCAGAAAAATAAAATTTACCTTCAATTTCATCAAAATTATCAGGGTCAAAATAACCGTCCCCAAGTAGCTCAAAATCAGTGCTATTAGTCTGCTCCAGTCTGGCACTACCCTTGAATTTATAATGGCCCCCATTATTCGATACAGAAACATTCAGGCCATCCACAGGAATCAAGCCGCCATCACTAAAATGAAAAGACATGGAAACACGTTTAATGGTTAAACGTTCTTGCTGGGATAGCCAAACTAAAATCTGTTTTGTTTTTTCAGGAGTAATCTCCTCACTATTAAGCGTATCTGTACTAATACCATCAATAGTCCAATGATCGCCTTTTTCTCTTAGCGTGAGGTGCATGTCATCAATATAAAGAACACCTGGCTGGATTTGCCAGTTCCATATTGATCTGAAAACATTAATTCCTACAAGGAGTTTATTTAAATGAAATGATTTTCTGGAGTCGCTACCCAAGGTAACTTGTTTCAATTTAAGCACAGGTTGAAACCAATACCATCCTGTTTCCATAGTTTGAATGGTCACGGGCTGTCCTAAAAGGATTGACAGATGCTGTTCAACCTCACCTTTATATTGTTTTGCCCAAGGAGTTAACGAACGAAAAACACTGGACAAAACAGCCATAAGAATAATGAGGATGGCAAGGGACATCCAAATTTTTTTAATAATCTTATTCACCGTATCCGCTTAATCACTCATCGTTAAGTTCTCTACTATACCACTGCTTTTGTGCATACTCATCATTTTCTTTCTGCTCTTGGAGGTTCAATTTAATTTTTTGAGTTTTTTTAACTCGCTCTATTAATAAATTAACACTCTCTTCAGAAATTTTAGCTTGCTTATACGTTGATTCTGCACTTCGCCTTACCTTGGCAAGTTGAGCTAAATGGCCATTTAATTGCACTAAAGCCATATCGAGATGAGTTATAAAATCAATACGATTACGCAAACGACTCACATAGGCACCTTGTTCGCCCATTGTTTCTAATTGTTGCAAATAATCTTGCCGATAACCAACCAATTGATCATGCTTTTCTTTATTTTTACTAAACTGATCTTGCGCATGTAAAAGCTGTTTGTATGCAGTGTTCGTTAAATCCTTTTTTATTTCCCACAATTGTGTCAAGCGGTCCAATCGCTGATTCATTAATTAACTCCTACCTAAGTGACTTAGCTAACTCGGATAATAAACGGACACTATCCTCATAATTAACCTGTTCATTCATTCCCTGTTCCATATATTTCCTGATCCTATCTCGAGCTAAAATCGCCTTATCTAAGTTAGGGTCTGAACCTTTTACATAAGCCCCCAACAAAATAAAATCTTTATTTTTCTCATAAAGAGACAAATATTTTTTCAACTGCAACATATCTTTCATTTGTTCTTCAGAAACTACCGTTTGCATCACGCGACTAATTGATGCCTCTAAATCAATCGCAGGATATTGCCCTTCTTCTGCTAAAGAGCGACTTAAAACAATATGTCCATCCAAAATAGCCCGCGCAGCATCGGCAATAGGATCTTGTAAGTCATCACCTTCGGTTAATACCGTATAAAATGCGGTAATTGACCCGCTTCCTGGCTCGCCATTACCCGCACGCTCAACCAATTTAGGTAGTTTGGTAAATACTGAAGGTGGATAGCCCTTAGTTGCTGGCGCCTCACCGATAGATAAGGCGATTTCACGTTGTGCCTGCGCAAAACGCGTCAGAGAATCCATCAGCAAAAGCACATGTTTTCCCTGATCGCGAAAATACTCTGCAATACTGGTGGCAACTTTCGCCCCATGCAGCCTTCTTAACGGGCTTTCATCCGCTGGAGCTGCGACAACCACTGCTCGCTTTAACCCCTCTTCACCCAAACTGCACTCAATAAACTCTTTAACCTCGCGACCACGCTCGCCAATTAAACCTACAACAACCACATCGGCTTTTGTAAAGCGCGTCATCATACCTAATAAGACTGATTTACCAACACCACTTCCTGCAAAAAGTCCGATTCGCTGACCACGCCCCACGGTAAGCAAACCATTAATTGCACGTATGCCAACATCCAAATGAGTATCTATAGCTGCCCTTTTGAGCGGATTAATGATTGCAGACTCTAATGGATAAGTTTCCGTTAACTCAATAGGAGCTTCTTCATCAATAATCGCTCCTGAGCCATTAACAATACGTCCTAATAAAGGCCAGCCCACCTCAATTCGTGCAACTCGCCCCGTAGGGGCAATAATCATACCTGGTGCAAGCCCTTGAATGGCTCCAATTGACATCAAATAGGCGCGATCTTGGCCAAAACCAACGACTTCAGCTTCAATTGAATGGGATTCATTGACATTAATAAAGCAACGAGCCCCTACTGGCTGATTAAAACCTTTGGCTTCTAAAGTAAGGCCAACAGCTCGACTTATTCGCCCACAATGTAATAAACCAGAATGTTCTTGAGTACGCACATCAGACATTATTTTTGCAAGGCGAGATTCATACTGTTCCATAACTTAATCCTGAACCTTCATTGGCATCAAATTGTCTTTCGTAATGTATTTGGAAAACAAAGTAGCAAAACGAGTATGAATACGACCATCTAACTCACTATGTTCGCCTTTTAAATAAAAATCACCACGATTTAATGTGGGATCTGCAGCCAATATTTCATGTAATCCGGGGAACTGGTTTTCTTCGATTTCAGCCTTAAGCCACTCGACGTCAGATGGATGCATAGCCAGCATGCGATGATTGTTTAAGGTAGGTAATTCGGTTTTAATTTCATTAAGTAAATCCCGCAATTTTTCTGGATTTACGGATAACTCAACAGCGATGCAGTGTTGGCTGAGCCAAAGAATCGTTTGTAATGTTTCCTGAATAACATGTTCATCTAAAAGTTTTACTGGATTTTTAACCAACTCAAGCCAACGGACTAGCTCTTCCTTTTTTTTATCAATTTCTACTTGAGCTTGCTGTAATCCTTGTTCATAACCTTTTTGTATTGCCTCTTGCTTTAAACGCTCGCATTCAACACGAAAGACTTCTCGTTCATCAACCGCTGGAGCCTTCTCTTCTTTTTTTTGCGTTGATTGATAGTCCCAGACACTAAAATCATTATCATTAGTTTGTTTTGTATGATAAGGCTCAAATTTATTTGCCATGAAAAACCCTTAGTCCCTTATATTTCACTCATTGCGAACGCAATGGCAAAATTTACAAACCTCATAAACGCTAATGGCGCCAACTTGTCTTAATGTAGGCTGGGCTATCAAGCCCAGCATTGTAGCTAGCACGAACTGTGTTTGCTGGGCTTAACAGTCCAGCCTACCTTCTACCCCACACTTTTTACTTAAATTATCGAAAATTAAATCATTTCATCTCCACCCTTAGAGCCTAATGCAATCTTTCCTTCCTCTGCCAAGCTCTTGGCGATGGTGAGAATATCTCGTTGTGCACGTTCTACATCCACGACCTTAACGGGACCTTGAAGTTCAATATCTTCACGCAACAGGTCAGCCGCACGTTTGGACATATTGGCATATATCTTCTCTTTAGTTATTTCGGTTGTGCCTTTTAAGGCTAACTTCAATAACTCTTGGGATACATCCCGTAACAAAGTTTGCACGCTGCGGTCATCCATATCGACCAAATTCTCGAATACAAACATTTTATCGCGAATTTTTTCGCTTAAATCAGAATCCCATTCCTTAATTTTGTCTAAAACCTCTTCTTCCATCGAGCCATCAAAATAGTTAATAACATCGGCTACGCTTTTGATGCCTCCAACGGAAGCTGATTTACTCACCTTTTGTCCGCTAAGTTGTTTTTCAATTACCTGTCCAAGCTCACTAATAGCTTCGGGTTTTACGGCATCAATATTACACATCCGTAATAACACTTCGGAGCGTTTTTCCATACTAAAGTAACTAACTACTTCCGCAGCCTGCTCACTATCCAGATGAATTAAAATGGTTGCTATAATTTGTGGATGTTCATTTCGAATAACGTCAGCAATTAATCGCCCATCCAACCATTTCAAACGGTTAAGGCCACTGTCTTTATCTGACACCAAAATGCGGTCGATAAATGGTGTAGCCTTTTCCAGTCCTAAGGCTTCGATAAGTATTGTTCTTAAATAATGCTCAGTATCAACAGCCAAACTCGTTTGGTCCCCGATAGCACTAGTAAAATCAGCCAAAACATTTTGCATTTTTGTCTTGCTGACATTATTTAGCGCGGCCATTGCCACTCCAACTTTCTGCACCTGTCGTGGTTCTAAATGCCTCAAAACCTCAGCCGCATTTTTCTCCCCCATACTGAGAAGCAGTATGGCCGCACGCTCTATTCCATCCATCGCTTATCCTCGATCAACCCAAGTTTTAACTACCTGCGCAACACGCTTGGGTTCTTTATCAACAACTTGGCGTAGTAAATTTAATTGTGACTCATAATCATGTGCATCACCTACATTAATTCCGTCATCAAAAGGCAATTCGCCTTGAGTCTCTGGCTGCTCTTCAAGATAAGGTAGATCCCCGCCAGCTCCTTTATTACTTGCCAGGGTTTTAAGCATTGGCCTTAAAACCCCAAATATTATTGATAAAATGAACAATGCCCCGGCAACTTGCTTCGCTATAGACCAGAAAATTTCTTTTTGCCAAAAACGCTCTTCCGGGAGAGGTGCTATAGGATCTGGCTTCACAAAATCACTATTGATTACATTCAAGCTATCACCACGTTTCGCATTTAAACCAATCGCATCAGCCACCAATAGCTTGATTTGATCGATCTCCTTGGCGGTCAAGGCTTTCTTAGTCATCTTCTTGGTTTTTTCATCCATTACTGCAGGATTATCTACTAATACAGCTACAGACAAGCGTTTAATCGAGCCCGGCTGATTTCTGGTGTGGCTAATGGTCTTATCCAACTCAAAGTTCTTAGTACTTTGCGTACGTACATCAGTATTTTGAGTCGTCTCAGATGCTTGCTGTCCTTGTTGTGGATTTGCCGGAGCATTTGGATTCTTGCCAGTAAGCGCTGGGTTAGACTGCGGCGTATTAGATAATGAACCAGGAACTCCTTGAGCATCACTGTTCGAATTACGTTTCTCTTGCATTGTTTGTTCACTGCGCAAGGATGATTGTTCTGGATTGAACAGCTCTTGAGTTTGTTCGTAGCTGGTAAAATCGACGTCCGCTGATACTTTAGCACGTACACGACCATAACCTAATAATGGTGTCAAAATGTCTTGAATTTTTTGCGCATATTGACGCTCAAGATTCTGTCTGTAATCCAGGAAACGCTCGGTATCAGTAAATAAGCTCTGCCCACCACCCTCATTCAGTAATTGACCATCCTGATCCACAACCGTAACCCGGCTTGCTGCTAAATTAGGGATACTGGATGCGACTAAGTTCACGATTGCCGCAATGGTTTGTTTCTTGAGCTCAAGTCCTGAATAGACATCAATAAAAACTGATGCGCTAGGCTGTTGTGTGTCACGGACAAATGCTGACTCACGTGGAATAGCTAAGTGTACTCGAGCTGCTTTAATATCATTAAACTTGCTAATAGTTCGAGCCAACTCCGCTTCCAACGCTTGCTTATAACGCGCAACCTCCATGAACTGGCTGCTATTGAATGCATTACCGCTGGTGAATAGCTCCTCAGAACCAACCGGATCGCGTGGCAAGCCTTCAGCAGCTAACTTAAGCCGTGTGCCTTGTAATTTTTCTGAGGGGATCAAAATAGTACTGTTATTGTTATCAATTTTGAAGTCAATACCATTGCGCTCAAGAGCCGATACGACTTCAGCAGTGTCACGGGCATTCATTTGAGTATATAAAGGAACATAATTAGGATCACGAGACCATAAAACTACTGCCAAACCTATAGCAACACTCGCCGCCAAACCAACTAATAAACCAATTTGTCGAGGTATCGATAAGCTTGCAAATTTTGCTGCCACCATTGAAGCATTATCAGCCAATGCCATACTAAACTCCTGTAAAATCTACCCTGTAAAATAACTTGGGAGTTATGATTTGTCTATACTGGCATGCCCATAATGTCTTGATATGCTTGCAAAAATTTATTTCTAACTCGTAAAGCAGCCTCAAGCCCAAGATTTGACTTTTGAGTTGCGATCATTACTTCGCCAATACTTACTTTGGGATCGCCAAGTTCAAAACGGCTTTTTAAAGAATCGGCATTATTGCTTAAATCACTCACTTGATTTAAAGCATTTTTAAAAATTGCACTGAATGAGGATTGATTTGCTTCCCTATCGACTATTGCGCCTTCAGCCTTTGCTGCCATTGATTGCATTTGATCAAACAGGCCAACGGTATTAATGTCATTCATTCCTTCGTCTTCCTCTACATAACATACTTATTATATCGATAAAACTTAAACCCCGAACGCATTTAGTCCCTAACGCTCGCTGTTTAGCTCCGCCTAAAAATACATGGTAACTATTCAGCTTAGTTTACTGAAAAATCAGGTTTAACATACTTTAAACGCAAACCTATATTTTCATTAACATCCTAACATGAATGCTATACAACATACCCTTCTTCACGCATTTTTGCTAGCTTATAACGTAAAGTTCTCTCACTAACGCCTAATAATGCAGCAACTTTTTGTCGATTCCCATTATTTTCCATTAAAGTTTTAACAATTAGTTCAAATTCATGCACTTGCAAATTTTTGCTGCTTGCTGCCGTAACCTCCGTTTCTTGGATTACAATTGATGAAAGCTGTAAATGCTCGATTTCAATAATCCCTTGTGTTTGCAATACTAAAGCACGTTGAATGACATTATCTAATTCACGTGTATTGCCAGGCCAAGCATACGCAAGCATAGATTTTTGTGCTGCCGGGCTAATTACAGGCACAATTGGCTGTTTATGATTGCAGTGCTTGCGAATTAAGTAATTCGCAAGCGGAATAATATCATTTTTCCGCTCTCTTAAAGGATGCCACTGTAATGGAAATACATTCAGACGATAAAACAAATCCTCTCGAAAACGACCGGCTTGAACTTCATCCTTTAATTGTCTATTGGTTGTCGCAAGAATTCGTACATCCAAACTAATTGTTTTGTTCGAGCCTATGCGCTCAACTTCCTTTTCTTGTAGAACGCGCAATAATTTTGCTTGCAGGCTTAAAGGCATTTCACTGACTTCATCAAGAAGTAAAGTCCCACCTTGAGCTTGTTCAAATTTACCTGGGGTTGATTTATAGGCCCCTGTAAATGATCCTTTTTCATAGCCAAACAACGTAGCTTCTAGCATTTGCTCTGGAATTGC
>NZ_CBCSKT010000031.1:0-24872 GCF_965140895.1 Legionella sp. | reverse complement strand
GAGCGCATTAATCGAGGTCTTGCCGCATTAGGATTAGTGCCTGGAGGCAAATTAGCATACACTGCATTAAAAGGGCTTGGGAAGACTGGTTCGAAGGTTGAGCTATTGGTTAGTAAAACAGCTGTCGTTGAGGAAATAGCACAAACGGTTCCAAATAAGTTTTCACCTTCAGTTGTAGCAAAAGGTTTTCAAGGTAGCAGAGATTATCCTGGGATTGATAAATATAGAGATATTACTCTTAAAAAAGGAACTATAGTTTATGCTGGAGAACCTGGAGTAACGGGCTTTTTCACAACGTCAAGTGCTATACGCCGCTCAAAATTAGATGCAACTGCATTGTTTGAATGTTTGCAGGTTTCACCAAGAAATGGATTATATCGGCCAAGTGTAACGGCATTTGAAATTATTGAGGATACACTTGCAGCCTTCGGAATCACACGCGCAAATCCCAAATATGGGGTTGGATGATTGCCTCAATTATACATTCCTAATCATACCAATATTACAAAGCCCCTGATAAGCTATCCGTTAAGTAGCCGTTTGATGAGAGGTAAATAACATGAAGACTATAATCGCATCATTACCAATGAACGATGCTAAGCCATACACTCATCTTGAACCTATAATTGAGCTATTACTAGCTTCAGGTAATGAATTGTCTGATCCTTTGCCTAATTTTCGTTTGCAAGGCAAAGGATTTTATATGGATCGAGATGGTTGGAAATGTGATCTTAAAATGCCAATTGATTTTAAATTAGTTACTTCAAATTTTGAAATTCCACCGTCGATTATAGTTTCGGAAAAAAATAATTCGATTTTGTGTCAGAACACTTGGGTAGAAATTAGAGGAGATATCACATAGCATACAAAAATTCCGAATAAAGCTGAAAGAGGTATTGCTACCAGCCATATTAAGGAAGCAAGAAAATTACTGCAAGAAACCGGCTTGTCTCGAGGGCCAGGAATGAAATTATAAATTCTTTTGAGCATGAAACCTTTAGGATGTACTCATACCTTAATTATATGAATCCAAGTCAGTTTGAACAGATTTGGGGAGAAATGAAGAAAGTTGCTTAACTGGTAACTGGGTGTGTCAATTTGCTTGACCACGTCAAACTGATGCGTTTGGCGTATAAGATAGAAAACAAATATAATGGGGATTATGCAAGTTGGCATTCTAGCATAGAGAGTCATAAGCAGGCTTATCGAAATGCATTAAAAGGTGTGCGTTGGCCTATAACAGACGGATTTCAAAAGGAGCTTAAATAATGGTTCAATATGTTAAATTATTTTGTGTTTTAACTATATTAGTTTCAAATAATTATTTATATTCTGCAACTGCTAATAAAGCAATAGAATTGTCTAGAATGAAATGCAATGATTTAATGGTCTCGCTTGTTTTTGGGAGTTCATATGGCATGACTATGGAAAAATTAGATCTTTCTTTTGCTTTCGAACGTATCAATGAAAATCATATTATGATTAAAGTAGTCAAGGAAATTGAAAATCATAGAATGGGTGTACATGCAAATCTTGAGCTTGATTTAGTTAATGAAACTCTAAGTAATATAGATGCTGAAACTCCAAAATCAATAAAAATAAACACAAAATATATTCCATATATTAGTAAAAAATGTACAAAAGAAAACAATGTGTATGTTAATACAGGAAGATTGCCGGATATCAATGGTGATTGAAAAAGAATATCTATGGGGGCAGAGCTTGATCCTTCAAGTGCCGCTCGCTCAGGTAGTGCAAGTGATGCGTATTATCTCTACGATGAAAACAACCGCATGACCCTAAAGAAAGGTGATCTGCACCATGGGGAAATTGTTTTCGGTAGCAATGGAAGTCGGCTGAGGTATGATAATGCGGGCAATGTGAGCGATGCAGAATGTTATGAGAAAGGGAAGTTAACCGACTACCACTACTATTATGATCAAGCCAATCAGCTCGTACAGGCCTATAAATATGATAAGAAAATTCAAGCCAAACTCTATGATTTAGCGGGTCGGGTTACGGTAGAATACGCCTATGATCAGAAGGGCTATCAGTCACAAACTACTCTCCTTACGTATAAGGAGGGTTTATTAACGCATCAATCCATCCGCGGCTATCGAGGTAACGAGCTATCCTACGTTAATTATACGTATGATACGGTCGATAACCTGACCGATATGGTACTTATCAATAATGGCGGTCCTCAGCATGAAGATGGCTCCAAAATCGCCCATAAGAGCGAAGGCCCAACGCATGGACGCAGTATTCGTCACTACGACCAAAATGGGTTGTTAAATAACGTAGCGGATCCCTAAGCGGTTAATTAACCCCACTCTTCTGCGGAAAGATTAAGTCAGGTATGCTGCGCATATCATTAAGAAGAGACCGATTGATATTGTATGGAAGTAATTGCTCAAGCTGTTTCATGGTCTGGGCTTGGTGGATGTTGGAACGCACGTATTTTAGCCATGAGAAGACCTCCACGTGATTTTGCTTGCAGGTTTCAATCAGTGAAAAGAGAATGCTTCCAGCGCGTGCTCCAATGTCGTTGCCATGAAAGAGCCAGTTTTTTCGTCCAATAACGAAGGGTTTGATGGAGCGCTCTGCGCGATTATTTTGCAATCGTCCATCATAGAGATAGGCATTGAGAGCCTCCCAATGATTAAGGGCATAAAACAAGGCAGCGCCCAAAGGGCTTTTTGCAGATACAATAAGTTGGGCATTATTGAGCAAGGTTTTGATTTCATCCAATAAAGGCTTTGCCTTTTGGATGCGCGTCATGAAGACAAGAGCAGGAGAGGCATTTTGCTCTTTAAGTACACGTTCTATTTTGTAAAGTTTGTCCATCAACTCCACGACCTGGTGAGCAAGCCCTTTCTTTTTATTGGCTTTGACCACATCGACAAAATAGCGTCTGGCATGAGCGAAACAGGCAACATGCACCAAGGAATCGCGCTGTCCCAAGGCCACATAAGCTTTATAGCAATCCGCCTGTAAATAACCGTTGAAATCAGCGAAGAACTCTATCGGTATTTGATGTGCGCGTGTGGAATGGTATTGGTAAACAAAAGCCCGTTTGGAAGGCGAGCCACCAATGAATAACCACATATAGGATTTTTGTGTAGGTAATCGGCCTTTTTCTTTAAGAATCTGCAAGGTCGTCTCATCGGCAAAGGCAATATCGTGACTTTGAATGTCTGCCTCCATAAGCCCTTACCAAGGGGGGCAGCAGATTGGCTGAGTGAATGAGCCAGTTACTTAAAGTACAGCCACAAGAACATTGCTTTTCTGCATCACTTAAATCATGAATTTTTTCAATGTAAGGTAATGATTTCCTTCCTGTTCCTTCTTTATTGCACGTATAGGTGATGGTTTTAGTTGTATTAGTGCTACTGTTTCCCTGCAGGAAGAGCCTCATCAAATTGCAGGGCTAATTGCTCCCTAACCACACTTTTTTCATTCTTACGGCCAAAGCGGGCGGTACGGAATAAATGAAGCTGATGTTGTCATGTTTCAATAGAGAATTTTTGTTGCTGAATGGTTTGTTCTTTTGGCCCAATCAATGCAAGTAGCCGTGCATTTTCAAGGTGTAATTGCTCTAGTGCCAAGGCGAAAACATCATTCATTTTTATTAGCTAATTACCTGTTTTAATCATCACGCATGTATCCTGACTAATTGGGCCATACAGGTCTTCAAAATCACTAATATCTTTTGCAGATACACGATAATGCTGATGGGCTTTACTAGAAACATCAATGACCACGCAAGGCATACATAAGTCATTCACATTAAACTCATGAATGCCTTTCCCGCCAGGAACACAGTGGCTTGGAGCATCCATATGAGTGCCAATCCCTGCATCCATACTTAGTTTCATCACCCTGAATTTATCTTCATTTTGGCAATTAGCATAATCCATTTGCAGCTCATGATTAAAGCCACAACCACCATTCCAACTAGGTATCGTGCTCTCTAATGCATGAGTTAAGTCGATGAGCTGGTAGGGGAATTGCATCTGAGGTCTTAAATTAAGATTCGAGTACTACATTCTACAATGAACATGAGTGATGATAGAAGAAGACAAATAAATAGTATCTTGTTTTTCATTATTTTATCATTGATAAGTGGTTAAAAAAAAGACACATGACTATATCATACCTAAACCAAATATCAAATAGTGTTAATTTTTTATGGGGGATTGGTGATAATTTATAGTGACATGAAGGAATTTTTATCGCGACAATTGGTTATAACTTTGACGGTATGTTTTCCATGGCATCGATATTGAAAAAAAGTTCATAAGTGTACACTTTGTGTCCTTCAGCCTTAAATCGATATGGCAAAGCTATGGAAAAATCATTTTTACTTATCAATCCTAAAGCCATCCGTTTAATTCTCTCCCACATAACCTTCAACCCATTGTTTTGATAAAAAATTAATGTATGAGCTAGGAACGATCATATTTGAGAATTTTTCTGAAGTAGGAAAAAAATATCTAAACGAATTAAAAATAAATCTATGGGAGCACCCAATGGAGTATTTTTTTCATCGTTATCGTGGTTTTAATGAGTTTAAAAAAATAAATTACTCAATGTGGATTGGGCAGTGGCAGTTTGTTAGCTCTGGTTTTTCACTGATACTTGAAACATTCAAAATTCTCGGTGTAGTGGCAAGTTCCTTGTTTGCATTGAATTTCTCCAATGCAGCTTCATTGGCTTATGATGCCTATCAAACGTGTCAGACAGCTCTAATTAAATTAATCTTGGCTCAGAGATTACTGTGTTTTGGATGGGTCGATTTTTAGCTTCATGATATCTCCTTATACAATGCTCATTTTAATTTAAAGCGAATTAAATTAATTGGCAAACACAAATAGAGATAAATTAAGTAGAAAATGCCAAAACATTCTTTAATGTGATAATTTTAAAATTATAGCGGCTCCTTTTTCAGCAATCATGGTTGTAGGTGCATTGGTATTACCGCTCACCAATGTAGGCATAATGGAGGCATCAATCACTCTTAGGTTTTCTATTCCATATACTTTTAACTGTATGGGATCAACCACAGCCATTGAGTCGATACCCATTTTACAGGTGCCTACGGGATGATAAATGGTTTCTGATTTTTGCTTAATGTACTCACGAATCTGTTCTTCTGTTTTTGTTGTTTCTCCGGGTTCAAATTCTTTTGCAAAATAAGGGCTAAAAGCTTGTTGCGATATGATTTCTCGGGCTTTTTGAAAGCCAATGACCATGGCATCCAAATCTTCTTTTTCAGATAAATAATTGGGATCGATTAAAGGCATATCCATCGGATTAGCACTGCGTAATTTAATTGTGCCCCGGCTTTTAGGATGTAAATAACAGGTCATTAATAAATAGCCGTAATGGCGAAACAAATCTTTTAATTGACGGGCGCTATTGGTATACATGGATGCTGCAAAATGCCATTGTAAATCAGGGGCTATCGAATCGGGGTTGCTTCTGGCAAAACCTACGGCCTGGGTGTAATTACTAGTTAATTCGCCTTGATGTTTAAATAAATAAAGTGCTAGTGATTTAAGATGTCGCCATAGAGCGCTGGGAAGAAAACTAAATGAGGTATGTGTTTTATCCAGGCAGCTGATATGGATATCCAAATGATCTTGTAAGTTTTCTCCTACACCTGGTAAATCATGGACTAAAGCTATGCCATGTTTTTCTATCTCTGCTTTAGGTCCTATACCGGACAATAATAAAAGATGGGGGGAGCCGATACTACCTGCAGACAGAATTACTTCTTTGTTTGCCAGGACGTCCTGAGTGGTCCCTCGTCTTATAATACGCACTCCTTGAGCACATTTATTTTCACAAATAATTTTAACTGCCTGAGCCTGCGTAATAATGGTTAAATTACTCCTTTTTTTTATTGGATCTAAATAACCTCGAGCATTACTCCAACGCTGCCCATTTTTTTGGGAAACATCAAAATATCCCACGCCTTCGCGGAGCTGTGTATTATAATTTTCTAAAACCGGATAACCAGCTTGTTCTCCGGCTTGCACAAAAACACGCATCAAGGGATTTAAATACTTGGGCTTATCGACATGAATCTTTTCTTCGCGCTCAAATTTTTCAAAATAGGGAAGTACTTCTTGATAAGACCATCCTTCATTGCCTAATTGTGCCCATTGATCATAGTCATTAGCATGTCCTCGTACATAGCACATGGCATTAATAGAGGAGCTGCCTCCAAGTGTTCGTCCTCTAGGCCAGTACATGTTTCTGTTGTTGCAATGAGGTTGAGCGGTAGTCCACAAATGCCAATTTAATTTTTTACTGCGTATGGCCATGATAATTCCCATAGGCATACTAATGAATGGACTCCTACTTGCTGGTCCCGCTTCGAGTAGGCATACTTTGGTATGGGGGTTTTCGGAAAGTCTATTTGCTAAAACGCAACCTGCGGAGCCTCCGCCTACGATGACGTAATCAAAGATTTTAGGAGCTTGAGTCATGATATGTTCATTCCGTTTATTTATATTTTATTATGGTATAAAAAATTAGGCGCAGTGATTTGTGTGAAAACCTGGTTGCAAGCCAGGCTCTATGAAACAACATAACTTGAACCAGAGTTCAATATATTAATTGCTCGTGCGGCGAGCATTACGATAATTGCTAATGAAATTATCGCTTGTAGCATGCACATGCACTTTGCCCAACGAGTTAATACCGGAGTATCTGTTGGCGAAAAGGCGGTGGTGGTATTAAAGGCCAGGAATAAATAATCCACAAAATGGGGTTTCCAGTCTTTTATATAGTTTGGTACACCTGCCGTTTCAGTTAAGGCAAGCTGCGTTTGTGGAAATAAAAAGGCTGTTGAGCCTGCGCTTTCTGGAAGCTCTCTTTGTACTGGGCCGCCCGCATCTAAGCTCCAGTACCATAATGCAAAAACCAGGATATTGGTTGTCCATAAAATTATTGATGAGACGAGCAAATGGTTTGGGCCAATTTCTCCCTGAAATGTAGCTATAAGTAAGCGACACACAGAAATAATGGTAGACAGTGTAATCAGAATATTAATAGACAAAGCAAGAATACGATTAAGTTGCGAATTGCCACGCCATTGACCAATTATCATTGGAATCAGCATTACGGTTACCAAACCAATAAGCAAGCCTCGTGGCCCCCAATAAAATACTTTGGGAAGAGCTTCGTAGAGTAAGGTGACCACAATAAGCGCGAGCCAAGCAGGCCAACGCGTATTGAAGTGACTTAAACGATGAGATTTTTTTTTCTTGTGATGAGATCCGTTCATCATTGCTCCAGGGGAGAATTATCCTTTTTTCACAAACTCTGATTTTAATTTCATGGCACCAATACCATCAATTTTACAATCAATGTCATGATCGCCATCAACTAGCCTAATATTTTTTACTTTGGTGCCTACTTTTACTACTAAAGAGGAGCCTTTAACTTTTAAGTCTTTAATTACAGTGACGGTATCCCCATCATTTAATACTTGGCCATTGGCATCTTTAATGATTCGCTCTTCGTTTTGGCTTTCATCCACCATATGTTCATGTTTGCTCCATTCATAGGTGCATTCGGGACAAATCAATAAGGAACCATCTTCATAAGTATATTCGGAGTTGCATTTGGGGCAGGGAGGTAATGTATGCATGTTGTTTCTAAACCGGTAATAAAAAAATCAATTATAACATAAACATCATGATTAAGTTCAGCTGGATAATCGAATGTTAGGTTTTTGATGTTTGCTGTGCTTTATAGCTCCGCATATGCTCGTTAATACATTTCATCCCAAAGAAGCAGTTGTTTACAGCATCCGATACATAGCAAAATAAAGGTGTTTTTTCACCATGGTGAACATAAAAAAAACAAATACGGTATTGCATCGCATATTTATACAAATATTCATTGTGTTTTTGTTAAAGCTTGGTATTATTTCCGCTCAAAATTCTCATGTTATGGAACTGGGAATTTAATGAAATAAGCAACAAGTTATGTTGAAAAAGCAACCAATACCTTATGGAAAAATGGAAGTTATTATGAATAAATTAGCATTATTGTCTTCGACATGTTTTAGCCTTTCTCTCTTAACCGGTTGTGCTTCTATCGTTAGCGGCAACCAGCAAAAAATTACTGTATTAACCTCACCCGCCCAAAACGCACGTTGCGCCCTAGAAAATAATAAAGGTAAATGGTATGTGGATCACACACCCAATAGTATAGTGGTTCATCGCAGCAACAAGGATTTATTACTTACCTGTGAAAAGCCTGGATATGAAAAATCATCGACCAAAGTACAATCAAAACTTAAAGGATTAATCTTTGGTAATATTATATTTGGAGGAATTATTGGTGGTGGGATTGATGTAGCAAATGGTTCAGCTTTTGATTATCCCAATGAAATTAAAGTACCAATGAAACCATCCGCTCAAAAGAGAAAAAAATGATTGGTTAGAGTTGAGGGGAGTTGGTCTTTTGAACTTTTGTCTACTCCCCGAAGCTCTTTTTTACATCGTTGACTTGTGTAAAGCGGGACGATGAGAATAACGATGGAGTTGATATATGATTGTTGAAATAACATCAATAACTACAGAGCATATAGAAGGGTTTTGGTCTGCTGTTGATAGCGTTGCGCGTGAACGTAAGTACTTGGCTTTCTTGGAAGGTCCACCAATACATATTACGCGCGATTTTGTCTTGCAAAATATTGAGGGAAATTGGCCTCATTTTATTGCGGTCTGTGAGGGACGTGTCATTGGATGGTGTGACATTAGTTCACTGGATCGGCCTGTTTTTGCTCATATTGGCTCTTTAGGTATTGGCGTATTAGCTGCTTATCGAGGGCAGGGCATTGGCAAGAAATTAATGCAAGCCGCCATTCAACAAGCAGAACAAAAAGGATTAACTCGTATTGAGCTTACTGTGCGTGAGCAAAACCTGCCTGCTATTGCCATGTATGAAAAATTTGGATTTGAGAAAGAAGGTGTTCATAAAAATGCGGTGCGTATTGAGATGAAATATGAAAATCATATTTTTATGGCGCTGTTATTGGGTGATGCAAAAAATTAAGAAGTGGTAGCCACGTAGTCCGCGTTAGCGCAGAATAATACGGGGGTGGTACATAAATCAGGCTTCGATCCGGTATTCGTTGTTACACTGCTGACTTGAAAGTGATTTATAATTAGTCAGTTAAGTTTTTCGTTTAGCCAAAAATAAAGTGATTAATGCACATAATTTTCTAGAACAAAATATTGAGGAAGAGCGTGTTTTTTTTCACTCGCGCTCGATTGTAATCTTGGTTGCGAACCCGCAAAACATTAGATTTACAATTAAAAAGAAAATATTTTTGACATACCCCCCTCCTGTACTAAACTATATGTATAGAATGTATTTTTGAATATTAAGTACATCTTACTCAAATGCTGCAGGCCTGTAAGGGCCATAAATAAGGGGTAAGTTCGTGGTGCCTTGGTTTAGAAAAAAGAGCAGCTATGAACCAAATCTTTTTTTAGTTGTAATCTCAGGAAAACATACTTTTTTTTTTCAGGAAAATTTGATAGAAGCGTATCGGGATGTTAATTTGAGCTATGGATGCTCAAATTAATCATAGAGAATGACTATCAATAAATGAGTCGAAATGGTTGCCATATCAGGTTATGCATTACAAAAGAAAATGCGTAATAATCATAATATCGATACTTACTATGCAATTAGAAGTAAAGATAGGTTCCGTGTGTTGCTAAAAACGCCAAATAATCATCATGTTACAGCTGAAAATATGGCGGTTTTACAGCATGAGTTTAATTTATTACAACAAATTGATTCCCCCACAATCATCAAAGCTTATGATTTTTTACAAGATATTCCTGTACCCATTTTAATTTTAGAGAACGTTGAAGGGATGCTTTTACATGATTATCTAAAGGATAATCGATTAGATATTGGTGATTTTTGTAAATTGGCGTTGCAGCTAGTGGATATAATCGGTGAGTTGCATCAATTAAAAATTATTCATAAAGAAATAAATCCATCGAATCTTATCATAGATCCAGATAAATTAGCGCTCAAATTAATTGATTTAAGCGTCTGTACCCAAATTTCAGAAGAAACCTTTGATTATATGGCATTCAATAGCCTTGAAGAAGATTTGGCTTATATTTCACCCGAGCAAACAGGACGCATTAATCGTCCGATTGATTATCGTACTGATTTTTATTCTTTAGGTATTACTCTGTACCAGATGTTAACGAATCAACTACCGTTTCAAAGCAACGATCCGTTGGAGTTAGTTCATTGCCATATTGCCAAAAAAGCACCACCTGCATTTGAAAAAAGATTGGATGCTCCGGAAATGCTCAATGCGATTATTGATAAGCTTCTCAATAAAATGCCTGAATCACGGTATTCAAACATCCTTGGTTTAAAATCGGATCTGCAAGTCTGCCAAGAGCAATGGACACGTAAACGCTGTATTAAACGCTTTACTTTAGGCTTAAATGATATACGTGATTATTTAAGTATTTCGCGTAATTTATATGGTCGTAATGCTCAGGTAGAGCAATTACTACAAGCCTTTAATCATGTAAGCAAAGGCAATAAAGAAATCGTGTTAATCTCTGGATACTCCGGGGTTGGCAAAACCTCTTTGGTTAATGAAATGCACAAAGCCATGGCGCAGCAACGCGTTTATTACATCCAAGGAAAATTTGAACAGATGCAACGAAATATTCCCTACAGTGGCATTGTCTCCGCATTTCAAAAATTGGTGAATCAAGTCCTTGCTGAAAGTGAGGATCATTTAAACGATCTTAGAACTCAGTTATTAGATTCTCTAGGCAAAGTAGGTCAGGTAGTTATTGATGTTATCCCTGAAATAGAATTAATTATAGGGGCACAACCATCTGTTCCTAAATTAAATCCTAATGATACGCAAATACGGTTTAACCTGGCATTCCAAAATTTGATTCGCGTATTTGCGCAAAAAAATCATCCCTTGATTATTTTTCTTGATGATTTGCAATGGGCGGATAATTCATCTCTTCATTTTATCGAAAACTTATTACAAGATCAGGAAACCAATTATTTATTGTTGCTAGGTGTATATCGTAATAATGAAATTAGCGAGGACCATCCTTTACAGCAAACATTAAATAGCATCAGTAAGAATTATATGGGGCTAACGCAAATTACACTGGAGCCTTTAGAGTTAAAAAATATTCAGCAATTATTACACGATACCTTATTAAGCCCCATGGATAGGATTCAAGAATTGGCACAATGTGTTTTTGAGAAAACCCAGGGCAATCCTTTTTTTATTAATGAATTCATTAAACTACTTTATCAAAATAAATTGTTGCGCTTTTCTTATGAGCAAGGTTCTTGGGAATGGGATTTACCTAAAATCGTGCAACAGAGTGCTACTGATAATGTGGTAGAGCTGCTGACAACGAAGATTCATTGGTTGCCACAAGCAACACAAGAAATTTTAATGTTGGCAGCTTGTTTAGGGCATAAATTTGATTTTAATACTTTGGTCACTATTAGTGAAAAGACAATTAGTCAAACCGCAGATGGCTTATATCAGGCAATAAAAGCTAATTTAATTTATCCGCTAGACGAGGCTTATTTAACCGAGAATTTGATGGGTTTCGAAGGGGTTGTGAATCGTAAGAAATTAAGTACGTTACATTATCGATTTGTCCACGATCGTATTCAGCAAGCAAGTTCGGAATTGGTAGAAAAAGATGAGTTACCCTATCTTCATCTGAAAATAGGTCGATTATTATTCAAAGAAAAAGAATTAACAGAAAACGATGAGCGCTTGTTCGAAGTGATGAAACACTTTAATCAAGGCCTTGCTTTAGTGAGCGATCCCATCCAACGTGCGCACTTGGCCAAGTACAATTTATGGGCTGGTCAGAAAGCTAAATTAGCCTCAGCTTATTATGCGGCGAATGAATATTTTTCCGCAGGTATTTCTTTATTACCTGATAATTGTTGGCAAAATGAAGAGGAGTTGGCATTCCAACTCTATAAAGAACTGGCTGCATGTAAATATCTGATTGGTGATTTTCTAAATGCGAATAGTTATTTTAATCTATTACTCAATCAGGAAAAAAATCCCCTTAAGATTTTAGAAATCAATCAACTTAAAATTGAAATGCTGGCCACGATTGGTAAACATAGAGAAGCACTGAGCCTGGGTTTAAGCGCGTTAAGAAGTTTTGGTATCCACATTCCGAAAAAGGCTAAGAAATATCATTTATTAATAGCCATTTATAAAATCAAATTTCAATTGAAAAAAACGCAGCCCGAATTTATTGACTTACCTTTAATGAGTGATTTAAAACAAAAGGCAATAGTCAATTTAATTGCGCAATTACTTAATAGCGCGTTTATTATCGATCAGATGATGTTTATTTTTCTTACCTGCATCAACTTAAGACTAAGTTTAAAATATGGTTATACCGAAAGTACCTCCATGTGTATTCCTGTTTATGCGTTTGTACTAATGCATTCGTTGTCCTTACACGAA
Organism: Legionella sp.; assembly: GCF_965140895.1. Lineage (GTDB taxonomy): Bacteria > Pseudomonadota > Gammaproteobacteria > Legionellales > Legionellaceae > Legionella. The sequence goes on along the minus strand of NZ_CBCSKT010000031.1, from coordinate 12,328 downwards.
GAAGCACTATCTTTTGTCAGACTTTATAATAAGTTAAAGCAAAAATATGGACCATCAAATTTTGAAGGTAGGAATCAATTTGTTTTAGGAGAATTTATTGAGCCATATCAGTTACCCCTTAGTGAAAGTAATAAAACAATATTAAATGCTTTTAAGCTAGGCTGTGAGGCGGGTGATTTAGGTTACAGCAATTACAGTAGCCTCGCATTGATATCTCATTCTTTTATCGTAGGACAAACACTGGACGAAATAAAACGATATGTTGAGGCTGCCTTGTCATTTATGGCACGAACTAAGATTTCTGATTTTGTCAATGTGACGCGATTTTGGGATTATTCTGTTCAATGCTTAAAAAATCTGGAGCCTATCCGGCCGAAACAATTGGCTGCTTTTGAACAAAGCATCATTCAAGGAGAGAACAAAACGGAGCTGAGCTTTTTTTACTGTTCAATAACGCGATTGCATTGTATATTAGGAAACATCGACCAAGCTATGCGCATGGGGCAAAATCATGAGGCTTATTCGGATTATGATAAAGGATTAATAACCCATTTTGATGGTAAGTTTTATCATGCTCTGGCTTTATGCCAATACCTTCATCAATTACCGAAAAAACAACGTAAACCAATTTTAAAGAAAATAAAGCGATTGAAACAATTGATTGACCGGGATGCTACTTGGTGTCCTGAGAATTTTAAAATGCATTCTTTATTAATCCAGGCGGAATTAGCACAACTCCATAATCAAAATGCACTGCCTTTATATGATGAGGCGATTAATAGGGCATTGGCTAACAAGTCTATTTTAATTGCTGCTATTGCAAATGAGCGTGCGGGTTGCTATTGCATTACCCAAAAAATCGAGCGTGTGGCGCAACTTTATTTACAGAATTCTTATCAATTGTTTCTGAAGTGGGGGGCTATCGCTAAAGCCCAATTGCTGGAGGATAACTATCCAACGTATATTTCTAGTGAAACGGCAATAGCAAAACCAATGCTTTTTCAGGGGGGAGCCCAGAATTTGGACATGTTGGCTATTTTAAAATTTACTCAGGTTCTTTCCAGTGAGATACGGATAGATAAGCTATTGCAAAAATTCATCACCGTTGTCTTGGAAAATTCAGGGGCACAAAACAGTATTATTTTAACCCGCATCAATGGTAAATGGATTATCGAAGCAGAAGGTAACTCAGAGGAACAACATATTTATTTGAATAACCTCAAAGCAACCGATGCGGGATTACAATATCCTCTTTCAGTTTTGAATTATGTGCAGCTGACCAAAAAAGCAATTATTATCAATGACACCAATCTATCGGATCTTACATTTAATGATATTTATGTACAAAAGGAAAAACCTAGGTCTATTCTTGCAATGCCGCTTTTTTATCAAGGGCAACTTTGTCATATTTTGTACTTGGAACATAAAGACAGCAATGATACCTTTACCGCAAGTCATCTAGACAGTTTGCAGTTACTCTCTTCCCAGGCGATGACTTTGCTGGAAAATGCAAAGCTTTATTACCAGGTGTCACATGACCCGCTTACAGGGCTTGCCAACCGTAATATGTTGTATGAGCTATTTCAACAAACCTCAAGAAAGTTTGGTATCTCTGGAAATAAAATCGCCGTATTATTTTTAGATTTAGACCATTTTAAAATGGTTAATGATAATTTAGGCCATGATTATGGAGATAAGTTGCTTATCCATACAGCAAAAATATTAAACTCTATTTTAAAGAAAGGCGATATTGCTGCACGGATAGGGGGGGACGAGTTCGTAGTAATGCTCACCGATTTTACCTCCAAAGAATACCTAAGTTCGATCGTAGAATGGATCTTCCATGAACTATCTAAACCTTTTCATGTTGGTGAGCATATTTTACAAACGACAACCAGTCTTGGAATAAGTATTTTCCCTGATGATGGGCATGACATACAAGCCTTACTTAAATTGGCAGATACGGCTTTATACCAAGCGAAAGAAAAAGGGCGAAATCAGTTTTATTACTATTCAAACCAATTGCAGGAAGATTATCAACGCATACACGGTTTGGATAAAGAATTACAACGCGCATATGAGAATCAGGAATTCTTTTTGATGTATCAACCTTTTTATTCCGTAGATACCGGAGCAATAATTGGTCTTGAAGCTTTAATCAGATGGAAACATCCTGACAAAGGAGTTTTAGAAGCTAAAGATTTTATTTCGACTTTAGAACAGAGTCCTTTAATTGGTCCGGTAAGTGAATGGGTTCTTAAAACGGCTTGCCAACAAACTAAAATTTGGCAGGAGAAAAAGATTTTTTCAGGTTTTATTGCAATAAACTTATCCGCAGTACAATTTCTTAATCAGTCAATTAGTTCTGTTGTTGCCGATGTTTTAGCAGAAACTCAGCTTGATCCTGAATTTTTAGAGCTTGAGATTACAGAAACTATAGTTCTTAATCACAATGAAAACCTATATAAAGAAATTAAAAAGCTGCAACAATTAGGGGTCAATTTAGTTCTTGATGATTTCGGTACTGGTTATTCTGCCTTATCTTATTTAAAATTTTTGCCGGTTAACAAAATAAAAATTGATAAAGTATTTATTGATAATTGTGCAGAAAATTCTTTAGATCAAACGATTATCCATGCGATTACAACCATGGCCCATAAATTAAATATGAAGGTGGTTGCAGAAGGCGTTGAAAATGAGCAACAGCTTAATGCACTTCATACCCAAGGGATTGACGGCTTTCAGGGATATGTTTATTCCCGACCGCTTACCAGCGAGTGTTGCGAAACTTATCTGGATTCTAAGAACAAAGGCTGACTGGCATCAACTTAAGAAAAGCTTGTTAATGTTATTTAATTTCTCATTTGGAGTGCTCTCAATGAACAACCAAAAGAGGATTACCTAAATACCAGCTAATTGGCATGAGCATCTCATGTCTTCTGATGATAGGGAGGAAGATGAAGAACTGGAGGATTTTATTGAATAAACATTTGAAATGCTCCTAATAGGGCGCATTTTTTTATCAAACAATACCGGACCTTTAAAGAAAAAGGTGGATGATAAAATAATGAGTAAAGCAATTAAAAGCCAACTCACATGCAGCATCGCTAAACACCGGATATATAGCTGAATAGGGTTCAAGCAAGTACTGTGTGGTTTGCCAAACGGTACCCCCAACATATTACCAATACAAAAGAAACTGATTGCATAAGAACTGATGTAGGTACTGCCACCAAGATTATCAACAATAAAAAACCCCGCCATAAGTGGCAAGGTCAGATTAAAAACTACGGCCGCAAGCGAAAATACGAGAGCATAAATGATCATTGGACTCTCGTTTTATGAGCTAATTCATTATAAGCAAAGACTGTTTGCGCATATTTTTGCAGATTCGGATCGACATTGGTGGCAATAATATGAGTAAGTAATTCATCAATCCCTGCTTCTTCCTGTTGAAAAATATCCGTTGAATAGCGCGGTGATTCGGTAGTCGCTGTATTATTGTTTTTGAATCACTTCATCATGCAAACAATACACATCAAACTGGCTGTCTAACCCCTTTTGTTGTTGTGGCCAATTCCCCATTGATAAAGTGGTTTTATCGTTTAGGCGTTGCTTAATTTCGGGTTCGATCTTCGGTGGGGTTTGGAGATGCTCAAGGTGGCGTTTTTGTGGTAATGATATGGTGCAGCCCAGGAGCAATACTCCCAGACTTAGGCAAAGAAACATCCTTATGATAAACCCCATGCACGTATCCTTCGTACAACTTTCTGAGGCATGTGGCCCAGAAGTCTTCTTAATATGCGAATTACAGTGTAAACGGATATGCGAAATGGAACAAGCGAGTCTATTTATTATGCTGAATACATGTAATTCAGAGACTTATCGCTTCGAGATGTTACTTTTTTTATCTATTTTTAGGTATAATGTACAATATCAATATATTTGGACCTTTATTAGGAATGTTGCCGTGCAAGAAAAAAAGATTATTCAATTAATTGAGGAACATAGTTCTTCGGCTGAAGCAGAAAACTCACAGGAGCATGTAAAACAGATTTACTTTCAGTATGTTGACGAGATCATAAATAAATTAAGTCAAGTTAATGAAGAAGAAAAAGGGGCCTTATTAAAGCAGCTCAAAGAGGCGGATCAGGTTTATCTTAACGCTCAGAAACTGGAAATCATAGGGCATGTATTATTTAGTCGTCATGGAAAAAGCGCCATCTGGGCGCAAAAACGCTTGGGGATGAGCCCCAATGCACCCATTGCTGCATCTGCTGAAGCGAGTATGAGTCAAACCAACCAATTTACGGGCAATTTATTATTGTATCCTGGGAACAATCAACCATTCATTGCTATCTCCCCAATGAATAGGGCGATGCAAACAGCTGGATTATTAATTCCTGAAAACATTTGTGACGCTGAAATATCTATTGAGCCTGCGTTAACCGAAAATAGTAGCCATCCGTCTGGCTGTGATCTTCGTTCCAAAGCTGATATGAAGAAAATATATGAGGCTACCTCTTTTTGGCGAGAACCGGTCAAAGTGATTCTTTGGTTCTTTTCTATGTTATTTAGCGGGCAAAAGGAGTTTGATAATCTGTATGAAAAAAGAATGCAGGCACTGGACAATATAAAGAAGCATGGTTCTGTTGAGTCTCAGTTAATTGATAATTGCGTTGATGTAAAACAAGATCTGGATTATGCCGGGGATAAAGTCGAGGAGATTAAAAAGCTTATCGAAAAAGTTGATGGTCGCGATTGTTGGTTCTTTGGACATGGGAAAAACTTCCAGTCTTTTTTCGCTGAGCTTTTTGGAATTAAGTCAATTTTTGCCTATGCGGAAACCCGTAGTGTCTATAAAACGCGAAATGATCAAAATGAATTATCATTGTTTACCCCTCCTTATGTTTTGCAAGTTAATCAGGAGACAGGAGCCATTGAAGGAAAATTCACTGCTTCGTTAGGCATATCTGCTCCATTAAAGCAAATAAATACAGGCGCAGACTCGGCTAGGACTATTAGTTTACTTGGAGGACCGATGGTTCAAAATAAGCCGATGGCAGATCCAATTAGTAGAGAACAAACATGTCCTTCTTTAGTTAGTGAATTAATGGAAGAACATCAAAATGAGGCGAGAGCGGATCACCATGCTGGGGTCGGCAACTTAAGCTAAACAAGTTAATTTGAATCAATGTAGCCTGGTTGCTTGCAACTGTCTCTTGATCACATATCTTCAAGAGACAGCCACTAAATATCCCTTCACTCGTTCTCTCAGTCTAAAAAAACCTTTCCAAACGGTAGCCCAAGCTGCACTAGGAATAGTTTTAGGATACTCTTTTTTTTCTATCGCGTTCTATAATATCTTCCATTCTATATCTGATAGTAGGGTATTACAGGGCTGAGTCTCTTCTTCAAGCGAAATGATTTGTCCTTGCTGTTCAAAATGCTCTTTTAATTGCAGTAAACGGACAGCAACAAGCCACCATTTTTTCTAAATTCTCTGGAGACTGCATACGCTGCTTTTCAGCCTCTACACCTGATTTCCATGCTTTATGGAAGTTTTCAATTTTCCAACGTAGTTCATAATATCGGGTGAGCGCTCTGGCTTCTCCAAAGCAAGTAATAGGCTCTGAGGTTAATAATATCCATTGCAGGGACTCCTCTAACTCTGTATTTACTTCCTGAACAAGTAACGCAGTCAATGTAATCGGTGTTAGTTCATCCAAACCTTCTGTCTGGCGGTGCGGAGGCGTCAGTGTCACCTGCAGCGCTTTAAGTTCAATGATGGCTTGACGCTTTTTTCGTCCGCCTTTCTGCGCAACGGTTATTGTTTAGTTGCCCCATGACGTTGCTTGCTACCAGGTTTTCATTTTCCTGGTTAATGTCCATCATGGCGTTAAGGAAGTCATGTTGCAAACAATCAGTCTATGCCTCAAGAGGAAAAATTAATTATTTAGCGCATTAAACGTCCAGATTCTTGCTGTGTATTTAAATGCTTATTTACCCCTTGAATCTTACATTTATTACGCATATAGTAGAATTCACGCCATATATTGGGAGGGATTATGCCAATAGGTTCACCAAAAAAAACAGTATCGGACTCTATGAGTGATCATGAGGATTTTGATGACTTTGAAGATTTTAATGAAGAGGATTTTGAGATTTATGATGAATTTGAGGTTGAAGTTGATGATCTTGAGCCTTATGTTGATGACATCAGTGAGTCTGAACTCCTCAAAAAAGAGCGACGTGAACTAGTAAATATTTTGGTTCAGGGAGATGAGGCTGCACTAAATAATTGGTTAATTAAATCGAACCGATCTTGGAAACAAGAAGATATTATTAGTGATGTTTTATTTCTGGCTTTACAATGCAGTTCATTTACGTTTCTTTCATTATTATTTGCAAAAGCATTCCGTGAATTAAGTATGACTAAGGTGGATGATTCACCTATTTTTATTAAAGAATTAGATTTGCTGATGTACCACTATAATGCACGTAACTTTACAATCTCATTTAATGCGTTTATACAAAAAACTCTTTTACCCAATATAGACCAGCTTGTTATTCAAGGCGAATGCGAAAATGAAATTGATATCCCTCAAGAACTAAAGGCTGAACTTTCTGATGTGTCTTGCGATGAGAGTATCGCCTTGGTGTTCAAAACCGTATTATCCTGGGTGGAGGATGTCTCCTCATCGCAGGGAAAGCGATTCGATACGCTAAAAGATCGAGCATTAGAAGACGATGCCTCAAGCCGTCCATATTGGAGTGGTTTTTTTTGGGGGACTGCTTCTAGAAAAGTAGAAATTGATGGTTATTTTCGCGATCATGATGCGGCCACAGCCTTAGCACTTACTTTTAGTAATGGTGAATTGAACTCTACGGCTAGCGAGCATTTGTTTTTAAAGTTGATCCAAGAAATAAAAAAAGACATTAAAAAAGATCTTAGCTTAGCCAAAGAACCAGGCTATGTTTTAATTGCCTTGTTTAATGAAGAAGATCATAAGCGGTTGTATTGTAGACATTTCCACGATGCAACGATTGCATCTCGAACAAAAGTAGAAACGGAGCTTGTGTTATTATCTCAAAGTAGCCCATATTAGCGTAGTGTTATAGGGGTCCGATGCCCGAGTCGGGCATCGGACCCTTATGAGCTACGTTAAGAAATTATTCTTTAGATACAATAAGCTATTCAATAATTCTTCGTTTTTTTATAAGGGGGCTAACACGCTCTATAGTAATTTCTTGCTTGTTATCATGCACTTTTGCCATGTATCTATGTAACATCATCAGGTTTTCTATGGGCGGGTGTACGCACAATAGAGAAGATCAGCGCCAATGGCGCCTTGATAATTAACACATAATGACGCTACTTAGGGTTCACTGATGAAGTGTTCTGCTCAATGTCATCGACTAAAGCCTCACCCCTTGATTTCCAAAAAGCAAACGTGTTTTTAGTCGCTTTGGAATAAGTTCCCAAAGATAATATATTAAGAATATCCTGGAAAAACCTGATCGCACGATGCGAACGATGAGCGACTAATTGATCGTTATTATCCATCATTATTTTTTTCATATCCGCAATAGGATCAGGAGCCTTATCATCACCTAGAGCATTTATCATATTTCGTACAGTATTATATTTATGAACTGCTGCATACAATTTTGGATAACGCTCCGATGAATGTACGTCATCATTCCCAACTCCCTCTGAAGTGCAGGTTAAAGAGATGCCTTGAGAAACTTGATCGGCAATTTTATCAATATCTGGCTTGCCGTCTTTAAGATAATGCTGTGTTAACAACTCGTTGGGTAGTGAAGAAGCAAGTTTTTTAATTTCATTAGTTAAATGATTTTTATAAACACTGCACTTATCCTGAAGTAGTTGTGTTTTTCTTGTATATTCTAATGAAAAACCGAATGAATAGGTAATTGCATATTCCCTCTCATTCATCTTTATGTTTTTACCCAAATCCGTATCAAGATTATACACATTATCTTGATCTACAGTACCACTACGATGTCCATGAGTAAATGTAATATCATACCCTGAACGTGTTGCTGAGCGGTCGAGGGTAGATTGATTGTCGTTCCATGCTACCGCATTCAAAGCTGTACCGGAAGCAGCTATTTCGTTTGTCTGTTTCTTATTTACATACTCCTGAAATTTCTTGTTAATTGAATCAATAGTTTCTGCTAGCTTTCTCGCAGTTGATGCGTCATAGGGAATATTCAATTGTTTAGCAACTTGCTCCACATGGCTCATATCTATAGGCGCATGGCTATAAAAAGATAGCTTTTTTCCATCAGCACTCAATTCATAAGCAAAAACTTTTAAAGTAGGTTTATAAGCCCTTTGGACAATTTCCATAATTTTATCCAGAGAAAGCAGGTCTTTAGTAATAAGCGCATCCATATGCGTTAAAGACTGCATCTGATTTGAATCTCCTAAAGAAAAGTCATACCCTTCAAAATCAATAGCCTTTATTCCAACCAATTCAGTATAGGTAATAAAATCACCACCATGGTTCGAATACAGTATTTCTAATGGAACTTTTGCTTCATGTAATTTATCAAGAACCCATAAAGTATAATGATCCCCCATCCCCCGATCGCAAAATTCATCTCCAATCAATCGGACATTTGCTTCATTATTAATGATTTTCATTTTATCGTGAATAATTGTAGAAAATTCATTTAAATCTTCTTTAGTAAGCTCTTCTACGGGAATTTGATAGACCGTAACCAAGCGCGCATAATCATGCTTCTCAATAGTCGCGACACCTTGCTTTACTAGAAAGAATATTAATTTAATTGCATTACCATGAAGATCGCCTATCGTAATATTCTTATTTTTTCCTAGGTTATGTTGATTATCTACATCAGGGCATTGATAAATATCTACTTTTGTTTTGATGAGTGGCTCATTCATAGACAACGATCCTCAAAAATTAATCATATTGGTTTATTTATATCATTATAACCTTGAAATGTTAGGACTCGCAAACAGAATCAACTCGGCTCACATTATTTTGTATGGATAAATAGCCATTTGCAAAATAATTCGAGTTCAAAAGCAATTCTATTGGCAATTTAATTCGGTTTCATCAAAATCCATTTGCATTTTATTGTTGGTTCATTGGAAAAATAATTCAAGCAGAGCCGAATCTGTTTTCAAGTCCTAACATCTACGGACACTAATGATACTGGGATGGAAACAAGACCGAAGGATATTTCACCTTTCCAAATGGATTTAACCATAATTCTTCCTTTATTATGGATGGTTACTTAATTCTAGACTATTAAAAACAATAAGAAGAATTGCCATAGGTTTATACCTTCAAATGAGAAGATGAGTAGCGTTTGTATCACTTCACTTTGGATATGAGTAAGCCAAAATGGAAAGGGATGTTGCCCCAAAGAGTGAGTCGGTGCACCCAGCCCTATAAAATAAGAAATATCTTACATCTCATTAAGTCGCTTACTTATGGCTAATCCTCATGGCTTTTCTATAATGAAACCGTTTGGTGCAGCTTCAATCGACAAGACGTCGACCTTGAGTCCTTATTGGCCTTAAGGTGTATTGTAGCTGCGCACAAGCACGACAAACGAACCAACACAAATCTCCCAGGGTTCGCATTTGCAAACAGAGTAAGCATCAATAGTTTAAAAATGGCTTCTCTTTTCTAAATTGCTAAATTTTTCACTTAACCATCTATATCACAATGTTCCATATGGATTTTTTTATTCTGGTCAATTTTAATGCCAAAAGAGCCAGATGCTTTACGCTCTTTAAATCGCTTTTCTTTAGCAACTTCATCATCGAGTACGATACGGCTATTATCTAATTCTAATTTGAGTAGGTAATCAGCTTCTATGCTAAGCAAGTCGTGCTGTAGCTCATACATTAGGTTAGATATTGTTAATTTTTTTGCAATAAAATAAGGATGGATGTCTTCCAAATCCTCTGGGTTCTCTAAAAAATCATTAAATAAGTACCGTTGAACGTCATCCTTCATCAACATTAATTGCTCACAAAAAGCTTCAGCATGGGGCCAATAAAGCAGCGGTCGCTTTAGCCAATAAAAATGCACGAATCATCAGGGCTATCATGACAACCGGTGCGTGTTATCAGCCGGAACTCGCGTGTGCTGCATAAAACACAACAAGAATAAAAACTGTGTTACTACCGTCTGGAGTGTGCTTAAGGTAAAACAATAAGTGATAGCAAAACAGGTAAGACCTGCTCTTTCAAAACCTAACATCGTCAGGGGTTCTAGAAACCGATAAGTTGATGAGGAGAAAGAGCGCAGAGACTATCAGGGCTCATGTGCTGACAAGGCACTGAAACAAGAAGCCGTATACATGGCTGCATCTCTATCTCGTTTTCTAACAATTTATTGAATTTCTTCTTGCATCCAGCGCTGGGTCCATACATGAAGGTGCCCTTACCCCACCTGCTGATTAAAAATCGACCGAATAATGATTGGTTTATTTCTAGTCATGAAAAACCCCTAGCTTACACCCAGAAGGACAAGTAATTAAATTAAAATCTTGTCTCTTCAATAGCGAATGTCTTGCAAAAAAACAAAGTTGATTTTTTTTGCCCACTTGGATATGATGCCGGCTGATTTCAGGAAATTGTGTATTAAGTAAAATCAACCTTAAAAGGAATATTATGTCTATACCATTACTTGGCGTCCCAATAGCCACAACAGCCGTACTTCAAAAATTAACCGTAGTAAAATTACAGTTAGAAATGAGACGAGTACTTCAGCTAAAGATTTAGTCCTCGAACTTACATTAGAGTAAAACCATCAAGTCCAGACACAAATTAGCCTTACTCAACAAATAAGGTTGTTGGCTATTTGTTCTCAAAGAATAAAGGAAATAGATTATGAAAATAACGTTTTTTCCCGAGGAACCATCCGCTCGAGTAAAGTATAGTATGGCATGGGTTAATAATCTTCTTAATAAAACTCCTCGGAGTCCTACACAAGAGAACCCCCTAAGATTACTAAGGGTCGCGCTACCTCGTGAAAGATTCCGGGACGTCCCAGTCCCCGAAATCGACTCGCCAACGCGCGAAGCTAAAGGCCCTGGACGTCCTGGTCCCCCTTGATTTTGAGTCCCCTTCGGGACTAAAAATCTGCGCTCCCCAATGACTGACGCCTTTTCGGATGCCTTATATTTTTCCTACGGAAAAACATCCGGCCCTAAGGCTACCAGGGACTACTCGCCCGCGCCTTCGGCTCTCCATGGCTCGCAGCGGTGGTAGGGATGCTGTTCAACTCCAATACCTCTGGACCGCATTAATGGTTTGGGGCAACAATCATCCCACGATGCTATTCGGTTTTAACGAAATAAGAGTATTGTGTTCCAACGAAATTTTTAACCCCGAGAACGAGTATCAAATTGGTTGGTTGTGGTCTTCATTTACACAAAACTCTCTTTACGAAACTGAATTTAAACACTATTTAACGTCCGACATGCTAATACCAGTAGACTATCCCCAAGCATTTGAGGATGTACCTGTTAGTTTGTACAAAACTATTGAAGAACAAGAACAATTTAAAATTGAAGAGGCCAAAAACCCAGAGGAAGCGAGACAAAAAAAAGAGGCCAGAATAAAAGAAGAAGTGTTAAAACTAGAAGAGTCTGGCTCCAAAGAAAATGCTAAGAAACTAGAAAAATTAAGCGAAGAGGATGCATTAAAGCAAGAAGAGGTTTTAAAACAAGAAAAAAGCAAGCAACCGAAAAATAAAAAATCCATTTTCGTTAAAAAAACAAGCGGGTTACCCTCATTAGAGCAATTAAGAACTTTGGTTTTCTGTGAAGCAATTGAACGTTATCTTTCATGGCGAAATAACAAAAATGAAGCAGATAAACGTGGTTATAATATAACATCCTTTACATGGCTGCGGCATTATACCGCCTTTGGTGAACATCGTGCCAAACAACTCATGCAAAAGCTATTAGCTTCTCCTGAAGATTGCCTAAATATCTTGAAGAAACATTTTTCAGATTACTTTAGTATTAATAATCATTCATTAGATACTTACCTATTAGAAGCCATTTGGGAAACAAACGTTTTATTTTCTATTAACGTGGAATTACCTAATTTGCGCACTATAACAGCAAGAAAACAGCTTTTAGATGCTATTTTGACGACTGACATGCTATCAGCTCCAGAGAATCAAGATGCTCTTGTACCCTGTATTGTTACGTACCTCTTCTCTGAATTACACATCGCACACAAAGATGCTATTCCTGATTATTTAGCACTGTGCCACCAATATCAACGACGTGAAGATGCAGACAA
>NZ_CBCSKT010000030.1:0-5631 GCF_965140895.1 Legionella sp. | reverse complement strand
GAAGCCTGTTTAAAAAACTGGTTTATGGCAAAATATGATCCACAATTCGAAAAAGAAATCCGTTTATCCTTAATGGAAGAATTATTGCTGGATAATGGTTGGGGTGTTCTGGATGTAGAGCAAAATTTAGACAGTGATTGGATTATGGTTGCTCGTGATGAACAAGGCTGGCTGCAACCTACAAATGCATTGCCATTTAACTCCGAAATCCTGTCTTACAAAAGTGTGGAAGGTTTTCAAGTCAATCACCAAACAGGCAACATTTCATTTTTTATGGAGCCATGGTCTCCTGAAGATCAAGATTGGGAGCGTCTTTTTTCCGGATATGATGTCAATGAAATGATGGTTAAGAACCTGGGCGCTGCATTTTTCAGCTTAGATCCAGTAGATCCTGAAAAGCCTTATCATCCCTTTAATACCATGCGCTTTGCTCCATCAGGGCTTGCAGACAGCGCATTAATGCATACCATGCTTCTGACCGATTACATGTTAAAATTCATGACAACTGGCCAAGAAGTGCAAGGTATTTACCCATTTGAGCGGCAACCGATAGAAAATGCCCTATCTCATTTGCCACCTTATTTATATGACATTATAGAACGCTACCGCCAATAAGGGTCGCGCTACCTCGTGAAAGATTCCGGGACGTCCCAGTCCCCGAAATCGACTCGCCAACGCGCGAAGCTAAAGGCCCTGGACGTCCTGGTCCCCCTTGATTTTGAGTCCCCTTCGGGACTAAAAATCTGCGCTCCCCAATGACTGACGCCTTTTCGGATGCCTTATATTTTTCCTACGGAAAAACATCCGGCCCTAAGGCTACCAGGGACTACTCGCCCGCGCCTTCGGCTCTCCATGGCTCGCAGCGGCAGAGCACCACGGGACTATACATCGATTTTGGATTGAGGCTGAAGAAATCGATGTAGATACTCAGACTGATGAGACGGGTAATAGCAGCAGCTTCCGTTTGGGTGAGGTGCGCATGGTGGTAAAAAAACACCGTATGGTACGAGATATTCATGGCGAGTTAAAGGATGAAGGCAACGAGCATGAAGGCTGGCCTATTTATGTGCTCACACCTACAGAAATAGCCAGTGTACTTGGGAAACAAAAAGTAATTCCTGGCCATGCTATGATTTTTAGTACCGAATCCAAAAAAATTCTTTATTGGGAAAATAATACACTAATAAAAGAACATGAGGCGAAAATCATCCCGGAAAACATGACTCGCCTTTACACTCAGCCTCGAATTAACGGTTTAGTCACGCTCACTAGTCAAAATACGCGTTTATTAGTGAAACTCACGCGTGATGTAGCGAAGCAAACAAAGATGTCTCACCGGTATTCACCTGAATTTATCTTTGCACATGACCTGACTCTTCATTACAATGAATTTGCCACGTACTTACCCGAGTTTGGGCGACTTAGAGAATTGAGCCGCCTTGCGGTCATGGTACGCATGCTAGATAGTATTCGAGTAAACAATAACACTAAAATAAGTGCTATAAACGCTCTTGCCAATAATCAAACAGGCCCCGAGGATACAGAAGCTTATCGCCATTACAAAAAGCAATTTGATTCGATTCATCAATTCGTTATAGACCAGCATGCGCAGATTCGCAGTTCTCTCTCTGACCTTGAAAATCAAAAAGTACAGACATTAAATACATTAAAAAGAAATCGAGGTTTTACTACCAAATCCCAACAAGATGAACTAGTGCGCTCTATTGTAAGTGAGACTCATATGCTCTCATCTGAAATTGAACCATTGGTTAAACAGTTTGCAGCAGGTGATTCCCGACCTTTGGCGAGAAAATTATGTGCGCCACAAAAAAAAGTGACTTTGGAATCGGTTATCGGACAACTCCGAAAAAATATTCCAGGCCCAAGCTGGCAGGATTTTTATCATGCCTTAACGGAAAACCAAGCCGCAGGTGATAAGACAATTGCCCGCAGGGTATTTGCTGAGCAAACCAAAGCGACACTTTTAGAGTGTGAACGCTTGCAACGAGTATACAAGAGCCTGTCCTTTGCAGAACAAGAAAAGCCGGAAGAGGATAATCAAGGGGTTTGCTACTGGGTTCCTGCCAGTATTAAGAACGAGGAAAAAGTATCAACTGATGGTCTATCCCGTTATTCGTTTTTTGTCTATGGTGGAGTAAACCTGCAGGCTCGGGTTAATGTAAATCAAGGACCGGTTTCGTTTAATCACAATGCTATGGCTAAAGGAATTCAAGCTCATGTGCCAAATAATAATGTGTTATACCAAAAAGTTGGCCCAAATGGTGAACATTTAAAATTTGGTATTACTAAAAATCCAAGCTCACGTTATACTACATCGGAACTCAATGGAGGCCGATTAAAAATTATTGCTCGAGGGACTCGTTCAGATATGTTAAAACTGGAAAGGGAGCTACACAAAACGCTACCAATTGGTCCAGAGGAAAGACAAAAAGCTTATGTAAATATACAAGTCGCCAGGGGCTATAAATCCCCTCCTTATAAATAAAAGAGGATATCATGGAATTTCAATTGGTAATACAGTTGCCTGAAAGTCAATGTAATGATATTGATTTAATCGCAGATATAGAAGATAAATTAGATGACTATCTCATTGATGCTGAAGTTGATGGGCATGATATTGGAAGTGAGGAAGTTAACATCTTCATTCATACAAATGCCCCTGATGCTACCTTAAAGCAAGTAAAATATATTTTAGAAGAAGAACGTTTTGATCTATCATATGTAAAAATTGCTTATAGAAAGATTGGATCTGAAAAGTACGTTCCACTATGGCCTGAAAATTTAATAGAATTTAACGTAAAATGATGACCTCCACGTAATAGGCTCCCTAATAAACATTCAAGGAATATATTAGGGACTATTACAAAAACTGCTAATGATTTCCTCTGGTTAAGGCCTTTGGGGAATAATGGAACCTCCAACCCACTTAAGAAAAATAGTATTAAAAATACATGAGGTTAAATAAATTAAAATTTATGTTTTAGATGTATACGAGAGCAGATTAGCCTTTGATTCATTTTCACGGCTTAAATGAGTAGACTGTTCCATTACTCCCCAAAGGCCTAGCCTGATATTTTTCTAACTTGACCCCCGGCCGGGATCTTGGTAAAAAAGGGTCATGTGCAAATTTTAATCTTATAATGACTGGGTTAGCCTAGGTTACTGACGATAAAGATTATTGTCCTCCTTTTTGTGATTTATCGGCATTTTTGCTGTATGAATAGTCGTCAGAAAAAAGGGATGAGCCTGCTACAAGAGCATTTTTTGAGAAAGCCATAGGTTGTAATGGCTTACCCGACAAGGTAACAATGGATAAAAGTGGCGCTAACAAAGCTGGAATTGATACAATTAATTTACACTTGGGGCTGCTGTTTATGTTGGGTGGACTGTTCGTCCAGCTCACGATGAGACAAATTAAATACCTCAATAACATTGTAGAACAAGAGCATCGATTCATTAAGAAAATCACCAGGCCAATGAAGGGCTTCAAGGTATTTCACTCAGCGAATGCAACATTAGCCGGAATTGAATTGCATCACATGCTCAGAAAAAACCAGCATACTGAATCGGCCAATCAAACTATTTTTGAACAGTTCTATGGACTGGCGGCGTAAACTCGCCCAAAATAACGCTATTCGTGGTCTAAAAATATTTTTGCGACAAAACCTTAGGAAGCAGAGGTCGAATATCATCAAGGCACAAGTGAACTAAAAACTACTAACATTGCCGGATATACGACCCCTTATTCCGCAGTAAATTTTTGATTTAAAATCCACCCAAAAAACTTGACACGGATCGTTGATTTTGATCATATATTCTCTTTTGGCAGGAAGTAATGGACGCATCAAAATACGATGTAACACGTTTAGATCATTTAGGTTTAGTCGCTGGATTTTGTAAAGAAATAGGACTAACCGAGTGGGTAAATGTACGTTTTCCGAAAGAATCCCATAATAGCCATATCAATAATGGTCAGTTATTTGTTGCGATGCTCCTTAATGGGCTTGGTTTTGTAAGTCGCACGCTCCATGTTTATCCTGAATATTTCAAGGACATTCCTACCGAACGTCTATTAGGTGAGGGTATTCTGCCCCAACACATCAACGATGATCTTTTAGGTCGCTTTTTAGATAGTCTCTATGAACAAGGTGTATCATCACTTTACCAGGAACTGGCGTTGAAGGTGATTGCTTATCTTGGCTTACCTTGTCGCAGCCTGAACTTAGATGCAACAAGCTTTCATTTGGATGGTGAATATCACAGAGATATAGACGCACAAGCGATTCACATCACTCAAGGATACAGCCGTGATCACCGACCTGATTTAAATCAGGTGGTGCTCAATTTGATTACGGAAAACAAAGCAGGTATTCCTCTGTATATGAAGGCCTGTAGTGGAAATAGCCAGGATGTCCAAAGTTTTAAAGAGATTGTAAAACAACACATTAAAAGCCTGAAAGCAGCTTACAAGAACACTTATTTTATCGGTGATGCTGCGCTTTATACAGAAGAAACAATCCAGGCGCTGTCTTATGAGGAGCAATTATTTATTACACGCGTTCCACAAAAACTAAAAGAGGCTAAACAGCTGATAACCAAGGCGAATCAGGTTGAATGGATACCCCTGGAAGAGGGATACTACGGTTATTGGGCTACCTCTGACTATGGTGGAATAGCTCAGCGTTGGCTTTTAATCAAAAGCAGTCAAGCAAAGGCAAGAGAAGAGCACATTTTAAATAAAGTTATCACCAAAAGCACTGCGTCTTCGCTAAAGAGTTTTAATCGCCTGTGTCGTAAAGCCTTTTCTTGTGAAGCAGATGCACAAAAAGCTGTAGAAGAATGGCAGAAGGAACAGGAGTTTACAACGCTTAGCGATATAGTCGTGATTGAGGAAAAACAACATGATAAACGAGGAAGGCCAAGCCTTGATGCCACTTATATTTCTCAATTTTACATCACAGGCCTTCTCTCTACTTCTTTAAGTTTAAAAGCACAGGCACAAGAGACTAAAGGCCTATTTATCATTGCAACTAATGATTGCTCAGAAGAGCTGTGCATGCAATTTATTCTGGATGAGTATAAGTCACAACAAGCTGTAGAGCGTGGATTTAGATTTTTAAAAAGTCCTGACTTTTTAACCTCTTCCTTGTTCCTGAAAAAGCCTGAGCGCATAGAGGCTTTATTAATGGTCATGACTTCTTGCCTCATGGTCTACGCCAGCATTGAATATCAAATTCGAAAAACTCTAGTCGATAACAATGAGTCTTTCCCTGATATGAAGAAAAAACCAACCCAGAAGCCAACTGCCAAGTGGGTGTTCTTTTGCTTTCAAGGGATCTCTGTCCTCACTATAGAGAATACACACCAAGTGGTTACTAATATGATGGATAGGCAGCGGATAATACTCAATTGCCTTGGAAAATCATATTGGGAGTTTTATTCATGATTTTACTGCGGAATGTGGGTTCCAATCTTTTTGAAATATAAGTAAGGCATCTTGCTGAAATTTGTCAGTAATTTGATGGTGTTTTGTATTAGGAAAGCGTTTTTTTAAATCGAGCAATGCTTGATTTTCATCCTCTTCAAAAGACATGGCGCATACTCCCTTGG
>NZ_CBCSKT010000029.1:0-83895 GCF_965140895.1 Legionella sp. | reverse complement strand
AGCAAACTCAGGCTGGTGAGTACGTAGGGGTTATGATGCCGACTACCATTGCTGGGATGGTTACCTTTTTCGCATTGCATGCATATCGCCGCCTTCCTGCGATGTTGAATTTCAGTATGGGTTTTTATAATTTATTTTCTGCCTGCCATTCTGCGGGAATAAAAAATATATATACCTCAAGACAATTTGTGGCTACTGCTAAATTAGAGACTTTAATTGAGGAGCTCCACAATGCTGGGTTAAAAATACATTTCCTAGAAGATTTTAAATCCAAAATTAATTTGGGCCATAAACTTTCTGGTTTAGTCAAAGGAATGTTTCCGGTATGGGCTTATCAATTGATTGGCGAGCCGGTGACTTCAGAGCAGACTGGGGTGATTTTGTTTACGTCTGGATCTGAGGGAGTTCCCAAAGGCGTCGTTTTAAGTCATTCCAATATGCTCGCGAATTGTTGGCAATTGACTTCACGTGTCGATTTTTCTTCGCGTGACATATTTTTTAATGCATTGCCCATTTTCCATTGTTTTGGTTTAACTGCAGGGGGGGTTCTTCCTTTAGTGACTGGGTTAAATTGTTTCTTTTATCCTTCTCCTTTGCATTACAAAATTATTCCAGGTTTAGTGTACCAGTCTGGTGCAACCATTATGTTTGGTACAGATACCTTTTTAACCGGTTATGCTCGTGCTGCAGAACGGCATGATTTTAGTAGTATTCGTTATATTTTTGCCGGTGCAGAAAAGGTAAAACCAGAAACCATGCGTTACTGGAGCGATAATTTTGGCGTAAAAGTTTATGAAGGTTATGGTGCTACGGAAGCATCGCCAGTGATTTCAATGAATTGTCCTTTGGCTTATGTTCCAGGGAGTGTAGGTATGATGTTACCGTTCATGGAGCGTCGTATTGAACCTGTGGATGGAATTCTCGAAGGAGGGCGTTTGTTTTTACGTGGCCCGAATATCATGCAAGGTTATTTGTCTGCGGAAAAGCAAGGAATGGTTAATGGCCCTCAAGATGGTTGGCATGATACTGGGGATATTGTCACCATGGATGAAGAAGATTTTATTACGATTGCCGGACGCGCAAAACGTTTTGCAAAACTTGCGGGTGAAATGGTTTCTTTACCTGCGGTTGAGGGAATTGCTGCATCTATTTGGCCTGAGTTATTACATGCTGCTGTTTCTAGAAAATGTGCTAAAAAAGGTGAGCAGATCCTGTTATTTAGTGAAGCAACTGATGCAAACAAGGCCAGCTTCATTAAGAAGGTTCAAGAGCTGAGCTATTCTGAACTGTTGATCCCCTTTCAAATTTATCCTGCGGCAAAGATACCTGTATTGGCTTCAGGAAAAATTGATTACGTTACTTTAGAAAAACAGTTAGAAGAAACTTCCTCCTTATAATTATTGTAGCCTGATTGCTTGCAACCAGGCTATGTTAGTCATTATTTCTTTAATACATAACTTCCTGGAGCATCCATGATTGGTAGATGTTTCAAATTGTCAAAGACAGGAGCAGGAATTAGTTTTCCTGAATGCGCTTTTAACCAGTCCATCCATTCAGGCCACCAGGACCCCCCATGCTCGCTTGCGTGCGCTAGCCACTCTTCAGGGGTGGGTGGTGCATGATGATTTACCTTATAGCCATATTTGGTGGCTGTAGGTGGATTAATAATTCCTGCGATATGTCCTGATCCTCCTAAAACAAAGCGTTTTGGACCACTCATCAGCTGATAGCCAGTATAGGTTGTTTGCCAGGGAGCAATATGATCTTTTTCTGTCGATAGGAAAAATGTAGGTACATCAATGGTGCTCACATCGATGGGCGTATGATTCAGATGAATTTTGTTGGGTTGCGACAGATTATTATGCAAATACATCCATCTTAAATATTGAGAATGCATGGTGGCAGGCATGTTCGTAGAATCGGAGTTCCAGTATAAAATATCAAAGGGAACCGGGTTTTGCCCGCGTAAGTAATTTTTAATAAAGAATGACCACACTAAGTCATTAGCTCTTAAGGAGTTAAAGCTGGAGGCCATAAATTTTCCGGCCAAATAGCCTTTAGACTTCATTTTATTTTCCAGCTTGGCAATTTGCTGTTCATCAATAAACACAGAAATATCACCGGGGTCGCTGAAATCAATCATGGCTGCCAAAAAGGTTGCACTGTGAATTGAATCATCTTGATGGGCTTTATTATAAGCGAGAAGCAGTGATAAAAGAGTTCCGCCAATACAGAATCCTAAGGTATTGACTTGAGGTACCTGTATTTGCTCCTTGATAACCTTAATCGCCTCCTGAGGACCTTCTTTTAAATAGTCATATAAGCTTTTATGCGCAAAACTCGCATCAGGATTCACCCAGGAAATAATAAATACAGTAATGCCTTGTTCTACAGCCCAGCGAATAAATGAATTATGGGGACTTAAGTCCATGATATAGTATTTGTTAATCCAGGGGGGGATAATTAATAGAGGTATTGATTTAACCTTAGCGGTTGTAGGCGAATACTGGATAAGCTCCATCATTTCATTTCTAAAGATTACTTTTCCCGGAGTAACCGCCAGATTTGTACCAATTTTGAATGCATCGACATCGGTCATTTTAATCATTAGGCGTGAGGAGCCAACCTCGACGTCAGAAAGTAGATTATGTAATCCATGCAGTAAATTTTTTCCGTGACTTTTTAGTGTTTCATCCATTAATTGTGGGTTCGTATGTACAAAGTTTGCTGGAGAAAGTGCATCTAAATATTGTTTCGTAAAAAATTTGATGCGTTTAGCTGTATTTTTATCTGAGTACTCCATTTTTTCAAATAAATCATTCATATGCTGCGTTGCTAAAAGGTAGTGCTGGCTTAACAAGTTAAAAAATGGGTTATGCAGCCAATCTTCTCCACTGAAGCGAGAGTCTGTGATTGGCATTGATTTCCCTTCAAGCCAATGAGCGAATTGGGTTTGTGCCAGATCCATGGCATCTTTCCAATAGGTTAATTGCATTTCCCATATTTTCTCTGGGTTTTTTAGCATAACCGACATCACATTTTGAAAGTGTTCGGTTAAGTCAATGTATTGATCAATTAAGGATGGCACATCAAGCGGCTTCTGCTGGATGTCATTAATAATCTGTAGGCTTTTTTCTGCTACAGCATGCATTAAATCACTAAACTCTCGGTCGTGGGTCATTCCTTAACTCCTGAGACAAATAACATGAATTCTTTATTTTGGAGTGTTTATTGAGGATTATCAAGCTGCTGGGTGATTTTTTACATAAATGGGGATGTTCTGGAAATGAATAAGCACTTAAAAAATTTCAGGCATTACTTGTCTGCAATAAGTACTAAATGGATGATAAATGTAACGGAAAGAGGACGCTAATGTATTAATATACTTGGTTAGATCAATTTCTTCGGGGTTATCTGGGTTTGATTTGATTTGAAAAATGATGGTTTTCTTAAGAAGGCTTAATTTTGTGAGAATTTTTCTTATGCGGGATAGCCTGAAGAAAAAGTGATGCTGGTTCTTGCCGTTTCAGAGGTTTCATAGCTGAAGAGTCTTAAATAATATTTAGAAACGTACAGTGTAATATGGGAGCTATGCGTGAATTATGCATCGCTCCCGTCATTTCGAAGGTATATTACTTGCGCACAAAAACTAACAATGACCAGCCATTAAGATTTTCTTGGCTTACCAACATAAATAGCTGCGTGTAGGCTTCGATAAGTAGAGGTGCTTGCTCTTGTAGTATTCCAGAAACTACCAGCAGCCCTTCGGGTTGCAGTAATTGTTGGAAACGATCTTTGAGCATCATTAATGGTGCTAACAGGATGTTGGCAATAATTAAATCTACCGGATTACTCAGTTCATCAGGAAAGCTAATGAGGAGTTTATTCGTATCAAGGCCATTAGTCAGTGCATTATTCTGCGTTGCTTGCAAGGCTTGTTGATCAATATCTACCGCATAAACCTCCCCCGCCCCTAATTTTAACGAAGCTAAAGACAAAATGCCTGAGCCACAGCCATAATCAATAATCGATTTTTGCAGTAAGGCTGCTTGTTCTAACCAAGTTAAACATAAAGAGGTCGTAGGATGAGTTCCTGTACCAAAGGCTAATCCCGGATCCAGCATTAAATTCACCGCTTCAGGTTCTGGTGGCGCGGACCACGTTGGGCAAATCCATAATCGTTGGCCAAAACGCTGTGGTTTAAAATCATCCATCCACGCGCGTTCCCAATCTCTATCCTCGAGGATTTCTAGAGTTAGGGCTAACTCAGGATGCATTTGCGTTAATTGATCACGCGTATACTGCGCCTGAATGGCTTCAGGAAATAAGGCCTGCATGATTACCTCAGGCCATAAAGGAGTTGTTCCTGGTTCAGGCTCAAGAACCGGATTATCATTTTTGTCGGTGAGCATGACTGACAGCGCACCAAACTCTTCCAGTTCTTCACTTAATTGCTCTATTTGCTCAACAGGGCAATGTTCTATTTTTAATTGAAACCACACAATATTAACCTTTCAACATTTTTTCCAGATAATGAATATTCGTACCACCAGCAACAAATGATTGGTCGTGGAGAATACGTTGATGCAATTCAATATTCGTTTTGATGCCATCAATAATAATTTCATCCAAGGCATTGCGCATGCGAGCAATAGCTTCCGCTCGTGTTGCACCGTAGCTTATGAGTTTGCCTATCATGGAATCATAATTAGGTGGCACGGTATAGCTACTGTAAATATGCGAGTCAAAACGAATACCTGGCCCACCTGGTTGATGCAGTAATTTGATCATCCCTGGAGATGGCATAAAGGTTTTAGCGTCCTCAGCGTTGATTCGGCATTCAATTGCATGGCCGCGAAGGGTAATGTCATCCTGGGTTAATGTCATTGGGATGTCGCTAGCAATTTTGATTTGTTCTTTAATTAAATCAATGCCAGTAATCATTTCGGTGACTGGATGTTCGACCTGAATACGTGTATTCATTTCAATGAAGTAAAAACAACCATCCTGATATAAAAACTCAAAGGTTCCCGCACCACGATATTGCAATTCTTCACAGGCCTTAATTACAGCAGCACCAACTTCTTTGCGTAATTCAGGGCTGATGCCAGGAGCTGGAGCTTCTTCGACTACTTTTTGGTGGCGACGTTGCATGGAACAGTCGCGCTCACCTAAATGAATCGCTTTTCCTTTACCATCACCAAGTACTTGAAACTCAACGTGGCGAGGGTTTTCCAGAAATTTTTCCATGTAAACGGTGGCATTGTTGAATGCTGCTTTCGCCTCACTGCGTGTTAAGGCAATGGCGGTTAGCAAATTAGATTCGCTATGAACAACACGCATTCCTCGTCCACCACCACCACCGGCAGCTTTAATAATCACTGGGTAACCAATTTTACGGCCAACTTCCAGATTATGTTGTTCATCATCGCCTAAAGGACCATCAGAGCCTGGAACACAGGGTACACCTGCTGCTTTCATTGTGTGGATCGCAGATACTTTATCGCCCATCATACGAATCGTATCGCCACGAGGGCCAATAAATTTGAACCCACTTTGTTCGACGATATCTGCAAAATCGGCATTTTCCGATAAAAATCCATAACCAG
Organism: Legionella sp.; assembly: GCF_965140895.1. Classification (GTDB taxonomy): domain Bacteria; phylum Pseudomonadota; class Gammaproteobacteria; order Legionellales; family Legionellaceae; genus Legionella. The sequence continues at coordinate 78,286 of NZ_CBCSKT010000029.1, read as the reverse complement.
GATGGATGGCTACGGCATCGGTGATTTCTGCAGCAGAGATAATCGCTGGAATATTAAGATAACTTTTTTGTGCTGGAGCAGGGCCGATACATACGGTTTCATCCGCAAGTCGCACGTGCAGTAGATCTTTATCTACGTCGGAATGCACGGCTACTGTTTGAATGCCAAGCTCTTTACAGGCGCGCAAAATACGAAGCGCAATTTCGCCGCGGTTGGCGATAACAATTTTACTGAGCATTAGTGCACCTCTTATTCAATAACAAACAAGACTTGGTCATATTCAACCGGTTCGCCATTTGCTACCAATATCTCAACAAGCTTACCTGCGCGGTCGGCTTCAATTTCGTTGAACATCTTCATTGCTTCAACAATACATAGTACATCACCAACTTTTACTGACTGGCCAACAGTAACAAAAGGAGGGCTTTCAGGTGATGGTGAAGAGTACAGGGTTCCTACCATAGGGGAACGTACTTTATGTCCTGAACTAATCGCAGCTGCAGGTTTGCTTTCATGAGTGGCGGCAGGAGCGCTTGCAACAGGGGCCGCTTCAACATGAGGGGCTGGAGCAGAAACATAATGAACAGCAGGTGCTTCAACAGGAGCATTGCTGTAACGGCTTAATCTTAAAGATTCTTCACCTTCTTTGATTTCAATTTCAGAAATACCGGTTTCTTCTAATAATTCAATTAACTTTTTTATTTTACGAATATCCATCATTTGGTTCTCTCTAATTCTTCGATAATTGAGGTTAATGCAAGCGAATACCCTTGTGCACCCAAACCACTGATGGTGCCTTTGGCAATATCAGAGAAGTAGGAGTGATGACGAAAAGCTTCGCGGGAATAAATGTTGCTAAGGTGTACTTCAATAAACGGTATGGCAACTGCACTTAGTGTATCTCGCAAGGCTACACTTGTATGGGTATAACCTGCGGGATTGAATATGATGTAATCAATCTTGTCAGCAACTGTTTGTTGAATCACATTGATTAACTCTCCTTCAGAATTGCTTTGATAGCAAGATAGCGCCACCCCTGCGCGAGTTGCTTCTTGAGTTAAACGAGAATTGATCTGAGCTAACGAGAGAGTACCGTAGATATGGGGTTCTCTTGTTCCCAGAAGATTTAGATTAGGGCCATGCAAAACCAGAATTTTTTTCATCATTCCGTAATTATAGAATAATTTTTGGCAAATTTTGCCTTATCTTTAGGTAATTGTCTATATCCAAGAGGATATCGGCATGTTCTCCGCACGTTAGTTTAATTTTTCCCGCACAAATCATAAAGGAGTAGGGATGTAGGTTTCCTTAATCAAACGCAAATGGTATTTAGTATTTTCAAAAACAATAAAATTATGCTAGCTTGGATGAGTTTGTTGAGCTGTAGCGGTTTTATGCCTAAAAAAACATATTTGTTCGCCATAAGTCGGGGGATGTTTTTAGGATTTATAACTTTTTCGGTGTGACTCGCCCTCGAAGCTGACAAGTTATTCCATGGCTTGGGTTTTCAGGACGATTATTGGTTTTGAAGGAGAGTTACTTTTATATGTAGTAGAGTTGCAATTCAAGGAGTTAATTTATGCATCATAATTACTATTTGTCGCCATTAGCCGTAGCTTTGGCTTTAGGAATCGCTTCACCAGTGCGCGCTGCAGAGCCAATGCCTTTAAATCAGGCATCAATTACTCAATTAAAACAAAAGTTTTCGCTGGCTACTCAAGGGGCTTTAGTTGCTACCGATAGCCTCAGTTTTGTAAGAGAACATACTGATCGCAACAAAATGACCCACGTGCGTATGCAACAACAATATGCAGGATTTCCTGTACATGGTGGTTATGCAATTCTTCATAGTGCTTATCCAGCAAAATCACTAGGACAACCCCAAGCTAATGTAGCGATGAATGGTGTTGTTTACCAAGGTTTACAATCAGAGTTAGGCAAACCAGAAGCTTCTTTTGTTAAAAATGCTCCTGTCGCTTTAGAGCAGTTTAAAGCTCAATACGCAGGTAATGAATTAAGTGATGAGCACGTTGCGCCAATGGTTTATATTGATGACCAACATCAAGCGCATTGGGCATATAAAGTGAGTGTTTTTGTAACTTATAAAGATAAAATTCCTGCACGTCCAACAGCAATTATTGATGCGAAAACACACAAGCCATTTGTACAATGGGATGATGTGAAGACTGCCAAATCAGTGGCTAAAGGCTTTGGTTTTGGTGGAAACCACAAAGCTGGTGAATATAAATATGATGGCGGTGCATTCCCTTACTTAGAATTAACTCGTGATGACAGCGCTGCGGCCTGCTTCATGGAAAATACCGAGGTTAAAGTTATCGATATGCTCCATAAGTACAGTTCAAAAACCAAAGCAATGAAGTTTGATTGTCCAGCAAATGATTCAGGCATTTACATGACTGGTTATAAAGCAGATGGTTATGATCGTGATAATGGTGCTGCATCACCAACAAATGATGCTCTTTATGCGGGCTATGTAATCAAGCACATGTATCATGATTGGTATGGTGTTGAAGCATTAACTAAGTCTGATGGTTCACCAATGCAATTAGTAATGCGCGTACATTATGGCCAAGGTTATGAAAATGCATACTGGGATGGTCGTCAAATGACTTTTGGTGATGGCGATACCATGATGTATCCATTAGTATCACTTGGGGTTGGCGGTCATGAAATCAGCCATGGTTTCACTGAACAGCATTCTAACCTTGAATACTATGGTCAGTCTGGTGGTATGAATGAAGCATTCTCTGATATGGCAGCACAAGCAGCTGAGTATTATTCTGTAGGAAAAAATACTTGGAGCATTGGTGGCGAGATCATGAAAGAAGACAGTGGTTATGATGCACTGCGCTATATGGATGTACCAAGCCGTGATGGTTCTTCTATTGACTCTGCTGATGAATATTATGGTGGTTTAGATGTGCACTATTCTAGTGGGGTGTACAACCGTTTGTTCTATCTGCTGTCTACTACGCAAGGTTGGAATGCTCGTTTAGCCTTTGACGTAATGGTTAAAGCCAATATGGATTACTGGATACCTTATTCAACTTTTGATGAGGGTGCTTGTGGGGTGATTAATGCAGCATCTGATTTAGGTTATTCTGTTGATGATGTTAAAGTTGCACTAAAAACAGTTGCAATTAATTACTCTCGTTGTACTTCTAACCATTAATTTTTTTAAATGGCTTGGTTGCTTGCAACCGGGCCATTTCTTAAATGGCACCCCCATCAGAGCGCATAAAACATTTACTTATAAAATTCAACCAACATCCGCCCAACCAGCTCCGGCTTTTCCATATGAATATGATGTCCTCCGTTTAATTGTCCCACCACCATGTTTTTCACCGCCTTAATACGGTTTTCCATTATTTTTGCATCAAAGGCAAAACCTTCATCGCTTAGCAATAAATGAGTTTTAGTGCTGATGTTTTGCAAACAGGAGAGTACTTGCTCTTCAGTCATACGTAGTGGAGTTGGGGCAATTAAGCGCCGATCATGGCGCCAATAAAAGCGACCTTCTTTTTCCACTAAACCACGCTCACAAAGAAGTCGGGCAATCTCTATCGAGACATAACCTTTCTGCGAACGAGTGTAGGCAGCACTTTCAAATTGCTCATAGCCTTTGGGGGAGCGATGTGTGTGGCTAATAAATTTGGCGTATTCCGTTAATTGGCTGCATGCTGTTTTTGCAGGAGATGAAAAAGGTCCTAAGGCTTCGATTAGATAAAGGGAACGCAATCGCTCTGGGGCGACACCCGCTACTAAGCTGCCCATGCACGCGCCCATTGAATGACCTAGCAAATGTACTTTGTCTAGTTTTAGGGCCTTAATTATTTCGATAATAATAAAAATACCATCAAAAAAATGATAATTACATCCTGGTGGGAGATGGGAGGAAAGCCCATGCCCTGGAAAATCAACGGCAATCAAGTAAAAGTCGTTTTGCAAGTACGAAGCCAGTGGGGCAAAGCTGTTGGCATTATCCAGCCAGCCATGTAAGGCTAGAATAGGGGGATTTTTGGGATTCCCCCATGTTTTCCCTGCAATTGAGAATCCTGGGATGGTGAGTGTAATTTCTTGCATTTTATATTTATTGCGCCAGTAACACGTTATTATTCAAGTATAAACTAAAAGCGAATGATGGGTTAATATGTTGCTTTAAGCTAAAAAATAAGTGATTATTTGTACAAGTAATGATGTTGTTAGTATTTTTTTTCTCCAATTTAATGATATGCTTAACTAAGAACGTTTCGCGTTAGGGAAGAGTGAAGTGATGCCACACGAAGCACATAGTGTGTCCTTGATAACATATAACATCCATAAAGGCTTTGGAGTTGGAGCCATTCGTTTCTTGCTTCCAAAAATGCGTGATGCAATTAGCAGTTTGAATCCTGATTTTGTTTTTTTACAAGAAGTCCAGGGTGAACATCGAAAACGTAAAAAACGAATTGATGCGTGGCCTGATTCCACGCAGTGTGAATACATCGCTGAAAATATCTGGCCTCATTATGCTTATGCTAAAAATGCAGTATATCAATCCGGGCATCATGGAAATGCAATTTTAAGTAAATATGCATTTAAGAACGTTGAGAATATTAATTTAGCAAACATGAGACGTGCTTCTCGAGGTGTTTTGCATGTCCAACTAGACATCAACGGCGTAGTGGTTCATTTATTATGCGTGCATTTAGGCCTTTTTAAACGAGAACGTATGGAGCAATCAACGGCCTTAATGCAGAGGATTAAAGAAGTAGTTCCTGCTCATGAACCGTTGCTCATGGCCGGAGATTTTAATGATTGGCGTAACGTACTGTCTCAGCCTCTGGCTGAGGACTTAAATGTGGAGGAGGCCTTTATTTCCTTAGAAGGTCAACATGCTCGCTCTTTTCCCGCGATTCGCCCCGCACTTTGTGTTGACCGTGTTTATTTCCGGGGTATGCAAGTACAAGAGGTTGCTTGTTTGCAGGGGAAACCTTGGCGAATGCTCTCGGATCATTTACCGCTTTATGCGCGTTTTGAGTTGATCGAGGGTACACAACAGCAGCAACTTAACCAAAAATCTTAGCTACTGGGGCTTTGCCAAGCAATGGGGGCTTGATTGAAATGGTGGCCCCTCACGGTGATTTAACGATTAATCTTTATGATCAGTTTGTGATGATAAGGTGGTTGATTTATGGGAGATTGACTTAAGAGGGAAGTCACAATAGAGGTTGGTAAAGGGTAGGCTGTTAAGCCTAGCCTACCCACCCGTGAGGCTTCACACAGTTTACGATTGGTGTAATTCCATATCGTTTTGATAATCTCCAAGGCACGCCAAGCTGTTTAAACGAGCGCGTTTTAACAGTGCATCCTGAGCTTTATTGATATTTTCTTTTTTCCCGCCCCAAGCAGCTAAGCAATCTTCTTGTAATGCTCTTCCGTAAGAGAAGCTGAGTAACCATGGTTGGTGGATAATGTTATTAATTGCGTTTAAGTTTGCTGTAGCTTGTTGTGGCGTTTGGCCACCAGATAAGAAATTGATGGTTGGTACTGCTGCAGGAACATTATTGCGGAATACGCCAATAGTATAATCTGCAACTTCATCAGGCTCGCTGAATTTAGCATTTGCTTTTCCACAAGTAACCATGCTTGGTTTTAAAATAATGTGTTCTAATTCAACTTGGTGAATGAATAATGCATGGAATACTTCGTGTAACACAATTTCAGAAACTTCAGCACAATGTTCAATGCTGTGATCACCATCCATTAATATTTCAGGTTCTACAATGGGCACAATTCCTACTGATTGGCAGGTAGCCGCATAGCGAGCCAGGTTTTCTGCGCCAGTTTTTATTGCCGATAAGCTTGGAGTAGTATCTGAAATAGAATAGACGTTACGCCATTTTGCAAAGCGTGCACCTAATTTTTTGAAGTGCAGTAAACGTTCTGCTAATCCATCTAAACCTTGAGTAACTTTCTCATTTTCGGTATTGGCTAAATCAACAAGACCTTTATCTACTTTGATTCCTGGAACAATACCTTGGTCAGCAAATAATTTTGCAATGGGCGTACCATGATCATCAGTTTGTTCAAAGGTTTCTTCAAATAAGATTACCCCATTAATGTATTTTCCTAAATCAGGAGTAGTTGCGAGCATTAAGCGGTAATCTCTACGATTTTGCTCAGTGTTTTCAATATTAATGGAGGCAAAACGTTTGCCAATGGTTCCATTGCTTTCATCTGCGGCTAAAATACCTTTACCTGGTTGTAATATGTCTTCCATAGTGGCTGATAATTCTTCATAGCTCATAATCTATTTGCTCCTGGTCGTTATCTAGAAATATATTTTTCACGAATAATTTGTTGCATGGCAAAGCCTTGCTCTTTTAAATAATTAAATGACTCGTCGATCATACCTGGATTTCCACATAAATAAACCACATCCTGTTGCGGATTTAAGTTCAGTTTAGGAAAGGCATGTTGTACGTAGCCGTGATGCTCATGTTCTTGTAGTTCTTCAACAGGTTGGCGGCTTAAATAGGGCATAAATGTTGCTTTTGGGTATTTTTGGTTAAAGTTATGGAATTCCTCAGGATAGAGGATTTCATTACGTCGTTGCACTCCTTGGAGAATAATTACCTGTAAGTCCGGATTTTGCTCCATACGCTTACCAAGCTCTGCCAGCATCGCTCTATAAGGGGTAATCCCTGTGCTGGTTGCCACCAGAATGTAGCGTCCTGGCGATTCATCTTTCATCACTAAACGACCAAAGGGGCCGTTTATGTTGATAATATCCCCTGGCTTTAAATTATATAAAAATTGTGTTCCTGGTCCGTTTTCAAAATAACCAGCCGCAAATTCAATTGCATTGTCTTTTTTCGGTTCATTTGCAATGCTATAACTACGCTTTATTATTTTTCCCTCATGTTCAAAATGAATGGTAATAAATTGTCCTGGTATATAATTAAAGCAAGGGCTGAGTTCGCATTTAAAAATAAAATGCTTTACCTTAGGGGTAATCATAACGGATTGTACTAAGGTGACTGGAAAGGTATTTATTTGCATAAATGTATCAACGTTTAATATAAAGTGCTTAATATAAGGAAAAAATTATGCATTGCAAGGGTTCGAGGCATATAATTAACTTATGACTACCATCGACTTAATCGCCATTTTAGGCAATCTAAGCAAATCTTTATACCCTCTGCAACGGTTAATTACAGCGGGAGCGTATTTATTGGGTGTATTATTTTTCATTACAGCGATTATGAAGCTGATGAAAATAGGAGATCATCGAGCCCAATCTCAATCTCAGGAGAGGATGTTTGTGCCGATGATGTACTTGCTTTTTGGCGCACTTTTATTGTACTTGCCTTCAGCACTTAATCTCGCTGCGAATACCGCCTTTGGTGTGGGAAATATTTTAACCTACACCAATTATGACCCCACTAATATTTATAGTTCCATGGGCTTATTGATTCGTACAGCTGGGGTGTTATGGTTCGTGCGTGGCTGTGTTCTCGTGGCACAATCCAGTGAGCCGGGGGCTCAAGATGGGCCGAAAGGATTAATATTTATTTTAGCGGGAATATTATCGATGAATTTTGATAATACCGTGTCGATAATGAATAATATGATGGGTTCTATTGCGAGCTGGACTCTGGCTATTAAGCAAAGCCAGGGTTACTAGATTTAGGACGTGGTTAGCCGCCTCGGTGTAAATTAATTTTCCGCTCCACAAATCCGTAGATTATTTGCTGTGGCAAAATCCATAATGGATTGGTAAAGTAAAGGACTCGATTCTTTCAGTTTGGGATCGAGAAGAACACACTGATATCCATCGCTATTAACACTCGGACGTAATAATGGTGAGTAATGGATGCGTTTGTTTTTAAAGCTTGCGAGTGAGCCACTCATGCGCTCCGCCCAGTCGCTGGGACGAAAAGTCTTCCCTTGAGCGGTTATTCCTTCAATAATGATTGTTTTCTTTTGTGAATCTGCCATAATTCTATTCAATTAAAGTACACTGTGCTAAGTATAGCATCAAACACTGATTTCTGTACTGAAATTTATTCGCTTTACTGCAATATATTTGTGTTTTCAAAAGCGAATTTTATCCCTATCATGTGAGGTTGTTAACAAAGCGTTTATTGAAGGTTGATCGCAAGAATGGAAAAAGAAAATCGTTCAGGTATTTATTTGCTACCAAATTTATTTACTACGGCTAGTTTATTTGCAGCATTTTATTCATTGGTGGCTTCGATGAAAGGGCAGTATGAGGCTGCTGTTATTGCTATATTTATTGGTATGATTGCTGATGGTCTGGATGGACGTATTGCCCGTTTAACCAATACTCAGTCGGAGTTTGGCGCCCAATACGACAGCTTATCGGATATGGTAACCTTTGGGGTTGCACCGTCTTTATTAATGTACAATTTGTCGCTGAGCCATTTAGGGAAAGTAGGGTGGTTGGTTGCCTTTGTTTATACGGCAGCGGTTGCTTTACGATTGGCGCGTTTTAATACTCAGTTGGAAATCGCAGATAAGTGTTATTTCCAGGGATTACCTTGCCCCCCTTCGGCAGCTGTCATGGCATCGTTTGCTTGGTTATGTTATCAAAATGGCTGGCATAATATGTTTGTCGCAGTTGTAACCGCGATTATGTCTTTAGTTGCATCGGCATTGATGGTGTCTAATTTCCGCTATTACAGCTTTAAAGAAGTAGATTTTAAAGGAAAGGTTCCCTTTTTATATGTCTTGGTAATGATTGTTTTGTTTGTCGCGATTGCGGCGAACCCATCCTGGGTTCTCTTCATTACTTTTGGGCTTTATGCTTTTTCCGGCTTAATAGTTACTTTATGGGCTGTGCATAAGGTGAGAAAGCAAAGGAAGTATATTGAAAAACAACACTAAGATATAAAAGCATAACCTGGTTGTAAGCAACCAGGTTATGCTCTGCTAGTCTATACCACCCGGAGTGGGGCAGAGGATGGTTCCTGATGTCTTTGCTGAGTTTAAGCATCTCTTCCTGTTTGGTTGTTCCTGTGCTTCGGCTCTTTATGTTCCTCTGTGCATACACCGTCTTATTTGAGCTTAATCTATTGCTTAAATTCCATCATTGCCAAGAGCATAGTGACGATACAACCAGGAGTTGTTGCACGAAATTCTGGGGTGTTTCGCTTTGTTTTTAATGCCGGAAGTGAGGGATAGTGCTCAAATATTAATTGACTAAAATCGTGAAGAAGCTATTCGCCCTCACCAAAGAAATTATTAATCAATTGGACTAATGCCTCGTTCAGTTGCTCTTCATCTGGACCTTCAATTTCCAGGGTAATTGAACTTCCTTTATTTGCCGCAAGCATCATGACACCCATGATACTTTTTCCATTAACCGTTTGGGAATCTTTCGTGACATTGATCTGGCTCTGGTATCGCGCAGCAGTTGAAACAAATTTTGCTGATGCACGAGCATGCAGGCCAAGTTTATTGATGATTGTAATCGTTGTTTTTATCATAAGCGTATTTAAGTCCCAAAAACGCAACGTGAACAGACTCTGGGGTAGAGCGACTGCGTTTTAGCTAATGTATCACGAAGAATGCTTAGGGTACAGGGATTCTTGTACAAAAAAAGTTAAGTGGGGTTTTGAATAGATATTTTTCACAGATTTTTATTGTATTTGCATTTCAGCTAAGAAAGCGCCTCCTCGGTTGAAGAGGAGGCGAATTGTAGTGATTAATGACTACGAATTTTTTCTTTATGCTTCAGCAACTGACGATCGAGTTTATCAATTAAAGCATCTATTGCTGCATACAAGTTCTCTGATTCTGAACTAGCATGTAATTCTCCGCCCGCAACAAAAATAGTCGCTTCTGCAATTTGTCTTAATTTTTCAATATCAAAAATTACATTAATTTTAGTGATATGATCAAAATGGTGCTCAAGTTTAGTAAATTTTTCTTCAGCATAGGTTCTGATAGCGGGAGTTACCTCCATGCGATGCCCAGTAATGTGAATTTGCATAACGAACCTCCTTCGGTTATTTTTTAGATACGAATTTTTTTCTTTCATTCGATGGAGCTATCCCCATCGCTTCACGATATTTTGCTACGGTTCTTCTTGCTACCTGAATACCTTGGTCTGCTAGTAAGAGCATAATTTTGCTATCGCTTAATGGCTTTTTTCCATTTTCTGCCGCAATTAATTTTCTAATTAATGCTCGAATAGCAGTAGAGGAACATTCAGCGCCAGCATCGGTATTCACATGGCTGGAGAAAAAGTATTTTAGCTCAAAAACGCCTCGAGGAGTATGAATAAATTTTTGCGTAGTAACGCGAGAAATGGTTGACTCATGCATTTCCAAGGCAGATGCAATATCATTAAGAATCAATGGTTTCATCGCTTCTTCACCGAGTTCGAGAAAACCTTGTTGATACTCCATAATGCATCGCCCTACCTTAAGTAACGTTTCCTGGCGGCTTTGAATACTTTTTAAAAACCATCGGGCTTCTTGAAGATTACTTTTTAAGAATAGATTGTCGGCACTATTGTTCGCACGTTGAATCAATGATGCATATTGATTGTTAATGCTTAAGTTCGGTAAAATGTTTTGATTTAAAACGACTTTCCACTCATTATTTATCTTTTTAACCGTTAAGTCGGGAATAATATATTCAGTAATGTCATGGTGAATCAAATGCCCTGGTTTGGGATTTAAGCCTTGAATGATACGTAACACGTCATTAATGGCTTTTTCGCTAACTTTATGATTTTTCATTAATTGCTTGTAATTATGTTGGCCAAGCAAATCTAAGTCTTCGAGAATAATTTTTTTAGTAAGTTCCAAATGTTTTGTTTCTGGAGATAACTGTTCTAGTTGTATGAGTAAGGTTTCCGCTAGATTCAATGAAGCGCAGCCTACAGGGTCAAACAATTGTAAGCGATGGCGTACCGCTTCTATTTCCTCTTGGTCAATGGGAAGTTCTTCACTGTTTAGGCTAGTATGCAAATCGCCAATAGAGGTACTTAGAAATCCGTCATTATTAATCGCATCAATTAATGTTGTCGCTATGGCTCTGTCTATTTCACTCATTGGTGACAGCGCTAATTGCCAACGTAAATGGTCTTGCAAATTCGTGGTGGTGCAGTGCAAATTATCAAAATTATAATCGCTATCGTCAAATTGATGGCGCTTATTGGAAATTTGGTAAAGCTCAGACCATTGAAAATCCGTGGGTTCATCGTTGTCTCTGGATTGAGCTTCATGAGGTAAATCTTCTTTACCCTCGTTGGGCGTCGCTTCTAACATAGGATTGGATTCAACAATGAGTTGAATTTCTTGTTGTAGATCAATAGTGGACAATTGCAAGAGCCTAATTGCTTGCTGTAGCTGTGGGGTAAGTGCCAAATGTTGGCCTATACTAAGCTGCAGTGACGGTTTCATGCAAATCCTCTTTGTTTCTTTCTACTGCCATTAACTATCAGTTTAAACGATTCGTGAGGATTATCCAGTATTTGCGATGGTTAAATTAACCTAACTTCCTGAAGTTGAGTAAAATCTAGTGGTATGTGATAGGAGGGGGGCTGGTTTTTAGCGTAGCAAATCCTAGCTAAGAAAACATAGCGGTAATCTGGGAATATAAAATAAAAAGCCCCTATGCGGGGCTCAATAATTATTTTACTTTCTTTTCTTTAAAAAGAACGTGCTTACGAACTTTTGGATCGTACATCATCAATTCCATCTTTTCAGGATGGTTACGTGGGTTCTTAGTTGTAGTTTTATAGTATCCAGTTCCTGCTGTGGATTCCATTTTCACTTTGATGGTGACAGCTGCCATGGTTTATCCCCTTAGTTATACTTTTTCGCCATTGGCTCTGATTTGATCCAGAACCTTCTTGATGCCTAACTTATCAATTATACGCATACCTTTGGTACTAACGCGTAAAGTGATAAATCGGTTCTCTTCTTCAACCCAGAAACTATGATTTTGAATGTTGGGAAGAAAGCGTCTTTTAGTTTTGTTGTTAGCGTGCGACACTTTGTTACCAGTCATGGGTCGCTTGCCAGTTACCTGACATACTCTAGACATTGTGTTACTCCAAATTTAGAAATTTTATGGTTGTCTTTGTAATATTCTGGGCAAATAGCCGGATGTGAAATACAAGAGCGGTTTTATATCAAAAAAACGCAACAGTTGCAAGATTTTTCTAGAAACATATAATCGTTTTTTTTATAAATTGAGTTATCAGTATGCATCGTAAAATAAAAAGTTATGTATTGCGAGCAGGGCGTGTAAGTAATCGCCAGCAGCAAGGATTAGATCTTTGGATTAAGGATTATGCCTTATCTATGGCGGATTCTCCGTGGAATTTAGCCGAAGAATTTGGACGAGAAGCGGATACGATTGTGGAAATTGGTTTTGGTATGGGGACCTCTTTGCTACAGATGGCACAAAATAGTCCAGAGCTGAATTACATTGGCATTGAAGTGCATCAAGCAGGTGTAGGGAGCCTAGCTGCTGACTTGCATGATCATCAGGTAACCAATGTGCGTATTGTGGCTCATGATGCGGTAGAAGCCTTTCAAACTCAGATTGCTGATAATTCTCTCGCGGGAATACAAATCTTTTTCCCTGATCCTTGGCATAAGAAACGCCATCATAAACGTCGTTTGATTCAACCTGAGTTTATTCGATTATTGACTAAAAAAATTAAAACAGGTGGATTTATTCATTGTGCTACCGATTGGCAGGAATATGCAGAACATATACTCGAAGTTTTGTCTGCCGTTCCTGGCTTACATAATTCACAAGCCGAAGGAGGTTACGCTCCTAAGCCTGAATCACGGCCTTTGACTAAGTTTGAGTTGCGCGGCGAGCGTTTGGGGCATGGGGTTTGGGATCTTATGTTTCTAAAGTCGTAGGATGTTCTTTGTAGACACGTCATTCTGAGACGTCTATGACGAAGACTCTCCTGAATGTGGCATTACTCTTAATCAGGGCATTTATGTCTCATTCAGAAGCTCCCTCGCCGTGTTTGGGATGACGTATCACTGCATTGATATTCGATTAGCCCCTGTGTAGTATTAGTCCGATAGCAACCAGAAAAGGATGTCATATCATGGGATTTGTCATAGCGCTAAACAAAGCCATTGAAGCAGGGAACGAGCGATTTCAGGAGTTTATTACCCAAAAACTAGAGGAGAATGAACATTATCTAGAACAATCCTTTTGGATGCCTGACTCTACGCAGTTGACGGTAGTAAATTATTTAATTCAACAACATCAAGAACCTGATAATGATGCGGAGAGGGGTAATGCATCATCTAATTTGACTTCCTCTATTTCTTTTGTTTTAGCAAGAGCGCAGGATAAAAACGTGGGAGAACCAGTACATTACGCAATTTCTTTAGGTCAGCCTCGGTTAGCGATCTACCTTTTAGAACAAGGATTTTTTGATGTAAATCGGCGAAATAAAGAGGGACACACTTTATTATCCTTGGTATTAGACACGCAACATAAGCAATTATTAAAAGCAGTTTTAGCACGGAATCCTAATGTTTATGAAAGCAATCAATTATCAGAGGACCCTATCGAATATCAGCCTCTACATCAGGCAATTCTGTCTAATTTTGGTTTTGGGGTAAGGGCATTAGTGCAGGCAGGGGCACAATTAAATAACCCTGTAGGTCCCTTGATGGAAACACCACTTTTGTTTGCGGCACGGCTAGGGAAGATTAAAGCACTTGCTGCCTTGTTGGCCTCCCCTGAGGGTGAGCTGGATCTTGAGGTTGAAAATAGTGATCGCGCTGAATCTTATGAGCATGGCCATAATCCGGTTGAAGCATTGTGCCAACGTTTAGCTCAGGAACCACAAAAAGCATCACTAATTGATGGCGTTGCCATGTTACTTTGTCATGGTGCAGAACCTCCTCGCCGAGATGAAATGCGACAATTATTGGCAAGCAAACGAATGGAGCTGCTACAATCGATTGATTCGTATCTTGAAAAACACAATGAATTGGTTGATCCCTTTGTGAGTCGATGCCATTTGATTGGTACTCCGTTGCATTCAATTATCTACGTAGATCATTCTTGGGGCAATGCATTGCGTCAACTTTTTGGCCGTCCTAGTGCTGCAGGTTCCATGGTGGAAAGCTGGGTTACGCGAAAATATGGGGATAAGGCCGAAAATGATTTGGGCAATGTAGAGCTGCCTTCTAAGGCAGGTTCAACTTATACAGGGAAGGAAGACCCACTTAAATTATATGCTGTATTCGTAGAGCGTTATAAATTAGCTTATAACAGCCAGCGAATTACTAATCCTTGGAGCACGATGAATTGGATGATTGCTGAGGGACTAGGCGATTGGGCGACGGTGCTTAAATATTCAAAGGAGCATCCTGCCAGTAGAACGCGTCTTATTATTAAAGATATGATTAAATCAGAGCCAAAAAGCCTGCATGAAGAGATACCATCCAATGCCTGCGCTCCAGTTAGTGTTACGCTTTAAATAAAACAAAACGTCATCTTGGACGCAGTGAGGGACCTCCAATACAAGCACTGAGCCTGAATTAAGGAGATCTCTCACGATGCTCAGGACTTGCTTAAACTTCATATACCTCCTAAAATCCTAGCTTTCTTAAAATTGGTCAGGAGAGTAGTGCATGGGGTGGAACGAGCCAGATAAAGGCAAAGATCCCTGGAAAGGTAAAAATCAACCTCCAGATTTGGATGAAGCTCTGAAACGTCTTCAGGACAAGTTGAAAAAGATGTTTTTTGGGGGCACTGGTAAGCTAGCAGCAGGAGCTGAGCCACCTAAGACATCCAGTTCGAATACTAGCTTAGCAGCCATTATGGTTGCGGTGTCTGCATTTATTTTGTGGGCATTGGCGGGGATATTTATTGTTGATCCTGCTGAGCAGGCGGTTATTCTTCGTTTTGGCAAATACGTAGAAACTGTAGGACCAGGACCTCATTGGATACCAAGACTAATTTCGTCTAAAGTCGTAATGAATGTCGATAGACTTTTAGACTATTCCTATTCAGCCCAAATGCTGACTAGCGACGAAAACTTAGTTTCTGTATCTTTGGCGGTACAATATCGTATTGGCGATTTACAACAATATTTGTTTAATGTGGCGAATCCTGAAGAAAGCTTACAGCAGGCTACCTCCAGCGCATTAAGACAGGTTGTTGGCACAACTACTTTAGACCAAATTATCACCGAGGGGCGAGAAGTTTGGGGTAATCAAGTACAAGAAACCTTAGCCAAAACCCTGGATATCTATAAGACGGGTATAGTGATTGTCAATGTGTCACCTCAACCAGCTCGTGCTCCTGAGAGTGTACAAGATGCTTTTGATGATGCCATTAAAGCGCAAGAAGATGAAAAACGCTTTAAAGAGCAGGCTCTTGCCTATGCCGCGAAGGTCGTGCCGATTGCCGAAGGTAATGCCAGCCGTATCAAGCAAGAGGCGGAAGCTTTTTCTAAGCAGGTTGTTTTGCTGGCACAAGGTGAGGTCGCTGAGTTTTTAGCATTACTGCCACAATACACACTTGCACCGGATATTACCGCGCAACGTATGTACCTGGAGACAATGCAAATGGTCTTAACTAAGAGCAGCAAGATTATTGTTGATAGTAAAGCAGGTAATTTGTTGTATTTACCCTTAGATAAGTTGGCTAAAAGTCAACCAGAGCATTCTCCGGTTGTTAGCAAACGCAGTGCGAATGTAGAGAGTGGAACTACGGCTGAGTCAGGCAATTTGATTGATGGGCGTATGCTTACCAGACCAGTTTACAATCAAGGGGGACAGCAATAATGAAGAATTCTACTAGAGCCCTTGGTATTTTATTATTCGTTGCGCTTTTGCTGTTTTTTGCCTGCGTATTTACTATAACTGAAGGACAGCAAGGTATTATTTTACGCTTGGGTCGTTTAGTGAATGAAGGTGATACGAATAAGGTTAAGGTATTTGTCCCTGGTTTGCATTTTAAAGTGCCCTTCATTGAAAACGTGCGTATTTTTGATACACGTATTCAAACGATGGATATTAAATCAACACGTATTGTTACCAAAGAAAAGAAAGACGTGATGGTGGATTACTATGTGAAATGGCATATTACTGATTTGGCCCGCTATTTTAAATCTACAGGCGGTAATGAATTTAAAGCGGAAACATTATTGGAGCAGCAGTTAAATACATTACTACGTGCCCAATTTGGTAAGCGTACTATTTCTGAAGTAGTCTCTGGTGGCCGTGATGATGTGATGGATTTACTACGTATCGCTGCGGAAAAGCAAGCCGGTGAGTTGGGTATTAATGTAGTTGATGTGCGTATTAAAGGCATTGAATTGCCTGCAAATACCAGTAATGCAATTTATCAGCGTATGCGTGCTGATATGCAAAAAATTGCAAATAGACATCGTGCTGATGGACAGGCTGCTGCAGAAGAAATTCAAGCGAAGGCCGATGCGAATGTGATGGTATTAATTGCACAAACAGAAAGCCAAGCACAAAAAGTACGAGCTATAGGACAGGCAAAGGCAGCATCAATTTATGCGGAAGCATACAGTAAGAATAAGGACTTTTTTACTTTATATCGTAGCTTATTAGCGTATGAAGGTAGTTTTAACAGTAAAAGAGATATCCTGGTTTTGGATCAAAGCAGCGCATTTTTTAATTATTTTAGGCAACCAATACCAAAAAATGATGGTATCACTGCTAAAAAGTAACTATAATGTCCGATTTTGCTGAAATCAGGTTCAATTCCTGGCAGTGTTTTCAGATTAAGAGTGGATCATGGGTAAGAACGTTGTTGTTTTAGGTACGCAGTGGGGCGATGAAGGCAAAGGCAAAATCGTCGATTTATTAACGCAAGACGCGCAGGTTGTTGTTCGCTATCAAGGCGGACATAATGCAGGGCATACTTTAAAAATTAAAGGGGTAAAAACGGTTTTGCGTTTAATCCCATCAGGTATGCTTAGACCGCATGTTACCTGTTATATCGCGAATGGTGTGGTTTTGTCGCCAGAAGCTTTACTGGGTGAAATTAAAGAGCTTGAGGCGACTGGACTTGATGTTCGTTCTCGTTTGCGAATTAGTTTGGCTTGCCCATTAATTCTCCCATTCCATGTTGCTTTGGATAAGGCGCGTGAAGCTCATATGGGGAAATCCGCTATTGGTACTACTGGTCGTGGAATTGGCCCAGCTTATGAAGATAAAGTCGCTCGACGCGCATTGAAAGTGGGCGATTTATTCCATCCTGAGCGTTTTACGCAAAAATTACATGATGTATTAGATTATTATAATTTTGTACTGACTCAATATTTCAAACAACCTGCGGTTGAGCTGCAACCTATTTTGGATGCTGCGGTAATGTGGGCGGATGAGCTGCGCTCTATGGTTTGTGATGTTCCTACGGCGCTACATGAACACCGTGAAAAGGGTGATAACATCCTATTTGAAGGAGCCCAAGGGGTTTATTTAGATATTGACCATGGTACCTATCCTTTTGTTACGTCTTCAAACACGTGTGTGGGTTCGGTAGTCAATGGTGCTGGTTTTGGCCCTAAGTTCATTGATTATGTTTTAGGTATTACCAAGGCCTACACGACTCGTGTTGGTGGTGGCCCTTTCCCAACGGAGCTTTTTGACGATGTGGGCAAGCGAATTGCTGAACGTGGTCAAGAGTTTGGCGCGGTGACTGGCAGACCTCGACGTTGTGGTTGGTTTGATGCGGTTTTATTAAAGCGTTCTATTGAGTTGAATAGTATTACTGGTTTGTGTATCACTAAGTTAGACGTTTTAGACAACTTGGACGTATTGCGTATTGCGGTAGCGTATAAAGACAGCAATGGCAATTTAATTTCACGCCCACCTCAAGCAGCGGCTGATTTTGAAGGTTTAGAGCCTATTTATGAAGAGATGCCAGGTTGGAAAGAGTCTACTGCAGATGTGACTAATATGGCTGATTTACCAGCGAATGCAATTGCTTATTTGAAGCGCATTGAATCCCTGTTAAATGTTCCTATCCATATGTTATCAACTGGTCCTGAGCGCGATTCAACAATTATTCTTCAGGATCCCTTCACTGTTTAAGGACAGGGATATAACCGCGTATTATGATTTAGTCTAATCCGAGTTATATGTTGTAGGTTGAGCCCATGGTCCAACCTACAACATTAATTTAAAACTTCTTAATACCGACTCTCAAAGACCTTTAACTTCTGTTCCAGATTCCACTGCAGCTGCCCTTTTTCATTATTCTTAATAAATTCCTTGCAGCTAGTGCTATTTAAATCTTGACATTCTGACACCAATTGCGGCTTCACTGCATCAGCCCAAATGCTTTTCCCCGGGGCGAAGGAGTAGGTTAAGGCATTACGGTTTATCTGTTTTATGGTTTGATAATCTAAACCATGTCCAATCACGGCCTCTACATATTGACTGGTTAAGTCTGTACGCAAAATCCCTTCATCATCTGTAGATAAAACCACGGGAACATGATGTTTTAAATAATAGTTTAAGGGATGCTCTTTACCGGAAACATTTAAGATTCGTTTATTACTAATCAAATTAATTTCCACCGCTTTATGCTGTTTGGCCATATAGTCTAAGGTTTTCTCTACCTCATCTTCATGAGCGATATCCACACCATGTCCAATTCTTTGTGCTTGACCGATTAAAAGCGCATCGTGTATATGGTAATTTAAGTCAGCTGGGGTAGCTATTTCTGAAGTAATTTCACCTGCATGCAGGGAAATATTAACTTGAGGATAGAGTTGATGCAGGTACTGAAAGATTTCCATTTGTTGTCGATAATCACGCAACGAAATAATACCATCCTCTGGCTGTACGAGGTTTACCCCTACTAAACTTCCACCTTTATTTTGCGAACGGGTAACTGCTTCAAAGGCATTCAGTGTTTGTGCAAAAACGGCATCTAAAGGTTGTTCTCTTAAGGAGTAATATAAAAATTTAAGGGTAAGCTTACAGTGTTCAGACTCGGGATTGGTATCGCAACTTAGTTCCTGTCGCGCTAGCTTTAGCGTCTTTTCGGTCTCTGTAATGGTATTTTCAATATTTTTTTGAAAGTCTTGATTCGCTAATAAAAGTTCTCGCATTTCCGCAAACGAAGTGGCCCCTTTAAGTAGTACACCAAAACTAAGTGAGTTTGCATTATCAGGTAAAACCATCAATTCCAAGTATTGTTCGTGCTGATTGGCGGCCCTTTTAACCACATCAACGATGAGTTCAGGACTGTGATTCATGACGATAGGTAAAAATTTAAAGAAGCTATTAAAAAAGTGATCATGTCCTGATTCATCGCCAGGAACAAAGTCTTGTAATGACCACGCTCTAATCGTTTTAGTATAGAGTGCTGGTGTATTTGTCAGTTCACGCATGCTCATTTTGTCTTTACAGAGTTCGGTATTGCCATTGACAGCGAATGTTTTCGTATCCAGACAATAGTCACCTTTGGCGGCTACTTCAAGCATCGCTTCTGGGTATGCACCTCCGGCCAAATGATAATGTAATTCTCCTCCTTTAGGCATCTTTTTGAAGAAGGCGTATAGGGCGTTGGGATCATTTTTCACCTGCTCAAAATAGGTTTGAACGTTCGCCTGTGCTTGAGAAATGATAAAAAGGCTAAGCAGAGAGGGGAGTGATTTAACTATGTTCATAATGTCCTTTGGGGTCACAATTAAAGTTGGATTATCTCATAAAAAAAGCGAGGATTAAAACGCGAACCTTGATAAGGCTAAGTATTATAAGATTTACTGAGGGTTTCATCGTAACCATTGTATTTCGATTTTATTCATTGCAAAATGATTTTACCAATATCTAACTAAATCAAATAAATATGACCAAATTACTATCAAGATCTAGCGCTATTTTGAGTGTTTTTATTGGCGTTATGTTTTACTTCGGCCTCCTGACCGCTGGGGGGAGCGCTTCAGCAAAAACGATGAAGCAAACTATTAATATTGGTATTTATGCGCCATTTTCTACGAAATCAGCTTATATCGGTAGAAACATGTTGGCTGCGATGGAAATTGCTCGCGATCAAATAAAATCTGCTGAAATTAATTATGCGTTTCATACATTGGATGCACAACCCAAGAATGAGCATGTAGCAGATACCTTACAAAAATTCATTGATGCGCGCCATATTAATGTGCTTTTAACGGAAGGCGCTGCATCTGGCACGGTAGTTGCTCCCTTAGCAGCAAAAAATAACGTCATTCATTTTTGTTTAGGGTGTGAGGCGGTTGCTGATGGCAAAAATAATTTTCAGGCACAAAGCCCAAACCACCAACGTGGAGTGCCTTTAGCAAGTACAATGAAACCTGAATTTGTAGCCCAATTCAAACAGGAATATTATAGCCAACCAGTTACCGAAGCAGGGTATGCTTATGATATTTTCCATTTATTAAATAGCAGTGCGGTGATCGCGATGAAAACGAATACAGAGTTTTCCAGTAAGGCGATTGCAACCCAGTTATTAGCTCTTGAGGCAGGCACTGGCGTTATGGGTTCCTTTAGTTTAAATAAAAATGGCATCGTTTATAATAAGAAAACCTTAACAGCTTAGTCTGTTTATCCTTCGATTATCCTTAGCAATCGACTCGCTTTATATAATATCGAATTACCGCGGCTTGCCGCAGTAATTCGAGCGTCTGGCTAATTGGAAGCCCAACAAGGTATTGAGCTACATCATAACTTAGTGTTGGGCCATGGGCCGGGCCGATAGTGGTGTCTAGTGTACTAACGACTTCTTCAGAGTAACAATACGCTGATATGCCTCATCAATCCGTTTTTGTTTAATTTCACCAGAACGCACTTTAGCTTCAATGATCTGAATCAATTGCTCTGGATCTTGTTTTGCAGCCAAAGTATTACCAAAAATAAGCATATCTGTACCCGCATTAATAGCCAATACCAGTGCTTGCGCTAACCTATAATGATTGCTAATCGCCTTCATTTGCATGTCATCGCTAATAATAACACCATCAAAATGCAGGCGGTGGCGTAAAAGGTCTGTCAACATTTTATGGGATAAGGTGGCAGGAAGCCCTGAACTATCAAGCTGACGGTTTACGATATGAGCGCTCATGACTACGCCACAGGAATACTTTTGCCCTAA
The DNA here is from genome assembly GCF_965140895.1 of Legionella sp. Classification (GTDB taxonomy): domain Bacteria; phylum Pseudomonadota; class Gammaproteobacteria; order Legionellales; family Legionellaceae; genus Legionella. The sequence continues at coordinate 57,136 of NZ_CBCSKT010000029.1, read as the reverse complement.
TAAGTGTCGATAGGGTTCCAATTCGGACATTCTCCAGGTATCAGTGACATCTACAAAGCCTACATGTGAATCAGTTGTGGAGCTGCCATGTCCTGGGAAATGCTTATAAACGCATTGGAGCTTTTTACTTAAAAAATTTTGTGAGTAAATTTCTGCATCTTGAATAACCGTATTGGGATCACTAGAAAAGCTGCGGTCTTTTTTGGCGATTACGGGATTATTGGGATTTATATTTACGTCAAGTAAAGGCGAAAAATCTAAATTAAAGCCTGAATCGACTAATGTTTTAGCCATGAGCTCGGCGTTTGCTTCAGCAGCTTGTGGGTCTTGTTTACCTACCTCGCCGGGTGTTAGGGTTGCAGGAAATCCATATTGCTCACTGAGACGAGTAACCTTGCCGCCTTCATAATCTACCGAAATTAGCAGCGGTAATGTGGGGCGGTGGTATTTTAAGTTAGCTTGTTGGGCAAAATACTGTAAATCATGATTTAATTGCTTTACTTGCGCAGGAGACTCTATGTTTTTATCAAAGATTTGTGTTTGCGCATTGTAGTCAAATAAAATTACCCCACCAATATTATCTTTGGCAATTATTTTTACTATTTCTGACTGCGCATTAATATGCTTGCCGTCAAATCCAATAAGTAGCATTTGGCCAATTTTATCGTGCAAACTGATAGGAGCAGCTACGGCCGCGATGCTAGTGGTGATACTCGCTAGGAATAAAAAAATTGACTTCAATCTGCTCATGACTGCCTTTAAATAAAACTTATATTTCATCAATGTAACATTTTGTACTATTTTTATCAAGTTGGTGGCTATTATTGTTTAAAGTACTAAAAAACATCGTTAACCGTTAATATGCTTTGTAGGGTAAGGCCTGAGATTTGGGGTAGTGCGGGTAGGGTAAGCTGGACTCTTCAGCCCAGCTTACGCGTTACTATTTAATTATTAGTAGCTAAGGCCATGCCTTCTAATACAGTGAATGCAGTATAAAGTTGATAGTCATTATGCAATAGCTCCTCAAGTTGAGTTTGATGATTTTTTGCAGCTTTTTCTGCATTTGTTTTATTGAGCAAGTGACCATTTAGATCTGCTTCGCTAAATCCAGTCACATCCTTACTTTTTGTTCCAGAATTTTTAGGAATTTCCAACTCATTAACCACGATGTCAGGCACAATTCCTTTCGCTTGAATTGAAACTCCCGATGGCGTGTAGTAAAGGGCAGTAGTTAACTTAATCCCTGTTTTACTATCAAGTGGCAAGACCGTTTGTACGGAACCTTTACCAAAGCTGGTAGTCCCAAGCACCACCGCACGTTTGTTGTCTTTTAGTGCACCGGCAACAATTTCTGCAGCAGATGCTGAGCCATTGTTAATTAACACAACCATTGGCGCATGATTTAAGACATCAATTCCCTTAGATAGAGCTGTAAAATCTGTACCAGGTAAACGACCTTTAGTGGACACAATCGTTTCTGGTTTACCCGATTTATCTTTACCAAGGAAGGCATCAGAAACTTGAATTGCTGCATCAAGTAAGCCCCCTGGGTTGTTTCTTAAATCCAGGATAAGGCCTTTTAAGTTACCGCCTGATTGTTGTTTTAAACGTTCAATCGCTTGTAACATATCTCTTCCTGTTAACGCTTGGAATTGGGTCAAGCGGATGTAGCCATAGCCTGGAGTTAATAGTTTGCTTTGCACGCTTTTGATTTGAATGACTTCACGAACCAAATCAAAGGTTAAGGCTTTATTTACTCCCTTACGTAGCACAGTAAGCTGAATTGTGCTGCCGGCTTTACCACGCATTAGGTTAACCGCATCTTTAAGCGATAGGCCTTGAACAGATTCTTTACCTAATTTAATGATGTAGTCCCCAGATTTGATTCCTGCTTTAAAGGCAGGGGTATCAACTAAAGGAGTTACGACTTTGACCACACCATCTTCCATGGTAACTTCAAGTCCTAATCCACCAAATTCACCACTAGTTGATGTTTGTAACTCTTTAAACTCTTCTTCATCCAGGTAACTTGAATGAGGGTCTAAACCACTGAGCATCCCGCGGATGGCATTATCAAATAATACCTTGTCCTCTGTTTGTTTCACATAATATTTTTTAATCTCACCTATTGCATTGGAAAAGCGTTGTACATCTTCCAATGGCACACCTTTAGATTCAGAACTAGCACTAGTACTATCTTCAGGTTCATCAGCTGTAAAGGCCGTCAGAGGTAACATCAATGTGAACGCATATACTACAGCAAGCGTGCAAGGATATAGTTTTCTTATCAACATAGCGATCTCCTCGGATGCAGGCCAACAAAATAAGCCGTCTTCTTTTTTTATTCTTAATATTTTAAATGCAATTTAAATGCCAGAGGTGTAGGCAATTACTTTAACCCTCTTTATTCTTATTTGTTAAAGTAATCAACAGACCGCCTTTTAACCTACGACAACCAAGCTAGAGGAGGGATTGCTTTTCCCCTTAGTCTTATTTCGAAGTATAGACCGTTTTCTTTAATTCCACCGCTATGACCTACAGTAGCAATTTGTTCATTTTGTTTGACCGATTCTCCTTTCTTCTTAAATAGCGATTCATTATGAGCATATAAGGTCATAAATCCTTGACCATGATCAATAATAATGAGTAAACCATAGCCCTTTAACCAATTACTAAAAACGACTTTTCCTGGATAAACGGCAGTAACCACCGCACCTTCCTCGGCAAAAAATGTCACTCCTTGATTCATCTTGCGTAAGGCCTGTTTCTTAGACTGTACTGGATACGGCAATTTTTTGCGCATTTGGTTGAATGGCATGCTGGGTTGCGGAACGCTTTGTACAGCAAGTGTTTTTAATAAATTTGCTAAATTATTTTTATTCTTTTGTGCTTCTTGCAATTTATTTTGTTTACTTTGAATTTCATTACTCAATGAGTTGATTAAAGAGGCATGATAATTTTTATTTTTTTCCAGTTGCTGCTGGTTTATTGTCAGTTCATGTTTAAGCTTTTGTGTAGCTGCCAATTCATTATTAAGTACTTCTTTGCTTTGAGTTAATTTATTTAGCGTTGCATCGACTTGTACAATAAGCTGTTGTCGTGACTTAATGATGTATTGATAATAGGTTAAAATGCGGCTTACCTTGTAGGGATCATCTTGGTTAAGTAGCCATTTTAAAGGTTGATATTCTCCCATTTGATAGCGAGCACGGATATGATTTGCTAACAATTGCTGCTGTGCACTTAGCTGTTGACCCAGTTGATTAACCTGTTTTTGTAAGGCGGTTATTTTGGCTGCTCTATTATCTAAAGTTTTTTGTATAGTTCTTAACTCTTGCACGCTTTGGCTGATTTGTTTTGCCGTGATGGATAACTCACGGTTCAACACACCACGTTTATCATGGGCGCTAGTTAATGTTTGCTGCAAATTATTAATTTGCACATCGATTTGTTTGAGTTGGTTCTGGGTTTGTTGGAGGCTTGGGGGGGCTGCATGCAAGCCCAAACAAAGTAGCATGCCTAAAGACATGCATATCCCGTTATTCCTTAATTTTTTTGTACATTTAATCATGAGTCTTTTTCTAACAATTGATGGCCGGATATTTCTGCAGGGGGCGTAATTCCCAATAGCGCCAGAATTGTTGGAGCTATATCTGTTAAACTTCCTTCAGTATGGGTAAAGTGCCAATGATCGCCAACATAAACCAAGGGGACTGGGTCACTGGTATGAGCAGTATGGGCTTGGTGTGTGGACTCGTCAAACATTTCTTCCGCATTACCATGATCAGCGGTAATGAGTAGTTGCCCGCCTTGTGGTTCCAGTGCCTTCCAGACTCGGTGCATGCACTGATCCAAACATTCAATCGCACGAATTGTTGCCGCGAAATCACCAGAATGTCCCACCATATCGGCATTCGCATAGTTACAAATAATAACATCATAGGCTTGGTTATTAATTGTCTCTACCAAGCGGTCAGTTAATTGTGGCGCGCTCATTTCCGGTTGTAAGTTATAGGTAGCCACTTTAGGCGAAGGAATTAAGATGCGTTCTTCATTGTTAAAGACTTGTTCTTTGCCTCCATTAAAGAAAAAGGTGACATGAGCATATTTTTCCGTTTCCGCAATACGTAATTGCCGGAGACCATGGGCAGCAATCACTTCCCCTAAGGTATTATTTAAAGGGATTGGCGGAAATGCGGATGTAGTTGCTAAATTCTTATCATATTGTGTCATGCTGACAAAATGAGATAAACGAGGACAGCGCTGGCGGTTAAATTGCGTAAATGTGCTATCGATAAATGCAGTCGTTAATTGCCTTGCTCGGTCTGCACGGAAATTAAAAAATAAAATAGCATCCCCATCCTTAATAATTGTTCCTGTACCAATTTGGGTTGGAGGGATAAATTCATCTGAGAGCTTTTGTTGATAATAAGCGTTAATGGCCGTTTCTGTATCTGCGAATTGATGCTGGCTTTGACCCAGGGTTAATAAGTCATAGACAGGGGCAATACGTTCCCAACGATTATCGCGGTCCATAGCGTAATAGCGGCCACTAATGGAGCAAATGCGGGCAACCGGGTATTTTTTTAGTTCGGTATTTAAGCGTTCAATACTTTGCAGTGCGCTTTGGGGGGGGGGTGTCCCGTCCATCCAGAAACAGATGCAGACAAACAGAATGAAAATTGTGCTCGGCGCAGAGTGCAAGTAAAGCAAATAAATGCTGTTCATGACTGTGAACACCGCCCGGAGAGAATAAACCCATAATATGGAGCGACTTACCAGTTTGTTTTAATTCATGGAGCATATTAAGAAATACTGTATTTTTAGCAAATTCACCCAGTGCAATGCTTTGATTAATACGGGTAAAATCTTGTTGAATCACACGGCCTGCGCCAATGTGCATATGTCCGACTTCTGAGTTGCCCATTTGTTCATCAGGCAAGCCTACAGGCAAGCCCGAAGCATTTAAAAGTATATGAGGGCGTGTTTGCCACCATTCATCCCATTGTGGGGTATTGGCTTGAGCAATAGCATTGTATTTATTATTCTTATTGTAACCCCAGCCATCCAAAATCATCAGCAGTAGGGGAGCTTTCTTTTGCATGCAACGCTCCATACGTTAAATAGAAGCCGATTATACTATTATCTTTTGTACGGTCACAATCTGAAGTTGGGGTACTGGTTTTGGTTAAATTTGCTTGATTTATCGCAACACATTGTTGAATAACTCTTAAAGTTTGACGTTAAAAAGGTTAGACTATGCACATTTTTTAAGGTTGGAAGAGTCGTTTTGGAACAAAAAATTCCTCAACACATTGCCATCGTGATGGATGGGAATGGACGTTGGGCTGAAAATCAAGGTTTGCCACGCATTGAAGGTCATCAGGCGGGAGTTGAATCCGTACGAAAAATGATTCGCACATGCATGGAAAAAAAAGTTGCTTGTTTAAGTTTATTTGCATTTAGTTCTGAAAATTGGGCGCGCCCAACGGAAGAAGTTTCTTTTTTAATGGAGTTATTCATCGAATCTTTACGCCGAGAACTTAGCGAATTAAATCAGAATGGCGTGCGGATGTGTTTTACCGGAGATCGCAGTTTATTGTCTCCTGCACTGCAACAACAAATGCGCGAGGCGGAGTCCGTTACTGCGGATAATGCGCAATTGACGCTGAATCTTGTCGTTAATTACGGCGGTAAATGGGATTTAGTTACTGCTGCGAAAAAAGCGGTACAAGCAGTTGCCCAAGGGCAAATAACGCTTGAGGAGCTTGATGAAGCACGTTTTTCCAGTTATTTGGATACGGCTAATTTGCCGGATCCGGACTTGTTTATTCGTACTAGTGGTGAATTACGCATCAGCAATTTCTTTCTTTGGCAGCTTGCGTATACAGAGCTTTATTTTACAGACGTACATTGGCCAGATTTTGGTGAGGAAGAGTTCGAAAAAGCCTTAGCTTCTTTTAGCAAAAGAAAAAGGCGTTTCGGGCAAATTTCTAATTGAACTAATGCACGCGGCTTGCAGCTCACGGTCGTTAAGTTAATGGCTATGAACTTAGAGCGTGCATTAAACTACTTATAGAGGGCAGTCTTATGTTTCTACAACGATTAATTACCTCCTTAATTTTAGTGCCCTTGGTTTTATTTATTATTTTTTATGGTCCGCCTTGGCTATTGGCAAGTATTGCCATCTTGATTTTTTTAGCTTCAGGAAGAGAAGCTTTTCAGTTAATTCCCTTACAGAATTTAGGCATGCAAATGGGCTTTCTTGCTTTAATGTTATTAGCATTATGGGCATGTGGCTATTTATTTTCTTATTGGCTTGGCTTGGGGTTAATTCTCTGGGCTTTTAATATTGCTGCGATTGTTACTTTTCCAAAGTCACAAGAATACTGGGGATATCCTGCAGTGGTTGCTGGCGCCTGTCTCGTGCTTTTACCCTTGTTTATTCAAAGCTTGGTTCATTTATATCATTTGCCAAACGGAAAGGCGTTGCTTGTTTATTTGCTGTTCCTGATTTGGGCTTCTGATATTGGCGCTTACTTGAGTGGTAAATTGATGGGTAAAAATAAGCTGATTCCTCAAGTCAGTCCAGGAAAATCCTGGGAGGGTGTGCTAGGTGGCTTAATTTTGTCTATGATTATAGCAGGGGTTGGCAGTATGTATTTTCATCCCGTTGCTATGGGATACTGGTTGTTTTTAGCTTTTTGCACGGTAATTATTTCAATTTTTGGCGATTTGTTTATCAGTATTTTGAAGCGGCGCTGTCATTTAAAGGATACAGGAACGCTGATTCCTGGTCACGGTGGTATTTTAGATCGCCTGGATAGCTTAATTGCTGCTCTACCTGTCTTTTACTTTGGATTAACTGTGGGGTAGCGCTATGCTTTTAACGTTGCTGTATTTTTTATTGGCTCTATTATTATTGGTTACTATCCATGAATATGGTCATTTTCAAGTCGCGCGGTGGTGTGGAGTAAAGGTACTGCGCTTTTCTTTTGGTTTTGGCAAGATTTTAGCAAGCTGGACTGACAAAAAGGGGACTGAGTATGCCTGGTCTCTTTTTCCTTTTGGTGGCTATGTCAAAATGCTTGATGAATCTGAAGGCGAGGTGCCAGAAAGCGAGCGCCATCTCGCCTTTAATAACCAATCGGTTTGGAAACGTATTGCTATTGTGCTGGCCGGACCGATGTTTAACTTCATTTTTGCTTTTTTTGCCTTGTGGTTGGTTTTAGTTATTGGCATGCCCTCTCTGGCGCCAATGATTGATGGGGTTCGTCCTGGCAGTATTGCTGCAGAGGCAGGGCTTAAGGCAAAAGAGGAAATCATTTCCTTAAATAATACAAAGATAAACAGTTGGCGGGATTTTCAATATGCCATGATGCCTATGGTAGGCTCTAATGAAACGGTGCATCTGGTCGTCAAATCTTTAGATAACGGGCAACAGAGCCAAATCTCCTTACCCTTAGCCAATTGGGTACTGGATGATAAAAAGCCTGATCCGCTAAAAAGTTTAGGAATAGAGCCATTTATTCCATCGATTCCTCCGATTGTTGGTGAAGTGGTTCCAGACTCTCCTGCAGATAAATCTGGATTGAAAACAGGAGATAAGGTTTTGACTGTGGATGGTAAGGCGTTTAGTGATTGGTTATTTTTGGTTGAGTACGTACAGGCTCGCCCTGATGAACAAATAGCTTTAAAAATTAATCGAAAAGGCGTGATACAAAACCTTAGCGTACAGGTTGGTAGTCATGATAATAAAGGAACGCTTGAAGGCTTTTTAGGAGTACGCTCTCAAAAGGTTAAATGGCCAGAGCGTTGGTTACGTATGGAACGAGAACAACCGCTTGCAGCAGTAAATAAGGCCTTAAAACAAACAGTTCAATTAACTGGCACCACGTTTATTTTAATGGGACGTTTAGTTACGGGTAAATTAGGCTTAAATAGCATCAGTGGCCCGGTTGGTATTGCTCAAGGGGCTGGAGATTCAGGACGAGGTGGTTTAGCTGCCTATCTATTTTTTCTAGCTTTAGTCAGTATTAGTTTAGGCGCTTTAAATTTATTACCTATTCCTATGCTTGATGGCGGGCATTTGCTGTATTATGTCCTCGAGGTTATCCGAGGTAAGCCCGTATCCGATGGTTTAAAATCAGCGGGGGCTTATGTAGGCTTGTTATTGTTGGCTGCATTGATGTTTATCGCCTTAACGAATGATTTATCAAGATTGACAGGTTAGTGGCAAATAGAAGCTTGACAGTAGTTTCTACTTCCTATAAAAAGTGCTTCAAAATTTAATGTATCTGGATATTTTTTATATCCAGAATCACATGCGTACTTCGTGTCGCCATAAATTGCCATTTTAGTATTTGCTAAAAGAGCATTTAGAAGCGAGCGAGGTAAAACTGGACGTAAAATAATAATGAAAAAGATCAGTAGTAAGTTTTTAGTAGGGGTTTGTTGTTCAGCGCTTTTGGCTTGGTCTACACAAACAATGGCAGATGAAGGTTTTGTTGTTCGCAGTATTACGGTTACTGGTTTGCAACGGGTTTCTACTGGAACAGTATTAAACTATATTCCCGTGCAAGTGGGTGAAGAAGTTAACTCCAGTTCAACCGGTGAAATTATTCGCGCTCTTTACGACACTGGTTTTTTTCAATCTGTATCCCTGGAACGTCAAGGAAATATCCTCGTTGTTAATGTGGTTGAACGCGCAACGATCGGGGCTATCAATATTACTGGAAATAAAGAAATCCCTGCCGAAAAGATGAAAGAATTCCTTAAGGAAATGGGATTAGTGAAAGGCCGTGTGTTTCAATCCTCGACTTTAGAGCGCTTAGAAAAAGAATTAAAGAAAGCCTATACCTCCAGAGGAAAATATAATTCCCGTATTGAAACCCGTGTAACGCCACTGACGGATAATCGTGTAGGGATTAATATTTCTGTTTCAGAAGGGCGTGTATCGCGAATTAAGAAAATTAAAATTATCGGCAACCATGATTTTAAAGACAGTGAATTATTACCTGAGTTGTCATTATCTACATCGAATTTATTTACGTATTTTACGAAAAAAGATCAATATTCGAAGGCAAATATGGATGCTTCATTAGAGGCATTACGCTCCTATTATTTGGATCGAGGGTATTTGAAATTTAATATTGTTTCCTCTCAAGTTTTATTATCTCCAGATAGAAAAGATGTATTCATTAACATTCATGTTGATGAAGGCCCTCAATACCGTTTCTCTGGCTATAAGGTAGTTGGAAAGACTGTAGTGCCCAAAGAAAAAATCGATTCATTGGTTCAAGTCCGTAAGGGTACTGTATTTTCACGTAAGAAGGTAACTGAATCGATTTCTGCAATTGGTTTGGCACTGGGAGATGTGGGCTATGGTTTCCCTGCGATTAATGCGGAACCGCAATTAGATGAAAAAGATAAAACAGTATTTATTACTTTCGTAGTTGAGCCAGGGCGTCACGTTTATGTGCGCCGAATTAAGTTCCATGGCAATACAAAAACCAGTGATTACGTATTACGTAGCGTGATTCGCCAAGATGAGGGTGGACTGCTGTCTTTACATAATATTAAAGAATCTGAACGACAATTACGTTTATTAGGCTATTTGAAAAATGTGGATGTGAAAACAACACCAGTTCCTGGAGCGAATAACCAAGTCGACATGGACGTACAGGTGGAAGAAGCGCCATCGGCAGAAGCAAGTGCTTCGATTGGTTATGGCACGAACGGTTACCAAGTTAATGCGTCAATTAATCAGCATAATTTTATGGGTACCGGTCGTTCAATGGGAGCGGCATTCACTTCCAGTAAATGGGGGCAAGATTACAATGTTAGCTACTACAACCCGTTTTTCACTGATACAGGAATTGGGCGAGGCGTAAATCTTTATTTTGCACGAATCGATCCGAGAAACTTAAACGTTAGTACCTACAGCTCTAACCGCTTTGGTGGTGATGTGAACTATAACTTCCCATTAGGTGAAGCAAGTAGTTTCCAATTAGGTTATGGTTATCAGGATGTGGATATTAAAAGCGTAGGTTATGTTATTCCTATTCAAAACTTCGTAACCGCCTATGGTCGCCATTTCCAAGAGATTCGTTTATCTTCCGGTTGGGCGAGAAACAGCTATGATCAGTTCCCATACCCAACTCGTGGTATGAACCAACAGCTTACTGCTGTAGTGGCGCTACCGGCTAGTTCGAATTCGTTGTCTTATTATAAGGGTTCTTATCAAGCACACCTTTACCAGCCAATCCTGCGTGGATGGATTTTCTCCCTGCAAGGGTTTGCAGGTTATGGAAACATGTTTAATAACAGAGGCTTACCCTTCTTCGAAAACTATTATGCAGGGGGTACAGCACAACCAGGACAGGTTCGTGGTTATGACAGTTTCTCCTTAGGCCCATTGGATAACATACATAATTCCATGGGGGGTAACTTCTTAGCAAGCGCGAGTGCCGGTCTTATTTTACCTTATCCTTTAAGCCGTGATAACGTCAGAACCACTATCTTTGCCGATGCGGGTAACGTATTTGCATACAATACTGCATCTATATTTAGTGGTTATGACGCAGGTCCAATACGTTATTCAGCGGGTGTGTCTGTAGAATGGCGTTCTCCATTTGGTCCATTAGCATTTAGCGTGGCGAAAGCATTGAATCCTCAACGTTTCGACCAACAACAGTTGTTCCAGTTTGCGTTGTCTTCTGGATTCTAATCCCATACAGACATAGGCTGGGCTTAACATCCCAGCCTATGTATCATATAAAAATATTTTCAATCTCATCTTGGGTACATATCGCAACCCATTTCGAATTGTGCTAGCATCTTGGTCTTTAATTTAGGAGAGAGCTTATGAAGCGGTTTGGTGGCGTTTTAGCCTTTGTTTTGAGCGTATTCTGTGCTAGTGCATTCGCTGACGCAGCAAAGATTGGTGTTGTTGATTTACAGAAAATCATGCAAACTTCCAGTCAAATGAAAGATGTCCAACAAAAATTGGAAAAAGAATTTAAACCACGTCGTGACAAGTTAGTTGCTATGGAAGCTACCTTGAAAGCTGATATGGAAAAATTTAAGCGTGATAACACAGTAATGAGCGCTACTCAGAAGAAAGATCTGGAAAAGAAAATTATTACAGCGCAACAACAATTTGAGCGTGATGGTCAACAATATCAACAAGAATTAAGCACTGCAAACAACGAAGCAATGGAAGGTCTATATGCCAAAGTTCGTGCAGCAATTTCTAAAGTTGCTAAAGACGGAAAATATGACCTAATCGTGCAAAAAGATGCAGCACCTTTCAGTGCTGACACTCTTGATGTAACTGAGAAAGTTGTTAAAGCAATTAATTAATGGCGCGATAAAGTTGCTAACTTTAGCACAATTAGCTGAGCGTTTAGATGGCGTGTGGCATGGTGATGCCAATCACGCCATTTTTTCGTTGGCTTCACTGACCCGAGCAAGCACTCAGGATCTGGCCTATTATGATAATCCTATCTTTGCTCAAGCCTTAAGTAATACGGCAGCAGGTGCCGTATTACTTAAGGCCGAGCATCGTCAAGCGTATTCCGGGAATGTAATTATTGTACCTAACCCCTTACAAGCGATGATCAAAGCTACGCAGTATTTGTCTCAACAATCATCGCGAACTGCAGAAATTGTGACAAGTGCACAAATACATCCAAGCGCTCAATTGGGATATGATGTTACCGTAGGTGCCTACAGCGTTATTGGGGCAGGTGCACAACTTGCTGAGGGTGTTGTTATCGGTGCCCATAGCGTGATTGACGCGGATGTGTGTATTGGTAAAAACAGCCAGATTGCCAATAATACGGTGCTGCATACAGGGACTCAAATTGGTGCGCATGTAGTTATTAACTCTGGAACAATAGTGGGTGCATCGCCCTTTAATTATGTAAAACAACATGGCTCCTGGTTGCAAGACCCTGTTGTCGGGGGCGTTATTCTTGCGGATAAAGTTCATCTGGGGGCGAATACGGTAATTGATCGCGGCACCTTAGGGGATACGTATTTAGCCGAGGGAGTTTGTGTTGATAACTTAGTACAGATTGCTCATGATGTGCTGATTGGTAAAAATACCGTGATTGCTGGATGCGCTGCCATAGGGGCTTATGCACAAATCGAAGCTGATTGTATTATTGGTGGAGCCTGCAGTATTGCTGCTTATGTGCATTTGGCGGCAGATGTGGTGATTACCGGTATGTCTACAGTAAGCAAATCCATTGCTAAGCCGGGTATTTATTCTTCAGGGACTCTAGTCCATGAACATAAGCGTTGGCGCCGTAATGCGGCGCGATTTCGACGCTTGGATGATTATATAAATAGATTGGGTGTTCTTGAAAAGAAATTGAGCACATAATTGCCTGTCATTTGGCTCAGAATAGTAGAAATATAAACCAACTCTAATATTAATAATTGCTTTGGACAGATTAAATCAGGATAATGACTGCTCTTTTTAAGAAGTCCAAAAGGTGTAATTGAACGTACCGTTCAGTCATACTCAAACCTGATACTAAAACAGGAAAATAAGAATGAGCGAATCTATATTGGATATCAAACAAATTTTTAATTTGTTGCCTCACCGTTACCCAATGATGTTGGTTGATAGGGTATTAGATTACAAAGTTTTTGATTATTTGACCGCGATAAAAAATGTTACGATTAATGAGAACTTTTTTACGGGACATTTTCCAGAAAATCCAGTAATGCCTGGCGTGTTAATGCTCGAGGCGTTAGCGCAAGCGAGCGGAATTTTGGCCGCAGTATCCCATGATCATGCGGATAATGTATTACATTTTTTTGCAGGCATTGATAATGCAAAATTTAAACATGTAGTGACTCCGGGAGATCAATTGCGCTTGGAAGTAAAATTCTTAGGAAGGAAAAAAGCGTTTTGGCGCATGCATGGCGAAGCTTATGTAGGCGATAAACTGGCCTGTTCTGCGGATTTATTAAGTGCAGCAAAGGAAATTCAAAAGTGATAGATGAAAGAGCAATAATTCACCCATCTGCTAAACTAGCGAAAGGTGTAACAGTAGGCGCTGGCGCAGTAATTGGTGCAGATGTCGAAATCGGTGAGAATACCTGGATAGGTCCTTATGCAGTGCTTAAAGGTCCAACGACCATTGGTAAAAATAATAAAATTTTCCAATTCGCCTCTCTAGGCGATGAACCACAAGATGTCACTTACAAAGGTGAATCGACACGCCTGGAAATAGGTGATAATAATATCATTCGCGAATATTGTATGATCAACCGAGGTACCATCAAAGGTGGCGGGGTGACTCGTATTGGTAATGATAATTTCTTAATGGCTTATACCCATGTTGGCCATGATTGCATGTTAGGCAATAACATTATTCTTATTAGTTATGGTGCATTATCAGGGCACGTAACGGTTGATGATTATGCCATTATTGGTGGTTATGCCGCGGTACATCAGTTCTGCCACGTAGGTGCTTATGCTTTTATTGCCCGAGCTACTTATGTGACTAAAGATGTACTTCCTTATATTATGGTTGCTGGATACACCTCATCGGTATATGGTATTAACACGGTAGGTTTACGTCGACGTGGATTTTCTTCTCTGGCAATTAACTCACTACGCCGTGCTTATAAAGTAATTTTCCGTAAAGGACTCACAGTACAACAATCGATTGCAGAGCTGGAGTTAATGCAGAGCGAATGCCCAGAAGTGATTCCTATGATCGATTTATTAAATCGATCAACACGTGGTGTTGTACGATAAGCTAAAGATTACCTGCTCGTTGATGAGTGGGCGGATATATCAAGCCGGATTTGATACAAACACATGTAAAAGCTCAGCCTTCATAATTACTTACGTGCCGCGGCTTGTTTGCGGCGCGTTAGGGTAGCGGCTGACTTTTAACAAACCGATAAGTTAGAGTGATAGCCTATGTTAGACATTCAATTATTACGAGATGACCCCCAATTCGTTGCTTCCCAGTTGTTAAAGCGTGGTTTTCAATTTGATATCAATTCCTTTACGACTTTGGATGAAAAACGTAAAGAACTTCAAGTCGCAACTCAAGCCCTGCAAAATGAGCGAAATACTCGCTCCAAAGCGATTGGTATCGCCAAATCTCGTGGTGAAGATATTGAACCCATGCGCGAAGAGGTTAACCGCATTGGCGCGGAGTTAGAGCGGAAAAAGCAAGAACTCGATGAGTTATTACAACAAATCGAAGCAATTGCTTTGCATTTACCGAATATCCCTCACGAATCAGTACCTGTCGGTGCCGATGAGAACGATAATGTGGAAGTGAGACGCTGGGGAACCGCTCCTAGCTTTGATTTCTCTGTGAAATCGCACGATGAGCTTGGTGAGGCGTTAGGACAAATGGATTTTGCAATGGCTGCTAAATTAACCGGCAGTCGTTTTGTGGTCATGCGCAATCAATTAGCCCGATTACACCGTGCGTTGATTCAATTTATGTTGGATGTGCATACACAGTATCATGGCTATCAGGAAATTTATGTTCCTTATATTGTCAATGCAGACAGTTTATTAGGTACAGGACAATTACCAAAGTTTGAAGAGGATTTATTTAAGTTAGCCGGTGATCAAGGTTATTACTTAATCCCAACAGCAGAAATTCCTGTAACCAATACAGTTCGTGATACCTTACTTACCGAAGATATGTTGCCGATGCAGTACGCATGTCATACCCCTTGTTTTCGTAGCGAAGCGGGTTCATATGGTAAAGACACCAAAGGGATGATTCGTCAGCATCAATTCGAAAAAGTAGAATTAGTTTGGGTGACAAAACCGGAAGAGTCTTATCTTGCGTTGGAAAAACTGGTTAGTCACGCAGAAACAATTTTACAACGTCTGGAATTACCTTATCGGGTAATTACTTTGTGTTCCGGTGATATGGGTCCTAGTGCTGCAAAAACCTATGACATAGAAGTATGGTTGCCAAGTCAGAATACCTACCGTGAAATCTCTTCTTGTTCGAATATGGAAGCATTCCAGGCGCGTCGGATGAAAGCTCGATACAGACGCAACGAAGAGCGAGATATAGAACCGGTCCATACTTTAAATGGTTCTGGTCTTGCCGTAGGCCGAACCTTAGTTGCCGTGATGGAAAACTATCAGGACAAAGAGGGTAACATTCATATCCCAATGGCTTTACGGCCTTATTTAGGTGGTATGGAATGTATTCGCCTGACATAGAATTTTCTATGTGATTGTGATGCAGCACTTAGATACTGACCTTAAAAGCAAGCAACCTTTTAATGAAAATTTTGCTTGCTTTTAAGGTCAGTATTTACGTTACTGAACCCAAATACCATGCTTTAAAAAATCCAAATTATTGCTCTATTATTAATAAACTTTTCTTTTTTTCTACAATTCAATTCTATAATTAAAAAAAGCTTTTCTTTTTATGTAAGCTCAGAATGGTTAATTCATCAACCAACCCAGGAACCAGTCATGTCAACGCAAGCGATTGTAAAAATGGGTAGCAAACAATTAGGAGTTCGCTCTACACCTCTTGTTGATTTTGATCCAATCAATACTCATCCGGAAATTGCAAGTTTGCTGCAAAATATGCGCGATACCATGGAGGAGAAGGGGGGGGTAGGAATTACTGCGCCACAACTTGGTTGTAATAAAAGAATCATCATGCTGGGCTTTGAGAAGAGTAAACGTTATCCGAATGCAAAACCTGTTCCTTTCACTGTTTTGATTAATCCTTCTTATAAGGCTATTTCTGATGAAATGGTTGATGGTTGGGAGGGGTGTTTAAGTCTTCCTTGTTTGCGAGGTTTGGTGTCACGCTATAAGAAAATTGAATACAGTGGGTATGATTCTGCAGGTAATTTTATTACTGGGATTGCTGACGGCTTTCACGCGCGGATTATTCAACATGAGTGTGATCATCTTGATGGGATTCTATTTACTTATCGCCTAAAAGATTTACATGACTTTGGCTATGAGGATGAATTAGGCCCACGTATTTTTAATTATTAAATGATATTCCTTCTTTTCTACATCCTTGTTAAAGTAGTTTCATTCAAAATTAATGCACAATAACATTAATGTGTGAGCCTAAGATGCAGAAAAATTCTCAAGATGACTTTAATCGGCATGTTGATATGCGCATAGGGGCTTTCATTAGCAGTATCTGTGGGAGTTCGCTAGAGGAGATAAAACAACAGCATTTTAGCAATGGAGCACTTTTAAGAAACCTTCTGATTGAATCCTTATTAAGTAATAAGGAGATTGTCACTCATAAAGATATGCTGACTAATATGGATCAATTGTATTTCACCACATCGCAGCATGCTTCATTTAATAATATTACGCGAAATATTATTGAGCCAAGAGATAGTTTTGGCCACTTTAGTTTTACTAAAATAGGGGTGGGTAAATATCATCGTATTAGTGCAGATGCCTCCGATTGTATTGATTGCCTCATTAGAAAACGCAAAAGACTGCTATACGCAGGAAGTACTTCATCATGATCGATGCCCTCAATCTCACGTGATGCGGCATCGTGTGGTTAAGGGCACAAAAATCTGTGGTGCCTGGTTGCCAAGCAACCGGGTTTTTTAATAACTTCTTTGTAGGGCGAAATTAGCTAGCTTAGCTAGTGCATCTCTATATTTTGATTCGGGTAAAACCATTAAATGAGATAGGGCCGTGTCAATTTCTTGTGCTGCAATCTTTTTGGTATATTCAATGGCTTTGGTTTCTTCTAACGCAACCAGAATTTCGGGTAAAAACTCCAGACTTCCCTTTTTTAAACTGTCGATAATTTGTTGTTTTTGCAACTCTGAACCATGTTGTAGGGCATGAATTAAAGGCAGGGTCGCTTTACCATCCGCCAAATCATCACCAATGTTTTTACCAATGGTTTTGGCATCGGAGCAATAGTCCAGTGCGTCATCAATCAGTTGGAACGCATTGCCCAAATGTAATCCATAAGCATAAATACTATCTTGGACTTCTTGGGATGCACCACTTAGCATCGGGCCAATACAAGATGAAGCTGCAAATAATAAGGCTGTTTTTGCGCGAATAACATCGAAATATTCATCAAAAGTCAGGGCTGGGTTATGACGATTTGATAATTGTTTCACTTCACCACAGCTAATATCCAAGGCCGTGTTGGCAAAAAGTTTCAGAATGGCAGGGTTGCCTGAGTCCACCATTAATTGGATTGATTGGGTAAACAAATAATCACCCACTAAGATGCTTGCCTTACTTCCCCAAATATTATTTGCGGTTTCACGCCCTCTTCTTAGCGTAGATTCATCGACAACATCATCATGCAATAAGGTGGCTGTATGAAAGAATTCAACCATAGCTGCTAAAGCAATATGATTCTGGCCTTGATAACCACACGCATTGCTGGCTAATAGCACTAAGAGAGGACGCAGCCGCTTACCACCACTTTCAATAACATGGTGGGACATATCATCAATTAAACCTATCTGAGATTCAATTTTATTAACAATTAAAGCATTGACCGCGTTAAAATCATCAATTACTGTTTCGCGTATACTCTCAATCGTCATTGTTTTTCCTCAACCATTCAATCAGCAAATGCTAAAGTTGTACCGGGTAATTGTCAAGGTATCCGTTCATGTAATGATGATAACTTAAGGGAAAATTGTAGGGAAAACATAGGCTGGGCTGTAAAGACCAGCAAATATAGTCCGTGTTAATCCTAATGCTGGGCCTTGCAGTAGCCCAGCCTATATTCATCAAAAATGTGAGCAGGGCTACACATTAAACAGGAAATGCATTACATCGCCATCATTGACAATATATCCTTTACCTTCCAGGCGTAGTTTGCCTGCTTCTTTAGCCCCTTGTTCACCGCGAAAGCTAATAAAATCATTATAAGCAATTACTTCCGCGCGAATAAATCCTTTCTCAAAATCGGTATGAATTACACCGGCTGCTTGTGGGGCTGTTGCACCTTTATGAATTGTCCATGCTCTTACTTCTTTAACTCCTGCAGTAAAATAAGTTTGTAATCCTAAAAGATCATAACCTGCACGAATCACTTTATGCAGACCTGGTTCACTTAAGCCCAGACTTTCCATAAATTCTTTACGATCTTCGTCATCGAGCTCAACTAACTCGGATTCAGTAGCAGCACATAAGGCAACAACACAGGCTTTTTCGCGTGCGGCAAGCTCTTGAACCTTCTCCAATAGAGGATTATTTTCATAACCATCATCATTCACATTGGCAATATAAAGAACGGGTTTGGCAGTCAGTAAGAATAAACGACGAGCAATTAACTCTTCATCAGCAGTTAATTCCAGAGTGCGTACGGGATGACCTTCATCTAAATGGGCTTTAATTTTCTCTAAAGCCTTTACCTCCGCAATCGCTTCTTTATTACCGCTACGACTGTTTTTACCTGCCTTAAGCATGGCTTTTTCAACAGCTTCCATATCGGCTAATGCTAATTCGGTGTTAATTACGTCAATATCGCTTAAAGGATCAACACGACCTTCCACGTGAATTACATCGGTATTTTCAAAGCAACGTACCACATGAGCAATTGCATCGGTTTCACGAATATTGGCTAAAAACTGATTGCCTAAGCCTTCGCCTTTGGAGGCTCCTTTTACAATGCCCGCAATGTCAACGAATTGCATGGTTGTTGGCTGTATTTGCTGTGGCTTAACAATCTCACTTAAGGCATCAAGTCGGGGATCGGGAACGGTCACAATACCCACATTCGGTTCAATGGTACAAAAGGGGTAATTCGCTGCTTCAATACCTGCCTTGGTCAGGGCATTAAAAAGAGTTGATTTACCAACGTTAGGCAAGCCTACGATTCCACATTTAAATCCCATGAATAGTACCTCTGTTAAGCGTTTAATTGATTCATTGCTCTGGAAATATCACCAGATAAAAGTAAGGGTATCGTAGCGACCCCTCTATCGATTGCATCATAAATATGTTGTCTGTCCTGTACGGACGGTTTATTGAGCACATATTGGTGCACTAAGTCTTTATGCCCTGGGTGGCCTATACCAATACGTAAACGATGGAAATTTGGGCTGCCGATTTGGGCAATAATATCTCTTAAGCCGTTGTGTCCACCATGTCCACCACCGGTTTTTAATTTAATTCGTCCTGCAGGTAAGTCCAATTCATCATGAACTACCAGTATTTCTTCAGGTTGAATGCGGTAAAATTGGCTGATTAATCGTGTTGGTTGACCACTATGATTCATGAATGTTAGAGGTAAAACCAATTTGCTTGAATGATTATCCACTTCGAGCTCAGCCAGTTCTGCCTGCATTTTTTTCTCTATTTTGAATGTAGCGCTATGTCGTTGCGCTAGGGCTGTTGTAAGCCATCCACCGGCATTATGACGCGTATGCTCATAAGCTGAACCTGGATTACGTAAACCAATGATAAGTTTTATCGCCATGATGAGTAGGTAGGATTAGGATGTTTGGGGTTTAGGTAAATCAGAGTCAGGCATGCCTGACTCTGATTGCGGAGAAAAATTACTCTTCACCTTTCTCTTCTGAATCAACAGTAGGTACAGCAGATGCTGGAACCTCTGTTTCTTCTTCAGTTGAGCTTGCACGAGCCATATGAATGCTCACAACAGGAGCGTCATGGCTACCATCGGTAACATCAACAGTCAAGTTAACGCCTTTTGGTAATTTCAGATGCGATAAATGAACAACATCATCAAGGGCTACTTTAGACATATCAACTTCGATGAACTCTGGAAGATCTTTAGCTTGGCAACGAATTTCAACTTGAGTCATTGTGTGGTTAATCATACCGCCAGCCTTGATACCAGGAGCTTTTTGCTCGTTGATAAAATGGAGAGGTACTAATTTAACCAGAATGTCTTTCTTAGATACACGTTGTAAGTCCATATGCATGATTACAGGCTTGTATGGATGGCGTTGTAATGCTTTTAAAATCACGTGTTCAACTGTTCCATCAACAGTAATATCGAAAACACTAGAATAAGTACTTTCTGCTTCTAATACTTTGATTACTTTGTTGTGTGGGAAAAGAATAGACATTGGTTTTTTGTCTCCGCCGTAAATTACTGCGGGTACTTTATTTTCAAGACGACGTAGGCGGCGGCTCGCACCTTTCCCCATATCCGTTCTTGTTTCTGCTTGTAATAGAATATTTGACATTATTATATGCTCCAAAAATTAAATGGCCCTTATTTAATCCGCGACCAGATTAAATACCAGATCCAAGAATATATTGACATTTTTCAACTCTCGGCCAAAATATTGAAGGTTGCAAAATAATTGCGGACCTTAAAGACTTTGCTAAAAATCTGGAAAGGGTGGCAAAGTATACAATATTTTAAAATGAACATAAATAGAAATTGCACTTGAAGTCGTTGGCATAATTTCATAGAATATGCGACTTTATTGAATTTGTGATAGCCAATCAGGCGAATTGGAGAAAAATTATGTATGCGGTAATCAAAACTGGCGGTAAGCAATACACCGTGAAGGAAGGCGATGTACTTAAGATCGAATTGCTGCCTGAAGATGTTGGCAACGAAATTAAATTCGAAGAAGTTTTAATGTTAGCTGATGGTGACAAAATTATTTGCGGTACGCCATTTGTTGCTAAAGCAACTGTAAAAGCAGAAGTGCTTGATCATGGCCGTCACAAGAAAATCAAAATCATCAAGTTCCGTCGTCGTAAGCACCATATGAAACAAATGGGGCACAGACAATATTATTCGCAAGTTAAAATTACTGCGATTAGCAAGTAAGAGGGGATAGCAATGGCTCATAAAAAAGCAGGTGGTAGTACTCGTAACGGCCGCGACTCGAATCCTAAGTTCCTTGGTGTGAAGCGTTATGGTGGCCAGTTTGTTAATGCAGGTGAAATTCTTGTAAGACAACGTGGTACTCGTTTCCATGCAGGTCCAGGTGTTGGCGTTGGTCGTGATCATACTTTATTTGCCTTAGTTGAAGGCTTGGTTAAATTCGTAATTAAAGGCGAAAAAAATCGTAAGTATGTAACTATTGTTGCTGAACAAGAAGCTGCAAACTAGGAACGTTTAAGTTCCACCGATTGTCTTTACTCGTGGCCTGGTTGCTTGCAACCGGGCTACTGCGTATTAAGATTCAGAAAACGTAGCCCGTATTTGTACAATCTAATACGGGAATATGTGCCAAACATCCCGTATTCTGACTTCGTCTAATACGGGCTACAAGTTTAGGAACAGGTTTTATGTCTGTCCTCCTCCACTTGCTCACACTATGTTCCCTGTCCCTGACAACTAGAGTTTTCTTTTATTTTTGAGGTATGTCATGAAATTCGTTGATGAAGCACTTGTTAAGGTTGATGCCGGTAATGGTGGAAATGGCTGCTTAAGCTTCAGACGCGAAAAATTCATTCCTCGCGGTGGCCCAGATGGTGGTGATGGCGGCGATGGTGGTAGCGTTTATTTTGAAGCCTGTAGCGATCTCAATACGCTTATTGATTTTCGTTATATGCGTCACTATAAGGCTGGAAACGGTCAACCAGGTATGGGCGGAAACTGTTCGGGGAAAAAGGGGGACGATTTAATTCTTAAAGTTCCCGTGGGTACGCTGATTTATGATGTTGATAGTGGTGAATTACTTGGTGATATTAACAAAGTAGGGGTGCCCGTACTTATTGCTCAAGGTGGATTCCATGGTTTGGGAAATACTCGCTATAAAAGCAGTGTGAATCGTGCTCCACGTCAAACTAGTCCGGGAAGTCCTGGGGAGTCCAGGCATTTACGTCTCGAATTACGGGTTTTAGCAGATGTTGGCTTGCTTGGTTTACCTAATGCAGGAAAATCAACCTTGATTCGTGCTGTTTCCAGTTCTAAGGCGAAAGTTGCGGATTATCCTTTTACCACATTGCACCCAGGTTTAGGGGTGGTCAGCGTTTCTTCGCATAAAAGCTTTGTTATGGCTGATATTCCGGGACTTATTGAAGGTGCTTCTACTGGAGCAGGCTTAGGGCATCGTTTCTTGAAACATTTGTCTCGTACTTGTGTGCTGTTGCATGTAATCGATGTAGCTCCTTTAGATGAGAGTGATCCAGTTGTTTCTGCGAAAGCAATTATCAATGAATTGGCTGAATACAATCCTGATTTAGTGCAAAAACCACGTTGGCTCGTTCTCAACAAAATTGATATGTTACCTGATGACGAGAGTCGTAATGAGCGCATCCAGGCCATTATTGATGGCCTGGACTGGAAGGATAAGGTATTCACTATTTCCGCGATCAGCGGTCAAGGAACCCAGCAATTATGTTACTCATTGATGCAATTGATTGACGAGCTGAACAATCCTGAAGCTTGACCATTCTGCCGCATGCTCTCGGACTGAGGGGGTGCGGTAGGGAATAGTATACGTTTCTGTCCCTTCATTTTTCCCATCATGATAGTGAATCGTTAACTGCGTCGTACCGGTTATCGGCTTCTTGTGCCAATAATCTTCCAAGCCGGTAATGTGGAAATATGGTTTTGTTTTTTGTAATCCATTAAAATTTACTAAATGGTGCAAACCAGGCCTACTTAAAATATTTTGCAATAAACCACCAGTGGCTTCATCAATAATAGTGACTGGCTCATTGCGTGAGCTAATGAGTTCTCGTAAAGCATCAGATGCTTTTTTATCCACGGCACTGATTATATGGGGCGCCACAATTGGATCGACAATGGATTTAATCTGTTCAACCAGGTTTGGCCGGCAACGCACTTTGAGTTCAATATACGGCGACTCCCAGCGATAGCCGGTTTGGCAATCAATTTCGGCTAATGCGTCTTCTAATGTTTGGGAAATTTCACTTTCAGCTAAGCCAAAAACTTTCCATTTCAGGATTTGTTTTTGACTGTGCGATGTTTCTTGCAACAGAGGGAATGCATAGTCATTAAACATTGGTAAACACTCACGAGGAGGACCCGGGAGCAGAATAAATATTTTATCGTTCCAGCGATAATAACAACCTACGGCACTACCATTAGGGTTGGGTAGGAGTTTGGCATCAGCAGGAAAGAGACATTGTTGAAGATTTCCTTGATTTAAAGGTATTTTGATATGTTTCAGGCGCTCTTTAATATGCTCTAGCGCTTCGCTATGTTCTATCAACTCTACCCCGGTAAACTTTGCTAAAGCAAAACGGGTGAGATCATCAGTAGTTGGCCCAAGTCCACCAATAATAATGATAATGTCGTGATTTGCGGCTAAAAACTGTAAACAGGTAATAATATCTTTTTCTTTATCACTGCAAGAAAGTTGAAAACCTAAGGATAAACCTTCGGTGCTCAGGGCATGGGCTAAATGATGGCCGTTCGTATTTAATGTATCCCCATGAACGATTTCATCGCCCGTTGCCAAGATGGCTATGGTCATGTAAGTGCTCCTTGAATGCTAATTCATTTCCCGAGTGTAGCGTATAATTTGAAAAATCTGTAATAGTTGTTGACTTTTGTGCGCAGATTGCCTAATAAATGAGATGGTTATGAATCTGCAAGTTTAAGCTAGAACTCGATTGCTAATAGCGAGCAGCACAAAGTAGTTTCGTAGTACATAATAATAGTTAGATGAATTACGTCATCACTGGATGGCGTTGCCTATATGAGTAAGGAGAAAGTATGGAGTTTACAAGCCGTTATGTTGCACATGTTCCCGATGCTCAGGGATATGTTAATTATTCGGCTGAGGAAAATAAAGTTTGGAATATTCTATTTGAGCGTCAAATAAAATTAATTCCCAACAGGGCATGTGAGGCGTTTATTACCGGGTTGCAAACCTTAGGTATTACTTCACAAAGCATCCCTCAATTGCCTGATTTGAGCGCGAAACTTAAAGCAAAAACGGGATGGCAAGTTGCGCCTGTTGCTGCGTTGATTTCAGCACGAGAGTTTTTTGAACTCTTGGCAAATAAACATTTTCCTGCTGCAACATTTATTCGCACCGAAGAAGAGTTAAATTATGTACAAGAGCCGGATATTTTCCATGAGATTTTTGGGCATTGTCCCATGCTAACGGACAGCATCTATGCTGATTTTGTACATGACTATGCGTGTAAGGTCTTAAGTTTTCCAGAAGAAGATTGGCCATTATTACAACGCATGTTTTGGTATACTGTAGAGTTTGGCTTAATAAAAAATTCTAAAGGTTTAAGAGCTTATGGTGGTGGAATTCTTTCTTCTATTAGCGAAACCGTATACAGTGTTGAAAGTGATATTCCATTGCGTGTTTATTTTGACCCTATAGTTGCGTTTCGTACGCCTTATCGCATCGATAGACTGCAGCCAATCTATTTTGTTATTGATAACTATCAGGTTTTGTATGATTTTGTTTTATCAGATATTGGCAAGCTGCTAGAGCGTACACGTGAATTAGGTGAATTTCCTCCATTATTTGAGGTGGATCCAGGTAATCCAAACATTCATATTAGGGCGTGTTAGGTTGAACAATCCTTAAGTAGATGTTTTTTTTTTCTTTCGCCGCCAAACGATTTTACTTATCTATGGGTTAAGCGTATTGTAATGCCGGTATAGTCTTGATAACATCGGCAGACATGCGTTGTCCGTTGGCTGCGTACGTCAAGGAGCATTATTTGATTAAAGTACTAATTGTTGATGACCATGCATTGGTTAGAATGGGAATTCGACGATTACTTGAAGATTTGTCGGATGTAGATGTTGTTGCTGACGCTGAAAGCGGTGAGCAGGCTTTAGCATTGGTTAAACAACATGCTCCTGATGTCGTGCTTCTCGATATGAAAATGCCTGGCATTGATGGCTGGGAAGTAACTCGCCGTTTAAAAAAATCGAATCCTCATGTGAAAGTAATTGCCGTTACTGCGATGTGTTCTGATGTATTGCCCACTCGTGTTTTACAGTTAGGAGCCATGGGCTACCTCACTAAAGAGTCTGGAGCCGAAGAAATGGCTGCAGCAATACGTAAAGTAGCTAAAGGTGAAAAGTATTTGAGTGCTGAGATTGCCCAGAAAGTGGCGATTAACAGCTTAGAAGAAGTACAAGGTTCGCCTTTTAATATGTTGTCAGAACGAGAAATGCAGGTGATGTTGATGATCACCAGCGGGATGACGGTGCAGGAAATTAGTGATCGACTATTCCTGAGCACCAAAACAATTAATGGTTATCGTTATCGTACTTTTGAAAAGCTGGGCATTAAAAATGATGTTGAGTTGACCTACCTGGCGTTAAAACACGGAATTATCGAAAACCCAACTGATATAGCATCAGAAGATTAACATGCACCATCGCGCTCAAGAGCTGGCGCAGTTTCTTACGAAATTGCCCAGCGATCCAGGTATTTATCGAATGCTGGATGAGGCAGGAACGATATTGTATGTTGGAAAAGCATCGAATCTTAAAAAAAGAGTTAGCAGTTATTTTAATAAACAAAATACTGGAGCTAAAACTCGCTCTTTAGTCAGCCAAATTGCATCCATTGAGATATCGGTTACGCGCAGTGAGACTGAAGCTTTATTGTTGGAAAGTAACCTGATTAAAGCGCTGCGGCCAAAATACAATGTGCTGTTGCGTGATGATAAAACCTATCCTTATATTCATATTTCTGATCATCCTGATTTTCCACGCATCGAAATTTATCGCTCGAAAAAAAAACCGTTAACGGGGAATTTTTTCGGCCCTTATCCAAGTGTTAACGCCGTTAAAGAAACAATCCTAACCATCCAGAAGGTATTTAAAATTCGTAATTGCCGGGACAGTTTTTTTAATGCCCGCTCTCGTCCTTGTTTACAATATCAAATCAAGCGCTGTACCGCGCCTTGTGTTGATTATATTAGCCCAGAAGATTATCAGCGTTTGATTCAAGATGCGATCCGCTTTTTACAAGGAAAAAGCCAAATAATTCTTGATGAATTGGCGGCCCGTATGGAAATGGCAGTAGAGAAGTTACGCTTTGAGGAAGCTGCGGTGCTTCGCGATCAGATTAAAAACTTGCGCTTGGTACAAGAGCAGCAGGGCGTGATGCAACTTAGTGGCGATGCCGATGCTATTGCGATTGAGGTCAATCCAGGGTTTTCTTGCATTCAATGCGTTACCATTAGGGAAGGGCAGGTATTAGCCAGTCAAAGTTTCTTCCCCTCTATGCCTACTAAAGGTTTAGAAGAAGAGTTGAATATGGATGAGTTATGGCAGCAGACCTTTGATGCCTTTATTGGCTTTTATTATCTTGATACACCGGAGCGCATCCCGCCATTAATTATTACCAATCATCCTTTATCGGATCATCAGCCCTTACAAGAGGCATTGACTCAAAAACGCGGTAAAGCCTGTAAGATACAAATAAACCCTCGCGGTTCTAAATCGCGTTGGATGGATTTTGCGGTGAATAATTTGCGTGTTTCTCTTGCTGAATACCTGACCAAGCATTCAACGATGAGGTCGCGATTTAATGAACTAGAGGCGTTCTTAAAACTTAAAAAACCTATTGCTCGAATGGAATGTTTTGATATTAGCCATACTCAAGGGGAATCGACAGTTGCCTCATGTGTCGTTTTTGATTATGAAGGTCCTAATACACGTGAATACCGACGTTTTAATATTGAAGGCATTACACCTGGAGATGATTATGCAGCGATGGAGCAAGCCATCACTCGTCGTTTTAAACGTTTGCTGGAGGCGCAATCCTTGCCGGATTTGCTGATTATTGATGGGGGTAAGGGACAAGTTGAGGTGGCACGGCGAGTGCTTGAGTCATTAAATATTTCGGACGTGCTGTTATTAGGCGTAGCCAAAGGTCCTTCACGCAAGGCGGGCTGGGAAAAATTGATTTTGGTTCATGAGGAGCGCGAACTAATTTTACCCGATGAATCGAAGGCCTTGCATTTGTTGCAACATATTCGTGATGAAGCACATCGGTTTGCTATTACCGCGCATCGTAAAAAAAGACAAAAACTAGGTTTGGAATCTTCCTTAGAAGATATTGATGGAGTGGGAGCTAAGCGTCGGCAAGCCTTATTACACCGTTTTGGTGGGCTTCGTGAATTGGTTAAGGCTCCCTTAGAGGAAATTGCCAAAGTTCCAGGGATCAGTGAGCATTTGGCTCTGCGTATTTTTCAGCATTTTCATCCTGAGTGATGCAAATCCATAAGTTATATCGAATCTGGTGTCATCCCGAAAGAAATGAGGGACTTCTTTGAGTATTAATCTTTACTTAATCTTAGTTTGTTATGATTAATACATGGAAGTTTACTTAGTGACGTGCTGTTATGGTAGCTAAAAAGAATCCACCTGTTGTTTTGCCAATAAAATCCGCTACTTTAGGGAGATTGATGGAGGTTGATCTTGAGCCGTTACATGACTTTAAGCACTTTTGGCTAGCTGGGGAAGGGGATAAAAGCAAAATATGGCAAATTTTAGCTGATAATTACATCAACAAACCCTATCTTGATGTGCCCGTATTATTTCGTGGCTATGTTGATATTACCCATGATAATTTCACCGTACACCATCGTAATCACGATACTACTCACGCCGTAAGACAACGTCTTTATGCACAAAATTATCTGGATTTGATTCAAAACTATGGCAATGAAGAATATGCTCCCCTTGCTACAGAAATTAATAATAATGATGAATTAAAAGCTTGTCTGGAACTCGCCATTTACTTATGTCGTAGTGGTCGAACCAATGAAAAATCAGGCAAAGATGATCCGTCCAATGCCAAACGCTCAGCCGAATTATTTACGGTTGTGGCTATAGAAATGGGGTTTGATCCAGATTTAGTTAATTTCTTGAAGTTTGCTATAGGAACTCATGCTCCTAAATTAGAAAACCACCCAGATTTAGTTGATAAGTTACCCGGAGAACATCAATTAACCTTGGCTCATTTATTAAAAGGGGTAATTGATTTAAGTCACCATACCGATTTGGTGCGCTGCAAGGTTGGCCCTCCTACAGAACCTGTTCGTGAGCAAATCGACGACGAGTTAGGAGATTTTTTAGATCCTAAAAAAATTGACGTGAAGCGTGCGACCACGAATTTTTTGGTTCATGCGACGCAGCTGTGTCAAATGACCGGTACGCGCGTTAAATTTGAAACATTTTCACAACAGGATAAAGAAAACAACCCCCAGTTAAAAGTGCAACACGCGCGTGATGTTAGTATGTCAATGGAGCAATTGCGTGGGGTAAAGCTCGATCCTCATCGAATTATTTATGAAGGCCCACAGGGCGATTTTGCGGAGTTGTTAAGACAGGTGTCATTGACTGGCGTATTGGATTTAACAAATAAGCCAATCAACATCGTGCAATTGGAGCAAATAAAGAAATGCATTGTAGAAAATTCAATTAAAAAAGCATGCTTATTAGGTGTAAAACCTATGGATGCACAAAGAGAGTTGATTGAGGTATTAAAAGAAAAAAGCATCAAGCAAGGCTTACCTATTGAAATGAATCATACTGAGTTTCTTGAACACGAGTTCGTGAAGGATTTTGATAGCCAATTTCGTCAGCAGGCCATTGACAGACAAAAAGTATCTATGCGTTTTGAACCTTCTCGCCTTGGAGCTGCTTATGCAAAAGGATGGGGAGCCTTCTTTGCCCAACTATGGAAAGAAATTAAGGGCGATGTTCCTACCTTTGGCGGTGATACTCATTATACGCAAGTCACCGAGGTTAAGAAATTATCTAATCCGGCGCTAGAAGAACATTATAATGAATTAAAAAAAACGGTTGACCCGATTTCTTCAGTTCTTGCCAAAGAACTGAAGACCATACAGACTGGTGATATTCAATTAGAACCAGGAGAAATGTTACTTTATCATGGCACTAATGCGGATGTTTCCCCGCTGATTATGCAAAATGGTTTTGATGAAGGACGTTGCAAATATGTGCAGGGTAATGGTTATGGACCATTGGGCAAAGGTGTTTATTTCACTTCGGAATTATCTAAAGCGGCGACTTTTTCTACCTGTAGCGAATGTAAGCAAAGTGGTATGTGCTCTTGTGTAAAAAAAGGGACTAGCCTGCCTGCAGACCGAGTTGTTTTAGTTTGCAAAGTTTTTGTTGGTAATCCTGAAATTGTGCTGAAAAAAGGAGGTTTGCAAGATCACACGCGACCACAAGCCCCCTTTGATTCGTACATGGCTTTATCTAAAGATATTGATCCAATTTCTCAGTTTCGCTCCACTGAATTCTGTGTGCCTTCAGGAAAGCAAATTATTCCTCTTTATGAAATACGTTTCAGTTCCCAACCGAACCTACTTAAAGTGTCTACTTGGGAAAAAACTATTGAAGAGAATGGCTTAAAGGATATAAAAGGGTTATATGAAATTAAGGCCTCAGTAATACTGTTAAATGAGTTACAGGCATTAAGAGACATTCCTGCTCCCTTTGAAGTCGTTAAACAGCAGGCGCAGAACGTTGAGACAGTTATTAATGTGACTATAAATAAATTAAAAAGAAAAGAAAAAGCCCTGCAAGCGGAAACACCTACAGATCAAGATAATTTGGACAAGATTGCTGTTCAATTAGGTGACTTACATAACATAAAAGGCCAATTGACTACTTTGCAAAACCAAGAAGTTGATTTAACACCAAAATTAGAGCAAGAACCAACACAGAGTAATAAAGGGCCTGGATTTTTACAAAGAGTGCGGCGTTTTATTTTACCTAAAAATTATGCTCTTAAAAGAGAGGGCGCTGCATTGGCAGCGGAGATTAATAACAATATAGGGAGTCCTGATGATTTTCAAGTCAACGTGATTCAGTGGCTTAATTTAGCCATTGAGCGTAATCAGCATAAAGCTGGCAATGGAAATGTCTGTCATCGTGCGATTATTACTCAAAAGTTGATTAATTTAAGAGATGCTTTGCGTGAATTAGAGGACAATCACCTAAATGATGAGGATCTAAGTAAAGAAATTCATCGATTAGTAGTGCACACTTTAGATGGTTTTAAATCCTATGGTATTTTTGTTCCCATGGTAACGAATTCAACTGCTTATAAGAGTTTAAGTGCATTCCAAGAAACGGCATCAACGATTGTGGGTATGAATTTTACTACGGTACATAGTGCGTTACGAGGGTTGGCTGTTTCTAAAAATACTGGGTCTGGGGCAGAATCTGAATTAGAGTTGGGTACCGAAAACTCGATAGAACCTGCTCCGCTAATATCAGCGCAGAATGTTGATTTGTCCAAATCGTTGGTATGTGAGCCAGATGAAGATGAGGGCTTTATTTTGATGAGTAGCGAAGAACAAAATAACTCACTCATTCTGTCTAGGGGATGACTTACATCAAGGCTGTCATTAAAGTTAATTTTCTAAAAAGATTCGAATTATTAATAGTTTACGGTATAGTAAGTGAAGTTTTACTGGATTTGGAATAACGGAGTGATATGGGATCCTGAGCAATACGTCCTCGGAAATTATTTTCAGACGCAAATTAATGAAAAATTTCGCAGTACCTTTAGCGTGCATCCATTTGGAGATATTTTAGATGTTGGCTGTGGCGATGGCCAATACTCTAATTTTTTAGCTAAAACCTATAAGAATAGTCAAATTCTGGCTATTGATAATTCTGCAGAAATGATTGCTCATGCCAAAGACTATTGGGCAAGCCAAAATCTTTCCTTTGCAGTTCAACGTATTGAGACCTATCAACAATCGTATATGTTTGATTTTGTCTTGTCTTTTTGGTGTTTGCAGTGGACTAAAATCGAAGTTGCCTTTGCCAATATTTATCAAGCCTTAAAAATAGAAGGGCGATTTTATGCGACCTTTTCCTCATTTTCTGAAAGTAGTATCTTACAAATTTGGTATGAGCTGGCTAATAGGGGCCAACACATTGATGTGGCAAATGACAATATTCAAAGGTTGCTGCCGTATGCTAATTATTTCTATCGTGTGTTGAATGCATTGAACCGTACCCCTTTTCGCCAAGTCAAAATGGATTTAAAAACTTATCGAATTGCTTTTCCTAATATTAATTACATGAAGAATTTGATATTGATTTTGCCAGCCATAAAAAAAATACCTGAAGCACAGCAGGGAGAGCTGATTGCTGATATGTTGGATGCATTTGAACATATTTGTCAGCGTAAATATGGAGGTAAGCTCTATTACGAGACCAGACCTATTTTTATCGAAGCGGTTAAGTAGTCACCGGTTTCACTTTATCGAACATCAATTTGCCTAGTATAGGTGCTTCCATACAACGGAATTTTAGCAAATAGCTATTGACACAATAATAGCCAAAAATCATAATTTATTTTCATCATGATGATGAGGCACTCGGATTGTCGATTGTGTTGGAGTAATAGCTTACGTGAGGGGCGTCATCCTGAACGAAGTGAAGGAACTCTTGAATAAAGTATTGATCTTCTGGATTAGTACTCTGTCCGATTCAGGAGAACCTTCCCCTAAACGCCTCAGGACGACGTGTTTTTGAGAACTATTACGTTATAGAAACTGATATAAATGGATGTATAAAATGTTCGAAAAACACAATAATAAACAGCGCAAGCAAAAACAGATAAAGCAACCCAGTAGAGCATTATCTGTGGGGCTTATACAAAATGAAGAGCCTGACCGCACCTATTATATTACCAGCACGATTGAAAATATTGGTCATTTTCTTTTTTCTCAAACACAAGAGCTTTATAAAGCAATTAGCCTTGCTTTTTCGGCGGATTCTTTAGATTGGCGCAATTTCAAGCGCTACGCATGGCCCGTTGTCAGTTCAGGGATTGCTTTAGTTCTTGGTGAATTACTGACCCGAGGCATGAGCCAATATCAAACGGACAGTGAAGACTATGATTTTGTGTATAAATTTATTCTGGGCGCAGCTATTTTAAGCGGCAGTGGCTTAAACCGCATTACGGACAAACACTTTGAATCAACAGCTGCATTTTCTGCCGCAGTGGCCAGTGAAGTTGTTGGCATTGTTTACATGTATTATTCCGTATTCACTGGCACCCAACGATTGACTGGCGAACAATTTACTGAGGATTATTCCTTAATTGCTAGTATTGCTGCCAGTACTTTATTCGTGCCTGCAGGCGCTTCTTTTCTTACCCAAAAAGCGCAGAAGCAATTACTCAAGTGGCAACATAATCGCGGAGCGCAACGTTCTGATACGGCGACTATTCCAAGTGGTTTAACTCCAGTAGGTAATTTTTATTTCCAACTTGGTCATATTATGGCTAGGGAATTGATGCCAATACCACGTTTATTTCAACTTGGTCTTATTGCGGAAAACATCCGTCAGGGAGAGGGAACATTGCGACAATTTCGCAATGTTCCTGCGTTGATTGCTGATTTAACGCCGGCAACAATTAGAGAGTCTTTAGCCCAACAGGCGATGATTCAAGATGATTATGAATACAATCATAAGGAATATCAGGTTTTAAAATTTACTCCCCAGGGGGGGCATTTGGTTACGGTGCTAGGATACTTATTACGCACAGGGGATTTGGTTTTTTGTAATGAGGCGGTTGATTTAGCATCGGTTAAAATTTCAGGAGAGCTGGTTGCCTTAAAGCAAGGTGAGAAAGGACAATTTCTTGAGGAGCTTGAGCAACAAAAGTTTAGTGTGAACTTGAAAGCGCAAAATGGTGAGGATATCTGGATAGAGCATCGTTCCAAAACAGCCTGGCATAGTCCTCATAAAACAGTGAGCTTGCGTTTGGTGCGTGATGGCAAACAACCAGGGGTTATGGTTGGGGATAAATTAAATTTGTGTGGGGCAAAGAATTTTTTTATTGAAATTAAGCCTGCAGATGAATTTTTGTCCAATAATGACATCCATAAAGTAGCGGTAATTAATCAGATTATCGGCGATCGTAAACGCAAGAGTGTGTACCATTCCCTTATGGCATCGGCCGCATTGGCGGTTTGTACGCAACATGATCTACGCTTGTTGCCTGCAGAAATGTCAAAATACACGTTCAATGTTTTTCAGGCCATGATTCCTTTTTCCGAGCAATTTCTACGGGAAATGGTTAATGGGCAATTACTGAAACGGCTAAATAAAAATCTAGGGGATAGACCTTTAGAAGCCATTGATGCGCTACGCATAGTCGACTTATGCCATGCACTCAGTGGTTATACCCTCGATCGCTTTCCAAAAGGCGTGGCTATTATTTCTGATAAAACTGGGACCTTAACTACCAATGGTATGAATGTGTTGGGGCTGTGGACTACTTTAATGTCTGCTCAAATACAGCATTTAGTAAAAGAGAACGATCCCGGCCTGTTACCTGGTGGTACGGAATTATCAGAGGTGTTCGAGCTGTTTTGTCAGGCTTATACCAATAATCCGAAAGAGATGGAGCCTGAGGAAGATGCCATATTGCAATTACTTCATTCATTGTGTAATCAAAAGTCCAATTTACAGGTTGCTGTGCTCGGAAATAATCATTTTAGAAAACATATTTCCCTAAATGAGTACGAAAAAGAAATCGAAACCTTCCACTTAGGTTTATATCGAAATTTTGGCGGACGCTTAACTTTGGTACGTGAGGGGTCATGTTACCATTTAGTTTTTTGTGGCATTCCAAAGGCTACTGCTTTTAATAATACCCCGTTGTTTCGTGATTATTACAACATGAACACACGTACCGGTGTTTTATCACGTGATTGGTGTATTGCGCGGGCTGAACTTAATGAAAAACAATTTAAACAGCTGCAAGAGTATTTTGATCAGGATAATAAAAAAGACATTGAATTCTTTCTTATGGATAATCCACAGTTGCTGAAAAGCATGCAACATCATGGAACATTTATTATTGATAATCCTATTAAAAAAGGTGCGGAACAATTTATTAGCTCCTGCCGCAGTATTCAGGTGCCAGTATTTGTTGCTACGGGAGACACGATCAAAGCTGCAGAAAATATTGCTAACGTCTTATGCCCTGAGTATGCAAAAAAAATTAGTATCCTACGTGCAGAGTATTTGGAGCGCGATAACATTCTATTGGATGAAGAGCATATCCCCGCAGAGAGTACCGTCATTTTTTCTGGTATTAATTCCGCCGTGTTGGCAGCGTTCCAGAAATTATTGGGCCGTGATAAATCAGCACGTCCAGTAATTATTTTTGCGGAAATGAGTACGGAAGGAAAAGGTATTTTGGCCCGTTTTCTGAAGGGTTATCAATTTTTTATCGTGGCTAATGGGGATGGTAGTAATGATGTCTTAATGATGAAAGAGGCGCATACGGTAATTGCTCATTGTGCAGAAGATAATTCATTGGCTTCAGGAGTTGGCTCCTTCGCCGATCTCACTGATGTGCAATTACGTCGGCTTTTAAGTTCCGATAAATCGTTTTATGAATTATTTGATATCGCTGATCCGCGCAGCATTTTTATCCAGCTTTTTGCAGAAACCGCTAATTCCCAGGAGAAGGGGATGTTGGCGTTGACGCTTAAAAGCTGGAAGATTAATTTTGAATTGATGCGTAATGTCTTGGGGCCTGGGTCAGTAAAAGAAATGTATCAGCAACATTGGTTTAGTGTGGGTTTTGATTTAAGCTGGTTATGGATTGCTTATTATGAAATCATGCAAAGCGTCGGTCTGCCTATGGATAACCAAAATATTAGTGCCTCTGGGCTGATTAGTAATTTTATGGGACTGGCCATGATGGTGGCCATAGTTGAATCATTAAGCAATTATTTAGCATTTGGTGAGTCAACGAATCAGATCACCATGTTTACGATGTTAATGCTCTTACCGATTATCTTAAAGAGTGTATTTTCCAGTTTTCAGGCAGTACAGGATAGGATTTATCCGGAATCTCCCAATATTGTTGAGCTTGATGAGGAGGAGCAAACAGCGGAGCCGCAAAGACAGTCTCCATCTTGGTGGGGATCGATACGCTCATTCTTTCATAATCCCCGAAACACACGCACATTAACTCATGGAGGGGAGCTGCAACTTAAGTAAGGGCTTAACCAATAAAAAAACTGCAGCCTTGATTACGTTATGCGGTGAAATAAACTTCAACGTGTCGCGGCTTGTCCGCGACATCTATAGTTCTTGTAATACGCATAGGTAAATGCTTACTTATCAGGACGATGTGTCTTTTAAGGCCTCGTCTAAACTAATAAACCGATACCCATGTTGTTCATACATTTGTAATAAATCATCCAAAAAATAACTATTCAAACGGTTCGCATGCAGCAGTAAAATTTGCTTCGTTGAATTGCATCGTTGATTGTATTCCGCCAAAACCGTTCGTTGCCAGACAAAGTCTAAATACTGTTGGCGTAGCTTATTGAATAATTCTGGATTTGAGCGAACCTTGTTAGTAAATTTCACATTGAATATAAAATCGCGGCTATCAATAGTTATCGGGGCCACACGATAATGGTTTTTCTTTAAATAATGGAGGACCATTTGCTTCTTAGCGAAACTGCTTTCGGAAAGATAAGGGTAACGATAATATTTGGTTCCTGTCATGAGAGGGTTAAGAATTTTATCAGCCTGATCCACATCGGCAATATATGATGCAGCGGATACTTTTCGTAAGTTAAAGTGGGAATGACTATGGCTCCCCAAATCAAAGCCCATATCTAAAAATGCATGGAGGTCCTTTCGGTTGTCCTCATTGAGATTTTTAGTAATCACAAAGCCAATGGCTGGGGCTTTATGTTTTGTTAATGCGTGCGTGATTTTTTCAAATTGAGCATGCTCAAGGGGTAAATCATCCAAGGTAATGGCAATCCTGCGTTCGTCAGGTGTACAGGCTGTCTTGGGTGCTGTTGCATAGGTAATGATTGATATGATGATTAAAAAAAGAGCCAAGATTAAAGAATTTCTCCGCATTATAAATTCCAATTAATAATAAGAAGTTCGTCCTTGGGTAGGGGTCCATGTGCGTCATTTTACCATCAGTATAGCCTAAATTGTAGCTGTTTTAGTGAATGTCAAAAATGGGCTGACGATTGTGTGTTGCATCTTCAGGAAAAGAATGTTATCAAATTAGATTGGTTTAAAATTAATCTATTTGTTTTGTGTGTATTTTTCAAGGACATGTCTCAAGGAGTGAGCATCATGGGTAGAGAGAAAAAACAGTACACATCATACCAAGCAATGCCAAAGAGCTCTCGGTTTTGGTTGTATTCCGAGGCTTGTTATACTGATGAAGAACTCGGCTTAAGGACATGGGTATTAAATGTCCGCGCCAATTCGGGAATTCATGCAGATTATCTTATCAATTCAGGATCTTGGTTTTCCAATGATGAGGAACACGCGCTGATCAATGTTTATGATAATTCCTGGTTTTTCTCAAGGGCATACAAAACACGTCAGGTGCTGAAAATGGGGGATTTTTTAGTTAAGCCTGTAGACGCTCAGCGTTTGCAATGGCCCCAATTATATGAATTGATGCAACGAACAGGGGATTATTTAAGGTTACGCAATAAAAACTTGCGGGCAGAACATTTAAATCAGCCCATGAATTTTATCATGCTGGATATAAATAATATTCTGAAGGGTGTTAGCTTGAATCCCAATATTGGGCAAACCAAGGAGCAATTAGAGCATCTGCATCATTATATTCTTGCGATTGAAACAAATACATCACCCTTAGTTGGCTCCGATAGGCTATTTTTAGCAAATTTACGTACGGCAATTAATAATGAAGTCAAACCTCATTTAACGCATCTCGCGGAAACTCAATTATTAAAAGATCGCTTAGTTGAGTTAGCTAAAGCAACGCAGCAACTTTATACTGAACGTAATCGAGGAGCGCATTTTGCGTTTAATCCTAATGCAATTAATCCACACCCACGAGATTTGATTAGTGGGCAGCTGGATGATTTAAAAGCTTATCCAACCTTAGCAGCTAAAGAGTGCGCTCAAAAGGAAACGCAAGAGCTAGCAGTACCAACATCGGCGTTGCATTTGTCAGCTGACGAATTGCGTAACTGTGCCAATTTTAACCTAATCAATATGGATGATGAGGTGTTGCAGCTTTATGCTCAAGCGGTGATTGATTTAAATGAGCTGGCTCGATTTCAAAAAATCATTGAACAAACCGTAGGACTTTTGGGACAGGCTGGAGAGGTTTATACGGTTTATCAATTTAAAGAGCAGTTAACACTATTGCTGAAACAGCTTGCTCATTTTGTCGATTTCTCCGCACAAACAATGGACGATTTATTGTTTGAAAATACGCATGCTTATCATAAGGCAATTCAGGATGAACAAAAGTTATCTTTTTTTCAGCGATGGTTTACTTCAGATCAAGAGAAATTGGATACTTTTATTAAGAATCAGGATATATTGGCTCAATATCCGTCTACCGCATCTGAGCTTGCAAATACCAGACAGGGTTTGAAAAAAAATGTGGCTCAGATTCTGGAGCATTTAAATAAACCCCCAATTCAAGAAACCAATTTTGTTGCGATTGCAGATCAGGCACAAGAATTAAATCGCCTGATGGGTTCAATGCATGAGTGGATTACGGTGCAGTATGAAGCTAAAGGATTAATTCCACCGCAAAAGCCTGAGCAGTTGCGTATTTTACCGGAGGTGCCAGTATCCCCTTTGGTGGACTGTGCTTCGCCGATCGTAGATGAGATTCTATCGACTACCAATACTAACGTCCCTTTCTATCAGGAGCGTATGGCTGCTTCGAATATGACTTCGGCTATTTGTCCTCCAGATCAGCCTGAATGTTCTGCAGTTAATGGTTCACAGACGAGTTCGCAGGATTCCATTTATCTGATCGGTTTAGTCACCTTACTTCCTATTGGGCTAATTCTTCTTTATCTGCTCTTTAAATCACGCCAATCCCCAGAGTCCACCGTTTATGGAAGTAAAGATGAGTTTGAGGACGCTCTGGTGAAATTGGAAGAGTTAATTGCTCAAGTGAAAATGGCTCATGAGTTTGACGAAGATGGGTATGATAAATTGGACTTTGATGACTTTATTAGCAGATACGACCGCTTACGTAGAAAAGCACGTTCGGAGCGTTATGAGGTTGAAAATTTAAATGAGCTCTATGACGATATTCATGTTTATTACGAGGAATTCCTGCAACAAAAGATGTATTTGCGATAATGGAGGGACACCCAAGTTACAACGATACCGAATTACAGCGGCTTGACTGCGGCAATTCGGTATACAACCCGGCGATACGATTAATTAAGTATCCTCCCCCCGAATCAAGATTGTTATTTGAGCATTTAGGTTGTTAAAAAACCAGTCAATTCGTTACTCCCATCCCCAACAACGCACCACACCAGAACCAACATTTTTTTTCTATAAAACTCACGCTAAATTACTGGTAAAAATAACAATATTGGTACTAAACTTATTTTGTATGCTCGTAATCCTAAAAAATGCAGTTAAGCTTTTAGCCGGGGATCGCTAAAGCATTTTTTCTAGGATAAGAATAATTAAAGTAACTTAGAATTTAAGCATAAATCTTGCATAGAATAATAAAAAGTTAGTGAGAAGGGGGCGGCATATGAAAAAAATAATGTTAACTGCATTGATGATGCTTATGGGTGCCGTAGCAAACGCAGGGTTTTACGGTACAGGATTATGTGGCTACCCACAATATAATTGCATCACCATAGTCTCAGGGCAAAATTGGGAAAATCTCTTTCCAGATCCACAACAGCGTGATGTCGTACAGCGCATCAATCGAACTTATAACCCGCTATGGGCAGGTAAGGTTATTGCGGTACCTAAAAATTTGGCCCACCTGAATATGTTTGATGTTGCACCATTTCCTCTGAAAATACCTGGCGAAAACCAAAAAGAGATTATCGTTGATCAAGATAAACTCGCATGGGGTGCTTATGATGCTCAGGGAAATCTGGTGAAATGGGGACCTATCTCTTCTGGAAGAGATAAATGCTCTGATTCTAATCGTTCTTGCCGTACTTTAACCGGGATTTTCCGAGTCTTCAGTAAAGAAAATGAAAAATGTAGCTCAGATGTATTCCCCATTGGTAAAGGGGGAGCCAAAATGCCTTATTGCATGTACTTCCATAAAGGTTTTGCACTGCATGGTTCCGATGATCTTCCCGGCGTGAGAGCGAGTCATGGTTGCGTGCGCATGTTTGTTGAAGATGCTAAATGGTTGAATCATGATTTCGTCGAGTTATCCAGTGAACGTAATAATTTCATGGGTACGGTTGTGATTGTGCGTCCAATAAATGACAGTGAGAAAATATGATGAATACTCTAAAAAAATTCACTTCAATTTCTTTAATGCTTTTTGTTGGACTCTTATCGACTGAACTTGAGGCCGCGAAAGCTAAAAAAACTGATCCACTAGCAGCCCAACAAAAGGCAGCAAAAGACGAGGCTCGATTTCCTATAGGATGTACTCCAGTAGGTCATGAACAACGTCTTAAAGTGTTGTCTCTTTTCCCTGGAAAAGAAGGGGCGTTGCAATCCTTATACTTCTTTTATAACAAATTGCCTCAGACCGTAAGTTTGTATCAAATGCGTGATGAAGACAGTGAATATTCTACTCGTTTCAATCATACGATTGGTCCTAATCAGTGGGCTGCATTGGCTACAGGCGAGCCTTTAGTTCGATTTGTCTGTACCTTAGGGGATGGCAAAAAATCCTATGGGAAAATAGTTGATTGTGCAGATACGGTTAAAATTTGTGAATATGTACACGTAAAATTTGGTTTAAATAATAAAGGCAACTTCTGGGTTTCCGATGGTAACTCAAGAAATGGGGCCGTTAATGATGTAGTACATTATGGCATTATACCAGGGGTATAAATATCAATTCAGCAACGGGATTTGCCAGTGAGTTACGATTGAATTGCCATGTATAGAGGGAGAATCTTCATGAAATCGCTAGTGCCTTGGGTATGTTTGCTCGCAGCAACCGCCAGCCAACAGGTTGTTGCCAATGATTTCAGCGCTTATCGCTTAGGAAATTATAATAAGGCGATCGAGCCCTTATTAAGTCAAACCGGAAAAAATGCGGTTGCTGATTATTATTTAGGACGCATTTATCTGTATGGATATGGTCAATTAAAAAATACCCCGTTAGCAATGCGTTATTTTACACAATCTGCACGTAAAGGTTATTTACCTGCAATCATGCTCGTTGCGAAATATACTTTATTGCACGATAAGGATCCAGAGCAGGCGGTAACCTGGTTTAAGCAAGCTGCTGCGGCAGGGAATGTGGATGCGCAAATGTTTGTGGCTGCAGCTTATCTCTATGGCGTTGGTGTGAAGAAAAATTACGATACGGCAACTCGTTTTTATATCGATGCGGCAAAAAATGGTAATTCTGTTGCTCAATATACCTTGGCTGAAAATTTTATTAACAGCCGCAACTCATCTAACAATAAGCTAGGTCTTATTTGGTTAAATAAAGCGGTAGCCAATGGCAATTCTCAGGCACTTACTAAATTAGGCAGTCTGTATCTTTCTGGCAAGTTGGTTGATAAAGATGTTGAAAAGGGAACCGAATTATTAAACAAGGCCGCCGCCCAAGGTTTTGCTCCTGCGATGGTTAAATTAGGCGAAGCTGCATTGGCTCAAAATCAAAAAGAGCAAGCACTAAAATGGTTTGAAAATGTAGGAAAATACCAAAATAATGAAGCTTATCTTGAGTTGGCCGAAGTTTATTTTGATGAAAAGAGCCCAGTACATGATCCTAAAACAGCATTTCTATGGACATTG
Organism: Legionella sp.; assembly: GCF_965140895.1. Taxonomy (GTDB): domain Bacteria; phylum Pseudomonadota; class Gammaproteobacteria; order Legionellales; family Legionellaceae; genus Legionella. The sequence continues at coordinate 16,454 of NZ_CBCSKT010000029.1, read as the reverse complement.
AAGGCTGCACAAAATAATTCGACTGAAGCAAAACGGCAACTTGCCGAGTTTTATAAAAAAGGCACGGGGATTGATGCTGATTTGGATATGGCAAAGCAATGGCAAGATCAGGCAAACCAAGATGACAAAGCAAATAATCAAGGGAAGGCTCTAGCTGCTGCGGCACTGTGGTTAAGTAATGGTAGCACCGATCAATTGGCAAAAACGGCTTATCAAATGAATGGTATTTTAAGTGCTTGGAGTAATCCTGCGGTTCTAGGAGATTATGCATATAATCAATCACCTAAATTAAAGACCATATCTCGAAATCTGATCTTTAAACCACAGTTTGAGTTGGTGCAACCTAATGATGTGCCTATTACTAGTTATTATGATGCGCTTTTAAGCCGTGAGGCTAGCGCCCAATCCAACCAATGGATGTATCCAGTTTATCCGTTAAATAATCAAGTAGCTGAGGTAGAGCGCGCAAACAGCCTTATTGTTGCTCATCCTGATTTGCCTGCGCCTTATCTTGATGCGCAGTATGCGGAGCTTGCACAAGAGCCAAGCATTATGGATATGTGGACGGAGGGCTGGCAAAAGCAAGTTAATATGATGTCGGAATTTTATCAATTATATAACCGAGCAATATTAGGTGATGCACAAACGCAATTTGAAATAGGACAAATGTTCCAATATGGAATAGGGGTGGCGCAAAATGATTCTGCAGCAGTCGCGTTCTACCAAAATGCGGTACAGCAACAACATTTAGGGGCTGAGTATAATCTCGGTATGCTGTATTTACAGCGTGCGAAGAGTAAAGAAGATTATCAGCTTGCTTTAGACGATTTAACTGACGCAGCATTTAAAGGAAATAAAAACTCTCAATACGTACTGTCTAGAATTCTGGAAAAAGGGATAACTGGACCTGAGGGAACCGAGTACATCAAAGCGGATCCTGAGCAAGCTAATTCGATGTTGTATTTGGCCGCAGCAAATAATTATGGGCTGGCTGAATACGATTTAGCTGACCGCTTGGCACGTCAGCATGATAGTGATTTAAGTGTGGATGCGAAAAAGGAAAAAATTGCGTTAATTCGTCAATTATATCAAGGTGCTGCGGATCGCGGTATTTCCAATGCCTTATTGCCGCTCGCATTTTATAATGCCATGGATAGTAACGCTAAAAGACAGGCTAAAGCCTTTGCGGTTGCCAAAGAACAGGCTGAAGCTGGAAATGAAAAAGCAGCATTACTCTTGGGACTGCTTTATGATCGTGGCATAGGGGTTAGTGCAGATCCTGCACAAGCAATGCACTGGTACCAACAAGCAGGGCAAAATGCGGTAAGCCAGTTTATTTTGGGTACCTATACTGCTGAAGGTAAAGGTGTTGAGCCGAATAATGAACAAGGCATGGTGCAATTGCAGCAGGCAGTAAAATATAAGTTCTCTTATGCTGACTTTAATATGGCAGTACTGTTGCAACAAGCAAAACGGGATTTCTTACCAGATCTGATTCACTCCTATGAATTAGGCAATAGTCATGCAGGTATTGTTCTGGCTGACTATTATCTGGCGGCAAATACCGATGCAGACAAAATGAAAGAAGCCAGAGCGATTTATGAAGGTTTGGCTCAGAAAGGAGATAAAGACGCACAGTTAAAACTAGCCTATATGGATGAAAATGGTTTGAGTGTCGCTCCTGATATGGCTGGTGCGCAACGCTGGTATACCGCTGCCGCAGAGCAGGGTGAGCCACTGGCTGAATACTTATTAGGCCAATTCTATCAATTGGGTAACAGTGGTGAGCCAGATTACAGTGCGGCAAAAGATTGGTTCCAAAAAGCTGCTGCTAGTTTACCGGAAGCTTATGTTGCCTTAGGTTTTATTAATGAGACTGTGGACGATAATTACCCACAAGCGCTCAAAGCATATGAAAAGGCAGCAGCTAAAGGTAATGCCCTAGGTATTTATAACTTAGGCCTGATGTACCTGTATGGTAAAGGTACTCCAGTGGATTATGCAAAAGCTAAAGACTTATTTGTTAAAGCGGCAAATGACAAAGTGCATGACGCAATGAATCAATTAGGTAGCATATACTTCAAGGGGCTTGGTCAGTCTCGCGATGAACAACAAGCTCTAGCTTGGTATAAGAAAGCGGCTGATTTAGGAAATGCGAATGCACTTTATGAATTGGGTCTGCTTTCAGAAACTGGAATTACCTCGAAAATAGATTTTGCTGAAGCGCTTAAGTATTATCAGGCAGCAGCAACTAAGGGTAATGAAAAGGCTATGTTGGCTTTAGCCAGAATGTACCATTATGGATTAGGTGTCGAAAAAGATCCAAAAGTGGCCGCTGGTTTCTACCAAAAATTAGCAGCACGACAAAATGCCTATGCTCAATATCAACTGGGTACTTATTACCTAGAGGGCACTGCAGGCGAGTTATCTCCATCCAAAGGAAAACTCTTGTTGCAACAAGCTAGTGACAATGGCAGCATACAAGCGCGCAAAGTGTTACAGCGCATGGAAGCGAAAAGCCAGGCCCGCGTCAGTTTCGTTGAGCCGGTAACCTTGGATCGTGCACCAATTGTTGCTGGAGAGGCTGCAAACAGGATGTATTTTGATGCACTAAATGAGTGGAATCGAGGTGATGAGCTCTTATCACGTATGATTTTACAGCACATCGTGACCAAATATCCTGATTTTGAACCTGCACGCCGCGCGTACGAGCAGGTAAACCAGGCTAAAACAGCTAACTCTTTTAGTTAATCAAAAAACACGGTGTAGGTTGAGCCATGGTTCAACCTACAATAATCCATAACGTAATAGCCCAGCCTAATTTAAAGCCCTAGAGTTACTAATTTTCTTATCTTACCCACCGACCAGCCACTTGAATCTTTGATAAGTTTTAATCAGAATAGCTTAAGGTATGCACAGTTAATGCACTAAGAATATCTTCGAGTATTGGATGCTTATTATTAACAGGACGTGGAGAACAACATGACATATTTGGTGACTTTTTGTATTTTTGATCATACCGTGGAAGGTAATCCGGCCTGGCACGGGGCTTTTATTTTATCCAAATATAATGAGACAAGGAAGCAAGTAGAAGTGGTCGATACTTGGGGATATTATGGAGTTCCTGGTACTGGCGGCTCTGATGATTGGCTTACTCAGCTAAAAAGAAACATAGGGTTAGATGTTGATCTGTGGGGTAACCATGGTTGGTTAAGGCATGAAGAAGTTCGGTTTATGGATATGGGACATGGTTTGCATGGTGATTCCTATGAGCTTACCGAAGAAGACTTTAAAAAATTACAAGAAAAATGCAAGGCCCAAGTTAAAGAGCAGGAATCTGCCGTGCGAGATTCATTAGGTGAGAACGGCTTGACGGCTCCTCCAACTGGAAAAATGAGATGTTATCCAGGGGAGAAACACTCAAAAGATGTTTATGAAATCGAACTGCGAAAAGCTAAAATTGAACAGCGTGCCCCAAGGCTTCATCCTTTTGATTTTAAACTTTCTATAGGATGGACAGGCCCGACTTTAAAAGGTTCTCATACCTGTAAAACCGAAGCATTATCGATATTAGAAACGGTACTTTCTCCTGAGGTTTTAGCACCTTATCATAAATCAACTTTTCCTCGATGGGTGAGCAGGGGCATGGAAAATATTATCCTGCATAGCGAAGGCGAGTTGGATACTCATACGCGATCTTCGGGAAAAAAAGTATCTTATCGTGATGGGACGAAAGAAGGAGTTAAATTAATTTGGACGGTACCACCACAAAAAATTAAACCTTTGCCTGGCAGCACTATAGATAAGCTTTTGGCGGTTGATGAAGCGTATTGTTATAAGGCCAAACAGGTTGCGGGAACTTTACAAAAGTTAGAGTGGATGATACGCCAAGCAGCAATGCCTGAAGATCTTGAGGTTTATCGAACGGAGTTGTTGAAACGAATTGTCGCTTTTTATCAGGAGTTTTCTTTTATCAATCCCGAAATAAAAACACCAAAAATCACGGGTATGGCAGGGTTCTTTTATTCATTGGCTAATTTACCTAAAAATAAAGAGCAGTACCATTTGTTAAAACAAATAGAACAGGCAGAAAATCTGTTTAATTCATTGTATATGGCTTTAGTGCATGGCATGAAAATCAACGATAGATTACCTCCTGAACCCGCATTTTTTCCTGCGAACGAAAATGAAACAGACGAGACATTTTCTGATGAAAACCTGCTTGAAGCCTTAGTTTCCTATTTATCTTTAGATGATCAGAAAACACTCTGCAAAATTATTGGCCGTAATTATTGCGATCCTGATTTTGAGGATGAGAATCTGCTTGATGATGAGGAGGAGGTTTCTGAAGAGCAAGCTTCTCCAGCATTACATTGATTCGAATTGGAACACGTCATCCTAAGGAATTTACAACGAGGTAGCTCCAAAAGAAATGCGCATTATGCATGCCAGGTGCTTGTGTGCCTTATTCAGGTAAATTGCTTAGGGGCCGGGATGACCGTGCTCGATAATCTTATAAAAAGTTCTTGTGCATTAGAGCGTAAGCATGAGTGTAGATTATCAATCTTGTCTGATCTTTTGCCGGTGGTCTTGGTTCGAATATAGAACTGAACCCCGTAATAAACGGCAAAGAAGTTTATTACGGGGCTTTATCAGTTTCGCTACGTCTTGAAGTTTCAATTATATTGCAGGAGTCTCACCTTTCCCGTTGGTTCAGAATACTCCAGCCGATTCATTCCTTCTCAGATTATGTTGCAGGGCCAAATTAGCACATTACTTTAAAATTTTGAACAAATAGTTATATATCCTGCATAACGGTCGGACACAAAACGACAAAAAAGGTGATGCTTGGGATTCTGCTCTCAATTTTGATTTATTGAATATCTGAGCTATAAATTGAGACCATTTTGTCGTGCTTATAATTGACGAACAGAGTACACTGGGATGAATAGGGAAAATAGAAAAAGAAAAACATAGCCCGTATTAAGTCTTAACTTAAACACAGACTACGTTTGGGGGCGTTGCTATAACAAGCAGCGAATTAAGCAGCCATTGCCTTAACGCGGGCAACCAAGCGGCTTTTAATACGAGCAGCTTTATTCTTATGAATCAAGCCTTTGCATGCAGCTTTATCAATAATTGGTTGCGCTTTCGCATAAGCTGCAGTAGCTTCTTCACTGTTACCTGCTTCAACCGCTTTTAGCACATTTTTGATGTAAGTACGAAACATAGAACGTGCACTGGCATTGTGTTTACGCAGTTTCACGTTTTGGCGAGCACGTTTGATCGCTGATTTAATATTTGCCACTTAAAAATCTCCACTCATTCAGATGGTACAAAAGATGCTGATCTTGCCCAATGGACTAGACTTTGTCAATAGAATTCTGTATATATATGTCAACGCTTAGCATTAAAATTATGGATGTTTCGTCATTTAGGTATATCATAAGGGATTCATTTTATATCTTGATAGAAATATGTCTGCTACGAAAACTGATATTATGATTCCTAAACGCCAAAGTTTGTTGCGTTCAACTACATTAGTCTCATTAATGACCTTCATTTCACGCATGATGGGATTTGCTCGTGATATGGTCTTGGCTAATTTTTTTGGCGCCCAGGCGGGAATGGATGCTTTCTTTGTAGCCTTTCGTATTCCTAATTTTATGCGCCGCCTTTTTGCGGAAGGGGCTTTTGCGCAAGCCTTTGTTCCCGTGCTGGCCGAATATCAAAAAACACGCTCACCTGATGATGTGCGAGTTTTTATTGCGCGGATTGCGGGCTACCTGAGTTCAATCCTTACGGCAGTTACTATTATAGGTATGATTGCCGCGCCAATTATTGTCTTCTTATTTGCCCCTGGTTTTAGTCATGATGGTGGTCGTGCGCAATTAACTACGGAAATGTTACGCATTACCTTTCCTTTCTTAATGTTAATTTCCCTTACGGCAATGTCTGGAGCGGTACTTAATACCTATGGGTATTTTGCGATACCCGCAATTACCCCGGTGCTACTCAACATTAGCATGATTTTAGCGGCGTTTTATTTGTGCCCCTACTTACCCCAACCCGTAGTTGGCTTAGCTTGGGGAGTATTGATTGCGGGTATTCTCCAATTATTATTTCAATTGCCTTTTTTATATCGACGAAACCTCTTGGTTCGACCGCGTTTAGTTCGTAATGATCCAGGAGTTAATCGCGTACTTAAATTAATGGTCCCTGCATTATTTGGTGTTTCAATCGCCCAGTTGAATTTAATGGTAGATAGTGTTTTTGCCTCATTCCTAAAAGTGGGTAGCGTATCCTGGCTTTATTATACCGATCGCTTAACTGACTTTCCCTTGGGCGTATTTGGCGTGGCTATCGCGACTGTAATTTTGCCACATCTTTCCAGACGCCATGCAGAACAAAGTATTACTCATTATTCACAGGCATTAGACTGGGGGTTACGTTCCATTTTGCTTATTGGTATACCTGCCGGATTAGGCCTGTGCTTATTTTCAATGCCTTTGATTGTGAGTTGTTTTGCTTATGGAAAGTTTATCGCGAATGATGTGCTCCAAACGCAAAAAAGTCTAATTACATTAGCATCAGGGGTGCCGGCATTTATGATGATTAAAGTATTGGCTTCAGGTTTTTACGCACGTCAGGATATTAGTACCCCGGTGAAAGTAGGGGCCTTGGCAATGGTTGTTAACACCATATTATGTGCTTTATTCGTTTGGCATTTTGCTCATGCCGGATTAACTTTAGCTTCAGCCTTGGCTGGCTATGTGAACTGTGGTGCCCTTCTCTTTTTATTAATTAAGCGCAAAGTATATCTACCATCACCAGGTTGGTTGAAATATAGTATACAATTAATATGTGCTAATGCGGCGATTAGCATTTATTTAATTCTAATGGGTGGAACCCTTGATTATTGGTTAAATCTCGAGCCAGTAGCTCGTCTAGGCTTATTAGGAGCCCATGTCCTGGCTGTGGTGGTGATTTATTTGTTCGTTTTAGGTTTGACTGGACTTAGACCTAATCATTTTCGTGGCCAAATGAAGGAATAAAAAATGCATGCAGAGTTATTTTATGAGACTCGTTCTGAGCGAGCAATACCCCTTTATTTAATATCCCAAGCTCAATGGGAAGAAGACATTGATTCCTTTGCACCAGTGGAGCGTAATTCATTTGCGTTAAGAGAATTTAAAGGAAAGATAGGGGACTATTGTTTAATCAATAATGCTGATGGTTTAGTCGATCGAGTTTTCATAGGCACGGGGCTTGGTAGCCCAGAGTTGGCTTTGGCAAATGCAGCGCTGCAATTGCCTGCGAATACCTATCAGGTTCAAGGTGACGTAACTCAAGAAGCCATGCTTTATTGGGCGCTTGCACAGTATCGCTATGAAGGATATAAAAAAAGCTCTGTATCGCCACGACGTTTAATGGTTCCAGCTGAAGATCTCACTAATATAAATGCCTTAGCGCAGGCTCATTTTTTAGTACGTGATTTAATTAATAAACCAACCAGCGATTTAGGGCCTCAAGAATTAGCAACGGTGGTACAAGGCTTAGCTGATACTTATGGGGCACGATTTACGCAATGGATTGGCGATGATTTATTACAAGAGAATTTTCCTGCTATTCACGCAGTAGGCCGCGCTGCAGCATCTGCGTCTGCGCCAAGGCTATTGTCTTTAGTTTGGGGTAATGAAAAGCATCCTAAAATAACTTTAGTCGGCAAGGGCGTTTGCTTTGACAGTGGTGGTTTAGACATCAAATCAGCTTCTGGCATGCGGTTGATGAAAAAGGATATGGGGGGCGCTGCTCATGCTATTGGCTTAGCTCAATGGATTATGGAGCGCGACTTACCTATTCGCCTGCATTTATTAGTTCCTGCGGTCGAAAATGCGATTGGTCCTGATGCATTTAGACCGGGCGATGTATTGACGATGCGCAATGGTTTAACCGTAGAGATCCATAATACGGATGCAGAGGGGCGTTTAATTCTCGCCGATGCTTTAGTTAAAGCCTGTGAAGAGCAACCTGATTTAATCATTGATTTCGCTACTTTGACTGGAGCTGCTCGTGTTTCTGTAGGTACAGAAATTTCAGCCATGTTTACTAATAATGAGCAGTTGGCGGCAGCCCTTCAGGAGACTGCACAAAAAACAGCTGATCCAGTTTGGCGTTTACCTCTATTTGCCGCGTATGAAGACATTTTGCGTTCGAGCATTGCAGACATCGCTAATGCGAGTGATAGCCCTTATGCGGGGGCGATTACAGCAGGGTTATTTTTACAGCGTTTTATCTCTAATAACACGCCCTGGGTTCATTTTGATATTATGGCGTGGAATTTAGGCTCTAAACCAGGTAAGCCTGAAGGCGGAGAGGCGATGGGATTACGCGCTGTGGCTGAATATTTGTTACGGGCTTATGGCAATTAATAACTGCCGTTAAAAAGGAGTTTTGCTATGTTAGTGATCTTTCATTCAGATGCATATGAAGACATTACTTATTTTGGTGATGTAGCGAAGCAATTATTGTCATTAATGGGACACAGTGGCACCGTGCCCGGAGCAATTAAATTTGAAGATCTGCCCCAAGCTTTGGAGCATTTGCAGCATGGTTTGACGAAGAGTGGCTCTCAATCCTCAGATAAAGAAGATGACGATGACGAGATGTTAATTGGCTTGGAGAAACGCGCAATTCCCTTAATCAATTTACTTCAGGCATCTATCCGAGGTGAGTGTAATGTTTTATGGGATGCGTAGTATAAAATTATTAGGCGTAGATACTGGTTGCTCCCTCGACAGGCTCGTTTAATGTAGGCTGGACTGAAAAGCCCAGCCTACTCGGATTACTTGATCGGATGCGTATGCAACTCACAACCCTTAGCCCGATACTCACGATAATGAACTCGACTCTGTTCTTTTTCTACTTCCCGGTTACTAACCAACTCCATAACGCGTTTGAATTTAGGATAAAAAGCCGGAATTTGATCACTCAAATTTAATAAAATATCATTAAACCCTCGTGGTTCCGGGCCATAACCAATGTGTATTGGTGGTGGTGGCTCTGGCCCTTCACCTTGGAGGTTATGAGGAATAAAACTGTCCTCTTTAAAGGTCCACAACAACTCATCAATCAATTCGGCATCATGTTGATTGTTACAAAAAACATAAACCCTATGACCTCGATGGTAAGCCTTTTCTAAAAGACGACAAGCGATCAGCCACCGAGCGTGGTCTTGATCGCTTTCCAATAAATAAAAATCAACGCGAATTGGCGGCATGGCGAATTAATTGAGTTAATAAAGGAACGGGTCTTCCAGTTGCATTACGTTTTTTTCCGGAAGTCCATGCAGTCCCTGCAATGTCTAAATGAGCCCATCGATATTTTTCCGTAAATCGCGATAAGAAACAGGCTGCGGTAATACTACTGGCCGTACGGTCAAAGCCAGCATTAATCATGTCTGCCAACGCACTATCCAGCGCATCTTGATAATCTTCATCCAAAGGCATGCGCCAGACACGGTCATTACTTTCTAGAGCTGCATCTTCAATAAGTTGAGCTAGCTTATCATCTTGGGTCATTAAGCCAGTAGCAACTGTACCTAAAGCAACAATAATGCCACCGGTCAAGGTCGCAATATCAAGCACAAATTCAGGATTAAAGCGTTCTGCATAAGTTAAAGCATCTGCCAATACTAAACGACCTTCAGCATCCGTATTAAGAATTTCCACAGTTTGGCCAGACATACTGGTAACAATGTCACCTGGTTTTACTGCAGAACCACTCAGCATATTTTCAGAGCTTGCAATTAAACCCACGACATTGATTGGCAATTGGAGTAGGGCGCAGGCTTTGATCGTACCTAATACGCTCGCGGCACCACACATATCATACTTCATTTCATCCATAGCATTGGCAGGTTTAATAGATAGGCCACCTGAATCAAAGGTAATGCCTTTACCAACCAGCACAATCGGCGCGGCATCGTCAGCAGCACCTTTATATTGAAGATCGATTAAACGTGGTGGTTGAGATGAGCCTTGGGATACTGCTAATAAAGTTTCCATTCCTAGCTGACGCATTTCGTCAGGTCCTAGCACGGTGCAGCTTAGGTGGGTAGGGAACTCTTTAGCTAATTGAATAGCCTGCTCTCCCAAATAAGTTGGGGTACAAATATTTGCGGGTAGATTAGCGAGATGACGCGTAAACTCAATTCCTTTAGCGATGGCCTGCCCTGTTTCTAGTGCTTTGGGGTTCGCTTCCGGCAAATAAAAATTAACCTGTGCTAAATGATGAGGCTTGGCATGTTTCTTTTTAAATTCGAGCTGTTGAAAACGATGATTATCTATTTGCATAATCATTTGTTCCAGCTGCCAATCAGCAGAGTGTTTTGGTAATTGCGGCAGGTAAAGGGTAACTGATTTGAAACGGTGTTTAATTACTGCATCAGTAATTTCCGTTAGTCTTTTTTTCAGCAGTTTAGACGTAAATTTCTCTTTCTTTCCACACTGAACCAGTAACAATGAATGGCCATGAGCACTTGTGTGCCAAATAAGGTCGCCTGCTTCAGAAGCTCTTTGAGAAAGTTTACTAATTAAGCCATCATGTTCCTTGTCCAAATCCTGAGCAAATCCTGATGGTTTTTCATCAGAAAAGATGCTAAGTACAAGACAGTCACTGGCAGATAGCATTGGTTTTTCTATTAATCCATAATTCATTGCAGATTCCTAAATAGCATGTTCAGTAATTGGGATATAGTCTACCTAAACTAGGGACGCTTTGAAACCTGCATTTTACAATATGTAGTCTGTATTAGACGAAGTCGTAATACGGATGGCTATGCTACAAATCCTCGTGTTACGCTGCGCTAATACGGCTACATAATTAATTATGGCAGTGAGGCTGCGTTGGTACTATTACCTGGATATTAATTCCCTTAATCGTTGGACTCTTAAGTGCATCTCTCAGATAATTAATTAAGGGTACATCGACTACTTTGCCATATTCTGATGAAGCCTCTCTAAAATATACTACCTTGTCTTTCCAAATAGCAAAGCCGAGGTGTGAGATATTCAGTGAGGTGCCAATTTTATCCTTTACATTCCAATTAGGCCGCACAATTTCAATAATCGCACCGTTAGGAATTTGCCCGAATAACTGTAAATCAGGCTTATTTTGTTCAGGAAATAATGCAGTCAAAGGCAGGTAAGGTACATTTTCCGAAGTTACTTCCAGTTTGGCTCCTTTCGCTTTTAATTCTTCTAAGCGTTTTTCTTGTTCTGCTTTATTGGCATTTTGTAAGCGAATGGTTTCAATCGTTTTGTAGGCATACCAATTGGGTTTTTCAATGGTTGTATTAGCCATCTGGGCTACGGACTCATTGTCTTTGTTTTTGAACGATTGAGTAATGTCTTTGAAGATCCCTTCCTGCTGATGATATTGATTCCAATCCAAACCTGTAAAGTGAGTTCGTTGAATATAAGATACTTTGCCATTGCTATAGCGCATTTTTTGCATGCATTGTTTGAATGAAGGCAGCGAATTTGCTAATGCCAAAGCAACTATTGTATTTACATAAGTATCACAATCAAAAGCATCAACACGATATTGAGGAAATTGATCGTAACGAGCCTTGGGACCTTCTCCTAATGAGCCAAGCACATAAGGCACTCCAAGAAAGTACTTGCTTATCCAATCAATGCGCGCGGTCATAGAAATGTTCGGCATGAGGTTTAGCTTATGGTATAGTGCTTCTATTGACGAATTTGCTTGTTTTTCAGTAGCGTTGGAATCAAAAGCATGACTGTTTGTGCAAGCAAGAAAACCAATGAGCAAAGCGAGTTTGCGTAAGGGAGCAGAAGTGTATTTCATCAGAAGTGTCTTATATTTTGAGCTGGATGTGGAGTACATGTTAACTTGTTCCAGAGCCTGGAGGCAAGAATGCTAAATATAATTTGGTTAGGAATGATACTGATTTCAATTGTAGTTGGTGTCATTGAAGGGCGTATTGATGAGGTTGTTCGTGCTGTCACTGATTCTGCCAAACTGGGTTTTGAAATTGCTCTAGGCTTGGCTGGAATTATGTGTTTGTGGCTAGGTATTATGTCTATAGCCACTGAGTCTGGTTTGATCAAAATATTGGGTAAGGTCTTGCGACCTGTTTTACGACGATTATTTCCGGATGTGCCTATTGATCATCCGGCAATGGGTGCCATTGCTTTGAACATTTCGGCAAATATGTTGGGTCTTGCCAATGCGGCAACGCCATTTGGATTGCAAGCAATGAAAGAATTGCAAACCTTGAATCAACATGCCCGTGTTGCCAGTAATTCCATGTGTACTTTTCTCGCGATTAATACATCCAGCGTGCAGTTAATTCCGGCAACCGCCATTGCGTATCTCGCCGCTAATGGCAGTACGAATCCAACCAGTGTAGTTTTCAGTTCCTTAGTCGCAACGATTATTTCCACTGTAGTAGCAATTATCGCGGTAAGACAACTTGCTAAATTAGCGGTTTTTAGTGTTGAGAAGGCGGATAGCTTATGAGTGGAATAGCCAATCAACTGTCCAACTGGATGCTTTTGCTGTTTGTGGTGGGTATTCCTCTTTATGCGGCGATAAAGAAGGTTAATGTGTTTGATGCCTTTATTGTTGGTGCCAAGCAGGGATTCGATACGGTTTTAAATATCTTGCCCTATTTGATTGCGATGATCGTTGCGATTGGCATGTTGCGGGCATCTGGTTTTTTTACCTTATTGGGAAGGCTGCTTGCTCCGCTTATGGAATTGATTGGCATGCCGTCAGAGGTTTTGCCTTTAGCACTTATTCGTCCTTTTTCTGGTAGCGCATCCACCGGAATTATGGCGGAATTGATTCATCAATACGGCGGAAATTCATTGATCGCCAAAACAGCAGCTACCATGATGGGAAGCACAGAAACAACCTTTTATGTGATTGCTGTGTACTTTGGTTCCGTAGGCATTCGCAGAACACGGCATGCAATCCCCGCAGGCTTATTGGCCGACTTAGCTGGTATTATTGCTTCAGTAGTGATTTGTCGTTACTTATTTGGATAATCTGTTTTGTAGGTTGGGTTCCTGGCCTAATGGCGCTGCTTAAGGCTGCGCCATTAGGTTCCGGGCCTGACCCACAAGTCATTGCCAAATTTCCTTACCACCCACCCAATTAGCCTAAATACTGCTTGATATAGAGAGGGCCAAATTACTGTGGTCAAGCCTACATAATTCGAAAGTATTAGTTGTAAAATAAGACGTTAGTGTGTAGCTTGTATTAGACTTGGTCGCAATACGGGCTACACACTGAGGCACTACCCAATCTTCTTTTTCTTTTTATCGCTCTTGTTATTAGCAAGCCCAGTCTTCTCTAAGGCCTGAAGGCGGCTAAACAAAGAACGAGTTCTTGCTTTAAACGCTGCCATTTCACGTGGAGGAACTGGAGACGAAGTGGGCAAATAAGTCGATGAAGGATTTCTTGCCTGCCCATGTACATGCAGCTCGAAATGGCAATGAGGACCTGTAGCAAGACCTGTTTGTCCTACATAGCCAATTATCTGGCCTCGCTTAATCCTACTTCCTTTAGACAAGCCTTTTTGGAATTTAAGCATATGACCATAGATTGTGCTGAACTTCTTGTCATGGGTAATTTCAATCATGTTCCCATAACCATTATGACGGCCAATAGTTTTAATAACCCCATCTCCCGTTGCCATAATCGGAGTGCCAATCGGTGCAGCTAAATCAATACCCTTATGAGCACGACGATAACGCAAGATAGGGTGATATCTTGAGTTACTAAATGTTGAGCTAATATGGCTGAATCGCAGCGGGTAACGTGAGAATGCCTTTTTAAAACTTTCACCTTGAGGCGTATAATAATCACGTGAGCCACTCGCACTGATATGACGTACTGCTTGGGCTGTTTTACCATTACTGGTATAGCTAGCCGCAACAATATCACCTATTCCTACCATTTTATCTTTCACATACTGCGCTTCATAAACAATTGAAAAGCGATCTCCTGAACGTACAGAATGTGCAAAATCAACTTGTTTACTTAAAATCGAAGTCATTTGGTTAATTAATTTGCTGGGGATGCCTAAGTGTTGTGCCGTTGTATATAATGATCCTTTCACTACTCCAGTAACATAGCGATCTTGGTTCGTTACTTTTTTAGAGTCGATCTTGGTCTTATAAACGGCTCCATCTCTATAGATCGTTAGAGTCTGGACATCATTTATAGGAATTACCAATTTTTCCAATTTCTTCTTATTAATCAAAAATTGTAATTCTTGACTTGGTTTAATTGCCGTCAATACTTTCGCATGGGGGTTTTTATGAACAACCAAATGTAAATTTTGCGCAGTTAATCCAAGACGATGGAATATGGTGGCCATTGAGTCACCGGAGCGGGGTCTAACGGTTTGCCATTCATTGTCTTTAGTTACTTTGATTGTTTTTACTGCTTTGGCTACGACTGTTTTTTTTACCGACTTTTCTGTTTTATCCGTTTTTTCAGGTTTATGGGGAACACTAGCTTGACTAGTTTTAACCTCTGGTTCTACTTTCTTAATTTGTTCAACTTCTTTTTTAATTGCCTGCTCTGTTACTTTAGCGAGATCTACAAGTGGTACAGATTTTTTTTGTTCTGTTACTTGTTTCTTTTCTTGCTTCGGTAATGAAATAGATTGATGTGCTTGGCTATTGTGTTCATGCTGGGAACAGCTTTTCACAAGCAAATAAGGAAGAGAAAGGGCAACAATTAATGCAGAACCCATTAATAATTTGGATTGAATACCAGAATGTCGTGTTCGAATATAAGGTTTTTTATCCATTGTTTGCCTACATGTTGTCATCCGCAAGAATGCATTGTGTGCATTTTGTTCAAAAACGGGTGACAAATTATTTTAAATCACCTCTTGGGTATGGCAGGAAATTGCCAACCGGGCTAAGATACTCGGTGTGAGAAGATAGGTCAATCATTTATAAAGGTTTTGATGTCATGATAGTTGAAGATTCAGTTTGTTCCGAATTAATGCGAGGTTGTGAAGAGGTACTTCCACAGCAAGAACTCGAAAAAAAGCTTCAAAAGGGAACCCCTTTAAAAATAAAGGCGGGGTTTGATCCTACGGCACCCGATTTGCATTTGGGACATACTGTATTACTTAATAAATTAAGACAGTTCCAACAGTATGGGCACGAGGTCATTTTTTTGATAGGTGATTTTACCGCGATGATTGGTGACCCAACAGGAAAGAATGTAACGCGTATTCCTTTGAGTCAGGAAGCCGTTATTGAAAATGCAAAGACCTATCAAGAGCAAGTGTTCAAAATTCTCGACCCACAAAAAACAACGGTTGCATTTAACTCACAGTGGTTAGGGCAATTTACTGCCGTGGATTTAATTCGCTTAGCGGCGACGCACACTGTAGCTCGTATGTTAGAGCGTGATGACTTCAATAAGAGGTATAATTCAGGTCAGCCTATAGCCATTCATGAATTCTTATATCCTTTGTTACAAGGTTATGATTCAGTTGCTCTTAAAGCAGATGTTGAATTTGGTGGGACGGATCAAAAATTCAATCTATTAATGGGACGTGAATTACAGAAGCATTACGGCCTTGAACCACAGGTTGTTATGATGATGCCATTAATAGAAGGATTGGACGGCGTGAAGAAAATGTCCAAGTCTTTAGATAATTATATAGGCATTAATGAACCGGCTTCAGATATGTTTGGCAAAATTATGTCTATATCTGATGAATTAATGTGGCGCTATATTGATCTATTAAGTTTTAAAACCGGAAAAGAAATTCAGGGATTAAAAGATTCGGTTACTCAGGGAGCAAATCCTCGCGACATTAAAATAGACTTTGCTAAGGAAATCATTATTCGTTTCCATGACCAGGCGCAAGCCGAACAAGCGCATAAAGAATTTATTGAACGATTCCAAAAAGGAGTTATTCCTGACGATTTAGAAGAGTTCACCATAATAAATGATGATTCACTTTCCTTAGCGCAATTATTAAAGCAAATGAATTTAACCCAAAGCACTTCCGAATCCATGCGTATGGTGAAGCAGGGGGCGGTTAAAATAAATGGTGAAAAAGCAGAAGACCCCGCACTGGTACTGGTTTCTGGACAAAGTTATGTAATACAAGTAGGTAAACGCCGAATCGCCAAGTTACATTTACAATAAGCTTTTTGCAATTTTTTTAAAAAAATTGCAAAAAGTGTTTGACATGGATGTCAAAATCAGTAGAATACGCAGCACGCCTCGGGGCAAACGTTCATTAATAAGATAGAAGACAAACTGTGTGGGCACTTTGAAATAACTTGAGTGCTTGTGACTAGATAAAAAAAGTAAAGAGACGTTAGTGAAAACTGACGACAGGAATTGAACTGAAGAGTTTGATCCTGGCTCAGATTGAACGCTGG
>NZ_CBCSKT010000028.1:0-5721 GCF_965140895.1 Legionella sp. | reverse complement strand
ATGAAATCTCATAATGCCGATACTTTTAATTCATTTCAGAAAAAATTTCCAGTACTTTCAATGGCGATGGGTATATAACATATTTGCTCAAAATAAAGTCAATGAATTCCTGTTGTTTTTGATCGGCATAAGAAACGGCTATCGCTGGGCGCGCACTTTCAACTCGTTTTATCCTTGTAAGTTTCTCAGAGGCAAATGCCACGAAAACTAGTACATCATACACATCACTATCTCTAGCATCGATTAAGTTTTTCATACTATCCAAAGAACCCCAGTTTTTACAAGGGATTATGGATGTTATTGGAGTGTCTTGGATGGTAAATTGGTGGGGCGGCGGCTATTTAACTTGAAATATAATTATTTGATTTTTAATGTATTTATTTTTAATATATTTAAATATACCCCCATTTATACCCCCTGCAACATCCCCTATCTCTAATTTATTCTAATATTTGTCGATATAATGTTAAATTTTAGACATATTATACGGATATGTTTATACCATCGACACATCTTAAAAACATGTCGACAAAACATTAAAATATCGACATATTTCCTTGACATGTCTACCACATCGACATATCCTTAAAACATGTCGATAAAAGTGGAAAATTTAAACATTATGAAAATTGATGTAACTAAAGCATACAATGAATTGCCTGCACTGCCTCCTAGACAGGATATAGAAACTAAAAAAATACTGAAAGTGTGCATTGAAGCACGTGCATCACTAGCAGAACTGAGAAAGGCAGCAGAAATGTTACCAAACCAAAGCGTTTTAATAAACTCACTGCCTTTATTAGAAGCTCAAGCAAGCTCAGAGATTGAAAATATAGTGACTACAACAGATAAGTTATTTCAATATGCCAATAGTAGTTCCGAAACTAATATAGATCCAGCGACAAAAGAGGCTTTACGTTACAGAACTGCTCTGAGAGAAGGCTTTGAATTTATTAAGTCTCGACCATTAAATACAGTCTTAGCAGAAAATTTATGTTCAACCTTGCACGGTGTTGAAATGACCGTAAGAAAGGTTCCAGGAACCACTCTCTCTAATCAAGCAACTGGAGAAATAATTTATACTCCTCCTGAAGGCGAGGCGCTTTTAAGGCAAAAGCTTCACAATTGGGAAGTATTTTTACATGATCAGAATGATATTGACCCGTTAATAAAAATGGCTATAGGGCATTATCAATTTGAAGCAATTCATCCATTTACAGATGGGAATGGTCGAACGGGAAGAATTTTAAATATATTGTATTTAATCGATCGAGAACTATTAACCATACCGGTTCTTTATTTGAGCCGTTATATTATCAAGCATAAGAAAGAATATTACCAAAATCTCCTAAATGTCACTTTAAAAGATGACTGGGAGTCTTGGATTATTTACATGTTAAATGCCGTCGCAAACACATCTCAATGGACTTGCAATAAGATTAAGAATATTGTCGGTCTAATGGAAGAAACCGTGGAGTATGTAAAAAATAAACAACCTAAAATATATTCAAGGGAATTGGTAGAGCTCCTTTTTGTACAACCTTACTGTAGAATTTCTAATGTAGTAGATGCAGGGATAGTAAAGAGACAAACTGCTGCCGAATACCTGCAGAAGCTAGTCAGTGAGGGCATTTTGAAAGAAATAGAAATTGGAAGAGAGAAAATATATATCAATACAAGATTTATGCAAATCTTATTTCAGGACACTGATTAAAAAGTAATACAGTGTGGCATTTATAGTTAATAATGTTAAAGACTTAAATATGCAGGTCAAAAATATGAGCACAATATTATCAATTGAAAAATTCATAAAAAAAATTCCAAGAGGAAGGATTTTTTTTGTGGACTCAATTTATAAGAAATATCCAATTAAGCTTGTACAACGTGTTTTATTGCGGTTAGCAAAAAGCAATGAAGTAGGTACTATATGTCGCGGTATATATTTTAGGCCTGAAGAGAGTCGCTATTTGCCAGGTCGCCCAATTCCGCCAAGTACAGATAAAATCATTAATGCTGTTTCTAAGAAAACAGGTGAGACAATAACAATTCATCCTGCTGTAGCTTTGAATCAGCTTGGTCTTAGTACGCAAATTCCTGTTCACTCAATTTACTATACGACTGGTCGCTCGCGTTATATCAAAATTAATGGTGAAAATAGAATTAAACTTGTGCATGTAAGTCCTAGAAAAATAGTCATGCCAAATACAGTAATATGTCATGTGGTTACTGCCTTGTGGTATGAGGGTAAGGGGTATTTAAAACCACGAGTAGTTAAGAAGCTTCATAATCGTCTAAAGGATAAATATTTCAATGAGGTTTTAATGCATCTTGATAAGATGCCCGCATGGATGCGGAAAGTGTTTATTCGTTACCAGAGCATGCAAGCGGATGACCCTGAATTACAAGAAGACCCTAATGAATATTGGCGGGGTTAGGCGCCAGACCAGCCAGATATGGGGGTACACTCCTATGATTATTAGAAATAAACGCTAATTTAATCAAGGAAATGATTAAAATTTAATGTTCATTTGATACCAACTTTTTGGATTTTAATAATGCCAATATTTTTTGTGAAGCAATTTGCCTTTCTCTTACACGCCCAGAACGAATAGCATCAATTAGTGTTAATAAGTCATAAAATAGCGGATCGGGATGCTTTGCTACAGATTCAGGCACTGAAGAATATAATGGCTTTAGAGCAAGACCACGCTCATTTCCTTCGCCATATGGCCATACAGGGATAGGATCATTACCAGCAGCAATCTGATCACTTAAGCTTGGAGCAGCATAACTAGTAGGAATACCACGGGCTAGCTCACCTAATTTAGCAGGAAAGACATACTTTAAACCATGAAGAAAAAATTCTTCACAAGCCTGAATAATGGGTTGCGGCTTGCTTGGTGGATGATATGGTGTAATTAACCCTGCTACAACCAATCGTTTAAATGCACTATTGATTTGAGAGGGACTTAAACACAATTCAAATGCAATACTATTTTGAGACCAGTTTTTATCTGTTTGATAGGCTAATAGCTTGGCCAGAACTACGATGTCTTGTGATTTAATCATTAAGAATCACCTTTTATTCCATATTCTAGAATTTAGAATAAAAAGTACTTTTAGTCAACTCTTGATAGCCTTTTCATACAAAGCTTTTGCTTAGATAAAAAAATTTTATTATATTTCGATGAGATAAGATAAAAAAGCAGCATCCCCACGATTTGCCCATTTATTGAGAAAATCATCTGAGGTCAAGTCTAATGTTAAATTTCCTACTCTGAGATCATTTTTTTTAGACGCCCAGCCAGGGCTTTTCTGCTCTAGATAACGTTCACGTATTGAACAATAATAGTGAGGTATTACATATTTCGCTTTGATAAACATAGTCGTTAACTTTAACGATAAGGCATGTTGTGGAAAATTATCATAAAGTATTCCTAGTGCATTTATTCCAGTATTTGATAATTTATTCCCACGGCAAACTAGGCGTGATACATGCTCCGCATTTAAGTTGTTTCCATGTTCTCGAATGTATTGAAATAAAAGCTTGGAAACGTTATTTCCCTCTGTCGTACCTTTTATGTATGAATTTAAATCAATAACTCTGTCAATTAAGGAATCGAGATAATTTTTACCTTCTAAACTGCCTCTCATCTTATTTAAGTAATCAAAAAGGAATTGCGAGAGAGAGTCATCAAACAGCCCGCACGATAGATTAGCCAGATCTCTAACAGCTAAATAAAGTTGAGTTGGATTTTCTAAACTTGCAATTGAAATCAACTCCTTGTTAAGTCCATTAGCAAAATCATTGCTTTTAGATACTTTTATACTTAGTGACTTCTTTTTGCTTTCGTCATAAATTCTGGAAGCATTACCAGAGTCCATTATCCATTTTTGTAACCAGATATACCAAGATTGCTGAAAGCTTGTAGACGCTAAAATTAAAATTACCGGAACTCGACACTCATGAACGTACCTTAAAAAGGATTTTGAAATAGTTTGAATAATATAATCAGAGTTTACATCAACATTTTGTGATGATTTAATCTGGGCTTTAATGAACATAGGACGGACTTCCTCATCCTCCGGTGCAAATTGTAGTTCTAAATCAATTCCATAATCAGGTGATATATTATGCGCAATCCAACAACGAGATGAGGAAACTTGAAATTTAACAAAGTCTTGACCCTTTTCACCAATCTTTTGTGATTTTGTTTGAATTGGCATTACTACTCCTTTTTACAATCTTTCCTGTCAAGTGGTTCGGGTACATATCGGATTCAAATAACTTTTCATTATTTATTAAAAGAATTACCTAAGTAACCTTGACAATATTAAACATAGCTAAAGCAATTAAAATTAAAACCATTAATGCTATTAAATAGCCCCAATTCATTTTAGTGCTAAGTGACCTTTTATTGGATCGCGAACGGTGTGTAATTACAATTGAATTATCTTTAATATCAGTACAACGCTCTACCTCTTTGTATTTACTATATAGGGATATTAATTCTGTCATTCCTTGAGATGTCCCTGTTATATTTTTTGTAATGCTAGTTTTTTCTAAATCTTCCCCAAATTTAACAGCACCTCGTAAAAGAGGATGAATTACCTTAAGCTCCAATAACCAAAGAAATAAAAGAATTAATATAATCAATAAAGTGAGATAAAAAGCTATATGATGAGAACCAATGTGCTTAATGTCTATGAAAGATTGGGTTGAATTTTCTTTTGCTAAATAAAGGACTGCTGCTAACAATGCTGCAATTATAGAAAAAAAAGTTGCCGTGTTTTTACAATCAAATCATTAAAATGCATTTGTGTTTCTACAGCCGTTTTCCATATATTATATTGAATTTTCAATATTTCAATTTGATGTTTTTCGTCAGAAGTGTCCATAATCCACTGATTCAAATTATTTATAATTAAGTGTAGTCGATTTTAAATAATATCTTTTTCAAAAGTAATTTTGATTAAAATAGATGCTCAAGTAACGTTATGAATAATTTATTGTTTTTTTTCACACATTCAGCTCCAATCAAAGTACATATTAAGGTACAATTTGCTTGTTATTCATTGTTAATAACAATGAGGATAGGATGGCTTTTCAAACAGGAATAAGCGGAAACCCTAGTGGACGCCCAAGAGGTACAGGTTCTCGTCAACAAATATTCAGTGCCTTGGTCGAGCCTCATAAAGAAGCACTATTTAATGTGGCTATTAATATGGCTTTAAAAGGCAATGAAGCTATGTTGCGGTTATTCTTGGAGCGTATGCTTCCTGCAAAACCAAGCGATGAACCAATTCAATTCAGTATACCTGATTGTAATACCAGTTATACTCAAACTATTTCTTGCATTGGAAAAGAGGCCTTGCAAGCAGTTACATCAGGCGTTATAACACCTGATGAAGCTGGGCGAGTGGCCTCCTTAATTGGTGCAAATGCTCGGCTTATCTCTTTAGTAGAACTTAATCAAAGAATGAAGGCTTTTGAAGACAAAGAAGCTCGATAATTTACCAACAATTCCACTTAAAATCATTATTTCTGCTTTAAGTTGCATAGTTGCTCATCATAGAGAAATGCAAGCATGCAACTTCGCATTTAATATTGCAGGCAATTTATGCAGTTGCATTAATGGTTACCCTCATGAATCCCCTCATTTTATATCACCCAATACATCGCACCAAAAGTCGTGCTGCTGCAGTAATTCACTGAATTTT
>NZ_CBCSKT010000027.1:12180-25881 GCF_965140895.1 Legionella sp. | reverse complement strand
CTGATGGAAGCCGGATGAAGCGAGAGTTTCACGTCCGGTTTTGCGAGCAGCTGAGGGGGAAGTTCCTTTGGCTGACTTACCGGAGGAATAATTTCCCCCGTACTGGCCAACATGACGCTTGACGGTTTTGAGAGCGCTGTGAAAACTGCAGTTTCTTCAAAAAATAAAGTCTGTGTCGTTCGTTATGCTGACGATTTCATTATCACTGCACACTCAAAGAAACTGTTAGAACTAGCAGTAAAACCAGCGATTGAGCAATTTCTGAGTGAGAAAGGCATTCAGTTTTCGGAGGAGAAAACCAAGATCACCCATATTGATGATGGCTTTGATTTTCTTGGGTTCAACGTGCGTAAATACAACGATAAACTATTGATTAAACCCAGTCGTAATTCGTGAAAAATTTTCTAGAAGAGTTGAAGGAAATTATCAAATGTAACCAATCGTCAAAAACTAGCGACCTACTGTATAAGCTGAACCCTAAAATATTGGGATGGTGCTATTACCAAAGGCACGTAGTATCTAAAGCAACATTCAGCTATATCGACACAAAACTGAATGAGGCTTTAATACGTTGGATCAAACGTAGACATGGTGATGTAATTCAAAATGTCCTGTTGAGCTTCCCATAGAGTTTGATAATCCCTCCTGGAATGGTTCATTATATTACAACCGGGAATCTATTTCCAAGGAAGTACCGTACCAATTTAGGCTATAGTTCCCACCTGCGCGGGAACTATAGCCTTTTTCCTTAACCTAATGGGAGTGAGCCTACTTGCTCTATCGGCTGAATAAGCAGTCTATTCAATCCATTCCGGTAATGGAGTTACATTTCGATTCCATAGTCAATATAATCATCATCCAACTCTTCCTCTTGACTCGAAACAGCAGGTTCTAAATCGGAATCATAAATTGGCGTTTCAACTGTGTTATTGTTCCACCAGGCTTTAAGTTCAGCAATCAATTTGGCAATAACCGCGCGTAAATTGGCAAATAGAGGACGCTCACCTCGAAGTGTCGCCATAAAATCAGGAAACAGTGCACCGCGCCCCTCTCTCCAGGCATAAAAGTCAGCAAACAAAGCACGTTCACCTCGAAGTATTGCTGTTTCCTGAGCAAATAAGCTGGAATAAATACAAGCCTGACCATCATCAGCGGGATCATAACGGCGTTGCACTTTAATCGCTTGTTTTTGGGGTTTAAAAAATCCCTGTTGATTTTGTATCGCAGCATAAATGGTGAAGGATTTGTCCGAATTAAAGTCAGATTGCCCCTCTTTAACAAAACTAGCAACATTCTTTTTCCATCGAGTAGTAAATTTTTTGAATAACATGGCAAACTCGTTTTTATTACCTTCCTCAATAGATACTAGTAAAGGTTCTTTTTTAATATCCCAATCCTTTTGCAGATCATTGAGGCATTTTTGCCAGGTTTCCAGATATTTCACTTGCTCAACCGGATTTTTCTTAGCAAGACTTGCCAAAAAAACCTGATGAATATTTTCCAAGAAATCCGCATAAAGTTTGGAAATTTCTTCTTGGGAAACTGCATTTAAGGCCATTTCTTTTTGTACTTTGTCAATCTCATTATAAATATTGTAAGTAGAACCATTTAGCTTACAATCCGGATCAGATAAATCAGGAATCATGCGATACTCACCTAGTTTACCGAATCGTCCCGTACGGCCTTTAATTTGTATTTCATCTTCCAGAGTTGGAACATAGGCCGCAAGAACCAATAATTTTTCTGCGTTAATATCCACACCACGAGAAAACATGCCTGCGGTAGAAACGGTAAGAGATCCGGGTTCACCTGCTTCTGCAATTGCAGTGACTTCATCGTTCTTTTCTGTCAAACCATGAACACGCTTATGTTTAGCCACTCGTGTCATGAATTCGCTATCAGCGATCAAGGTAGCGTAAATTTCTTTACTCTGTTGATCATTTTTACAAATCAGTAAGGCAGACCCAGGTGGATTCTGACTTAATTTTTCAATGATACTTCGTTTAATAAATTCAAGTTGCTGTGTCTTATCTTTTGCCGCCCAAATTTTTTGGTCTTCACGACGTAAAATTTTCTGGCGAGGAATGCGAAGATAATCAATGTTTTCATAATTAATCGCTTTATTCGAACTAGGTCCCTCTCTTCGACTAGATCCACTCACGCCGAAGGTTTGGCCTTTGTCATACAGAGCCATAAATGAAACAGGATAAGAAGCCCGTTGGGTGGCATTTTCTGGCTGGATCACAAACTCTTCTTTACCTGCTTTCTGATTTTCAATAGCACAAAGACATTGATGAACTCCGTCAGAAAAAGAGCTTCCTTCAACAGGACGGCCATTATCAAGTACCAATACTTTACGTGTGTAACGTGTATAGCCTTCTATATCACGCACCGCAAATAATTTTTCCTCTGTATTTTCTGTGACTTTATAATCATGGTCCTCCTTCAGATGCAACGCAGTGTAAGCAGCGTAAAGCCAGGTTATCAATTGAGCTCCATGATTTTTTCTCAAACTGGCTATGCTGGACTTGTGAAGATCATCCTTATCATGGATAGCAATAAACTCCACTAACTTATCGGTTAATCCCATGTTCTCAACATCAAATTTTGTACGTGGATTTTCTTCCAGTGTTTGACTAACAAAATCAACTAAAAATGGATAAATCCAGATGAAGCCACTTAATTTTTTAGATTTAGAGGCATAATTGTAAGAATCCTGACTCTTGTCATGTTGAAATTTATCAACCTCATCCACTAATAAACAGCGCTTTTCTTCTTGTTCCTCAAGATAGGCGAATGAATCCAGATTGATATCACTTTTATTACGCAGTAATAATAACTGACTGTTATCGGAGAAATTCACACCATCTTTTTGATACAGTTGCTTGGGGGTACTTAAAGAGATCAGGCTGGTTCTTATACCTAGGGCACTAAAGAACGCGTTATAAGTCAAATAATCTCTTTCAGCCAGTGGCATGTCACTGGTCATAAAATCAACTGTCTTGCCGTGAGCAACTTGGCAGGCAGCCAGAACCATCATAATTCGTGATTTACCTTCCCCAGTATCAATTTCACTAATTAGCTTATGATTTGCATTGGTCAACATGGCATAGAGAGCCATAATCTGCGTCGTATTGAGTTCCTGACTAATCCATTTAGGAGGAATTCCCTGATCAAATTGGGCTGTTGTTCGTGCCAACATTTCAATACAGGCACAAAGTAACGTCAGCTTTTGATCCTTATCAAGAGGATTTTCTTCTTTAAGTGTAATAAAGATTTGACGCAATTCCTGTACAGACAGACCGCGATTTTCCCTGATTTTTTCTTGGATCGTATCAGCCAGCTCCGCAGTGAATAAAGACGGTTCGACCCCAATAAATTTCAATTTTTGACTATCAAATTCCTGGCGATTAAAAGCAAAATCAAAACGTCTTTTTCCATAAGGTCGCATACTGAAAGTCTGATATTTAGCTTTGAATTCATTTTCGGATAACCATTGGCGGATGGTTTTTATTGCAGGGTAAGGAGGATGCGCACACTCCGCTTCAAGAATCGGGAATAAGCGAGTATCACTCTTGATTTTAAGGATCAACTTGTCGAACCCATCAAGAGATTGTTTATTTTGTACCAGGTTATTCACCATGTTCAAAAAGAATTTTTGTTGCTCAGCATCTTCGAGAACAGCGACTTGTTTCCAGAGTTTAACCAAGCTCTTTGGATCTTGATTAAAATTAGCAAGTATTGAAAAAAAGGTAAGCATGTCTTGTTGTGCATCTTCATCATTTCCTGAATGAAGCATTTGTGCCATTGAGCGAATGCATTGAGTAAATTTGACAACATTTTTAAAATAAGAAGGGGTATTTTTATCAGCTATATGGACAAAGGCATCCAATAAATGTTGTTGAATATGGGGATGCGCTTCACTAATATTTTTCAACGTTTGAAGAATATCATTAATATGGTCTACAAAATTATTGTTGAATACGTCAGGACTGCAATTGAGTACAATTGTTGCTAGAAGATCCTGAATATTTAGAGAACTGATTGTCCCCTGAGCTTTTCCAAGAGGTTTTATAGTTTCAATGAATAAATTGAATTTGTTAATTAATTCATTATTATTACTTTTTTCAATTTTGTTGCGAAAGAATATTTGATTAAAACTTTCCAATGTTCTTTGCTGGCATAAAAGAGTAAGTAAATGCTCAAAGATTTTAGGATTCCGAGGCATATATTCTTTTATGGATACTAGTCTTGTTGTGAACTCAGTAAAATCAGCACTGGTAATCAATTGGCTTAAGCAAATAAATGTTTCATTTAATTGCTCCAGTTCAAGAGTGGTAATCGAATTATTTTTTCGAACCATAGCCGATTCAATGCTTATTATTGCTTCAGTTTGTTCTTTAGAAAGATGCAAATTGTGAACATTGAGTTTTTGCTCTTCACTCAAGCCTTCTTGAGCATCTATTAATTGCTCTTTCTTTTTTTCAAAATAACCCTGTGGGAATGAAGCTGAAAAATTACTTTGCATGTACTCAAGAAGCGGTATTAATGTATAGGTTCGTGTTCTGGTGCGAAGATCTTCAACTATTTTGATTAAAGTTTCTTTATCTTGTGGTTCGATTACATCTTTAAAGAAACCCAAACAATAAGTCAGATCTTTGCGAACGTCAAAAGACACTTGCGACAATGAATTGATTACTTCGTTGCCATCAGTTAAGTCCTTAATCTGAAAAGTACTTAAATAGGGAATGAGTAACGCGGCAGCATGACGATTTTTTTGGTGCAAATCGTATTGCAGTTCAACATATTTTTGCACATCAAGAAATAACCATTTTTTATCAACAAAATAAAATCGAGCGCCATCATAAAAATCAGTATTGTACATGGAAATGAGAGCATTTAATTTGTCGGATAAACCAACCAGGTTATGTAACGGATCTTTGGAAATGCCCTTAGCTAGCAAAACTCCTTGCGGTGTTAATGCTTCAATGTGTTTCTTGATGCATTCGGCCATACTGTGTAAGAATGGAATATTGGGAAATTCATCAAGTCGATTAAGATGAACAATAAAATTGTTTTTTATTTGTTCACCACCGAACCATTTTGCCACAAGCTGCATCGTCAAACTGACCGTGGTTATATTGTCTATATTGTGGCAAAACTCATTCCAAACCTCTAATTCCTTAATTTCTTCTTCAGTCGTTTTTGAGACATGCCCTCTTCCTGAAGTACTTCCAGCGAGTATTTGTTGTATTTTATTTTTCTCAGCATCCTTGAGGTTCATCGAGTCAATTTTTGCCAACGCTTTTTGGTAAAATTCCATGGAATTACGTTGTGGCTGATAGGCTAAATAACGCCAAAAATCTAATCTGCCGTTTATTTTCTTTGATTTTTCAACTGTTCGAATAAAACTGAACTCAGTATCTCCATTATAGCCACTTGCAAACATTTCTGGTAAGACAAAACCACAAGGATGCTCGGTGTTTTGATAATCAGTGATTGCCCGTAAGGCTCCATATCCCTTAGTTAAGGATAACTTGGGCAATTGTTGCCATTGACTCTCGCGGTCTGATTTCTTTAAATTGGGTTGAGTTAATAGTGTATCCCAGCGGCCCAATAAGATAATGGGATTAAAATCTTTCCGGAGAGCGCCAAAATCATAAGGATAAAATTCAAGCCCCTGACGCTTAAGTGTATTAGAAAAAGTAATAAACGCATCTTTTAATTCTTTTTCACTACAATAAGCAGTCTTATCGTTAGAAATAATGTGACTACGTAAATACTCATACCATTGAGATTGAGGAGGGGGAAATCCGTGCTCAAATTGGAAAGACTCGTCAACGGGTTTAAGTGATAAGATAGCTGCTAAAGGATTGGTCTGAGGACGATGAGTGGCTAGATAATCACTGAAATGTAATACATCACGCACCCCTCCATGCTGAGGATTTTTGGTTAAGAAAAAACCACTGGGCAAGTGATGAAAATCAATACCACTTTCTTTAAATAAGCGGTAATGTCCAAGAATCATCTCACAAGAGTCTTTAGTTAGGTAACGGACATCTGGATTGAGTTTTTTAAATGTACCATCAGAATCATTACCGAAGAGATTATGCCAGATTTTGTGAGGAGCATCCGTGGATTTAGGATAATATTGTTGAAATAAAGTGATAAATTCACTGAGGCCGACTATTTGGAAATTAAAATTATCTGAATAATAATCTTCCTGCGCAACTTCAACTTCGGTTGTACTCTCAACGACATAATCAGTTTGGATTCCTGCTTTAACTCTCGACATAAAAACCTCAGTTAAGATGATTAAAAAAATCATATTGTTTTTTTTTGGCGCAGTATAATAATTATTAGTGCACTTGTAAATAATTTAACAGGCAAGCGTCGTTTGAGATGTCAAGCCCAAC
Source organism: Legionella sp. (assembly GCF_965140895.1). Lineage (GTDB taxonomy): Bacteria > Pseudomonadota > Gammaproteobacteria > Legionellales > Legionellaceae > Legionella. The sequence goes on along the minus strand of NZ_CBCSKT010000027.1, from coordinate 19,465 downwards.
TTACTTGTAGGCATCGTTAATTTAACTTTTGTTAACGCAAGAAAGAGCGTCTGGTTGAATTTTAGGCGCAAAAAATCTCGGCGGCAGCCGCTATCGAAATTTCTTTAGCGTTATGAAATTGGATTCTCTGCTGTGATGCTGATTTGGTGTACCGTCCAACGGCAACTGCAATGTCATACGTCAGTTGCCATTCACTGTTATTGACCAGCAGTCTTTACGCTAACCTTTTAGCTGATACAGGTTGTATCCTGGAAGATCCATATCTTCAATACACTGCGCCGTATGTAGTGTGGCTAATTCTAGCCTTAGTTTGCTCTTATGCTTTGCTTGTATGCCAGAATAAAGAAAAGTAATTTTTTATTATAACCATTTTCGATGCTTAAAATATTTATACGGCAACCATGCAGCGGATAATATTAGACCAATAGCAAATAAGTACCCATATTTCCATGACAATTCGGGCATGAATTGAAAGTTCATTCCATAGATGCTCGCAACGAGTGTAGGAGGTAAAAAAATAACTGCTGCAACAGAAAAGATCTTAATAATATTGTTCTGCTCAATGCTAATCATGCCTAATGTTGCGTCTAACAAGAAATTCACTTTTGTTGACAGAAAATTGGCATGGTCACTTAATGAGGCAACATCTGTACTTAAGGTTGCTAATCGTAATTTTCCTTCCTTACCAATTCTTGAGTGTGCTGTTTGTCCAAAGAATGAAATGAAACGATTGAACGTTACCAGGCTCTCACGAGCTTTCGTGTTAAGATCGCCATGTACACCTATTTGTTGCATAAGCTGTAGATAATCAAGTTTTTCTGTTGAGTTATTCTGAGGTCCAAAAATAGTTTTAGAATAATGATCTAATCTGCTTCCAAGAAGCTCTAAGATATCGGCTAGACGATCAACAGTTGCATCTAATAGTTCAATAAGTAAAGTTACAGCATCACGTTGGGTGGGCTCCATTTTTTTTACTTTTGAGATAAATAGTTTAAAAGATTGCGACTCAATGTAACGTATAGTAATTAACTGTTTCTGCGTTAGAACAAAGGTAACAGGGTCAAGTTGAGGATCAGGCGAATCGGATTGAGCGAGCATCATCGCAGTCATAAAAAGAACATCTTTTTCCTTATATAGCCGGCTAGATAATTCAATTTCGACCATTTCTGCGCGTGTGGGGATATTTCGACCCATGTATTGTTCGACTTGCTCTTCCTCTGCTATTGATGGAGAAAATAAATCGATCCAAATAGAATCTTCAAGTGATACTTTATTTTCAATAGTGATGATTTGTGGAGCAATCATTTTTCGGTTTAAATATGAAAGCATAAAAATCCATTTGAGTTATATTAATTTTTTATTCTTCATCCAAAGATCCATTGTAGTTATTCACAAGTCTTAAATGAACAATAGCCCATCTTTTATGCACCGATCTAGCTGATATTTAGGCTGCATTTTCTATTTTAACAATTAACCCTAAATGATCTCGATCAATCATATCTTGCAAGCAAAGCCGAACGAATTGTTTTTTGAATAGCCTAATAATTCAGCAGCTTTTTTAGGGCTAATAATTCTTCTGCCATGCTCTATATCACACAAAACCTGTCTTGAAACACCTAGAGTTTTAGCAAATTCGACTTGACTTAGTTCCTCTCCTTGACGAATAGCAAGGATAAAAAAACCTAAAGTTAATTTTTCCCCCATAAGACTTTCAAGATATCCTAAAGTTTTTTGTGTATTTCTAGTAATCATATTTGTTCACCTCAATAATTTCAACGACTTCTATTTGTCCCGCGTTATTAATAACATAAATGGCTCGATACGACTTTGATAATCTAATCGAACGCCTTCAATACCCAATAAGATAGCAATATGTACACCAAATTGATTTTATTTAGATCAAAAAATGGTTTTTTTATGTAAAAGGAGGAAGTTATTCCTCTAGGAAAAAAGGGCTATACTTAAACTTAACGGTTGAAAAATATCATCATAAGGATAAATTTCAAATGGAATTTCCGTGTGTTCCCCACGCGCAGATAGAAGAAAAACTGGTCACCGAATCCTATATGCATTACTTTATTTTACTGTAATGCTCCTAAGTGCTGATGTAGCTCATCAATCATTAATAAAAACATTTTACTTAGAAATATACAGCTCTAATCTTTTATCTGATTTAAAACGCAGTGAAGCAAATTTTCGTAACACGATTGAAAATGCCCTCTTTGGAATGGCAATTGTCTCTCCAGAAGGAGAATGTTTACATGCCAATCCATTGACTTAGTGATTACTGTATGTGACCAGATGGCTAGTGAGCGTTGTTCCCTTTTCCCAGGCCAACTCAAGAACCACCACAGTTGAACGCTGGTCTTGTGATTCTGATGCAGTCATTTTGGTGAGTGAGGGTATAAATTTAGTCTACCGGCTTCAATGAGACAGTGAAAAATATTACCTTTCGGATGACTCGTGTGGCTCTAGTTGACGATTTTTTATATCTAAGATTAATTGCAAAAATGTTCTTTTCACAGTTAATATAGATGGGCAAAATGTATTAAGTCTTTAAGGATAAAACAGAATTTATGAAGTCCTAATGCTGATGATTAATTCATAATGGAAATATCAAATAAGACCATTTCAAATAATTTTATTCTATGGATGGAATAATTAATGCAAAATAATTTCGTTTTTTTGCAGTATAGTTGGTATGATTTCTTCTGGTTGTTACGCGGCAACTATCGGTCCCGGAACTATAACATCCACAGTCAACATATCTGATGGCAGTACTTCAACTATTGTTAGTAATACAACCACGACTGGAACCGGGACTTATGGTTTTCTTGGTACTACTTATTCTATCAGTCAACTTGCTGATTATCATATTGTTACATCAGGAAATGGGAGCTATGGTATCTACTCATCCAGTGCTAGTTCAAATATACATGCCTCATCTGCTGATGATTCATACTACGGGCGCTAGTGCCTTTGGAGGTATTAGCTATAACGGTGGTAATTTATCCCTTGAAAATAATCACATTGTGACAGAAGGAAGTTCTGCATATGGGGTTGTTGTTTATTCTAATCCAAGTACTTTATTGCCGACACAAACAGTCATTTCGAATTCTTCAATCACAACGTCAGGTGCAGCAGGACAAATTAATGGCGATACGCAAAAATTTAAACAGATAAAAGCTGGTTGGAGCAAAGTAGATGCCTATACATTGGGCGTATTGGAGCGCGACTTTCCAAAGATTTTAAAGTCACAATACCCCAAAAACAGTTTGTTTCTGATATGACCGCTTGGTTAAGACCCAGTCTATGGCGAAAATTCAAAGGAAATGCGGTTACTTCATTTTCCTCTGAAACAGGTCCAATTCCATTTACTTCGGAGCACAGAGGGAATTGGTTTGAGATTACAGGAGGGTTTACTGCAAAGGTTAAAGAACATATCAAACTCTATGCAAGCGCTAGCTATGATATAGGCCTAAATAATATGAATAATAGCTATGCATATAATGGCAGTATTGGTGCCAACCTTGTATGGTAATTAGAGGTCAGTCAGTGTGGAGTTATCATCGGTTTAATGCCACTGTGTTGACCCGCTGGATGTGCCGAAAAACCCAAACAACCGCTATTTATTTAAATTTTACTGATGCACGCGTCATAGAAGAATTTAGTCCCCAGTGCCAAGAAAAATAATGTGGCTGATTTCGGCAATTTAATTTGGCTCTTTTCATTAAAATTTTCAGCATTCGTAAAAAATGAAAGGCAGCTCTTTATGGTGAATTGAACCTCACTTACGTGACATAAGGATTGAAATGATGAAAAAAAATATTAATAGTAAGATTTTGATTGCCCTGTTATCATGTCTGTTATGGACAGTAGCACATGCAGCTAAGCCGCTGTGGACTATCGTTCCAGCACCAGGAAGCAATCCAACGCAAACTGTCCTTGAAAGTGAAGCAGCTAATGTGCTGTATGTGGTACAAAATCAATCAAACAAACCTAAAACACTGATGATGCAGCCTATATCAGGAATTACCCAAATCACGCCCTGTCAACTAGCCCCAAAAGGAAGAGCTGGGGACGGCTGTACCTTAAATCTTGCTATTAAAGGTAGCGCACTTCCCAAAAGTGGTATTCATGAAGGTCCAATTCTCTGCCAGGCGAACCCTGATAACAGCCCAAACCCAAACCAATGTTATCGACCAAGTGGTACCAACAGCCTAAATATTACTCGGGTCTCTGTTACAAGTGCTGCGATTACACTGGCTCCATCCACCTTGCTGTTTGAGGTAAATTCAATTGGCAGTGTCACCGTGACTAATAATGCGAATTCTTCAGGCGCAGCAAACAATGTGGTTGCAACAATTCCAGAGGGCAGCAACATAGTAGTACAAAGCTCAACATGCGGATCGAGCCTTGCAATTGGGGCAAGCTGTACGATTACGTTTACTGCAAACATGCAGGAAGGACCAACGCATCTATCTATCTCAGGGGACAATACCAACACAGTAAATGTCGATATAACAGTGACTACTCAACCAATTATAAGTATTACGGGTCCTATACAGCAAAACAGAATTGTTGGGGTGTCTGGGGCGTCATTGTTTTTAGTACTCAATAATGATATCACCAGTTTGGTGAATGCCAATATGGTTACGGTGAGTAATAAGGGTACCTGCCTTGGCCTTTCCGTAGATGATAGTGACTGTACTAGCGTGGTACCGGGAGGTAACTGCACGCTGGAGTTGACTTCCAGCACCCCTTATGCGCCGTGTATGATTACAGTAAGTGGCAACAATACAGCCAATAGCCCTGCTACATTAATTGCCTTTTCTTATTTAGGAGGGCTGGTATTTGAGGAAAACGGAGGCAGTGGCAAGGTTGTCAATGAGGTAAATACTACTAGTAGATGGACAAATAATAGCCCTCCATCTGACATATCTGGCGCAACCAGCTTGAGTGATGGGCTTGCCAATACTAACGCCATAGTGGCTAATGTATCCTGTTCAGGAAATACTGCTAACTGTGCAGCTTATGGGTGTAGAAATTTGGGCGGTATCTCAACACCAGACTGGTATCTTCCCGCAGTAAATGAACTCTCTACAATTCATGGCGTGCTGTGCTCTAACACCGCCATTCCCTGTAACTTTGGCGGGTTTTCCTCTGGGTACTACTGGAGCTCATCGCAGATAAATGCCGTTTCTGCGAGAAATGTAAATTTCCCGTTCGGTGCTCAGCTATTGGATTCTAAGACCACAGGATTGCGATTTCGATGTGTTCGGAATTTTCCTTAACCCAAAGAGGAAAATACTAAAGATCATCTAGCTTCTTTTCCCTATATTAATCATCAAGAACAGCTTTTCATAAAATATGAAAGGCTGAAATTTTAACTCAGATTATTGGTAGGTAACGAGACCACATTGCTGTGCTCCCGTTACCTACCAAAGTTATTCGACTATCTCCGGCTGCATGGCAGTACATTAATTAACAAGAAGAAATGTATTAAATTACATGAGATTATAGAAAAGTTGGTAACCAATAGAAAAATCAATTTATTGGCTACAGCCTAGATTGGTAAAGGGGTATAAGGGTGTTGTGGAAAATTTCGTACCTTCCTGCAAAGAGTCCCTACTCCCTTTTGCTACTTAATTTTTCAATAAAGCCACTCTAGTGGCCTTATAATATATTAAAAATTTAAAGCTCGAGCGCACCTAACGTTATAAGAAACACTCTTACCATTGATATTTTGGGCGCTGCCGCTACCAAAAACCTGCCAATAAGCTAAACCCGCAGGCCCACTGGGACCTTCTGTAGAGCTCCAGTAAGTACCAGAGAGGCCTCCAAATCCAAGCAGTGCAAGATTAGTATTAATATTAGCAAGGCCAGTTGCACAACCGGCTCCTAAACCTGATCCGCCCATTTGGCAAATTGCAGGCAGATACCAAGTACCAACCGAAGCACCACCACTTGTTCTATTATAACAATCCAAACCAGCAGTTGGGCTAATACCGTTATTCTTAATCATGGCGGTATTGCTAAACCCATTAGTAAAGCTTCCTGCATTAGTTAATAGATAATAACCCCACTTTTGTGAAAAAGTTGCAGTATCTATAACCTGCACCGTTGTCATATCCGTTATTTCCCAAACGAGAAACCCCTGTACCGTAAACGCTAATGCCAACTTGGGCGCATTGCTAATATTATCACCAATTACGGGAATATTTCCTTGAGCAACATAGGGCTTTGTAGTGGTAAAGGTTATAGTACACGTGCCATTATTAGGGGCAATACTGGTACAATTACTCGCATCTTGGGTTACGCCAGTCCAACCTGATGGCAAAGTAACAGAAACATTATAAGCGGTAAAAGTCGTGCCGGTATTGGTAATGGTGATGCTTCCTGAGCCGCTACCAACAGGAATGGTTCCAGTTGCATTGACAGACAAGGTGGTCGTATTGTTTGCACAAGAAACAAGGATATCCGTTACATTAGAACTGCCCATAGTGCCTGTACCATTGCTCACGGTACAAGTTTGTAACCCAGGCTGGGAAGATACAGTTACATTATAAGTGCTCCCGGCAGCAACTACAGTTGCAAAAGTAAAACTCCCATTAGCACTTCGCGTCAATGTATCACCACTATTGTTTTGTAAGGATACAGACCCCGACAGACCTGAAATCGTGCCACCTAGAGTATAAGTATTTGTAGAACAGGTTACCTGCACCGTAGTCACTGCTGAGCTGCCCATAGTGCCTGTGCCATTACTCACCGTACAGGTCTGCGTTGCTGGTTGTGACGAGATAGTAACACTATAAGTGCTACCCTCAGCAACTGCCGTTGTAAATGTAAAACTTCCACCAGAGTTTTTCGTCAGAGCGTTACTGCCATTGTTTTTTAAGGTGACAGAGCCTGAAAGCCCTGTAATCGTACCGCCAACCGTGTACGTGTTGGTAGAACAGGTTACCTGAACATTTGTCACAGCCGAACTACCCATAGTGCCTGTACCATTGCTCACCGTACAGGTCTCGGTGGCCGGTTGTGACGAGATAGTAACATTATAAGAAGTCCCTTGAGCCACTGCTGTTGCAAAAGTAAAACTCCCATCAGCGTTTTGCGTCAGAGCGTCACCGCCATTGTTTTTTAAGGAGACAGAGCCTGAAAGCCCTGAAATCGTACCGCTTAGGGTATGAGTGTTCGTAGTGCAGTCCACCTGAACATTTGTCACAGCCGAACTACCCATAGTGCCTGTACCATTGCTCACCGTACAGGTCTCGGTGGCCGGTTG
>NZ_CBCSKT010000027.1:0-12080 GCF_965140895.1 Legionella sp. | reverse complement strand
CGTAGTGCAGTCCACCTGAACATTTGTCACAGCCGAACTACCCATAGTGCCTGTACCATTGCTCACCGTACAGGTCTGGGTGGCTGGTTGTGACGAGATAGTAACACTATAAGTGCTACCCTCAGCAACTGCCGTTGTAAATGTAAAACTCCCATCAGAGTTTTGCGTCAAAGCGTCACCGCCATTGTTTTGTAAGGTGACAGAGCCTGAAAGCCCTGTAATCGTACCGCCAACCGTGTACGTGTTGGTAGAACAAGTTACCTGAACATTCGTCACAGCCGAACTACCCATAGTGCCTGTGCCATTACTCACCGTACAGGTCTGGGTGGATGGTTGTGACGAGACCGTGACATTATAAGGCGACCCTTGAGCCACTGCCGTTGCAAAAGCAAAACTCCCATCAGAGTTTTGTGTCAGAGTGTCACCGCCATTGTTTTTTAAGGTGACAGAACCTACAAGACCTGAAATGGCACCGCCTAACGTATTTAGAGTAGAGTTATTTTCCTTTAAATGGATTACAGTCGAAGATTGCCCGTTCACTGCAAACAAGCAATACCCATTAACATTATGCGTACATCCCGTTGCTTGATAACCAGTAGTTGTCACTTTGATCCCCGCATTAGGGTAGTGATGTTTGGTTGTAGTTTTAATAGTCAGATTTCGTGCAGAAGCGTGATGATTTTGGCATGACAAAGGTCCTTTGCTGTTTAAACACAAAACCACATCAGCAGACACCGAAGCTCCTGATTCGCTAATATTAAATAAGGATCCTGATTTGGCATAAACCAGTGAACAGAGCAATACTAATGCCATGGTGAATAGATGATGACAGATTCGTTTCATTATTTTTATCCTTTATTTGTATACTCTGAACTAAATACGCCCTGAACAAGTTACAGCATTCGCATACACAGTACCGGTATGTAATGTGTTAGGAAGTTAGAGTACTAGGCCACGCTAAAAATAAACCAAAGAATGTGCTTTCTTTCATCAACCGTCCTTCAACAAAGTAACTCTAGCTTTAATCAACTTAGCAAATGTATGACATACATCAAACTTATATGGAATATATAACGATCTTATTGCCGTATGCAAAAGTATTTAGTTTTTTTAACACCTCTAGTGGTAAATAACCTAAGTATTTACAAAAACTTAACCAATCCGCCCTATTTCTATAATAACATTAATAAATACACTCACCTCTCTATGTTAAGCTTCGCCAACAGAAGAAAAATGGGGTTAGTCATGATTAAAATCGGGCAATTTAATAAATTAAAAATGGTACAAGAAGCTCCTTTTATTGTTGATTATAAAATATTAAATTAATACAATAACATTAATTTAACTTATTGAATTTAAAATGCGTTTACTTCTAGCTATTTTTTTACCATTTACGGTGTTTTTCACTATCGGACGACCATTGGCAGGAATTATCTGTCTAATATTACAAATAACGATTATAGGATGGATACCAGCCGCCCTGTGGGCTGTATATTCTCTTTCCCAATTTAACACTGATAGAAAAATACGCGAGTTTAATAAGTATCGATAAATAAACCTTATCCATCTCAAATTCTGGCTTTTTAAAGTTTCTTTTAAACGATAAACACTGCGTTGTTTTAATCAAAAATAGTTCTGTGATGAAATAAATGACAGATAATAATCAAGCAAAAGGAATGCCCCTTAAATGAAAGTATAATCTTTGCCCGAGGGCCTTTTAAAAGGTATACAGTGGAGGCATCGAAAATATCTCGTCAATTGGCATTTGCTGAAGGGGCAATTTTTTGCAACGTATATGAACAATCTCTTATTGCAACGCCTCATTTTCGTTGTTATTTACAAAAATTATTTTTCAATAAACTATCCTAAAAATAGGGTGTTTCTCAATAGATTCATTTTTATAATGTGATGCAATCCTACGGTGAGAGTGCAAATTTTGTGTAAAGTATTGCCAGGCCAGTCATGTTAAAACACTTTTTTTGTACAATACAAGTCACTGCTGTTCACTTCAATAACGAACTAAGCGAGAAACCTATGGTAAACCAATACAAAGCAACGATTGATAAAGAAAATGAAGAGGAAAAAGCAAAAAAAGTATTTTTAGAGGATTATGAAAAGTATATCGCCAGGTTACATAAAGAAGGAAAAATTACAAAAAAAGAAAAAGAGGAATGGTTGGCGAAAGCGGCTTCTCCAACAGGAGCTGTTTTTTCTTTTAATAGCGAAGAAGATGCAAAGAACTTTTTTACTCAGCAAGCGAAAGCAGGCCATAAGTTTATTGCATGTAAGGATGATGGTAGTTATTACGCTTCGAATGGCAACGGTGAATTGTTTGAGGGAAAGATTGATGTAAAACTATTTGATAAGCTACAAAAATATTCAAAAGAGTTCCATAGTAATCCGAAGCTGGAAACAGAATTGTTTAATGCACTTAAAGACGGTGATGAATCACAATTAAAACTGCTAATACAAAAAGCTCAGAAAATAAGCTTAACTGAAATGAGAAGCATAGATTTACAAGAGCAAAATTCCCTTGGAGTAGAGCGCGATAATTCATGCCATCGCTCACTGAGTATGTAATTCAGCTTATGTTTCCCGATTTTATATTACAGGACTGTTAGCTACGTCTTTAAGTTTGAAAACTCAGGCGCAAGAAACCAAAGGTCTGTTTCTTATTGCAACTAATGATTGCGCTGAAGAACTATCCAGGCCATTTATTGGCTCTTCACCATTTACGGGGGCATTTCAATCACCTGGATTTTATAATTAACAGAGATCCGTATCTATACCCACATTTTTAAATACGTTCACTACAGTTTTTATATCGTACTTATAATCTTTTGCTGCTTTTAAAACGCCACAAGCGCCTTCAAGAAATGTACTGTTTGCGGTCCAGTAAAACCTGTTAGCTTGCACCATTAGATCAAAGGCTTTTTTTACATTCCAGCCTTCCGAAGTAGATAGCAAATAGAATGCGTGATTATATACCCCACTACTAAAATGCACGTCCAAATCGGGATTGTATTCTTTGGCCGTATCAATAGAACATTGGCCAATCTCTTCTTTGATAAAGGGGCAATCTTTGCTTGGCTCATCCATATAGCGTAGTGCAAAATTATCTTGCTTAGCAAGTTCTGAACCAATCATATAATCAGCTTTACCCATAGAATAAAATAGCGCTGCTTGATCTGCCATATCGGAAAATGCTTCGTTCATACCGCCAGATTCGCCATCATAAATCAAATTTGAATGTTGAGACGTAAAACCATGACTAATTTCATGTGCAGCAACACCTACGGATGTAAGAGGGTAAAATTCATCACCGCCATCACCAAAATGCATTTTCTTTTCAATATCGTCCCAGGACGCATTTTCACCTTCCTCAGGGTCATGTGTGACCATATTTAAACGCATAGGTTTTCCGTCTTTAGTAAGAGCGGGTATTTGATACCAAGTTTGGTACATTTCATTGATAATATGAGCGGCATACATCGCATCGTTGTTGGGTGAATAACCACCATTCACCTCATCGCTATTACCAGACCAAAATACATTATTGTGCTCATTATCAGGTTTTGAACACTCGAATTGAGCAACCTGATCTGTTCGCGCATCGGTCACAGTGATTAAATCATTGGTTAAATAACAAAGGTTATTTTCTGCATCACGTTGTACATCAAAACCAGAGAGATTGTCTTTACTGCCATCATAAATATATTGTTTGCTGATGGTATCTTTTGGGTTTCTTTGCCAACATCGCCCTCTGCCTCTAAATAAAATATAGTCTAGCGCAAAAGTTAACTTGACGGTGCCCTTTTTATAGACAGCATGAGTGCAATAAGTTATCATTTTAAATTCCAACGTTGGGCTTGCATTGTCTCATTTTCTTGAGTCGATGGCCGACACACTAACAGCCATTTTTTTAACTTTGTAGATGGATATAACAATGTCAGCTAATTTTTTTAAAAGAAAAACTATATCTCCAATAGTCAATGCCGGTGGACCTTTGCCAAAAGAACAATTACGCGCTATGAGCAATGATCATTACTGGACGGTTTTAAACTGTTCTCATCTTAAAGAGATTAATAAGGGGGATGGTGTCCTTATTGCTAACGTCAATGCGCTTAAAAATGCATTGCAAACCTATGGACCCACATCAAAAGAACAGCTACCTGACTTTCGCAATAATACAGGAAAAGCCAAGGGTTCTGTATTTCACGGACATGCTAAATCAGGAGGGACAACTTATGTACTTGAATGGGCTGTTATTGATCCTAAAAAGCGCATTATGGCATTAGTGGGGTTTGGTGTTCATGAAAATTATCCATTTCGCCAAAAGCCATTAACGAGTATTGAGAAAGAATCAATTTTGCTTTCTCCTGAGAATCAAAAAATAATGAAGCACGCTGCCAAAAAAATAACTGAGGCAAAAGAAAAAGTTGAGCGTCTCGAATATAAGTTGGCATAGTCTGGATGGCTCTGCCATTAAGTTAAAAAATTTATTCGTTCCTTCTGTGAGGGAGTTATAACAATTTAACTCCCTGCGTCCTCCCGAGCATAGCAAGGACTCCTCCATGAATGAATCCTATTTTTTTGACAAGCCGAGTGCGCTTTTGGGGTATGTTTCTCCAAATCAATATGAGGCGCAGATGGAAATGGTGTTGAGAAAAGTAGCTTAACTAGGTTGTAACTTTTTACTTGACGAGAGTGTTCATCTAACTGTGTCACCTCAATGTCAATAAGAGCCTGTGAATCATATCCCTTATCAGTGTCATGCTGCTCTTTCAATAGTTCCGCTGCTTGAGTAATATCATTGCGATGTCCTCCAGTCAAAATAAACTTAATTGGATTGCCCAGCGCATCTACCAAAGCGTGAATTTTAGTAGTAAAACCTCCTTTACTCCGCCCCAATGCCTGAGCTTCGTTCCCTTCCTTCATATAGCCCGATGCACATGCATGAGCGCGAACTATAGTGGCATCAATCATAACGGCCTAGTCATCAATGTCACTAACAAAAGACATTAAATTGCACCAAATACCGCGATCAGCCCATATCTTATAACGCTTGTGGATTTGACGCCAATGCCCATAATCACTTCGAAGCAAACGCCATTGACAGCCTGTACGCAAATAGGGGTGGAATCTTTAGAAGTTACATATGTTCAGCGTGCGATGACTAAGCTTAACAATGTAGTTTTTAAATTTCCCCGAGATACTTACGAATTTGAAAACGAATCTTTTGCACAATGGGTTAGAACTTTAGCTGAGTAACCAGTTAATAATCAAGTGCTGGATCGGTCAAGAGGCACCATCATGTTTGAGTGCTAAGACAATTTCATACGGGGTTTACATCATAAAATTAAGCCCTGACTCAAAACACATAATAAAGTGCGCAAAGTCAGGGCTTAATGTTAAAATCTATTTCCAAACTAAACTAAGATAAGGTCCGTTTAAAGATAGATTACTTTGTTGTTGTGCTTGATTTATAATCGCGACAGAACCTGCCTCCCATGAACCAGGAACTAAAGTGCTTGGTAGTACTTGGTTAATGGCATTAATATAGGTAGTAAACATATAACCTGCTTGTGCCGAGATATTGGCTCCAGAGCTTAATGGCACAGTATAGAACAGCCCTATTTTAGCATCCAACTTGGGCACAATCGCCGTTTGGTTCTGCTTTGATAGTGTGGTATACGCTGGAACATTATTGTGCTCCAAGCTACCACTATATCCAGTCCATGATCTAAAGTCAGTGCTAGAATTTAAACCACCTACCAAGACACTAGCAGCTACTGTTGTATTGATTCCATAGTGAGTCGATGCAAAATAACGAGCATCAAGTCCAACGCGAGGACCAAATCCGGTATAATGGGACTCAATATAGGTGCTATGAGTGTAGGGGCCGTATACAGGATCTGTTCCTAAATAATTATTCGTGATGTTTTCTTTTAAGGAAACAAAATCAACTCCCAAGAATGGCTCTACCTGAATGGGTTTGCTAACAACGATGAGATGTTTAGCAACTAGACCCACATCATCAACAACGAATTTAACCGAACTTCCTGCGGATGTATTTAATAAGAACTGTTCAGCTGGGCCAAAATAATAGGTTGGGCCAACGGAGGTATTGGGAATCGTTGCGGCAAAATTGGCATTGCTGTTGCTATTAAAATGCAGCCAGTCTAATACGATTTGATCAACACGATTAGCAAAGTGATAATTTAGTTCTAGATCAAACGAGGCGCGATATCCTGGCTTCACTGTTTTGGGATACCAGTTAGGTGCCGGTAATGGCAATGGAGTTGTATAGACAGCATATTGAAGATTGTTTGCGCCGGGCTGTAAAAGAAGACCTGTTATACCGCCGCCGAAGGAAGGGGCTTTCATGTCTTTATCTAGGGAGCTACTAGAAGCGGAAGTTGCTGCATAACAACTTAAAGCAAACATTACAGATAGCGTCAGTTTTTTATTTGGGGCTGTAAGACTCATAACATCCTTATTAATTTAAAATTGGGGACTCATTATACTCAAAGCGATAGAGCTGTCACTACTTCTTTAAGTAATCATTTTCAAATAATTGAGTGGTTTTTCAATGATATTGGCCATTTTTCAAATGGCACCGTCATGTATGACGGACCCAGACCTGTATACGGCTTCTTGTTTCAGTGCCTTATCAGCACATGAGTCCTGATAGTCTCTGCGCTCCAACTTATCGGTTTCTAGAACCCCTGACGATGTTAGGTTTTGAAAGAGCAGGTCTTACCTTTTTTGCTATCACTTATTGTTTTACCTTAAGCACACTCCAGACGGTAGTAACACAGTTTTTATTCTTGTTGTGTTTTATGCAGCACACGCGAGTTCCGGCTGAAACCACGGAATGTAGGACCTGTAGGCTGAGCTGAAAAGCCCAGCATCCTACTTATAAATGCCGTGTTTTATAAGACGATATTTTTCTTAAAATTTATTCATTAAATCGATGCAGACAAATTGCTTTGTTTTTCCGCAGACTCTTCTAATTCATCATCCGCCTCATCTTCGGTGTCAGTATCTTCGGCAGCAGCATATTCCACAGGGTTATCATCATATGGATTTTTTTTCAGTTCGTAAAATTGCATCATTGCTTTATCCGGACTTTTAGCACAAGGCATCTCATTAAACAGCCCAAAAAAGTTTACCGATTCAACAAGAACATAAAGTCCTCCTAAAATGAATAAACCATTAAGAGTTACCAAACCGTATCCAAGGCCGGCGATTCCTAAGGCAATATAAGTCAATCCCGCAGCCAACATTAAGCCACCGAATATTTTCCAACCAAGAAACGGTTTTTCCTGGGCCTCTTGTGCTTTTTTTAAATAATCCTCAATAGGGAGCTGGCCTATTAACATAGAGTACGTCCACTCTAGGTGCTTATTCAGTATCAAAGAAGGTTCTAATGTTTCTGCATGTTTAATTAACTCTAAAAGACGCTCATTAATTCTGGCGTCAGCTTGTTCTTGTTGGGTAAGAGCTCTTAATTTCTTGAATACATAGTTCCTTTTTTTTGCAAGATTAAGCTGGTCTTTTTCTGGTATCTGTTGCTCTGGTTGGATTAACATGCATAACTCCGATTTTAATGTAAATTTAGCAATAAGTTTAATTTTCCGCTACTGCTCGTCATGGAAGACGGCTCGACCGGGACGCTTTATCTCGTCACGAATGATTTAACCATTGACGCTGGCCGCATTTACGAATTCTACCAAAAACGGTGGTGAATTGAAGAGAGCAAAATGCAAGCTTATCTAAATCGTCAACCAAGACCATCAGAACTCAACGCAATCATTTGTTTGCATCAATCATTGCATACTGCAAACTTGAATTGCTGAAAGTAAAAACCTCTTTGAATCACTTTGCTATCAAACAAAAACTATTACTGAAGGCTAATCAAATCATGTTCAATGAGCTACAGTTACTGAGAGCCTCTGCATAAGGTGAGTTAAAAAGAGGTTAATTTTATCTGCCACATCGCACAGAAAAAAGCTTAGAACAAAAAAATTATTTTTTAGGCTACATATAAAGGAATAGCTGCAAAATGATCTTGCTATTACTAGCCTCAAATAGCTATTCTGAAAATGCGCAGATTTGCGCAATTTTATTTTTTGGGAGAGCAAGGATGAAATGTTTTGGTTTAGCAACAAAGTCTGGAAACACCCCATTTTCCTGGCATATTCCAGGTAAGTGAAATAACGGAATCATTGGAAGAAACCAAAAAATTAATGAAAAACAATATTGATCTGGTGTTACAGTGCCAAGAAAAAATAGCGTATTTGGCAAAAAGAAGTGAGGAGCTTGATCAATGGACTCAGTCATTCAAACATAAGACACAAGAGTGAAATAGTTGTTGAGTTATTCTATAGCCTTAACAAAAAATCCGACGTACAGTGACTTGTCTGCGGCACAACCGCCCAAGCCCCAACTTATTTTTAACCAATAGTCCAAGTAACAATAGCACCTGAATAATAGGAAATTTTACTTTGATTACCATACCAATGTTGCCTAATCGGTAAGGAAATACCCACTTGGATCGTCATTTTAGAGGTAGAAAGCCAAAGCGATGGCGTGGCATAAATAATATTTCCCCCTGTATTAGGCACAATATCTGAGCCTAATTTAGTTCTATCGCTGTATTGACCATTTAATTCTACTAAACCTAAGAATATGTATTTTTTTTCCACCGATTTAATAGTACGCCCTACCCCTAAATTGTAATAGTATTGCGTTCCTTGCTGAATGGAATCCTGTCTATCGATGAATAGAACTCCTGGAGCAATAAAGCCATACCAGTCAACCAAGGTACGAGTATAAGTTGAGCCAATGAAATAGGTCAGTGCATTAAAATTAGACGGCGCATTTGCTCTAGCAAATCCGGATGTACGGCTAGTTGGATCAAATTTCTTAGAAATTTCATCTAAATTACTAGTAGGAAATGTAGGCGAAAAAATAATCGTAGCCTGATCGGAATAGTGTGAATTTTCATTACTGTAAAAGGCATATTCTAAATCGAGAACCAAATCGCCCATCCCTGACAGGGTTTTCGTGCCCGTTGTATATTTTAAAGCAACAGGAAGAGTCAATAATATAGAGGCTGAGTCAGTTACTCCATAGAGAATAGATGGCGTTGCTTCGAGAATACTCGGCGTTTTACTGTATAAGTAATTAGGAGTGTAAGAAACAATCAATTGATTTTTATCAATAATATTTTGACCAAATGAAAAAAATGGAGCTGGTTGTTGTGAGGAAGGTAAGGAAAAATTTCCGATGGATGGGGGTTGATTCGCCATTGCCATGTTTACCCAGAAGATGAGTAATAAAAATAACCATCCTCGCATGGAGCTTAAAAGCTTGATGTATAGCATCCTGCGTTCTCAACCCTATTCGTAAAAAAATTTTAAGCCCATATTAATTAATAAAGCTTAATTTATGCAAGTCCTGCCGACATCTGGAAGGCTCTCTCTACCGCATCCCTAGAAAAACATACTGATTAAGATGCTCGATTAATTCGGCATTTACTTCAGAAGGAACATAATTCAATTTACAAAAATCATTTGCTGGAGAAGGTATAAATTTCTGAGTAGTTGCGCTTTGAATGGCATCTTGTAATTCCGGAAGTAACTGCAAAATTTGCTCTTTTACTTCTGATGCCAGCCCATTTCCCCATCAATATTGAACAACCCTCTTGATACCTTATTTAAATTGTAAACATCGGAAGGCAACAACTAAAAAGCCGACCCTAGTTTGACAAAAAACATATTTAGATATATCTTAAAGCAACTAAATATGTTTTATTAAGAGGACAACATGAGACACAAAAATAGACCCCACAATAGGAATCTCGATGATGAAACAGCAGATTTTCCAGACTTTGAAAGGCCTCATACGAACAAAAGAAGCCGTTTTTTTGAGTCAGGGCATCTAAAACTACTCATCCTGCACTTATTATCAAAAGACGCAAAATCTGGTTACGATTTAATTCGAGAAATTGAGGGCTTAGCCGGAGGTAAGTACATACCAAGTTCGGGTGTCATTTATCCCGTATTAATGCTCCTGCAAGAGTCACAACATATTTCTGTTGCTGAACATGAAGGCAGCCGTAAAAAATACGCTATTACCGAGAGTGGAACCATCATTCTTGATGAGAACCACCCCATAATAGAACGGATTTTTTATAAGCTACAACTCAAAAGAGAATTCGTTAAGGCGCAAAGACCGCCGCAAATTATAAGGGCGATGCATAACTTGAAAACAGCTATTGTTTTGAAATTAGAATCTACCAACCACACCGAAGACATGGCGTATGACATAGCAAAGCTCATTGACCAAGCAGCTATTGATATCGAGCGTTTATAAGGAGTTTTGAAATGAAATCACATGAATATGCTATTTGCGTTAAACCATTAGGTGACGAAACATCAAATGAATTAGCCTTTACTGCGCGAAGCCATGATGATTTATTTACAATCGTAGAAAGAGCAAAGCAAAGAGTAGATCTTAACGAAAATGATGCGACGTGTTTAGCAATAGGATTTAAATTGCTGGGCAATATTGTGCTTGAGAATAGGAAAGCCCCCCTATTTACTGATCTTGGCAACGCTTTACATGCATTTGTTAACCAATTGAAAAAAGGCAAATAATGTTGCCGCAGATATACCGCGGCACAACGAAGATTTTTGATTAATTACAATCAGAAGCAATGATCTGACAATCTGGGTCTTTACATTGACTTATAGCCATATCTTCTGCAATTTCTTTGCTACCCCCCGTTCCCGCTCCGTCATGATCTTTAGAAAGAGCAAAGGCACCACACTGTTGATAAGCCACCACCACACCGCATTGTTGACCACCTGCTTCAATACAGAAATTTTGAGCATTTTTTTCTGCCTCTTCACGAGAGGAACCACCACCGATACCATAAGCACAGTCTGTATCCCTGCTTGCAGAGTCAACAGCGATAACGCCCCAACCATTCGCCGATTTTTTATTTTCGGCGCTCACTTGAGTAGCCTGTGCAACATTAAATTTTATAGATTTAACTAAATTATCATCTACATAAATATCCATATGATATTTACCAACTGGCCAGCCATTATTGGGTTTAGTAATTTTAAATTTACCACTCCATTGATTACCCGGTAATAGCGCAATTAGATTAGCTTTCGTCCTAGGCTGAAGCGTTAACTCTACCTCATCAATTTTATAATTAGGTGGTGCAACATGATTGGTATCCTCTGCTATCCAAACTGATTTTATTTTTTGTCCTTCTTTCAACTGGGTTGATTTCCAAAAAACATAAAGAACTTGGGTATCCTTAGTAAAGACTTCCGTAGGTAGTGGGTGATTACCGGAAGCATGATCAGTAAGAATAGTATCTATTTGGGGAGATGTTTCTGCAAAAAGTATCGTACTAAAACTGAATAAACATAAAACGAATAAAGATAAAAAACTATTTTTTACTGGAGTAACCATAACCAATCCTTTGTAATTAAGAACACTATAGATAAAGAAAGAACCTAAAAATAAAGTCTAGCAACAAACAGCAACATATCAAGAATGCTTATCTTTATAATTAACTTTCCCCAAAAAGATGGGTCCGGTCTTAATTTTGAATTGATTCAACCTCAATAAAAAGTGGAAAATTTAACAAACAGATTATACACTAAATACATTTAATGATTTATTAAAAGGCAATGTGATTGATTGTTGCCTTGATGTGTGGAATAACAATTGCTCACTATAAGCGATGAGCGTCATAGAATAAATGGTTCATGGAGGACATAAATGAAAATCTGGCGATCAATTGTTGGCGCGTTATTATTACTTTCTTTAAATCAAGCTAACGCAGCAGGCACGAATATCATTAATTTTTCTCAATTAGTGCAAGCTGTTGAGAACGGCAATGAGGTTAGAGCAATTATCCATTTTGATA
Organism: Legionella sp.; assembly: GCF_965140895.1. Lineage (GTDB taxonomy): Bacteria > Pseudomonadota > Gammaproteobacteria > Legionellales > Legionellaceae > Legionella. Next base: position 121 of record NZ_CBCSKT010000027.1, on the reverse strand, counting down.
ACTGTCTTGTGACTGAACCAGCAATTAGAACTCAGGTAACGAGATGACATGGTCTAATAGAAGCGACCAACCCAGTTAAGAGATATAATGTTCTTAATTGGAGGAAAAGATGTTAACACGA
>NZ_CBCSKT010000026.1:0-5884 GCF_965140895.1 Legionella sp. | reverse complement strand
TTGTCTGCATCTTCACGTCGTTGATATTGGTGGCACAGTGCTAAATAATCAGGAATAGCATCTTTGTGTGCGATGTGCAGTTCAGAGAAAAGGTACGTAACAATACAGGGTACAAGAGTATCTTGATTCTCTGGAGCTGATAGCATGTCAGTCGTCAAAATAACATCTAAAAGCTGTTTTCTTGCTGTTATAGTGCCCAAATTAGGTAATTCCACGTAAATAGGAAATAAAACGTTTGTTTCCCAAATGGCTTCTAATAGGTAAGTATCTAATGAATGATTGTTAATACTAAAGTAATCTGAAAAATGTTTTTTTAAGGTATTTAGGCAATCGTCAGGAGAAACTAATAGCTGTTGCATGAGTTGTTTGGCACGATTTTCACCAAAAACGGTATAATGCCATAACCATGTAATCGAAGTTACATTATATCCACGCTTATTTGCTCCATTTTTATTATTTCGCCACGAAAGATAACTCTCAATAGCTTCACACAAAACCATTGTTCTTAATCGATTTAGAGAGGGTATCTCATTCGCTTTTTCAAAGAAAAGTAGGGAGGAAACTTTCGTTTGTTTTCCTTTTTCTTGCTGTAATGAGATTTCTTTTATTCCTGACTCAAGAGTACCTGTTTGTTCTTGAAGATTGTCATTTTCGTGCTTTAACGCTTCTTTCTTTATTTTGGCTTCCTTTTTCAGCCAAGCTTCTTCTGGATTTTGGGCTTCTTCAATTTTAAACTGTTCTTGTTCTTCAATAGTTTTGTACAAACTAACCGGTACATCCTCAAATGCCTGTGGGTACTCTACGGGTATTAACATGTTCGGTGTTAAATAGTGTTTAAATTCAGTTTTATAAAGAGAGGTAGGTGTAAAATCAGACCACAACAAACCAATTTGATATTCTTGCCCAGGATGAAAAATATGGTCGTTGAGAATTTTGATTTCGTTAAAACTAAATGTCAATGTAGGATGATTTTTTCCCCAAACCATTAGTGCAGTCCATATATATCGCATTTGAACAGCATTGAGACCCCGTATTATTAGGGGTTTCTCGCGAGTAGGAGATGTTGACATTTGATTAAGGAAATTATTAACCACTGCCATACTATATTTTACGCGAGCAGATGGCTCTACGGGAAAGAAATTTATTTTCATAATCTATTTTCCTCATTTTTTGAAAACAAATGGCCAATAAGCTTATTTGTTGACTAATTCGTCTGGACTTGATTGTTTATTTCTAATGTATGTTTAAAAATTAAATCATTGACTGAAATGGTCTTATTTATAACCACAATTGTACTTGCGCTAATTTTTGAGATGCGGGTGCTTTGGCGTTGGGGATGCCAATTAAGGGTATAGACATGATATTCCTTTTAAGGTTTTTTTACTTGATACATAGTTTCCTAAGAGCAAGCGAATAAGACTTAAGCGACCAAATAAAATCAAGACTGTTTTATTTAAAAACATTCACCAGGCACTGTGGCTTTGTCGCAAAAAATAAGGGCTGGTTTACAATCGGTGCCATCAATACCAAGGGTGGTACTAATATGATTAGTTTCAAATGGCGTCATTTTAAGCAGGATATTATCTTAATGCTGGTCAGATGGTATCTGGCATATTCCATGAGTTATCGTGATATTGAAGAGTTAGCTTTGGAGCGTGGTCTAAAAGTAGATCACTCCACCGTTAATCGCTGGGTTATAGACTTTTTCCAATCAATTGGAAGAAACATTTCGTAAGTTTGCTATTTATTTGAAATTTTACCTAGGTTGAGTTATTATATATGATAACAATAATAAAAAAAAACTATGAATTGGAAAGTAGAATTTTATAACGAGTCAGTTGAGGAGGCTATACTAGATATGCCTCCTAAGATTCAAGCTAGGATGCTTAAATTACTGGAATTAATTGAAGTGCATGGAGCCAATTTAGGTTCCCCACATACAGAACCGATGGGAGAGGGTCTTTTTGAAATTAGAGCTAAAGCTCAAGAAGGGATAGGGCGCTCTCTTTATTGTTATATGAAAGGACGCCATATTATTGTATTACATGCTTTTGTTAAAAAGAGTAATAAAACCCCTAAATCAGAGCTTGATTTAGCAAAAAAGAGAAAAGCGGAGGTTGAAAATGAGTCTTCAAAATCTAAAGGATAAGGCATTTAAAAATCCTGAAGTAAAAGCGGAGTATGATTTATTAGAATCAGAGTTTGCTTTAATAGATACTTTACTTTCTATGCGTCAAAAATCTGGGTTGACTCAAGATGAAGTTGCCAAAAGAATGGGGACTCAAAAAGGGAATATTTCAAGATTGGAAAAGGGTAGCAGTAACCCAAGCTGGAAAACCATACAAAATTATGCGCATGCATGTGGATTTGAAATTTCTATGAAAATTAAAACGATGTCTCCACATCGGTTCTGTCGCAAAAATAATTTTAGATGACGAACGGGGTTATTTTGGGCGAGTTTACGCCGCCAGTCCATAGAACTGTTCAAAAATAGTTGGATTGGCCGATTGGGTATGCTGGTTTTTCCTGAGCATGTGGTGTAGTTCAATACCAGATAAGGTGGCTTCTGCAGAATGAAATGATTTAAATCCCTTCATTGGCTGGGTAATTTTTTTAATGAATCGATGGTCTTGCTCCACAATATTATTGAGGTATTTAATTTGTCTCACAGTGATCTGGACGAACAATCCACCCAACAGGAACAGAAGCGTCAAGTGTAAATTAATCGTATCAATTCCCGCTTTATTAGCACCACTTTTATCCATAGTTACTTTATCGGGTAAGCCGTTAGCACCAATCGCCTTCTCTAAAAATGCTCGTGAAGCAGGTTCATCGCGTTTCTCTGAAAGCAGGAAATCAACTGTTTTACCTTCTTTATCAACGGCTCGATACAAGTAAACCCATTGGCCTTTCACCTTGATATAAGTCTCATCCATCCTCCATGAAATCCCAACAGGGCGTTTGTGGCGCTTACGAAATGTTTCTTCCAATTGATGGGAAAAGTCTATAACCCAGCGATTAACGGTGGAGTGGTCTACTTTTAGACCACGCTCCAAAGCTAACTCTTCAATATTACGATAACTCATGGAATATGCCAGATACCATCTGACCAGCATTAAGATAATATCCTGCTTAAAATGACGCCATTTGAAACTAATCATATTAGTACCACCCTTGGTATTGATGGCACCGATTGTAAACCAGCCCTTATTTTTTTGCGACAAAGCCCATATTAAGGCGCGTTGACAACATGTTATAAAAATTATTTTTTGTAACCAACGAAATTTTGTACATATTTTATTGTTGTAGAGGTCGGATCATTTCTGCCGATGTGCTAGCCAAATGCGGATTTTAGAGCTTCACTTTTCACTTATTTGAATTCGCCCAGCTATAAACTTTGACATGAATACCTGGAAAACTTAAGGGAGTTCCATTAGGTCAGACCCTGATGTTTGAATTTAAAGTTTCTTCAGGAAACTTTAGCAACAATTCAGGATTCAAGACCCTCCTCTCGTAGATTTTACAGGCATTCGCGTCAGATTAAGTTAAAACAAGCTTGCCTCCGTAAAGAAGGTGTTAACCTAACTAGCTCCAATATCTATTTTTTTCGCCAAATGTATCACTTTTTCTCTAAATCCATTTGAAAAATCTTTATTAATGCAGCTAAGCGTATACATATTCAAATCTTCAAACCAGACTACTTTATAATCGAATCCTTCGTTTTCCTTACCGGTAACTTCGACATAAGTGTATTTACCATTCACATCCCTTCGTTCATTTTCTTTAGACAGCGAATAAGCCCCTTTACTTGCCTTCAAATCGAAATGTGAAAATTGGCAGATACCAGAATCTTTTGATTTGAAAATTTCAGTGAGTCCAGTCCATCCAGTATCTTCATTAAATGTACCTACAGGCGCATAACCGAGCGTGACTGATTTAGCATCTAAAGGAACCGTTTTCAGCGAAGAATGGGTCACAATATTTGTTAAATCCTTCCTAAGGTGCGTACTTTTAATATGCCCTTGAGATTCATATTTGAGGCGCTTTTCGATTCCACTTAAATATTCATATTTAAGACTTGTTCTTTCAATATATCCTTTTTCTTTTATTTCATTAAATTGGGCTGAAAGTAATTTTTTATCAATTTTGGGTCTTGCTTCTTCCGGTATATTCACAGAAGACATGTCTAATGATGCAAAACAAACTTGAGATAATAAATAGACAATACCTGTTGAAAGTAATTTAGTTTTCATGAGTTATTCCATTTTATTTAAATTATAAGAAATGAATTAAAAATTCCACCATCCATCATAAATACTGCAGTTATCTACACCCGTGGTGGCTCGTAAAATTTCATTTCCACCGATATATTCCCAATGCCATCCTTGCACTAGATAATACCCAGCAGGTGTTGTTCCTTCACCCCAATGCACCGCAGCGGAACGTCGAGTTGTAGCCCAGAAATCTTCTGTGCGATGTTGCTCGTATTGTCCCATACGATTCATATAGTCTGCGGTATGGAATGAAACAACAGCGAGTCGGTGAAATTCCGAATGATCCCATGTGATGGATTCATTATTTGCACAGTTGGCACGACTATGATCGGAAATTCCATTCCATGCCGAATTGGCATTAATAGCAATAGCCATTAAGACACAAACTACTATATTATGTTTAATTCTCATAGATTACTCCAATTGATTTAACTCCTGTCGTTAATCTATCCGTAATATTCTCCTATGAATTTATATATTTGAACACTATAAATTCAGTTCGTATTATGCAAAAAAAATGAACCATAATCATCAAAAAGATTATTTTTAATTTAAAATAACTACACCAAAGTGTTAATTGATGTGGCAATACCTAATTACGATTTAAGGGACAGTTAATGAGCAACTAACTGAAATGTCTATCAACTTATAAAGCTCAATGTAATATTCAGTGCCGAGCAATTGTAATCATGTCGTATATTTTGAAACATCCTATTATGTAATTAATCAATAAGCTTGCTTTAAGTATTTATTGCAGTACACTTCCTCCCCCTAATTGTTGGGAGGAGCTGGGGATGCGTGTTTTACTCTATAGCCTATTGTGTCTAAGTCAATTGGTATGGGCTGAGTCCCCCAGTTCGTTTGCTCTGTCTAAAAAAATAGTACAGCAATTATTTCAGAATCATCCGCAAACGATTTATTGTGGTTGTACATATCAAGATAAAACCGTGAATCTGGATTCGTGTGGTATGAGGGAGGCCAAGAAAAAAAAGCGGGCGAATCGCATCGAAATAGAACACATATTAAGGTGCTTTGGCAACATGTTATAAAAGGTATTTCTCACTCTTTTTTAGCTATTTCTCTTTTTTAGGGTAAAAAACGTCACACCTGTTCTCTATTTTCCATGCCGAGTAATTAATGCGCATTAATCCCCCATAGCAAGATGATCTATAATTAATCATTAGATGGAGAGATAATTATGGCCAGGAACATTGCGTATAAGGGATTTAGGATAAATTCAGTACCCTCCAAACTACAAAGAGGCGATTTTTCATCCTCGGAAGAATTAAAACCATAATCTCGGAATAGGATAAATAAAATGGAATCGGGACCTTTTCAAAAAAATAGAATGAGTCTGGAGTTTCGCAATATGATTTGGAATGAAATTTATAGTGTCTTGCAAGAAAATCTTAAATATAGTGGAGGCGGATATGATTATCCAAAATGGTCCCCAAAGATTAAACCGTGGGTCAAAGACATTTGGAGCAAACAGTTTAAACAACAGCTGGATACCATTGAAAGCGACCCTAAAGAATATATACCCATCGCCATTGAAAGTACTGGAAATTTTTTCTGAAATGAATTAAAAGTATCGGCATTATGAGATTTCA
>NZ_CBCSKT010000025.1:0-5895 GCF_965140895.1 Legionella sp. | reverse complement strand
CCCATGTTTGGAAAATAAGGTTGCTTGAGAATAATTCTATACTAGTTAAGATTATTACTGGAGCTCGTGATTGTTTGCGTTCTTTATCTCATACAATAGTTAATCCTTCTCTTCTCAATGAGATGCGTAGCATATCGGACTTAATTTTTCCTCTGAAGGGTGGGGTTAATTAACCGCTCACGATTCAACTGTTCAATGAATCACATTAATTTAACTATAGGATGCTGTTGCGGATGAGTTTTGAAATATACTTGATATTACTGGAGGCAACGGATTATGAGCCTTTTATCTCTATTTTAACATATTGATTTTATTGTAATTTATTCCGAGGGTAAATGTCACTAATGTCGTACTCAAATACGTAAATTTCACGGTAGGGTTTTTTAAGGCATTTAGCTTAATTGTGTCTGCATGTATAAACAATTAGGCTAAAATATATTCATTTCCAAAAAGTATCTTTTTCCCAATATTCGGGTAATCCCATACTATTTAAAGGTATTTCATCGAAACTATTAAATAACTCTAATAATCTGTTACACCATTCTGTTTCAGGACTAATTCTTTTCATCATATGGTGAAGAATGGAAAAAACGGTCGCTATGCGTGTATGAGGATGATCTTTATCTAAGTATGTAGGCCAGATAAAATCTTTTTGAGTAGGGTAGGCAGGTTTAATACCTAGTTCTCTATTCCACAATCGCGCATGGTGCGCACAAATATTTCTAATGACTGTTATAGTGTGAAGCCAACTTTCCAGTAATGGCGGATAAAGATTGAAACCATTAGCTATAGCTTTTTTATCTTTATCTTTTGCTAACCCTTTATAGAGATGGGATAATTCGCCTAAAGAAATTTCTTCAAGCATGGCCCATCCGGGCATTAATTCTGGTTCATGATAGGTTAAAGAGTAATGACGAGCATAACTTTCTTGTCTGCGCTTTTCCTTTAGGTAAATTTTATATGTTTTATCGTTTGTCCTCAAGCCGTCAATACGAAGACACTCTCGACTGTAATTTTCTAGAGCCTCATGTTGTTTTTCTTGTATAGTCTTGATTAAACGCTCATGATGATAGGTTTTTTTAAAGTGTTCATTACTTAGATACCAATGGGAACCGTATTTATTACCGAGCCTATTGGATATGTGAGCGCGAACAGCTACCTCTATTCGTTCAATTGCATCAATTATTAATAAGCGTAGTCGCCTATCAAACTCATAAAGCTTTGTAAGTTGGTGAAATTTAACTCCTGACAAAAACTGGTGCTCATTGTTACTCATTTGAAAAGGGCGCATATAAGGAGTTAGCCTGAAAAAACTAACTTTATTCAAAAAGCTCAGTGCGTTGTTTTCATCTGGGATCAGAAGCCCACGTTTTTTTAATAACTGAAGCTGTTCTATAGGAGTAATTGCAGGCTTAATGAACACGGCCATACATAGCACCTTATTTTTAGATAAAAAAAACCCGCTCGATTTGAGCATATTGATCTAGATCAATAGAGGCTTGGCGGGTGTGTTAATGAAATTATAGCCAATAATTGAATTCAAGACAACGTCCTCTTCATTCAAATTTTATGCATGTTAATACTTTGTTGTGGATAAGAGCAGTTCAGAGTTGAAAGTTTAACCCGTTTATTGAAAAAATGTTTATCAACAATTGAAACCCATTCGCTATCGAGAAATAAAATTTTCGAATGTGCCGGAAGTTTTTTGCACTTTATGCATATTCCACTCCATGCCGATCACAGATTCCAGTGATGTCGATCACGAATTCCATTTGATGCCGATCAAAGATTCCATTTTAAGCCGATCAAGAATGAACAAGATGTAAGCATATTTAGCGACGCACAATAAACCGTTTTATCCTTTTGTTTGGTTAAACAGAAGGAAAATAGAAATGCCAACGGAGAAGCTATCGATGCGTAAAATAAGAGAAGTTTTAAAGTTACGATACGAAAGTGGCTTGAACAATAGAGAAATTGCAGCAAGTGTTGGTATTAGTGCTAGCACTGTGAGTAGCTATTTATCACGTGCAAAAATGTTTGACGTGATTTGGCCTCTGCCTACGTCGATGTGTGATGAGGAACTTTATGCTCGCTTATTTCCACAAGAGTCTAATCCCAAGAAACTGAACCGCTCCACCCCAGATTTATCATGGGTTCATCGAGAACTGAAGCGCAAGGGAGTCACTTTATTATTACTATGGTATGAATATCGCAGCCAACATCCTGATGGATATGGGTACAGTCGTTTTTGTGAGATGTATCGAGATTTTTCGTGCAAACTGAATCCAGGCATGCGTATTACCCATCATGCCGGTGAAAAACTATTCGTAGATTATTCAGGGCTAACTGTTCCATGGGTTGATAAAGATACAGGCGTACTACACAAAGCAGAAATCTTTGTAGCAGTGCTTGGTGCTTCGAACTATACCTTTGTTGAGGCAGCGGAAAGCCAGAGCTTACGTCATTGGATAGGCGCACATCTTCGTGCATTCGAATTTTTTGGCGGGGTTACCACGTGCATTGTGCCTGACAATCTTAAGTCAGGAGTTACACAACCCCATCTTTACGACCCCGATACCAACATGACGTATCAAGAAATGGCCAACTATTATCATGTTGCTATTATTCCTGCTCGAATACGCTCCCCGAAAGACAAGGCTAAAGTTGAAGTGGGTGTACAGGGTATTCAACGATGGATTTTAGCTCGACTGCGAGATTGTACTTTCTTTAGTATTTTTGAGATTAACACAGCAATTGCCCCTTTATTACACGCTTATAATGAACGTCCATTTCAACAGTTAGTCGGCTCTCGTTATTCCCAGTTTATAGAAATTGATAAACCCGCATTAAAATCATTACCTATTCATCGTTATCAATTTGCTTATTGGAAACGTGCTAAAGCCGGCATTGATTATCATGTAACCATTGAGAAACATCATTACAGTATTCCATGGCGTTATCTAGGGGAACTCATTGATGTTCGAATTGGCGACCGAACGATTGAGTGCTTTCTACATAACAAACGCATCGCGCTGCATCAGCGCTCCTATAAGCCAGGCCATACCACGCAGAATGAACATATGCCAAAGGCTCATCAGGATTACGTCACATGGACACCTGAACGATTACATCGATGGGCACAAAGTATTGGGCCACATACAGCTCAACTAATTGATGACGTTATTGGTTTGCATAAAATACCCCAGCAAGGTTATCGGGCATGCCTTGGTATTCTTCGCATGAGTAAAAAATATGGAAAAGAACGTTTAGAAAATGCAGCGATTAGAGGGCTTCATATTGGTGCCGTTCGATATAAAAATATTGAGTCCATTTTAAAGAATGGGCTGGATAAGCAGCCGCTATCAAAGCCTGCCAGCACGAGCGCGGCTGCTGATATAACCAATCACCATGAGAATGTCCGTGGTGCAAATTACTATCATTAATAGACTCAAGGAGATAATGTTATGTTAACACAGCCACTGTTTGAACAGTTAAGAGAATTACGTTGCCACGGCATGATTGAGGCATTGCAAGAGCAGATGCAGCACTCTGATATTCATCAGTTATCTTTTGATGAACGATTTAGTTTACTGGTGGAGCGAGAATGTATTGTACGTGGAAATCGCAAGCTAGGCGCTCGATTGAGGCAAGCCAGACTCAAAGCCAATGCGTGTATTGAGGATATTGATTACTCCGTTTCAAGAGGTATCTCAAGGGCGGTAATTAAGCAACTTGCCGATTGTTCTTGGGTGGGACGAAAACAAAATCTACTGATTACTGGTCCTACGGGTACCGGTAAAACGTGGCTCGCATGTGCGTTAGCTAATCAAGCATGTCGTACTCATTTTACGGCACGTTATTTACGTTTACCAAGACTATTTCAGGCACTTGAACTCGCTAGAGGTGATGGAAGTTTCCCCAAGTTACTTGCCTCATTAGAAAAAATCCAACTCCTTATTTTGGATGATTGGGGTTTGGCTCCGATGAATGATGAGCAACGCCGGGATTTACTTGAAATTATGGATGACAGGCATAATCAGTCCTCAACCATTGTGACGAGCCAACTACCTGTTAAACTCTGGCATGAGGCTATTGGTGATTTGACATTGGGGGATGCTATCTTGGATAGACTTGTTCATAACGCTCATCGAATTGATATGAAAGGTGAGTCAATGCGAAAAAAATCAACTACAAAATTCGATAATCTGGAGGATAAGTCATAAACTTAAAAAAAGCGTCGCTTTGCTCCGGTTTGATCGCCATCGAATGGAATCCGTGATCGGCATCAAATGGAATCTCTGATCGCGATGGAATGGAATCGTTGATCGGCATCAGTGGAATCCGCAGTGACGACGCTTTCTTTGAGTTTCAGCAGAAATAATAACGTTTCGAGAGCGTAGATATTTATATAAAGTTGCTCTAGAAATTGCTAACTGCCCGCATATTTCTGAGACACTAAATATTCCCTCTTTATATAAAAGCTCTGCTGAATGCGCAATCCTAAAGCTCTTTTTGATAAACCTTTTGGTCTACCACCTTTTTTTCCTCTCGCTCTTGCGGCTTCAAGACCAGCAACTGTTCTTTCCTTAATAAGTTCTCTTTCAAATTCCTCCAAAGAGCCAAATATATTGAATATTAACAGCCCTTGAGGTGTAGTGGTATCAATTGGGTCATTAAGGCTTTTCAATCTCATGGACAATTTGTTGTTTTTCTAAGAGCGTCCATCAGCGCCGATTAGTGCTCGACTGGATTATTTCATTACATTCTATTGTTGTCGATATAGTCATATTACTAGTCCTATTCCTAGTCGTTATTTTTAAACTAGGTGGACTGGTTTAAATGGGGAGCACTACACCTATGTCTAGTTTGTTACTTTTGATGATCTCGGCGGCTCTAGCTCGCCATTCTAGATTCCCTGGCTCTACAATTACCCCCTTCTTAATAAGGATTAGTTTGGTTAATAAGATCAATATTTATTCATAAAAGCCATGGAGTTTTGTCAGAAAGTAGTATATATTTTATGACATAGGAGAACGAAATGAATATTACTACTCAAGTTGAAAATTTTATTCAGAGGAAACCTCGTGGCGAACCATTCACCACCTCCTCCATGATTAAGATCGGTAAGCGACCCGCAGTTGATCAGGCATTATCCAGGCTTACAAAATCTGGGGAAATTGTCCGCATAACTCAGGGAGTATATGTTCGTCCAGAAAAAAATCGCTTTGTTGGCATTGTAATGCCCGAGCCATTTAAAGTTGCAAAAGCAATTGCAAGACAATCGAATGAACGTATTCAAATAAGCGGCGCAGAAGCAGCCAGAAAAATGGGGCTTACTACTCAGACTCCCGCACAACCTGTTTTTTTTACTACAGGCCGCAACAGACACTTTAAAATGGGTACACTGGAGATTAGTTTGAAACACGTGAGTCGCAAGAAACTGCCTCTTCCCAATTCAGAGGCAGGTCTTGCTATTCAGGCTTTGTGGCACTTGGGTAAAGAAAAAGTATCAATCCAATCCATTCAAATTATTCAAAGTAGGCTTACTTCGGAAGAATTTAATAAATTTGTAAATGCAAAAAATGAAATGCCGGGGTGGATGAGCAATATTATTATACAATATGAAAAGGAAAATTAAATTGTCAGATGTATTTATACAATTAAGCTTAAAAGACCAATCTCAAATTTTAAATACACTTGCGACTGACCTTGGTAAATCCGCAATAATTCTCGAAAAGGACATTTGGATAGTCTGGGCTTTAAAAACACTATTCGAAATGCCAAATAGATATCAAATGGCCTTCAAAGGTGGTACCTCGTAAGCGCCTAATTAACCCCACCTAGAACTCCCCAAATAAGCTGTAGATAATTGCCTCCAATGAAACAACGGGAGCA